>JAFUHX010000069.1 GCA_017474045.1 Clostridia bacterium | reverse complement strand
TCATGCTATAAGCCAACTTCGCCTCTCGGCGTACCTTTGTACGCCTTCGGGTAGCCAAAAACGAAGCAGAAGCTTCATTTTTGCTCAGTTTGCTTATTCTGCATCTTTTTTTCCTCGCCCCGAGGGTCTGGTAAAAAAAGCGCAGACCGCATAAACCTAAACAACATAAAGGTTTCTTCAGATTACAAAATTTGGAGAAACCTTTTTAACATTTATAAGTCTAAAACTTTTAGATCGTAAAAATATCACGGTTCATGCAGAACACGTTTTTATGCTTTACAAATTATCTAAAATCTTTATACTATATATATCCTGAAAAAGAAGGTGTGTTTATGAAATTTCAAAACTCTATAGACGTTACTCAATATAAATCCAAGGGTTTTATCAGCGCTTATCAGAAGCTTATTAAAGAAACGGTTATCCCTTTTCAATATGATGTTATGTGTGATAATGTTGAGGGTGCAGACAAAAGCCATGTTATAAAAAATTTTGTTAACGCCGGAAAGGCACTCAGGGGTGAAAACACCGACGACGGCTTTTTCGGAATGGTTTTTCAAGACAGCGACGCTGCCAAATGGCTTGAAGCCGTGGCCTATTCTCTGGCTGTTATTCCTGATGAAAAGCTTGAAAAAACAGCAGATGAATTAATTGAGCTCATTGCTCAGGCTCAGGATGAAGACGGATATTTAAACAGCTTTTTTACAATCAAAGATCGGGAAAAACGCTGGACAAACCTTCTTGAAGGTCATGAGCTTTATTGCAGCGGACACATGATTGAAGCTGCCTGCGCCTATTATGAAGCCACAGGAAAGCGAAAACTTCTCGACGTAATGCTTAAAAACGCAAAACACATCTATAATCTTTTTGTCAAGGAGAAAAAAGAGGGCTATGGCGGCCATCCTGAAATAGAGCTGGCTCTTCTGAGACTTTATAAACTGACCGGCGAAAAGTTTTGTCTTGAAACAGCAAAGCATTTTATTGATGTCAGAGGAGTTGACCGGGATTTTTTTAAAAAAGAATGTGAAAAGCGAAAATGGAAGGTCTGGGGAATGTCCCCCGGCGATTTACACTATAACCAAAGCCATGCTCCCGTCAGAGAGCAGACCGATGCCGTAGGTCACAGCGTCAGAGCCGTTTATTTATACACAGCAATGGCTGATCTTGCCGCTATTGTTGAAGATGAAGAGCTTTCTGAAGCCTGCCTCCGCCTGTGGAAGAGTATTACAGAGAAAAGACTTTATATAACAGGGGCAATCGGCTCAACTGTTCACGGTGAGGCATTTACCGTTGACTATGACCTTCCCGGAGACACAGCCTACGCTGAAACCTGCGCTTCAATAGGGCTGATGATGTTTGCTTCAAAAATGCTTGAATCAAAGCTTGAGGGCGAATACGCCGATATTATGGAAAAAGCCTTTTATAACTGCGTTCTTGCAGGAATTGCTCTTGACGGAAAAAGCTTTTTTTATGTCAATCCGCTTGAATGTATTCCGGGAGTTTCAGCTGTTGCCTGCACACATAGTCATGTTAAAACTCAGCGCCCTAAGTGGTATCCCTGTGCCTGCTGTCCGCCGAATGTGGCAAGGCTGATTTCTTCTTTCGGAAAATATGTCTACGGCGAAAACAGTGAAGCTGTTTTTTGTCATTTGTATGCCGCCGGCGAAGTTTCATTTAAAAACGGCGTAGATTTTTCTCTCGAAAGTCAATATCCTTATGATATGAACCTGAAATTCAATATTAAAAAGGGCGGAAAAAAGCTTTATATAAGAATTCCGTCATGGAGCAAGAGCTTCGGCACTGAAAAAAACGGAAAAGAAGTTTCTCTTAAAGCTGAAAAAGGCTATGTTTGTTTTGATATCTGCGATGGAGACGAAATTGTTATCAGGCTTTATGATGAGCCATATTTTGTTTATTCAAACAACGCCGTTTCGGCTCTTTCAAACAAAAAAGCGCTTATGAGAGGACCTTTGGTTTATTGCTTTGAAGGAAACGACAACGAAAACGATGTTCTGTCTCTTCGTTTGAACGACGGCAAAAAGGCAACTGTTTCAGAGAAAAACAAAAATCTTTCAGGCGCTGTTACCCTGAAAGCGCATTGCTTCAGAAGAGAAAGCTTTTCTTCTCTTTATAGCCTTGAAAAGCCCGACGAAAAAGAATATGTTGCAACGGCGATTCCTTATTATACCTGGTGTAACCGAGGTGAAAACCAGATGAGAGTCTGGCTTTAAAATGATTTAATTAAATTAAAAATATTGCTATTGTCAATTAAAAATAATATAATTAAAGAAATATAGAGAGGAAGGTTTTTAACAATGACATATAAAGAAAAATATGAAAAATGGCTGAGCTTTGATGAAGAAACAAAAAAAGAGCTTCTCGCCGTTAAAGACGAAAAAGAAATTGAAGACCGCTTTTATAAAGATCTTGCTTTCGGAACAGGCGGACTTCGCGGTGTTATGGGTGCCGGCTCAAACAGAATGAATAAATACACCGTCGGAAAAGCAACCTTTGGTCTTGCAAACTATCTTAAATCAAAAAACGAGGGTGAACTCAGCGTTGTTCTTGCTTATGATTCAAGAAACAACAGCGCTTATTTTGCAAAAATTGCCGCAGGAATTTTTGCTTCCTGCGGCTTCAAGGTTTTTCTTTTCGAGTCGCTTGTTCCCGTTCCCGTTCTCTCTTTTTCAACAGCATATTTAAAATGCACAGCCGGTGTTATGATTACTGCTTCTCATAATCCGAAGGAATATAACGGCTATAAGGTTTATGATTCAAGAGGCTGTCAGTTCTGTACTGAAGAAGCCCGAGGAGCAATTTCCTTTATAAACGCCGTTACCGATTTTTCGTCAATTCCCTTTGCTGAAAACGATAACGGAATAACCTATATCGGAGAAGATGTTCTCAGCGTTTATCTTGACAAAGTTAAGGAGCAGTCGCTGTTTGAGGAAAAAAGCGACTTGAAAATTGTTTACACTGCCCTTCACGGAACGGGCAATATTCCCGTCAGAAGAATGATTTCCCACATGGATGTTACCATTGTTAAAGAGCAGGAGCTTCCCGACGGAAATTTTTCAACCGTAAGAAGTCCCAATCCTGAAGAAAAAGATGCCCTTAACATCGCCATTGAAAAAGCAAGAGAAATTGATGCCGATCTTGTTTTGGGAACTGACCCTGACTGCGACAGAGTGGGAATTGCCGTTAAGCATGACGGCGACTATGTTCTTTTCACAGGTAACCAGACCGGCGCACTTCTTGTTAATTTTGTTCTTTCAATGAAAAAGGACTCTCTTTCAGAAAAATCAACCCTGATTAAAACAATTGTTACCTCTGAGCTTGGCGCAAACATCGGAAGAGCTTTTGGACTTCAGGTTGAAGAAACCTTAACCGGTTTTAAATATATCGGCGAAAAAATCAACCAATATGAAGACAGCGGCGAAAAAGAGTTTATAATCGGCTATGAAGAGTCTTACGGCTATCTTGTGGGAACTCACGCAAGAGACAAGGACGCTGTTGTTTCGTCAATGCTTATTTGTCAGATGGCAGCCTGGTATAAAAAGCAGGGAAAAGACCTTGTTGTTGCCCTTGAAGAGCTTTATGAAAAATATGGCTATTATCTTGACGTTCTTGATTCCTTCGTTCTCAAGGGAAAAGACGGAGCTGAAAAAATTGCTTCTTTGATGGTTCTTTTCAGAGAAAAGGGAATTGAGCTTTTTACCGGTCTTAAAGAAGTGATTGACTATAGCGCAGGGGTAGGCGACCTTCCAAAAGAAGATGTTCTTCGTTTCATTTGGAATGACGGCTCCTGGATGGCGGTCAGACCCTCGGGAACTGAACCGAAAATCAAGGTTTATTACTCAATAAAAGAGCAGTCTAAAGAAAAAGCTCAGGAAAGATTTGAAAAAATCAGAGATAAAATTCACTCCATGATTAAGTGAGGTCTCCAATGGAAAAGCTAAAAAACTATGTTGATTGTGTTCTTCAGCCAAAACTTCAGGGCGACGGCGGTTGGATTGAGTTTCAGTCCTTTGAAAACGGCGAAATGACTGCTGTTTTCAGAGGTGAATGTTCAAAATGCTTAATTCTTCACCGTTGTTGTGCTTGGATAGAAGAAGAAATTAAAAAAGATCTGGGCCTTGAAATTAAGCTCATTGCAATTCGAAAAAAGCCCTATTTTCAGGATACTTAAGAGAAAAGAAGAAAGGATACTGCAGGTGATTTTATGGCGCACATAAAAGTTGTCAGGCGTTCAATGAGACCTGAAGAATGGACTGATTTGCGTTTTGGCTGGCTTAAAAGGCATATTTACTCTTCAAAATGGGAAATTGAAAATCTTGAAATAAGAGATGCAAGACAAACGGCAGAAATGCAGTTTGAATATTATTCTGAGACCTACAGACCTTTGAAAAAGGGTGATATGTATTTCACTCCTGACGGAACCGCTTTTATCAGGGCTGAGGTAAATATTCCAAAAGAGCTTCAGAATAAGGAGCTTTGGTTTTCTCTGAAAACAGCGGCTGAAATATGCGTTAAGGTTAACGGGAAATATATAGGCGGAGTAGATCCCAACAGAGAAAGAATGCTCCTTTCTCCCTATATCAACAGCGGCGAAACCCTTCATTTTGAAATGATGGGATATAACCGTTCAAAGCCCGATGACGAAAGAAATCCCGAGTCTCTTTCTGTCAGAGGCTGCCGCCAGATTTTTGAAGGAGCATACATAACAACTGTTAATCACGCTGTTCAAAGCTTGGTCTGGGATTTTGAGCTTCTTCTTGATATTGCAAAAAGCGAGCTTTTCAATGAGGATTACAGAAGCTTCCTTAACCGAGAGCTGAATAACGCAATGAATTTTATTGATTTTGAAGGTGAAGAGCTTTCGGGAGTCGAAGAGGCAAGGGACTATCTTGAAAAGGTGGTTTTTGCCAACGATAACTATAAAGGCAGCGGAGACGTTGCGCTTATTGCTCATTCTCATCTTGATATTGCTTATTATTGGCGAAGAATTCATAGTGTTCAGAAAAATCTCAGAACGGTTCTTATTCAGCTTCGTTTAATGGATAAATATCCTGATTTCAAATATACTCACACTCAGCCTTATGTTTATGAAACTTTGGAAAAATATTATCCCGAGGTTTTTCTTGAGCTTAAGGAAAAGGTTGCCTTAGGTCAGTTTGAACCAGTGGGAGCGATGTATGTTGAGCCTGACTGCAATGTTCCTTCTGCAGAGTCGCTTATTCGTCAATGCTTATACGGTCAGAAAACCTATGAAAGAATGTTTGGAAAAACCGTTAACAACGCCTGGCTTCCCGATGTTTTCGGAAATTCATGGATTCTTCCTCAGATTCTTAAAAAAAGCGGAGTTGACTATTTTGTTTCAAACAAAATGTCAACCTGGAACGACACAAACCGCTTTCCCCATAATAATTTTATCTGGAAGGGTATTGATGGAAGCGAGGTTTATGCCTGCGTTCCTCCAACACATTTTATAACATGGAACATGCCCTCTCAAATTCAGGAAAACTGGGAAGCATATATTGATAAAGACAGCGGCGGTCAGACTCTTAATATGTTTGGCTACGGCGACGGCGGAAGCGGCTGCACGGAAGAAATGATTGAGCTTATGCATCGTTTTGAAAAGCTTTCAGTCATGCCAAAATGTGAGCATGTTTCGGGAAGTGAATTCCTTGAAAAAAATCTTAAGGATAACAAAAACCTTGAAACATGGGATGGCGAGCTTTATCTTGAAATGCACAGAGGAACCTTCACAACGAAAAGCGACCTGAAAAAAATAAACCGCCGCCTTGAATATAAATTCAGGACAGCAGAAATTCTTTCGCTTTTGAGAAAAGAAGGCAACACAGAAAAAATAACAGCGCTCTATAAACGCTTTCTTGTCAATCAGTTTCACGATATTCTTCCGGGCTCACACATTCATCCCGTTTTTGTTGACGCCATGGAGGATTACGCTGAAATTGAAAAAGAGTTAGATCAAATAATAGGAAACGGAAAGAAATATTTCAACACTCTTAACTTCAGAAGAAGCCTTCTGACTTTTATTCCTTGGGAAAAGGGAACAGCAACAAGATACGGCGAAAAGGGCTTCTGGCAGATTCCCGACCTTGAAGCACTTTCAGGTGCAGAAATTTTGCCTTCAAAAGAAGATGAAGACTGGATAAGTGTTTCTGAATTTGTTGAAACACCGTTTTATAAAATTGCTTTTGAAAAAGACGGTTCAATCTCCTCTCTCTATGATAAAGAGCTTGAAAGAGAGTGGGTTGGCGGAAGCTTCAACAAGCTGAAATTATATAGCGACACTCCGGGAAACTATGATGCGTGGGATATTCTTCCAAACTACAAAGAAAAAGAAATTGAACCGGAAGTTTCATCTGAGCTTTCTCTTGTTGAAACAGACGGCGAAAGCGCAACATTTGAGGTCGTTTTAAAAACCGAAAAATCAACTTGGAAAAGGCTTATTCGCCTCTTCAGAAGAAGCAGGGGAATTGAGGTTGAAAACCTTGTTGATTGGCAGGAAAAGCACCGTTTGGCAAAGGTTTTGTTTGATTGCAACCTTTTAACAAGAAAGCTTCTTTGCGATACCTCTGCGGGCTTCGTTGAAAGAGAAACCCACAGAAACACCACCTGGCAGCAGGCACGCTTTGAGGTCTGCCACCATAAATGGTGCGACATGAGTGAAACGGGCGGAGGAATTGCAATAATAAACGACGGAAAATATGGCGTCGGAGCTGAAAACAGCTCAATGAGCCTTTCGCTTCTTCGGTCAACAATTCGCCCTGATGTTGTTTCAGACATGGGGAAACACGATTTTTGCTATATGATTATGCCTCATAAAGACGACGCAGTTTCAGCAAAAATCAATAACCTTGCTTTTGAATATAATGTTGCGCCGGTTAAAGCAGATGTTCAATGGCTTCTTCCCACCTTTGAGCCTCTTTATCTTCAGGCGGCGAAAAGAAGTGAAAACAAAAAGATGACGGTTATTCGTCTTTCTGAGCAGAACGGCTCGAGGGGAAAAATTGCTTTGGGCTTTAAAGCAAAAATTCTCAATATGCTTGAAGAAGTTCAGGGTGAAACCGATGTTATTGAATATAAGCCCTTTGAAATCATAACATTGGGAATTGAAGATTAATCAGGAAACTAAGAAATCAATATTTCTTTAAAAATCAACAGTTGATAATCTGCACGTTAAAAGTGGCTGTAAAAACGAGTTTTTACAGCCACTTTTGAATTTATCCGGTAGTAATTCATAATTCTTCTCTAATAAGTTTTTCAAGAAGACAGAAACAGCCTTCTGAAATGTCTTTGTAGGTAACATCAAAGGCCCTTGTGAACCATGGGTCTGAAACATCGCCGGGTCTGTCGGTTAAGTCCATAAGTCTGAAAATTTTCTTTTCGCCGTCTTCGCCTAAAATCCTTTTCATATTTCTGATGTTCATGCTGTCCATTCCGATAAAAAGGTCATATTTTTCATAGTCGCTTCCTTTCAGCTGAACTGCAGTTTTTCCGTCGCATGAAATCCCATGCTTCAAAAGCTCTTTTTTTGCCGGAGGGTAAACCGGGTTTCCGACACCGTTTAGGATTTCTTCCGTGCTTGTTGCGCTTGAAGAAACAAAAAATCTTTCCGAAAGCCTTCGCTTTTTCAAAAGGTCTTTAAAAATAAATTCTGCCATAGGTGAACGGCAGATATTACCGTGGCAGACAAACATGATTTTTTTCATAAAGGTTACTCCGAGTTTATTGCATAAAACACAAATTTCTGTTTTAGTGATTTTCATAGTTTTAAAGGGCTTCTTTCGGTTTTCAAGTTACCAAAAGAAACCCTTTGTTTGCTTTATGCGGTCTGCAAACTTTGGCAGACTCTTTTTTTAGTTCTGGCGATAGTCTGCAAGGAAGTCGCCCAGATCGCGCATTGCCTTAGCCATCTGGTCAGGCTCGGGAAGCATAACGATTCTGAAGTGGTCGGGTGTGGGCCAGTTAAAGCCGCGGCCGGGAATTATCATAACGTGTTTTGAGTGAAGATAGTCCATTGCAAACTGCTGGTCATCGGTAATGTTGAAGCGGCTGTCTAATTTCGGGAAAATATAGAAAGCGGCTTTGTTTTTAACGAAGCTGATTCCGGGAATTTTTTCAAGCTCGCGGCAGCAGGCTTCTCTTTGTTCATAAAGGCGGCCGCCGGGAACAAGCATTGCCTTTGTGCTCTCAGGGTCGTTGAGAGCTGCGGGAATAACAAGCTGCATGAGGGCGTTAGCGCAAAGGCGCATTGCGCAAAGGGCGCGAATACCGGCGATGAAATCCTGAGCCTTGTCTTTAGCGCCTGAAATTACCATCCAGCCGCAACGGAAACCGCAAACAATGTGTGATTTTGAAAGGCCGTTCATGGTAATGCAAAGAAGGTCGGGGCAAAGAGTGGCTGTTGAAACATGCTCATAGCCATCCATAACAAGTCTGTCATAAATTTCGTCGCTGAAAATTACAAGGTTATGTTCTCTTGCAATGGCAACAATTTGCTCAAGAAGCTCTTTGGGATAAAGAGTACCTGTGGGGTTGTTGGGGTTGATGAGAACAATAGCACGGGTTTTAGGTGTAATCTTTTTGCGGATATCGTTTAAATCGGGGTACCATTCTGATTGTTCGTCGCAGATATAGTGAACGGGCTTTGCGCCTGCAATATAAACTGAGTTAGTCCAAAGGGAATAGTCGGGAGCAGGAACAAGAATTTCATCGTTATAGTTGAGAAGAGCTGTGAGAACAAGGGTAACAAGCTCACTGACACCGTTTCCGATGAAAACATCGTCGGGAGTAATTCCTTCAACGCCCTTTGATTTGTGATAGGCGCAAATTGCTTCTCTTGCGTCGGGCATACCTTTAAGGTCGCAGTATGCAACGGCCTTGTCGGCGTTATTTAAAAGAGCATTTCGAACGCTGTCGGGCATACCGAAGCCAAAGGTTGCAGGGTTGCCGGTGTTGAGGCGCAAAACATCGATTCCTTCGGCGCGCATTTTGCTCGCTTCAACAAAAACAGGTCCGCGAATGTCTGAATGAACATTCTGAAGCTTGTCGGATTTGAAAATCATATCCATATTATTCATCCTCTTTTCAAAAAATATATTTCGGCTTGAGGCCGGAAACTTTTATAATTATAAACCATTAAAAAAAGAAAAACAATAGTTTTTTCAACAATATCTGAAAAATTGATTATTGCTTAGAAAAAGTTGACAAAACAGCCCTTTTGAAGTTATTATTAACATAACTGTTTAAACAGAAAATCGTTTAGCAAAAAGGGGAATTGAAATGAAAAGATTTTTAAATCGATCTATTGCTGTTTTTCTTTCACTTATTATTCTGCTGGGCTCAATGCCTATAGGTGTTTCTGCGGTGGAAACAAACACTGCAGAGGTATGGGTGAACGGAGAAATGAAGTTTTCTTCTGCAGGCGAAAAAGCTTTTGAAGAAATGTGGAGGGCGGCTTTGCAGGCTGCACCCTTAAAAACCGACAGCGGCGAAAAGGCTGAGGTCGTTTTAAAAATATTTAAAGATTGGAACGCTGCTTCAGGTTCCTTTGGCGAAGGTGAAGGCTTCAGAAACGGAGCTGTTTGTGTTCCTTCAAACAAAATTGTTGAAATTGATCTCAACGGTTTTTCAATTAATCGCGGTCTTACTCAAAATGTTGCTCCCACAAGCGACGGAATGGTAATTTATGTTGAAAAAGGCGCTCAGCTTACTGTTAAAGACAGCAACAGCGAAAAAATCAACAAAGGCCGCGTTGAAAACGGCGTATGGTATAAAGACGAAGCCGGCGCAGACGGTATCAGCGGCGGCGTTATAACCGGCGGCTACAACCTTGGCGACGGCGGTGCCTTATATATGGAGGAGCAGACAAGTGTTGTTTTTGAAGGCGGAAATATTGCCGGTAACCTTGCTGATGACGGCGGCGCAATTCAGATTGAAGGCGAAACTGCCAGACTTCAGATGAGCGAAACAGTTTCAGTTTCCTATAATAAGGCTCTCAGTCAGATTTATGGCGGCGGCGGAATCTGTGTTGACGGCTCAGGTGTAACTGTTGCCGGCGGCAACATTAAAAATAACAGCGCAAAATACGGCGGCGGAATCTATTGCTATGCTGAAAGCGTGAGCATTGTTGGCGTTACTGTTGAAGGAAACAGCGCTTCAAAAGACGGCGGCGGAATTTATGCTCAGGAAACAGGTGTTTCTGTTTCGGGTTGTATTCTTAAAAATAACAGCGCCGGAGAAAACGGCGGTGCGATGTTTATTTATAACAGCGGCGCTTCTCTCAGCGACAGCGTTGTTGAAGAAAATTCAGCCATAAAAAAAGGCGACGGTGTTTTTGTTACTAAAGACTGTGACCTTTCTGTTTCAGGAAAGCTGACAGTTAAAAACAACGGCGAAGAAAATATTTATCTTGAAGGAAACGATGACCTTGTTGCCGGCTCTATGAGCAGAGGCTCAGAGGTTTATATCAGCCTTGCAGGAAGCATTACTCAGCTCAACGGCTCTGAGAAGCCCTTTGTTTCCTCAACGGCAGACACGAAGCCCGATTATTTCTTCAGCGACATTAAGGGCTATTATGTTCTTCGCCAGAATGACCCTTCAAAAAACAACTATCGCTATCTCTATTTTGAAAAAGGCGAACGTCCCGAAATCAACAGTCAGACTCTGACTTCTTCTTCAGTTAATACAGCTTACGGTACCTATGAAGGAAACAACGGCGTTTATAACCTTTACCGCGGAAACTTTGAATATGCCTCAGTTCTTGACTCGGTTAATAACTATGCTCCCGTTTTCTATTATTCAGACGGTTATTTCGATTCTGACCCAAGAAAATATAACAGCCACCTGGCAACAATGTCGCTTAATATTGCAATGTCTGCCTTTGGAAAAAATACGGAAGAAAGCGACCGCTATTATAATCAGTTCGGCAATGTTAAACAGCTTCTTTCAGATATCGGCTTCAGCGACGAAAGCGTTTATATTAACGATGACTACACCAAAAAGCCTGCCTTTTTCGGAGAAGAGGCTGAAAGACTCAGCACTATTGGTGTAATTATTGCCAACAAAAAAATCAAAATTGCAGACACAGAATATACTCTTATTCCCCTTGCTGTCAGAGGTGCAGGATATGAAATTGAGTGGGGAAGCAACGCCACATTGGGAACCTCAGGGGAGTCAAAGGGCTTTGCCGACGCTGCAACTCAGACCTTCGCTCTTGTGGAGCAATACATAAAAGACTATGGCCTTGAAGACGCCGTTAAAAACGGAACGGCAAAATTCTGGCTTATGGGTTATTCAAGAGCCAGCGTTACTGCAAACATAACAGCTAAGAGACTTATAGATAAATACGGTCAGAATAACGACATTTACGGCTATTGCTTTGAGGTTCCTCAGGGAGGAAGCGATGAGAGCGTTTTAAAAGAAGAATGGACTGACTACGGCGAATATCGCAGTATTCACAACCTGATAAACAAGGCAGACTTCGTAACCTTGCTTATGCCTACCGAAATGGGACTTAAACGCTATGGTGTTGACCACTATGTTCCCGGTGATCCCGAGGTTTTTGAAACACCGGAGGTAACAACAACGCTTTATAACGGAGGCAATGTAACAGTTGCTCACGATAACAAGTATGAGGGCTATGAGGTTTCTTATAACGAAAACAGCGCTTATTATAAGCAACGTCAGCTCATGGTTAAACAGCTTGAGGCTGTTAACCCCGATTTGCAGTTTGAAGATTATTTCCACGAAGCAACAATTAACTATGTTGGCTATGTTGTGGGAATGAAAGACCTTATCGGAGAAATTTCGCCTCAGGGTGTAACTCCCGACAAATTTGTTCCTGATTTCTTTGAAAAGCTTCAGCAATGGGCTCTTTGCAACAATGAGGTGGGAAACTACCGTGAATATTTCACAACTTATAAACCCTGGTCAGCTTCTTCATGGGGTTCAGACAAGCCTGCAGATCTCGGATATTTCGAATCAGAAATGACGGTTGAAGAAGCCATTGTTGTTGTAATCAAGCTGATTTTCGGAAAGAGCGATGAAGATGCCGACGCCCTTATAGACATTCTTCTTTCAAGTGCCTTGGGAATAAGCGCAGTTGATTTTACTGATATCAGTCTTCTGGAGGTTTATGCAAAGTATATCCGTGATTGGCATAACCGTTCAAGAACTGAAAGGGTAGAAATGGGTAACAAGCTGATTTCAGCAATACTTAAAGAGCGCTATCCCGGCGCAGACACCGTGTTTGACTATTTGACCGATGAAGAAGCCGAGGAGCTTCTTGAAGCTCTTCCTGTGGTTCTTGACCTTCTTTTAACCTTTGTTGGAAAAGACTACACAACAAAGGTAATGAGTGAAACTCAATATTATCTCGGAACCTTTGCCTATAATATGAATACTCTCATTATGGCTCATTACCCGGAAATCAACCTTGCATGGCTTCGCAGCTACGACAGCTTCTATGAAAATGACACAACTGCCTACATAATTGAAGCCACCTCTGCTGCCGCACCTTCGGGAACGCTCTATCAGGAAAATTCAACCCTCACTCTCAACGCAGCACCCGGAAGTGCCATTTATTATTCAACCGACAGCGGAGCTTCATGGAATCTTTACAGAAGAGCAATAGCTGTTGACCCAAGCGTTCAGCAGGTTAAGGCATATGCTGTTTCTTTCGGTGTAAGGAGCGCTGAAACAGTAATTACACCGCAATCAAAGCCGATTGAGCCGTCTTCAAGCCATGAAGAGCAGCCTAATGAACCTGAGAACAACGGAAAAACAGTTGTAATTGTTGCTTCTGTTGTTGCAGCAGCCTCGGCTGCAGTTGCCGCCGCAGTTGTTATTCTGAAGAGAAAAAAGAAAAATAATGGATAAAAAAGGGGATGTAAAAAAACTCGTTTTTTTACATCCCCTTTTTAGTGGCTAGGAAAAAATGGGCAGAATGAACAAACCGAGCCAAAAGGGCGCCACTTCATAAGGATATTAGGCCTTAAAATTTGCTATTTCTGCGCATAACTGCGTTGAAAATGCTCGAAATCCGAAAGGATTTCTGTGCTTTTCGCCTTGTTCTGCATCAAAAATATCATAATTTTAAGGT
>JAFUHX010000068.1 GCA_017474045.1 Clostridia bacterium | reverse complement strand
TCTCGTTAGAACTCGTAGTATTTAAGAAGCGAGGGAATGCCAGAAACCCGCATGGTTAAAGGGTTTTCGGCATTTCGGATTCCGTTTGGCGAAGAAGATTTCGAGTGCGGACCCTTCAGCCACTTGGGTACATCTCCGTTTACTGACATATTTTATCAAAAGGTATGGTCTTTGTCAATAATCAATGATTTGTTTTTTATAAAAAGAAACTGCGAAAAAAAGAAGCTGAAAACATAGTTTTTCAGCTTCTTTTTATGAAGTTTATCAGAATGTATATTTTTCTTTGTATTTTCTGTATTTTTCAATAAAATCAGGGTTATCTTTGCTCTTGAATTCATGAAGATATTCATGAACACCAAGGCTGCTTTTTGAAATTTCAATCATGCTTGCTGCAATTTCAGAGCAATGGTCAGATACTCTTTCAAGAACCGATAAAACATCGGAATAGACAAGACCGAGTTCAAAAGTGCAGTCGCCCCTGAGCATTCTGTTAATGTGGTTTTTCTTTGCTTTTGAAGTCAGCTTGTCAACAACTTGCTCCAGAGGTTCAACCTCCTGGGCTTTTTCAAGGTCATTTTCCTTGAATGCTTTTGCAGTTAAATCAATTATTTCAAGAACTGCGCTGACCATTATTGAAAGCTCTTTTTTGGCGTTTTCAGAAAACTTCATGTTTTCTTCATGCATCTGTTTGGCGGCAACAGCAACATGAACAGCGTGGTCTGATATTCTTTCGAAACCGCCGGTTATATGAATCAGCTTGGTCAGCTCAATGCTGTCTCCTTCAGAAAGCTCTTTGGTGCTGAGCTTGAGAAGATAGGAGTTGATAATATCCTCATAACTGTCGATTTCTTCTTCTCGCTTTTTAATGTCTTCTTCCCTCTTTTCGTCAAAAGAAGAGAGAAGTCCGAGAGAACGGCTGATTGCCACAATGGCCTTTGTTGCCATTTCGTTTGTTCTTTCTTTTGCTTGCTGGAGTGCGGCAGCGGGGTTAACAAAAAGTCTTTCGTCAAGAATGATTTCCTTTTTCTCATCCTCTTTTGTGCGAACCATTTTGCATGATATTTTTTCAAGAAGAGAAGAAGCAGGCAGAAACAGAGAAGTAACAACGATGTTGCAAACTGTATGAATAACGGCAATATGAAACGCGGTTGCGCTGTCATTTATAAATTCAAAATGGAAAATTGCGTTGAAGCCGTAAAAAAGAGACATCAGAAGGATTGAACCGAAGAAATTAAAGTTGAAATGAATCATAGCGGCTCTTTTGGCGTTTTTGTTGGCACCCATTGAAGAAATCAGTGCTGTAACACAGGTTCCGATATTCTGACCGAGAATAATGGGGAAGGCAGCGCCAACAGAAATCTGACCGGTTATGCAAAGAGCTTGAAGAATACCGACTGAAGCCGAGGATGATTGAATGATTCCCGTTAAAACGGCACCAACAAGAATTCCGAGTATCGGATTTTCAAAAAGAACAAAAAGCCTTGTAAATTCAGGAACGTTTTTTAATCCGGAAACGGCATCGGTTGCGGCGTCCATTCCAAACATCAGAACAGAAAAACCAATAAGAATCATTCCGATATCGCGCTTCTTTGAGTCCTTGAGAAAAACATAGAGAATAACACCGATAAGGGCAAGGATTGGCGTGAAAGACGTCGGCTTTAGAAGCTGAATAAAAACGCTGTCTCCGCTTAGCCCCGTTAAGCTGAGAATCCAGGCGGTAACGGTTGTTCCAACGTTGGCACCCATAATAACTCCCGTTGATTGAGTCAGGGTCATAATTCCTGAGTTAACAAAGCCAACGACCATAACGGTGGTTGCCGAAGAGGATTGAATAACAGTCGTAACAGCCATGCCTAAAAGAAAGCCCATATATTTGTTTGAGGTGAATTTTGAAAGAATGCCCGACATTTTTCCGCCGGCCTTCTTTTCAAGAGCAGAGCCCATATAGTTCATACCAAACAAAAACAAAGCAATTCCGCCAATAAAGGAAAGAACATCAAAAACAGTCATAAGATCCTCCTTAAAACTTTTTTATTCTCTTTTATTTTACACAGATAGTGCAACATTTTCTATGTGCATAATATATTTATTTTTTTAACATTTTTTGGTTATTTCAAACATATAGGAAAAAAGTGTGTAAAAACCTCATTTTATATCTTCATTTTTATAAGATAGGAAAAATGCGCAGGATGATGCTTACAAAATAAAACACAAAAGATGTTTTGTCTGCTTTTTGTGAGTTTTATAGTTTTAAAGGGCTTCTTTGGTATAGTTTAAAACCGAAAGAAGCCCTTTGTTGTCTTGTTTTATGCGGTCTGTATTTTTTACAGTCCCGATATATTTATTTAATTTGTTCTGCGCTTGTAATAAGCTTTCCGTCTTTTGTCCAGCTGACGTAGGCAACAGGATAATACTTGTTTCCGTCATCGTCGGTATAAGGTTCTTCGTAATAGGGAAGAAGCTCATAGGAATAGTCTTCTCCTAAAATTTCGTTATATTCAACCTCATCGCTGTCGGTTTCTTCTTCATAAACCATATATATTTCGTCATTTTTGTTGCTGACAAGGTTTCCGTTTATATCGACGTAACTGTCGTAATAGTCCATTGAGTCGCCTTCTGCGCTGTGAAGACGCATGGTTGCTGTGTTATAGCTATATTTTTTGTTGTCTTCGGTATAAAAGGGAACGTCGGTCTCTTTGGAATAGGAATTACCGAATTTGTCGTAATAAACCATGTTGCCGCTTTCATCTTCGAATGCAATTCTTGAATAAACACCCGGCTCTTCTGTGGAGCTGAATATTTCATTTACTGAAGCTACAGAGGAAATAATATTTGAAGCAATGCTCAGAACAAGAAAAACAATAGCCAGAACACAAGAAAGTGTTGCAAGAGCCTTGTTTCTTGAGGTTCTTTTCTCGTCATAGTCAGGAAGAGTAACATTACATTTATAGCAGGTTACAAATTCGGCAGGGTAGTTGCTGTGACAAATCGGACATTGCTTCATACCGATTCCGGTCATGGTTTTTCTTTTTGAAAGAAAAACAAAGAAAACAATCAGCGGTGAAAGAAAGCCTAAAATATACCAGACTGGGGAATGTTTTCCATTTCGGTAATTTGTTGAAAAAAAGATGAATCCCAAAACAAAAAGTCTTGAACCTAAAGAGAGAAGACTAAAAATCCATGGGGGAAGCTGAGCAAAAAATTCAAGCATTTTTTTTTCCTCCTATTTTTTTGAATAAACAATCATTTCAACGCCTGAATCATAGACCATAATGTCTCTGTTCATTCTTGAAATAATGAAGAAAATATAGAGGTCTCCGGCTGCACCGGCAACATTTAAAATCTGAACAACATAAACAGTCCAGAACCATGAAGCCGGAACCAGAAGGCAAACCATGGTAAGCAAAGCGCCCATAATTGCAATTGGTGAAATGGCAATTAAATTATATGAAATCTTATTGAAATAAGCGTTGCTTCCTGCGCAGGCATATAAAACCTTATATGAAAAGCTGATTTTCGCTTCGGGGCAAAAAAGCTTCATAAAAAACAAATGAATGACTTCATGAATTACAACATAAATTCCGCCGAGAATACAAGAAAGAATTGCCTTGAAAATAAAGCGCCAGAGTTCAATTTTTTCGCAGACCTTGATAAATTGCTCCAAAGTTGCCATGTTTGAAAACAAAAATCCGAAGGCAATCATGATTATCATGAGAGAAACATATAAAATATTCACGGTAATTCTGGCGTTTTTGTCTTTAACAAGGTTAATTTTTTTAATCGGTTCGTAGCCTGACGGAAGTTTAATGAAATTCATAAATTAAATACCTGCAAGTTCTTTAAGAATCTGAGCCTTGTCGGTCTTTTCCCATTGAACATCAAGGTCCTCTCTTCCAACGTGGCCATAGGCTGCCAGCTGACGATAAATGGGGGCGCGGAGCTTGAGGGTGTCAATAATTGCAGCGGGACGAAGGTCGAAAACCTTGTTAACAATTTCAGAAAGCTTTTCTTCTTCAATTTTTCCTGTTCCGAAGGTTTCAACAAGAACAGAAACGGGCTTTGCTACGCCGATTGCGTAAGCGAGCTGAACCTCACATTTTGAAGCAAGACCGGCTGCAACAATGTTTTTGGCAACATATCTTGCGGCGTAGGCTGCGCTGCGGTCAACTTTAGTGGGGTCTTTTCCTGAAAAGGCACCGCCGCCGTGGCGTGAATATCCGCCGTAGGTGTCAACAATAATTTTTCTTCCTGTAAGGCCGCTGTCACCCTGAGGTCCGCCAACAACAAAGCGACCTGTGGGGTTAACATAGATCTTGGTGTCTTCGCGCATTAATTCGGTGGGAATAACAGGGTCAATAACATACTTTTTAACGTCTTCACGAATTTTTTCAAGAGAAACGTCGGCACTGTGCTGGCTTGAAACAACAACTGCGGTAACAGCAACAGGCTTGTTATCTTCATATTCAACTGTAACCTGACTCTTTCCGTCGGCACGAAGATAGGGGAGAGTTCCGTTTTTTCTGACTTCGGTAAGCTTTTTGGAAAGTGCATGGGCCAATGAAATGGGGAGGGGCATAAGCTCTTTGGTTTCGTCGCATGCGAAGCCAAACATCATGCCCTGGTCGCCGGCACCGTTGAGGTTATAGCTGTCTTCCTCTCCGCCTTTAAGCTCAAGAGATTTGTCAACGCCTAAAGCAATGTCAGCTGATTGCTCGTCAAGAGCAACAAGAACTGCGCAGCTGTTTCCGTCAAAGCCTTTTTCTCCGCTGTCATATCCGATGTCGCAAATTACATTTCTTGCAATTTTGGAAATGTCAACCTTTGCGTTTGTGCTGATTTCGCCCATAATAAGAACCTGACCGGTTGTAACTGTTGTTTCGCAGGCAACTCTTGACATGGGATCCTGAGCGTAGATTGCGTCGAGAACTGCGTCTGAAATCTGGTCGCAGATTTTATCGGGATGTCCTTCTGTTACTGATTCTGATGTGAAAAGATGTTTTGCCATTTTTCAACACTCCTTTATTTTAAGTTTTGATTTATGAAATAAAAAAAGCGGTCTCAGGCGACCGTAGATGAAAGCCTTATCTTTCGGTTGCACCGCAGGATTTAGCACCTTGCCAAGGCAGGTTGCCGAGCTTCACAGGGCCTGTTCCCTCTGCTTCTCTTAATAAGGAAATATTAAATTTACAAAAGCTATTATACTCACGAAGAAAAATCTGTCAAGGGCTTTTTATAAATGTTAATAAGAGTGTAATATTTTTTGTTTTTAAGAAATCATTCTTTCTGTTCACCCTTGACAAACTGTGGCATAGTGATATAATAAAAGCACAAAAAATATCTTCGGGGCGAGGTGAAATTCCTCACCGGCAGTAAAGTCTGCGAGCGAAAGCTGATTCGGTGCAATTCCGAAACCGACGGTATAGTCCGGATGGAAGAAGAGAAATATTTATTTCTGCGCTCTTGATGAATAGGTGTTTTCCGTTTCACAAGAGTTTTTCTTTTTTCACTAAAGCACCCCATATACAGAAAGGTGATAAAAATGAAAACAAATCAACAGTCAAAAACCCTTAAACTTGCAACAATTGCAATGCTCAGTGCCATAAGCTTTGTTCTTTTCCTGATTGAGTTTCCCGTAATTCCTGCTTTTTCTCATCTGAAGCTTGATTTCAGCGACATTCCGGCAATAATCGGAGGTCTTCTCTATGGGCCGCATTGGGCAATTTTTATTGAGCTTATTAAAAATGTTATTGAGCTTGCCGTTAAAGGAATGGGTACTCAGATGGGCTTTGGCAACATTATGAATTTCATTGTGGGCTGCGCCTATGTTGTTCCGTTCTGTGTTGTTTATAAAGCGCTTTCAAAAAAAGAAAAGATCAGCAAAACTGTTTCTATTCTTGTTGCAAGTGTGGTGGGAGTAGTTTCAATAATTGTTTTGGGAATAATCGGAAATTATTTTATTGATCCTCCGTTTTTTAAATATTTTCTCGGAATTGAGCTTTCAAGCGAAGCTCTTTGGTCGGCAATCTGGGCGGCAACAGCGGTTAACGCAATTAAGGGAGCAATGCTCAGCGTTTTAGGCTTCCCTCTTGTTCTTGTTTTAATCGAAAGACTCAATAAGGTTTTAAAAATAAAATGAGTTAAAAGAAAAAGCTTGAAAATTAAAGAGACAATGTTTTGGGGCATTGTCTCTTTTGCTATTATGTTATATAGCTGATATTTGATATAGCTGAATTTTCGCAGAACGAACAGCCTTTTTTCAGCTGATTTTATAATGCTTTATAGGTTTTTATCCATGCATTAACGGCTTTTTCGTTGAATTTTTTCGGCATAGCTTTGGCAACAAGGTCCATTGCAGGCATTCCCTTGAAATATTTCAAAAGGTCGGGAACAAGGTTGATTACGGGCGGAAGAACCTTGATAATGTTGAAAACATAGTCCGGTGTAATTTCAATTCCGCCGCTGAAAGCCAATTTGTCTTCGGTGAGAATTCCGTTTTTCACGAAATAGTCAACGTGCTTTCCTTCAATGCAGGTGAAGAAGTTTTTGAGAATGTTAATTAAAATAAGGTCTTTTCCAAGCTTCTGGAAATAGTTATATTCATAGCTCCAGAGCGCCGCTTTTGTAAGCTCGCCGTTTCCGGCAGCAATAACAGTATCAGCAAGGATTTTTCCGGCTTTCATTGAAAGAACAATTCCGCTTCCGTTGAGGGGAATTGTCATTCCGGCGCTGTCGCCGATTGCGGCGTAGCCGTCGCAAACAATAAGGGGCAACATTTTTCTAAGAGGAATGTCTGCTTGTTGTCCGCCTCTTAAAAGCTTGCTTCCGACATAGGGGAAGCGTTTTTTATAGTCTTCAATTCCATCAGCAATTTCTTGCTCTGTCAGCTCACCGCAGGCACCGAATTTTCCAATAAGAATGTCAACATAATCCTTCTCGGTAATGATCCAGTCGATACCGGGCTTGTTTGTGTGGAAAAGGTCAACGATATAAGGAATTTCTTCTGTTTCGCCGGTTGTGTTGTCAAAATAAGCTCTGTAAACATGAAAAACATCAATATCAGAAAAATGCTTTTCAATTCCGCAAATGTCGGGAAGGTTAGACCTAACAGGTGAATAAAGTCCTGCAGCGTCAATAACAAGGTCACATTTTTCGCTGAAGGTCTGAGTTTTTGTTTCATACTTAAGGCCGGTAACCTTGTTTTTTTCTGTAACAGCCTTGAGAATGTTAACTTCAAAAACAAAATTAACTCCGGCTTCTCTGGCTTTTTCAATAAGATATTTGATAAGATCCTTTCTGTCCATTGAAATGCCTTCTTTTTCTCCCATGGGAACAATAAGCTCATGGTCTAAAGAAGGACTTGTGAACATCTGGTTAACATTGTTGTGGTAAAGTGATTCGTCAGGTCGGGAAAGACCTGCTTCATCAAAGGCACCAAGCTCCAGGCAGTCATGCCAATCGTGGCCCATTTCATCTTCGCGCTTTTTTTCCAGAACTGTAACATTATATCCGTTTTTTGCAAGATTATATGCTGCGGTGAGACCTCCGTGTCCGGCTCCCGCAATTAATATTTTTTTCATATAAATCTCCTCCTCTGCCGAAAAATTATATAATTTTTATAACTTTTTGTCAATGATTATGTGAATTTTTAATAATTAATTCAGCTTAATAAAGCTCTTATTTATAATTATTATAGGGCATTTTTGTTTCTTTATAAAAAATATTGAATAAATTAAAATGTCAATTTCATTTTTTAAATCAGAAAAGGAGTGTTTTTAACAGTTTACAAAACAGATATAAATATCAAATGTATTGCATTTTTTGAACAAATATGTTACCATTATTTTGAAAATATTGTTAAGTATTAACAAAACAAAAAAGGAGAAAATATTATGAAAAAAAGGCTTTTGATTTTAGCTTTTGTAGCAGTTCTGATATCGCTGCTTTGTGTTTCTGCTTCGGCTGTCAACTTAAACGAATTCAACAGCAAAAGCACCTTCACTCCCGTGGATTACACAACCCACAATAGCGTTTCTGAAATAAAGCTTTACGGCAACGCTGATTACATGACCATGAAGGTTTATTCAAACACAAACAAAGAAGATTATTTTTGTCTTGAAATTTATTCAGATTCAAAAAGAACAAAATTAATAATGAACTATTTGAATCAATTCAAAAAAGGAACTGTTTATGAAGATCTTTTTGTTGACCTGACTTCTCTTAAAACAAAAACCTATTATGCAAAGGCTTATGTTGTTAAGGTTAAGGCAACAACGGGAACCTATGAAACAGATCCGGATACTGTCAGGAACTTTAAAATCAAGGTTGACCGTAAAGGAACAGCTCTGAAAAACATGAAAACCATTATTTATGGCTATGAAAACAGCTTTGAAGGTCCTGTTCTTTATTGGTATAGTGTTCCGGGCGCAACAAAATATTATGTTTATAAATTAAAAGACGGTGAATACAAAAAAATTGCAACTGTCAAGGCAAACAGCGAAGTAATTTCTTATTACATCGACAGCTCTTTAAAACAGAAAAACAGCTCAGCCACCTATAAAGTCAGAGCGCTGAATTCAAGCGGAAAAACAGATTTGTCGGTTAATAAGGTCAAGGTTTATACCATTGCTGCCCCAACAGCAAAAACAACAATAACAGAGAAAAAAGGAATTAAGCTTTCCTGGTCAAAGGTCAGCGGCGCAAATAAATATACCGTTTATTACAAAAGCGGAAGCAATGATTGGGAAAAGCTTAAAGAAACAACATCAAGAAGCTGCTATTTACCAAAGTATAATCTGAAAAGCGGAACTACCTATTCTTTTGCCGTAATCGCTTCAGGTTCAAAAGCAGTAAGCGGCTATCAGCCGGATGTTAAGGTTTATTATTATGAAAACGCAACGGTTGAGTCCGTCAAAGAAAAAGACGGCAGCCTTGTTGTCAAATGGAACACTGTTAAGGGAATCGACAGCTATAATGTTTATCGAAGCCCGGACAAAAAGAACGAATGGACAAAGCTTGCCAACACAAAAGAGACTTCTTACACAGACTCAACAGCTGAAGAAAATGTCAGATATAAATACAAAGTTAAGTCTGTTTATAAATCAAAAGAAGCCCTCACGGCTGCATACACAAAAAGCGGCGCGATTTTCACTACCCCTGTTTTAACCGGAATTGAAAAAACCGCTGAAGGCTACGCAAAAATTTCATGGGAAAAAATCAACGGTGTTTCTTATACTGTTCTGAGAAGATCGGAAGATAGCAAGGAATATTGGGAAACTGCCGGAGCAACCAATGAAACCAGCTTTGTTGATAAAAACGAAAAGCTTATTAACGGAAAGAAATATTACTATAAGGTCAGAACCTACATCGGAGATCTTCAGGGAAAAACCAGCAAAACCGAAGAAGGTTTCCGGCTCTATCTTCCCATTAAGAATTTCTCAGCCTTTTATTTTGATGACGGAATTGAAATGAGCTGGACTGCAGTGGATGGAGTTGACGGCTATAACATCTACAGAAAAACTGCTGACAGTGAATACACCTTGCTCGGACAGGTTTCTCAGACGAAATACTGCGACAAAACAGCTCAGAAAAATGTTTCCTATTGCTATAAAGTCACCTATGTTATTAACGGAGTAGAAATAAGTGAAACAGCCTTTGAAAAAAATCTGACTGTTTCTTCAGAGGGAACAAAAATTAAATCTGAAACCGCTGATGTCAGCGATAGTATAAGAATATATGTTCAGATAGACGGCTATAACGAGAAAAACTCTTATAAGCTTTTCACAAGAAAAGATTCTCAATGGAAAGAAATTGAAATTGGCTTTTGGAACGACGGAACAGCATATTTTAATAAAAACGAAAACGGCGGATTAAACGACTATGTTTTAATCTCTTCTTCCTCAGACGGCGTTCTCAAAGGCTTCTCACAAGATGCTGTTTTCTCTCTTGACTATATGTATTATTTCTATTCGGTTAATGCCGAGGCAAATCACGAAAAGAAAGAGGTTAAGCTTAGCTGGGATTTAGTCGGCGCTGAAAGATATAATATTTACAGAAAATTCAGCTTTGACGATGAATATTCTTTTGTTGCTTCTGTTGACGGAAACACAGCGTTCTATACAGACACAAAGGCCCAATACGGTGAAAACTACTATGTTGTTGACGCTGTTAAAGGAAGCGTTATATACAGAAGCATAAATCGTGATGTTCAGTTAATCAAGGCTCCCAAGGTTAAGGTGAAAAACAGCTTAAAGGGTGTTACTGTTTCGTGGGATAAAAGCGGCGATTACTATACCGTTTTCAGAAAGGAATCCGGAAAGAAAACATGGGTTGAAGTCGGCTTCACCTATTCAACAACATACACCGACGAAACAGCCAAAAACGGAAAAACCTATTACTACTCAGTTGAAGCAAACGACTGCAGTATGGATTTAACCGGCAAAAAAATTACCTTTATTAAAGCACCCGGCTTCAGCAAGATAACTTATTACGAAAAGTCCGTTCAGCTTGAATGGAAAAAGATAAGCTCTGCCGATTATTATATTCTCTACAGAAAAGCTGAGGGCGGAAGCTGGAAAAAGCTTTACACAACAAAAGATGAAACCGTTTTGAAATATAAGGATAAAACTGTTAAGTCCGGAAAGAAATACAGCTACCGAATCTGTTCTGTTAAAAACGGAGAAAGAAGTGCCTACAGAACGCAAAGCTTAACCTTTTTAACAACGGTTAAAGGTGTTTCAGCCAAAGCAGTCAGCGGTGGAATTCAGATAAGCTTCAAAAAGCTCAGCGGCGCAAAATTCTATAATATATACAGAAAACAGCCCGGCGGAAGCTACACCGAAATAGGCAAGGTATCTTCTTCAAAAACAAGCTATATAGATAAAACCGCAAAAAGCGGTGTGAAATATAGCTACGTTGTCAAGGCTTATAACCTTTACTACAGCAAAGCCTCAGAGGCTGTCACAGCAAAGAGATAAACAAAAAGAGGCGGTAAAAAAAGCGCAGACCGCATAAACCTAAAAAAGAGGCGATAAAAAAAGCGCAGACCGCATAAACCTAAATAACAAAAGGTTTCTTCAGATTGCAAAATTTGGAGAAACCTTTTAACATTTATAAGTCGAAAACTTTCATAAAGAAAAATAGGAGGTTCATGCTATAAACAAACTTCGCCTCTCGGCGTAACTTTGTACGCCTTCGGGTAAACAAAAACGAAGCTGAAGCTTCATTTTT
>JAFUHX010000067.1 GCA_017474045.1 Clostridia bacterium | reverse complement strand
TTATATTATATCATAAAACAGAATAAAAAACAAGTGTCACATATTATTTATTTGTTTTATCAGAAACCAAAATAGCCCTCAAAGAAATCTTCAAAGCTTGAAGCTCCGCCGTGATAATAGCCATCATTATAGTTTTGGGTTGTTGTTTCTTCTTCAACAACTCCTTTGTCTTCAACCAAAGTGATTGTTACATCAAAGGTTGTTGTTTTATATGTTCTGTTTTCAACACGGCAAAGAGTCAATGTTAAAGTATCGCCGACAGCTCCGGTATTGATTAAATCAAGAAGAACATCGGAGGTATTCATATCTTTTCCGTTAACAGCGATAATAAGGTCGCCGACCTGAGCATCGGTATTGGCAAGAGAGCTATCGGAAGAAATTCCGGCAATAACAAGAGAACCGGCAGGAAGACCCTTAATTGCAACAACCATGCTGTAAAGCTGATAGGAACTAACTGAAGCATATTCAATTCCGAGCTTGGGTCTGTTGGGAACATATTTATATTGAATAAGAGAATCAACAACAGGCTTAACTATTGCCATGGGAACTGCAAAGCCCATTCCTTCATAGTCAGTTGCAGCAATTTTTGAAGAGTTGATTCCGATAACCTGACCTGCGCTGTTAACAAGTGCGCCGCCTGAGTTACCGGGGTTGATTGCGGCATTATGCTGAATACAGGTCATTGTGTATGTGCTGGTAATTGAACGGTCAATTGCAGAGATAATTCCGTTTGTCATTGAACCGAAATATTCGCTTCCGCCCGGATTTCCGATTGCATAAACCGGCTCACCCACCTTGAGAGAAGATGAATCACCGAACTCAGCAACGGGAAGGTCGGTTGCTTCAACCTTAAGAACGCCGATATCAGTTCTTGTGTCATAAGCAACAAGCTCTGCCGTGTAGTTTTTTCCTTCAAGAGTACGAACTCCGTAGGTTACTCCCCTTTCGCTGATTACATGGGCACAGGTTATTATATAGGTATATTTTCCGCTTGAATCAACGCTCATTACAACACCGGAGCCCTCACCTGAAAGCTGTCCGTCAACATAGGTCATAACGCCGACAACGCTGGGTCTTGCCTTTTCGGCAACCTGAACACCAGTCATAAGAGAAGTGTTTGAAGGGTCAGTTGTGGCAAAAGCTACCTTATCACCCGGCAAAGCTTCCGAAAGGGTTGTTTCGGCATTTCCGCTTCCGGTTGTGTTTTGAACATTGTTGCCTGAACCAAAGGAAGAAATTATTGCAACAAAGGCAACAATAACTGCAATTACAATTACAGCAACAGCAATTACTTTTCCGCCGGAAGACTTTTTTCTTTGGGGCGGCTGCGCCGAAGGAGAGGGATTATTGAAATTATATTGCGGGGGCTGCTGAGGATTATAGCCTTGTTGTCTCTCAGTTGATCCACCGTAGTAACCGCCACTTTGATAGCCGGAATTTTGTTGCTGAGGCTGATTGAAATTATAAGTAGGTTGAGAATAAAACAGCGATTCGTTGTCTGAATTAAAGTCAGAGGAATTTGAAGAATTCAAAGACTCTTCTCTGACAACATCAGCATTATCATCGTTATTAACAAATTCTTCGTTACTATTCGAAACTGCTTCGTCACTTTCGTCTGAGCCTGAAAAATCCACGGGATCAAGCTCAAAATCGTTATCTAAATGATCTGACATTATTTATACCCCTTTTTTAAGATTTATTATTTTAAATAGAATTTATATCCTGTCACTAAAATGAACTTTAAACCTAAATTTAAAATTACATTAAAACAAAATATTTTGTTTTTTATCAATAGGGAATTTCAAAAGAAAAGCAAGTATATTCATCAGGAACGCTTGTAACTTCAATTTCACCGTCATGCATATTAATTATCGTTTTAACAATATATAAGCCTAAGCCAACGCCTTTTGTGTCATAGCTTCGGGACTTATCGGTTTTATAAAAACGTTCAAAAATATGCTGTCTTTCTTGTTCAGATATACCTTTGCCGCTGTTTTTAATGCTGACCTTTGTTTTTCCGTCGTCAATCTTAGCCGAGACAGTTATTACACCGTTTTCCGGAGTGAATTTTACAGCATTATCAAAGAGATTGAAAATTACCTGCTTTAAAAGGTCTCTGTCAGCCTTGATGTTAACGCCACTCATCCGATCGAGACCTCTGATTTGAATGTTTTTTTCGTTAATAGTTTTTTCAAAAAGAAGAAGTGTGTCAAAAATCTGAGATGAGACATCATATTTAAAAGGTGTTATCTTAAGCTTTCCTACTTCAATTTTTGAAAGATTAAGCATTGAAACAACCATTCTTGAAAGTCTTTTTACTTCAGAAGAAACTCTGGTCAGATATTCCTTTTCTTTTTCAGGGGGAATCGTTCCATCAAGAATTCCGTCAATAAAGCCACTGATTGATGTCATGGGTGTTTTAAGCTCATGAGAAACATTTGCCACGAAGCTTCGTTGCGACTCCTCTTCCGCCGCAAGCTCATCAGCCATTTTATTAAGAGCTTTGGCAAAGCTCCTCAAATATTCGTCAGAATACTCTTCGCAGGCTCGGTGTTCAAATTCTCCCTTGGCAAAGTGGGCTGTTACCTCTTGCATTTCGCTTATGGGCGTTGTTATTCCTCTGCAGAAGAAATATATTACAATAAAGCAGATTGCAATAACGGCAAGAATAGAAATTGAGAAGGTCTGGAAGATATTTAAGATATAGGGAAACAGACCGGTAATCGCGTCTTCAACCGCAAAAACAACAGAATATTCCGTACTTTTATTCAGGGGAATGGCAACGACAAACTTACCTAAGCCGAAAACATCATCGGTCGTGTAGTCGGAAAAGCCGTTATTCTTGGCTCTTTCCATATATTTTTCAGGAATTATTGTTCCTTTATGGTAATTGCAGGTTTCCACATCTGAAGAAGGAAGATTATATTCACACATAACGATTTTTCCGCTTGAATCCGTTACAAAATAGTCAGAATTCGTCGCATGAGACATAACCTCAAGATTGATTTTTAAAATCATCTCTTTTTCCTCGTAGGAATACTGATCATCCTCTTTGCTGAAATCATTAATGAGAGCCGCAATTTCATTTGTGTTATCGGTTAAAATTTCAACCTTTTCATCCCACCATTTCCCCGCGGTAACAATCATCATAAGAATTCCCAGACTGACCATGCATCCAAAGACAACAATCGCAGTTGAAGAAAAATATTTTCTGAAAACAGAACCTTTTCTGAGATTATCTTTTATTCGGGCAAACATACCTTTTTTTCTTTTCATTTTATTCACTCCTTAAGGCTGAAAGCTTTCGTTTTCTACACGCAAAGAGCTGTAAAAAAACTCATCATTTTTTTACAGCTCCTTTTTTAAAGGACAGGAAAAAGATTCAGAACAATATAATCAGCAAATCCGGCTGATTTACTCTGATTTCCCAAAGGCACCTTTTATTTATTCTTTTGTTTCAAACTTATAGCCAACGCCCCAAACAGTTCTTAATTCCCATTTGTCTGAAACACCTTCAAGCTTTTCGCGAAGACGCTTGACATGAACATCGACTGTTCTTGAATCGCCGTAATAATCAAAGCCCCAGACTTCATCAAGAAGCTGATCTCTTGTGAAAACTCTGTTGGGATTCTTAGCAAGGTGGAAAATAAGCTCCATTTCTTTAGGAGGAGTGTCAACATGAACGCCGTTTACCTTAAGCTCATAGTTAGTCAGGTTAATTGAAAGCTTATCGTAGTTAACCTCTTTAACCTCTTCGGCGGCGCTGATAGATGAGCGACGCAAAACGGCTTTGATTCTGGCAACGATTTCTTTTGTGTCAAAAGGCTTGACAACATAGTCATCAGCGCCAAGCTCAAGACCGAGAACACGGTCAAAAACTTCGCCTTTTGCAGTGAGCATTATAATGGGTGCCTCAGAAAACTTTCTGATTTCACGGCAAACCTGCCAACCGTCAAGTTTGGGCAACATTATATCAAGCAAAACAAGAGCAGGAGATTCTTCTTTAAAAATTGAAACGGCTGAACTTCCGTCGTTAGCTGTTATTACTTCAAAGCCTTCTTTTTCAAGATAAAGTCTTAAAAGTTCGCAGATATTAAGATCATCATCAACAACCAAAATTTTTTCCAAGCTCATAATAAACCCTCCGAAATTGATTTCTTTTTGTTATTTTACGCCAACTACCTTAAAAATAATTATATTATATGAAAATTATAAAAGTCAATTGATTTTTACATTTTTTCAGGTGCTTCAACCTTGAGCATATTCAAAACGCTCTTAATTGTATCTTTGACACAAAGGCAAAGGAATATTCTCGCCTGCATCAGACTTTCATCTTCAACGTTAACCCTGCAAGCGTTATAGAACTTATGAAACAAAGTTGCAAGTTCAACAGCATAGTGGGTTGCTTTTGCCGGGTCATAGTTTTTGGCGGCGCCAACAATAACCTCAGGCAATGTTGAAAGAAAACGGATAAGCTCGCGTTCTTCAGGAGCTGAGAGACATTCAAGCTCTGAAGAGCCGCAGTCTTTTGCCTTTTTGCCCTCAGACTCAAGCTTTGAAAGAATACTGCAGATTCTTGCATGGGCATATTGACAATAATAAACCGGATTCTGAGAGCTTTGTTCAACAGCCAGATCTAAATCAAAATCCATTAACGAACCGGGTTCTCTGATGTTAAACATAAAACGAACAGCATCAATGGGAACTTCATCAAGAAGATCAACCAAAGTAATAGCCTTGCCGGTTCTCTTTGACATTCTGACAACCTCTCCGTCACGCATTAAACGAACGAACTGCATAAGAAGAATATCAAGACGGCTGCTGTCAATTCCGAGAGCCTCCATGGCGCCTTTCATTCTGGCAACATGACCGTGGTGGTCAGCACCCCAGACATCAATGGCTTTGTCGAAGCCTCGCTTTTCAAGCTTATTTCTGTGGTAGGCTATATCAGCGGCAAAATAAGTAGGATTGCCGTTAGCGCGAACAAGAACATCATCTTTAAGCTCAAGCTTCTCAATATATTCTTCGCTCTTGCCCTGACTTAAAAGCATTTTTGTCTGGATTTCTTTGTTTTTATACCACAAAGCTCCGTCCTTTTCATAGGTATAGCCTTTTTCCGTGAGAATATCTATAACCTCTTTGAGCTCACCGCCATTATGAAGAGTTAATTCGCTGAACCATGTGTCATAATCAATTCTGTATTTCGCCATAGCGCTCTTCATGTTTTCAATGTTTTTCGGGAGAGCAAATTCAACAAGGGCTTTTCTTCTTTCCTCTTCGCTCTTTTCAAGAAAGCTATCTGAATAAACCTCAGCAAACTCTTTGGCTCTTTCTTTTATGTCTTCTCCGTGATAGCTGTCTTCGGGAAGCTCAACAGCATCTTCACCTTTGAAAAGCTGTTGATAGCGGATATCGAGAGAGAGAGCAAATTTATCAATCTGATTGCCTGCGTCGTTAATATAGAACTCTCTGTGAACATCATAGCCTGCGTAATCAAGAACAGCGGCAAGACAATCACCTAAAGCTCCGCCACGGGCGTTTCCCATGTGCATTGGACCGGTTGGATTGGCAGAAACAAACTCAACATTGATTTTTTTGCCCTTTCCGTAATTACTTCTTCCGTAGGACGAACCGGCAGCCTTAACATCAAGAAGAACGTCGGCATAATATTTTGCGCTGAGGAAAAAATTGATAAATCCGGGGCCTGCAACAGCAACTTTTTCAAAATATGAACCTTCAAGATTCATATTTTCAACAAGCGCCTGAGCAATTTTTACGGGAGCCAGACGGAAGGTTCTTGCGTTTGCCATTGCGGCATTTGTTGAATAATCGCCGTTTGCTCTGTCTGCCGGAACTTCAATATTAAACGAAGCAAGCTCAGCTTCAGGTAAGGTTCCTTTTGCTTTTGCGTTTTCTGCGGCAGAAAGAACAATGCTTTCAATTTGATTTTTTGCTTTATTTACGGTTAATTCCATTAAAATTCCTCTCTCTTAGTTTTTTCTTTGTGAAACAGTAATATCAAATTCAATCTCACCAACGGGATGCATATCAATATCGGTTGCATAGCGGAATCTGAGTTTTCCGCCCTCACCTGTCATTACAGATTCGACATCAATTGCAGAAATTCCCATTGTGAAAATTCCGTATGGCGTGTTATGATGGGAAACATGGCGGGTGTTTTTTTCAACAATTATATGAGAATCGAAATCGCCTTCACGCCTGATTGTTATAAGTTCGCCTTTTTCAACATGAAGAGTCGTTCGACAGCCCTTCATGTCGCCGTCGCTGTCAACATAAGAAATATAGTAATCATCAGCACTTCCGCTAAAGTCGGCAACGCTTGTCATTTCAAGAACCTGCTTCTCGCCTTCAACGTTCTGATGAGTAACCATTGTTATGAGAAAATCCTCTTTCACCTATATACTCCTTTAACAATTATATATTCCGATATATAATAACACAAACATATAAAAAAATCAAATGAATTTATACTTTTTAAGCGGTATTACAGCAATATTTTTTTATATTTTTATTTCCTTGACTTAACGGGGCGACAAATGTATAATTTTATATATCAAAATAACGAGGTATTTTATTATGTTTCTTTGTTACAGCAAACCTGCCGCCATGGACTACAACGGTTGGGAGCAAGAGGCTCTTCCTTTAGGAAACGGAAAAATCGGAGCAAAGGTTTTTGGCGGACCCGGCTGCGAACTGATTTCATTTAACGAAAAAACTCTTTGGTCCGGCGGAAAAGACTCTGAAAAATTTTCCTACGGAATTTCAAACGCCGACGGCGGAAAGGCGCTGAAAGAAATTCAGGCTCTTCTTTCTCAGGGAAAAGACAAAAAGGCAACCGAATCTATGAAAAAGCTTCAGGGAAATCTTGACGGCTTCGGGGCTTTTCAGGCCTTCGGAAATCTTTATCTCAACTTTGCCTCAGAGGGCAAGGTAGAAAAATATATTCGTGATCTTGATTTGGAAACAGCATCTTCCATGGTTACATATAAATTTGAAAACACCGTTTTCACCCGCCATTATTTTGTCAGCTATCCTGATAATGTTTTCGTCGGCAGAATTCAGAGTGAAGCTGAAAAAGAAGGCGACGATTGCAGATTTAATATTGACGCTTATTTTATTTCTGACCAAAAAGGCGTTCCCTATTCAAAAGACGGAACCATTTTTCTTGAAGGAACGGTTAACGCCAATAAGAGCATTGACGCAGAAGCCGGAAAAGACAAAAACAACATGAAATATGGTTGCGCCATCAAATTCATTGCAAAAGACGGAACTGTTGAAGACGGAGAAAACGGTCACATTCTTATTAAAGACACCACAAGCGTTACAGTTATTGCCAGCTTCGCAACAGACTATATTAACCGTTTTCCCGATTATTGCGACTTAAGCAATCCTCTTGAAAAGGCTGTTTCTTTTGTTGAAGCTGCCGCAGAAAAAACCTTTGGTGAGCTTTATAAAATTCATCTTGCTGACTATAAGCCGCTTTTTGAGCGAGTTAAGTTTTCTCTCGGTCAGGACGAAGCAAACATCACCACCGATACCATGCTGAAAAGATTCACCAAAAACTCCGGAGAATATAAGCGTCACCTGATTACGCTTCTTTTCCAATACGGAAGATATCTTCTTATTTCTTCTTCCAGAGGTGAAACGCTTCCTGCTAATCTTCAAGGAATCTGGAACGCAAAAAACTGCCCCCCATGGCAATGTGACTATCATTTAAACATTAATCTTCAAATGAACTATTGGCCGGCTTATGTGGCTAATCTTGCTGAAACTGCCCTTCCCTACATTGATTTTATCAATAGCCTTCGAAAGCCCGGAAGAATTGTTTCTAACAAAACCATGGGTATCGGAGAAAACAAGGAAGACGGAACTCCCGACTATGAAAAAGCTACCGGTTGGGTGGCTCACACAATGGTCAACCCCTTGGGTGTTGTTGCGCCCGGCAGCGATTGGCGTTGGGGCTGGGCTCCTGTCAACGGCGCTTGGGCAACTCAGGGTATGTTTGATTATTATCTTTTCACAAAAGACCTTGAAAAGCTCAAAAAAGACATTTATCCGGCAATGGAAGAGGCTGCTCTTCTCTGGTCACAGCTTCTTATTGAAGACAAAAAAACAAAACGTCTCGTTGTTTCTCCATGCTTTTCGCCTGAGCACGGACCTGTTTCCGCAGGGGGCACCTATGAGCAAAGCATTGTTTATAATCTTTTTGAAAACGTTATCAAGGCTTCTTCTGTTCTCATTGAAAACGGATACAACGAAGAAATCAACTGCGAGCTGATTGAAAAAATCAAAGAACAAATTGAGCTTCTTAAGCCCTATAGCGTTGGAAAAAACGGGCAAATCAAAGAATGGGTTTCTGAAGATGTTTGGGGAAGCTTTCAGAAAAAGAAGCTTGGAATTGAAAAGAAGCATCGCCATATTTCTCATCTTCTCGGTGTTTATCCTTTTTCTCAGATTACAAAAGAGCAACACATTCTCTATAAAGGAGCAAAAATCTCTCTTGCAGAAAGAGGAATCAAAACAACCGGCTGGGCACTTTCTCACAGACTGCTCTGCAATGCAAGACTGGGTGTTTCAGACAAATGCGACACAATTATTGACCAGATAATCAAAACCATGATTCTTAATAATCTTTTTGGCAATCATCCGCCGTTTCAGATTGACTGCAACTTTGGCTTCACGGCAGGCGTTTGTGAAATGCTTCTTCAAAGTGACGAAAGCTGTATCAGAATTCTTCCTGCCCTTCCTGAATCATGGCACACAGGCGAATTTTCAGGTCTTGTTGCCAGAGGAAACTTTGAGATCGGAGCAAAATGGGCAGATTGCCGCTTTAAAGAAGGAACAGTCAAAGCTGCTTTCTCAGGACCTTGCAGTCTTTATCATGACGGAAAGGTTATTATTATTTATGACGAAGACGGAACAGAGGTTGAAACAATATATGACGAAAAAGGAATTACAACCTTCAACGCCGAAAAAGGAAAAGTTTATAGCTTCAACTAAAACAAGCATGCTCACATAAAACAAACGGATATTAAGGCACCTCACGCTTTTAATATCCGTTTATTTTATGAAAAAATCCCGAAGACAAAACTGTCTTCGGGAAATAAATGTAAGATTTCAGCTCAATTACTGTTCTACAGCGTAAACGCTAACCTTTTTGCGATCCTTACCCATGCGCTCGAACTTAACTTTTCCGTCGATAAGAGCGAAAAGAGTGTCGTCAGAACCTCTTCCAACATTGTTGCCGGGATGGATATGTGTTCCGCGCTGTTTAACGAGGATGTTACCTGCGAGAACGAACTGACCGTCAGCGCGCTTTACGCCAAGTCTCTTTGACTCTGAGTCACGGCCGTTACGGGTTGAACCCATACCTTTTTTATGAGCGAATAACTGAATGTTAATCTTAAGCATTTTATTGCACCTCCATGTTGATTAGATAATGTTTTCATTTTTGCAGACAACATATTTTTTGTAGTCATCTGCCAACAATTTCACATGCATCTGAAAACCTGATAAAAGGTCTTTGGCTTTTTCACAGTCGCTTTCAGCTATTCTGAAGTTCATGTAGCCATCGTAAACTTCAACAGTTTCGGCGGCAATTCCCATAACCTCGGTTATGGTGTTGCACACCATGTATGCGCAAGAAGAAATACTGGCGCAAACAATGTCGCTGCCTTCTTCAGCGTAGCCGCTGTGACCGCTTATTTCAAAGCCGATTATTTTGCCCTCAGATGAGTAAAACCTGATTTCAGTCATAACTTATGCGTTAATAGCTGAAATCTCAACCTTTGTGTACGGCTGTCTGTGGCCCATTTTTCTCTTTGCGTTTTTCTTGGGTTTGTAGGTAAACACAACGATTTTCTTAGCCTTGCCGTTTTTAACAGCTTTAGCCGTAACGGTTGCACCCTCAACATAGGGAGCGCCGGTTTTGATGCCGTCGTCGCCGGCAACAGCGATAACCTTGTCAAAAATTACTTCTGACTCTGCCTCAACGTCAAGCTTTTCAATGTAGATTACGTCGCCGGCTTCTACTTTGTACTGCTTGCCGCCTGTTTCGATGATTGCGTACATTTCTTTCATTCCTTTATTTATGGACTCGCTGTTTTGGGCAGAAAACTCTTTAGGCGCACAAAAAATACGCCGCCCGTAACAAGCGGTAGAAGAAGTTTAACAGAAAAGAACAGATTTGTCAAGTCATTTAGCCCTGTTTTTTATAAGTTTTTGAAAAAATTACTCCGCCACAGTTTTCGTGGCGGAGTTTATGTTATAGGTTTTTTATTTATTTTTTTGTTGTGTCTTTTTTTAGTTTTAAGATGTTTCTTTATAATATTTCTTTGACGGTCTGACTTATGCATTTACCGACACTTTTTCATCTTTTCTTTTGTTTCCCTTTTGAAACCAAGACACGTTACTCTATAACTTCTTTTGCTGAACTATTTTATTATTATTATTTAATTTCTCCTGTTCAGCTTTGTTTTCTGACTTTCTTTACAATCAGAATCTTCGTATTTTCTATATATTAAATTCGATTCAGTATCGATTTGAATTATCTTTTTATGGCTCAATTTTTATTTGAGAACCTACGATTGCTATTATTATATATTTTTATTTAGCAACCCTTATTGTTTTTTTAT
>JAFUHX010000005.1 GCA_017474045.1 Clostridia bacterium | reverse complement strand
TTTGCGTTTTATGCTATAAACAAACCTCGCCCTCGGAGTACCTTTGTACGCCGTCGGGTAAACCAAAATAAAGCTGAACGCTTTATTTTGGCTCGGTTTGTTCATTCTGCGCATTTTTTCCTAGCCACTAAAAAGGGGATGCAAAAAAACGAGTTTTTTTACATCCCCTTTAATTCAGTATAGTTGCTTTGTTAACGTTCTGAAGAAACGCTTCTTTCTGAAGCACTAAACGAATAGGTCTGAAACCTTTTTATTTTAGTGGGAACCGTAGTGAATTTCGCCGTTTTCGTGAGTGTGATATTCAGAAACGATTTCGTTGTCGTTTGAATGATTGTGTAAATCTGAAGGTGAAGTTTTGCTCAGAATAATGGCAACAATGGCGAGAATAAGAACAACCACAGCAACGGGAATCATAATCTTTTTCATTTTAAAAACCTCCTTGGTGTTTTTTTAATTATATCAGAAATATATATTTAATGTCAACTTTGTGTTTTTTCGTAAGCAAAAAAATGAAGAAAAACTAATAAATTATTAAATCTGTCAAATCCTTTGCTTTTTTGTTGAATTGGTGATAAGATAGAAAAAAAATCTGTATTGAGAGGTTATTATGAATAAAATGAAAGAGTTTGCTAAAAGCGAAATCAACGCTCTGAAAAAAGATATAACCGTCGGTGAATATGTCTGGTGGTGGGTTCTCAGAGTCCTTCAGACATGGGTACTTATCAGGTTGATTAAAAATGACCCTGAAAACATAAATGTTTTGCTTCTTGCGCTCAATCTTCTTGCAACCTTTACTGTTCCTCTTGCAAGAATTATTCTCATTCCGAAAAAGATTATAAGAAAGCTTTCTTTCAGATGTCAGACATGGTTGGATGTTATGATTTTTTTCGGCTCTTTTCTTGCCCAAGGACTTGAGTGGAACCACGAAATAACAAGCTGGGATAAAATTTTGCATTTTATGGCAGGAGCAGTTATTCTTTTTGTCGGAAATGAACTTGTGGGAATGTTTTTAAGAGAAGGCGACAGAGTTTCGCCGCTTTTCAGAACCTTTTCTGCAACGGGATTTTCTTTTATAGCCATTGCAATCTGGGAGGTTTTTGAGTTTTTTGTTGATTTCTATTGGGTGGATTCCTGCAATCAGGCCTATAATATTTCTCCTGAAAGAGATCCCTTCTTCTTTAAAATTTTCGGCTATGGAGCTCAGAACGAAAATCAGTGGGCAGTGTTTGACACAAATGTTGATATGCTTTGCGCAATTGCGGGAAGTATTCCGGCAATGATAGCTGTTTTTGTCTGGCTTTACAGAAAAGAGAAAAAACAGTCTTTGAAAACCCGTGAAAAAGAAAAGGTTGAGGTTTAAAAATAATCAAATTAAAGTGAACAAAAAAGACAACGGCTTTGTGTGACAGAAACCGTTGTCTTTTTAATTGTTTTATCTTTGTTTAACCTAAATTATTACCGTTTGAGTCTTTAAAAGAACCGAAAATTATTAAGAAGAAATCAATAAAAGCTCCTACTCCGCCTAAGCCTGCTGTAAATAACCATAAGAAGCCTGTTCCCATTTTTCCGGCGTAAAAGCGATGTATTCCCAAAGAACCAAGGAAAAAGCAAAGCAGCGCTGCAACGGTTTTGCTTTTTGAACTTACTAATGCTTCGTTATCGGTGCAATCAGAAGCTTCGCCGTTCACGACTCCGGATTTACTTATGGTTTGTTCAACGCTCTTGCTTATGCTAATGTATAAAACAACGGCCAATATTATAGATAAAACACTTAAAAAAATGTCTATACCTAAATTAACCGTTGACAACAAATAAACAGATAAATCCGGATATGCTGAGCTTATTATAAACATAACTAGAGCCGTCGCAATCTTTGTGAAGGCAAAATAGAATAAATAAGCAAAGAAATTTGAAAAGAGAAAACAAATCTTTTTGGCAATACTTTTAGCTGTAAACGAGAATAAAAGAGGGAATATTACAAAAGGTATAAAAATCAAAAAATCTCTTAAATAGGTTTTTCCCCAATTCAACCATATCTGAGAGTCATCATAGCTTTCAGAAATCAAAAATGAAGAGCATATTGCTTCAATAAAATTTGACATAATAAAAGATATTATAGCGCCAAGAGCAAGAAAAAAAGCACTCATATCAACGCTCTTTTTTTCTTTTAGATTATTAACTGAATTGTTTTCCATAATACAACCTCCATCAATTAGTATTCATTTTGTATTCACATTGTAACATATACTAATATCTTTTGTCAAATTAATATTGATATGATATTACATAGGGGCTGTGATTTATGAACACATTCAACAATGAACCTTTAAAAATTAAACGCCGCGGTGAAGACGGCAACAGAGTTATTTCAGTCAGAATAAAAGAAGAAACACTGACGGCATTAGATAAAATTTCTTCAGAAACAAATTACTCCAGAAACGAACTGATAAACATTATTCTCAAACACGGAGTGGAAAACATAATAATAGAATAAAAAACGCTGTAAAAGATTCAAACGAAAGCTTTCGTCTTTTACAGCAATTTTTTTATTGTGTTTTTTGTGTGTTTAAAAATTCCTCAATCATTTCGGTGCTTCCGGCAATTATTGAAGTTTTTCCTTCCTTAAAGCCCAGAGGCTTCATTGAAAAATCATAGGCTTCGCCGCCTGCTTCTCTGAGAATAATAAGTCCTGCGGCGTAGTCCCAAAGACTGACTATTCCTTCAAAATAAAGCCCTGCCTTTGAAGAGGCAACATAGCAAAGGTCAAGGGCGGCAGAGCCGCTTCGTCTGACATCGAGACAATTGGAATAAACATTTTTCAGCATTTCAAGAGTAGTGTCTCGAAGCTCGGTGTTATAAGGTGAGGTTCCGAACATTACCATTTTTGAGCCAAGGTCGTTTTTGGCAACGGAAATTTTTCTTCCGTTTAAAAAGGCACCGTTTCCCTTTGAAGCGAAAAACATTTCGTTTTTATAGGGATCAAAAACAACGCCGCAAACAGCTTCGCCGAAGGATAAGCAGCCGATACTGATGCAGCTGTGGTGAAAGCCGTTTACAAAGTTTGCCGTTCCGTCAATCGGGTCAATTATAAAAACAATTTCACCGGAAAGCTCATTTCCGTCTTTGGTTTCTTCACAGAAAAATTTTGCCTGAGGAAAGCTCTTTTTGAGAGCGCTGACAGCGTAATTCTGAACAGCAAGGTCAAACTTTGTAACAAGATCGCGGCGGCCGGATTTGGTTTGCGTTTCCAGGTCTTCTTTTTCTGCCGAAAGAAAAATTTCTCCGCAACGAAGAGCCGTTTCTTTAACGGCTTTCAGAATTTCATTTTTGTCAATCATAATGTTATCACCTTTTTATTTGTCAAACCAACGAGAGACTCTGTTGGCAATAGCCATAGGCATGAGAGCTCTTTTTAAAAGACAGCATAAATCTTCAAATTCGTTTTTATGCTTCATGCAGTCATAAAGGGAAGTGGCTGAAATTTTGTCTGAAAGGTCAGCGTCGAGTATTTCAACGGTTTTTGATTCCTTAGCGGAAAGATCAAAAAAGTTTTCTGAAAATTCTTTTCCGTTTTCACTTTCAAGCTCAACATATCGGGCATATTTATCTGCGCTGACAATGGCGTGAGCCTTTCCGTTTTTAACAACGGTTTCAACGGTTAAAGCCGGATCTGAAAGAAGAAGTCTGTTGTTGTCTGCCGCAGCGAAGCGGTTTTCGCTTATGAGTCTTCCGGTGCTGTCGAAAAGTCTCAGAACAAGAAGGGTTTTTCTTTTGCAGGGAATTTTCAGAGAAACAATTTTTTCGCTTCTGTTGCCGAAAAGAGAAATCTCTCTTTCAAGTGCGGTTCTTTCAGCTTCGTCGGTGGGAGCGAAAGAAACTGTCAGCCTTCCGAAAAAGCTTTCTTTAAGGTCGTTGCTTATCCAGATTTCAGCCAGACCGCGCTTTTTAACGGCGCTGACATGAATAGGCTCATCAAATTTTTTTGTTTCATACATAAGAGCTTTTTTTCTGTGGTAAAAATCAACAGCAGCCCAGGAAACAACATCCCAACAGTCGTTGAGCTGCCAATATAAAGCTCCGTGGCAACGGTCCATGTTTCTTCTGAAGTGTTCTGTTGCTTCTTTCATGGCTTCAAGCTGAAGAAGCTGAGTGAGATAGCGCTTTTCGTCTGCGGTTTTCGGAAGAGTGAAATGCTTTGAAAGATAATATTCAAGCCTTTCTTCTCCCAAATCACATTTCTGGTGAGGAAATGTTTCTTTGGTGGGATAAGACTGCATTCCGAATTCGCTGCAGAATTTGGTAAATCTTTTTCTGAAATAGTTCTTTGACTGATAGCCGTGCCAGACATTCCAGATGTGAGTGTCGCCGACCTTGTCGCTGTTAATTAGCTTCATATAGTCTTCTGAGCCGGGACTGCAGGCATGATAGGGTGTTACGCTGTCAAATTTTCTCAGAAGAGAGGGGAGAGTTTTATAGAAAAATTCGCCGGTTGAGTCAATGCAGTCTTTTCTTTGAAGCCAGCCCATTGAATGAGACTCAATTTCGTTGTTACCGCACCAGATTGCAAGGCAGGCGTGGTGCATTATTCGGGGAACATTCTGACAGATTTCTTCCTGAACGTTTTTCAGAAACTCCTCTTCCATAAAAGGAAATGCGTAGCAGGCGAAGGCAAAATCCTGCCAGATAAGAAGCCCCAGCTCGTCGCAAAGGTCATAAAAGTCGTCGCTTTCATAGAAGCCGCCGCCCCAGACGCGAATCATATTCATATTTGCCTCTTTACACATTGAAAGAAGGTTGAAAACTTTTTCTTTGGTAATTCTTGTGTAAAAAGAATCCATGGGAACATAGTTTGCGCCTTTTGAAAAAATGGGAACACCGTTTATTATGAATTGGAAGTTGTTGTTTTTTGTGTCAAGAGTAATCGTTCTCAGACCGATTCGTTTTTCTTTTGTGTCAATAACCTTTCCGTTTTTGAGAAGAGTGGCAGTAACTTTATAAAGAGGCTGTTCTCCGAGACCGTTACACCACCAAAGGCGAGGATTTTCAACAACAAAGCTTCCGTCGGCTGAGGTTGAGAGCGTTTTTCCTTCGTTATCAGAAAGAGAAAAAACAACCTCCTCCTTCTCTGAATTGAAAAGGTCACACCTTGCTGTGATTTCGGCTTTGCCATCTGAAATTTTCTGAAAAACAAAAAGGTTTTCAATTAGTGCCTGAGAAACAAACTGAATTTCGCAGTTTCCGCTGATTCCCTGCATGGCAAACTCAGGAGCAAAATCCCAACCGAATTGATAGCCGCATTTTCTTATGTGAGGATGGCCGAGAATTCCGTTGGCGTTGAAGGGAAGCTTGTTTTTCTTCTGCTTTTCTTTAATATAGTCTCTGATAGCGTCAAAGGTAACACAAAGAAGATTTTCTCCTTCTTTAAGAAGCGCTTTAACATCAAGCTTATAGCTTTTATGAATGTTGTCTGCTCTTAAAACCGTTTCGCCGTTGAGTGTTACCGTGGCAAGAGTGTCCAATCTTTCAAAAACAAGAAAGCAAAATTTTTCTTTCAGCTGAGCCTTTGAAACAGAGAAGGTTTTTGAATATTTCCAGGCTGTTTCAGAAACAAAGAAAAAGTCTTTGTCGCTTTCGCTTTTATAGGGGTCGCCGATTTTTCCTGCAGCCATAAGGTCAAGAAAATTAAGACCCGGAACAGTAGCTTCAATTGTTTCGCCGGTTTTAAGGTTTTGTAAATTCCATTTTCCGCAAAGAGAAAGTTTTTTCATGATTTCTTCCCTCACTTTTTTTATTCCTCGCTATTATATCATTGAGAAAAATAATAATCAACTGAAAACGGCAAATAAACATTTTCAGAGTTTGATTTCAAAAATGTTAATTATTTGTCATATCACTTGATTTTTAAGCTTCTTTTTTATATGATAAAATTAAAGAAAAAATGGAGGTATTTATATGAAGAAAAACATCTTTTTCAAATCAGCAGTTTCTTTGATCGCCGCTTTTATAATGGCTTTTTCCTCGGTGGGAGTTGCTTCTGATTTCAATATTTTGTCGGCTGTGGTTGCTTCTGCGGCTTCAACGAAAAGTATTTCAAAATGTAAAATTTCAGTTGCTTCAACTGTTGCTTATACGGGAAAGGAAGTTACACCCAAGGTAACGGTTAAAGACGGTTCAAAAACTCTGAAAAACAAAACCCACTATACTGTTAAATATTCCTCAAACAAAAAAATGGGAACAGCAACAGTAACTGTTACCGGTGTTAAGAAAAACGGCTACACCTCAAGCAAGAAGCTGACCTTTAAAATCGTTCCGGCTTCTCCTGTTGTTAAAGCTGAAAGCACAACCGACACAGTAACTCTTTCATGGGCAAAGGTTAAGGGTGCGAAGAAATATATTGTTTATAGCTATAACACCTCTAAAAAAGAATATAAAAAGCTTAAAACAACTTCCTCAACATCCTATAAGATTAAAGACCTTTCAGCAGGAAAAACCTATGTTTATGCCGTTAAGGCAACAGCAACCGTAAACGACAAAACAGTTAGCGGAAAGCTTTCAGAAAAAATCAGCGTTGCAACCTGCCCCTCAAAAGTCAAGAGCCTTTCAAACTCCTCTTCAACCTCAAGCAGCGTCACTCTCAGCTGGAAAAAGGTATCAGGAGCAAGCGGCTACAGAGTTTATTCCTATAACTCTTCAACTAAAGCTTATAAATATCTTAAAACAGTAACAACAAACAAAATAACAATCAAAAACCTTAAAAGCGCCACAGTATATCGCTACGCAGTCAAGGCGTTCAGAAAAGCTGACGCAGGAACAGCCTATGGAAGCTACAGCTCTGTTGCCGTTGCCGTTACCGAACCGGCCAAGGTTACATCTCTTAAGGTTGAATATGTTACCGACAAAGAAATCAAGCTCAGCTGGAAAAAGGTAACAGGTGCAAGCGGCTATAATGTTTATTTCTATAATCAGGGAGACAAAAAATATGTTCCCCTTGATTCAACCACCAAAAATTCTGTTACTCTTTATAACGTTGCCGCAGACTATGAATATGTTCTTTGTGTTGCAGCCTATAAAAAGTCGGGCAGCGTAGTTGCTGAGGGCTCAAAATCTTCAAAGGTTACTGCCACGACCAAGAGCGTAGATCTTAGCGAATATCTTGATAACTTCCAGAAAATTATCAAAAGCGGAACCTTCGCTGTCAGCTACAGACCTGACGGAACAGTTGTTGATATGCCCATTACCGTTTATGTTAAAGGAAGCAAGGCCGCCATGGTAACGAAAATGTCAATGAGCGAGATTGACTCTTCTCTGAAGGGTAACCTTGAAATGAGAATGGTTTATCAGGGCTCAGGCAAAAAAGCGTATGCTCTTATTCCGGAATATAACATGTATATGGAGCTTAAGGGTGAAGACAAAGAAAATATTTCTCCCAAAACCCAGAAGCTTCTGTTTGCTCCTGCCGCTAAAGAAGATGCGATTATAATCAAGGGCAAGGTTTGTGTTGCTTCCGTTCCCTATAACTATGTTTCCTACGCTACAGAAGGCGGCTCAGTCTGCTATTATTTCCAGGGCGGTCAGGTTAAGAGAATAAACGCTGTTTCAGGAAAAAATCAGAGCGTTCTTTATGTGGATAAGGTTTCAACCAGCGTTGACTCTTCTGTTTTTGAAGTTCCTTCTCTCACCTTCTGGATGAATATGGGCCTTTTAGTCTGAAATTAAAGTACTATTTAACCTTCTGTGCCATTCTTTTATGAGTGGCACAGATTTTTTTGTTGCATTTTTCTTTCTTTGGTGCTACAATACCCTTTGATTGTTAATATAACACGTGGGAGGTTTTTATTTTGGACGAACTTGAAAAAAAAGAAGGTCTTCCCGAGACGGAAAACACCGGGGCTGAAGATGTTTCAGAAGCAGACACAGAAAAAAAAGAGCAGTCTGCTGAAGAACTCATTGAAGAGCTTGAAGGAATTAAAGATATGTTTCAAAGAGAGCTTGATAAAGCAGCAGAAGAAGACTCAGTAGGTGAAATGCTGATTCAGGAGCTTGAAGATTTTCAGGAGGAAGCAGAGCTTTTCGAAACAGAGTTTGATGAAAGCGACCTTTGCCAATGCTGCGGCGAACAAAGAAGAGATGTTTCCTTGGGTGATGATTACCCCTATTGCAATGATTGCAGAAATCTTATGAAGGCAACACCCTTCAGATTTGTCGGCGTTGTTTTTCTTATTTTAACCATGCTGGTTTCAGGCCTTGCTCTCGGAAGAGCGATGAATAACGCTGTGGAATATGAGGCAATTCTTGACGCCGATTCAGCTTATTCTTCAGGCTATGTTGTTGACGCAATTTATTCTTATCAGGCTTATCTCAGCACAAAGAGCGCTGACGACGTTTCAATGAAGGTTGTTAAAAATGTTTCAAAGGCCTTTGCCGAGCTTGGCTATTACAGCAACGCAAGCGCATATATTGACCAGTTCTTTTCTCAGGCACAGCTTAAAATGCCATGGAACAAAAAATATGCAGACATTAAATCAGAATATGAGATTCTTGACAAAACAACAGCTCTTATAAATACTGAGTTTTCAGCTGCGCTGAATAACGGCGAGTTCGACTATGAAGAAGATATTGCTAAGGCAGACAAGCTTATTGCCGAAAACAAAGAAAGCGGCGAATATAGCGAAAGCTTTCTTGAATATGCCAAGTTTCTTCTTATGATGGTTGACGGTCAGCCAAACAAAACTCAGCTTGAACAGCTTAAAAAGGTTGAAGCAGCCGACTCAGAAGGAAAATATAAGTGGCTCTATACTAATTATTTGGTTAAGGCTTATGCAAGAGAGGGCGACGAAGAAAACGCCAAAGCCTATTATGAAAAAGCCCTTGACTTCAACCGTCAGGAAATGGCAGCCTACAGAAATTTTGCTGATGTATATCGTTTTTCTAAAAATGTTTCTGCTGAAAAAATTCTTGAAATAGCTGAGGCTGCTCAGAAGGTATGCTCTCAGAGCTCTTATCCTGAATACCACAGAATTTTTGCCGTTGGCTACGCCTTGAAGGGCGACTATGAAAGTGCACTCAACAGCATGGCTTCATATCTTCAGACTTGTCAGGCAACTGTTTCTGACTATAACTTCTATGCTGTTTGCGCTCTTGCCGGAGAAGATAAAGAAACCTACAAAGAAGCCAAGGAAACTCTGAAATCTTATGGCTATGAGTTTGGCTCAGTTGTTAATCAATTTAAAAAAGGCAAGATTACCATGGAAGAAATTCTCACAGATAAGGAGGGTGAAATCTGATGAACGGACTTTATATTTTCACAAGATTTATCACCTGCCCGGGTGCATGGGTAAGAGGCTTTTTTGAACACCTTGTTTGCAAAATCTCTTCCATTCCTGTGGAAGACAACAGAATTTTAACAAGAGACGAAATGGCAAGCCACATTGAGCATGAGCTGGCTCCCACACCGAGAAAAGCCTTTGCTCTTTGCTTCGTTCCTGCTTTTTTCAATGGGCTTTTTGCTTTTATTCTGGCAATGTGCAGCGTAACAGGTCTGTTTTATTATGAACAGAGCGCACCTGTTGACATAATCGTTAACGCCGTTTCCTATTGGTTCGCTTTTTCTGTTTTTGTCAACAGCTATCCCTCTGTGGAAGACGCTCTCAACATGAAAGACATGGTTTATAAATACGGAACCGTTCTTCAGAAAATTGTTTATGCCCCTGCTTTTGTTCTTTTGTATCTCGGTGCCTTCCTTGAAAAATACTGCATAACATTTGTTATTGCAGTTGCAGGATTTGCGGCACTTCTGATGATTTAAAAACGAAATTGTTGCTTTGTCTGACGGCAAGGCAACAATTTTTTTCTTTCATTAAACATAATCCAATAATTTATTTCTTTTGTTCGGCTAAAAAATTGCCTCAAACTATTGCTATTTTAATTAAAATTTGCGATAATAAGTGTAATTATAATTATGCTCATTTGCATGGCAGGAGGACTTAACTTGACAGATTATAAAAAATTGGCGGAGCTTCTTTTTCCCGATGTTAAAAAAACACCCGAAGAGCTTGAAGCTCAATTTCCTGCAAGAAATCTGAAGGAGGGTGCCAGAGTAACAAGACTCGCCCCCAGCCCCACAGGCTTTTTACATTTCGGAAATCTTTTTGCGGGAACCGTGGCATATAGAATTGCAAAGTCTTCAGACGGCGTGTTTTTCGTCAGAGTTGAAGACACCGACCAAAAAAGAAAAATTGAAGGAGCCATTGAGGTAATGCTCAAAGGCCTTGAAACCTATGGCGTAACACCTGACGAGGGCGTTATGACCGACGGAAGCGAAAAGGGTGACTACGGCCCCTATACTCAGAGCCAAAGAAAAGAAATTTATCATGTTTTTGCAAAATTGCTGACAGAAAAAGGCTTTGCTTATCCTTGCTTCTGTTCTGCTGAAGAGCTTGAAGAAATCAGAAGCTCTCAGGAAAACGAAGACATAAAGGGCTATTGGGGAAAATTTGCAAAATGCAGAAATCTTTCTCTTGAAGAGATTGAAGAAAACCTTGCCCAAGGAAAAACCTGGACTCTTCGTCTCAGATCTCCGGGAGATGTTAACAACAAATGCATTTTTGAAGACATGATCAGAGGCAAAATCGAAATGCAGGAAAATGTTATTGACGCTGTTTTGCTCAAAACCGACGGAATTCCCACCTATCATTTTGCCCACGCTGTTGACGACCACCTTATGAGAACGACTCATGTAACAAGAGGCGACGAATGGATTGCTTCTGTTCCTTTGCATATTCAGCTTTTCAAGCTTCTCGGCTTCAAGCTCACAAAATATGCCCACATCGCTCCCATTATGAAAACTGAGGGCGAAACAGGAAAAAGAAAGCTTTCAAAAAGAAAAGACCCCGAGGCCGCTGTTACCTATTATATTGAAGAGGGCTTTCCTTCAGAGGCTGTTAACGAATACATGATGACAATTATGAATTCAAACTTTGAAGACTGGAGAAAAACCAACAAAGAAGCCGATATCAATTCCTTCCCCTTCAATTTCAAAAAAATGTCTGCCTCAGGTGCGCTTTTTGACATGGTAAAGCTGACTGATGTTTCCAAAAACATAATCAGCACCATGAAGGCTGAAAAGGTTGTTGCTCTTTCTTATGAATGGGCAAAGGGCTATAATCAGAAGCTTGCAGCTCTTTATGAAAAAGATATGGAATATATAACGGCTGTTCTCAATATTGACAGAGAAAACAAAAAGCCGAGAAAAGATATTTCAAAATGGAGCGACATTGAAAATTATGTCAGCTATATGTTTGACGAAATTTTTGAGCCCTCCTATGAGCTTTGCGGCAACGCAACAGCTGAGCTTGCTGTTGCTGCTCTTGAGAAATATCTTGAAATTTTTGATTGCGCAGACACAAAGGATGAGTGGTTTGAAAAAATCAAAAGTCTTTGTGAGCCTTTGGGCTGCACAGCCAATGTTAAAGAATATAAACAAAACCCCGAAGCCTTCAAGGGTCATGTTGGTGATATTTCAACAGTTATCCGCGTTGCCCTCACGGGAAGAACAAACACTCCCGACCTTTATGCTATAACAGCTCTTTTAGGTCAGCAGAGAGTCAAAGAAAGACTGCAGAAGGCTTTGGATTTCTATAAACAATAAGAAAGAAAGGAACGACAATAAGGCTTCAGGCTTTATTTCGAGGTGTATTTATGGAAGAACTTATTCCTTGCTCCAATTTTATTCATGATTTTATAGATGAAGATCTGGAAAAGGGCGTTTATGACTGCGTTCAGACCCGCTTTCCTCCCGAACCCAACGGCTATCTTCATATCGGACACGCTAAAGCAATTCAGATAAATTTCAGCACCGCTGATAAATACAAGGGAATTTGTAATCTTCGCCTTGACGACACCAACCCTTCAAAAGAAGACGTTGAATATGTTGAGGCAATCAAAGAAGACATTCAGTGGCTTGGCTATCAGTGGAACGAGGTTCTCTATGCTTCAAGCTATTTCGATTTTATTCATGAGTGTGCAATAAAGCTTATTGAAATGGGGAAGGCTTATGTCTGCGACCTGACGGCTGAAGAAATTTCTCAGTCAAGAGGTTCTCTTACCGAGCCGGGAAAAGAAAGCCCCTACAGAAACAGAAGCGTTGAAGAAAACCTTGATTTGTTTAAACGAATGACTGCCGGCGAATTTCCCGACGGAGCCAGAGTTCTCAGAGCTAAAATCGACATGGCTTCGCCCAACATGAATATGCGCGACCCCGTAATCTACAGAATTGCGCATATTTCCCATCATCAGACCGGCGACAAATGGTGCGTTTATCCTCTTTATGACTTTGCGCATCCTCTTTCAGACACAAGAGAAAGAGTTACTCATTCTCTTTGTTCTCTTGAATTTGAAAATCACCGTCCCCTTTATGATTGGTTCCTTCGTGAGCTGGGTCTTGAAAGACCTTCAAGACAAATTGAGTTTGCAAGACTTAACCTCAACTATTGCCTGACCAGCAAAAGAAAATGTCTTCAGCTTGTTAAAGAGGGTATTGTTGACGGCTGGAACGATCCGCGAATGGCAACAATCTGCGGAATGAGAAGAAGAGGCTATCCTGCCGCCGCAATCAGAGATTTCATTAACCGAGTGGGCGTTTCAAAGGCATACAGCGTTGTTGATTTCGGTCTTCTTGAAGCCTGCGTCAGAGAAAATCTTAACGAAAACGCTCCGAGAGCCATGGCTGTTCTCAGACCTCTTAAGGTGGTTATTGATAACTACGACGAAAATCTTGTTGAAGAAATTGAGCTTCCCGTTAATCAGGATAAGCCTGAAATGGGAACAAGAATAACAAAGTTCTCAAAGGTTATTTATGTTGAAAAAGAAGACTTTATGGTTGAGCCTCCCAAAAAATATTTCCGTCTCTTTCCCGGAAACGAGGTCAGACTCAGAGGCGCATATTTTGTGAAATGCGTTGGCTACGATACCGACGAAAACGGCGAAGTAACCTGCGTTCATTGTACCTATGACCCCTTGAGCAAGGGCGGAAATTCACCTGACGGAAGAAAGGTTAAGGGAACTCTTCATTGGGTCAGCGACAGCGACAGCACTCTTTTTGAAGCAAGACTTTATGACCGCTTGTTTAACGTTCCCAATCCCTCAGACGAATCAGGCGGAAGCTTCAAAAACAACCTCAATCCGCAGTCTCTTGTGGTTCTTGAAAACTGCAGACTTGAGGGCGGAATTAAAAATCTGAAGCCCGGCGATACCTTCCAGTTTATGAGACAGGGTTATTTCTGTGTTGACACTTCTTCAACAGAAGAAAAGCTTGTTTTCAACAGAACGGTTGACCTGAAATCTTCTTGGAAATAATCAAAGCCGTGCTTTGAAAGAAAGGAATTTTCTATTATGAAAATAGCATACAGAATCGTAACACCTATTCTTGCTCTGGGCACTATTGCCATGGGCATCTTTCTCAAAATGTTTTATTTTGTTATCGGAAGCACAGACGAACAAATCGGAAGCCTTGTTAACGCCATTGCTCAGCTGAGCAACGGAAGCTTCAGCACTGAATATGAATACTCTGTTTTTGAGCTTGCAAAGCTTCTTGCAAGTATTGAACCCAAGGCCGAAGAGGGTGCTCTCACCTTTCAGGAGGTTGCCGCACCGATTATTCCTTATATAATCGCCTTCTTCGTTGTTATTATAATTGCCGTTCTTGTTTGTCTTGCAATTGCAATCGTCAGCGCCGCAGTTAAAGACAGCCGCGCAAAAAGATATTCCGTAATCGGAATGAGCGCCGGCGGTCTCGTTTGCCTTTTCGCTTGCATTATTATCAGCAATGTTGCTTTCGGAAAAATTATGGAAGGCGAAGTTTCTTTAACAGACCTTCTCTCTCTTTTCACAGATAACGCACTTCTGACTCTTGCAACCGTAATTTTAACAATAACCCGAGCAACACTTTCCTCAGGCTTCTATGCCATGTTCGGAATGTTTATGCTCATAATTCTTTGGACAATTCTTTCAAATATGCTTATTTCAACACCAATTCAGAAAAAGAAAAAAGCATACAGAAGAAAGAAACCCATGAAGAGTCTGTCAGCAATTCTTAAAAGATAAAAATTTTTTGATGGAGCTGTAAAAAACGAGTTTTTTACAGCTCCTGATTTTATTGCTGAGCCCTTGACAAAGAAGGCTATTAGTGCTATACTTTAGCACACTAACATGATAACACGATAAAACAAAAGGAAAAATCTTATAAAACAGCCTTCAGAAAGGAAAGAAATATTATATTTCGCGGTTATATTATGGATAAACTTCATTCAGAAGCAGTTGAAAGACTCTTTCAGGCAATTCTCAGCCTTGAAAACATTGATGAATGTTATGACTTTTTTCAAGATGCCTGCACTATCAAAGAAATTTTAGATATTGCTCAAAGGCTTGAGGTGGCATCTCTTCTTTCTCAGGGAAAAAACTTTTTAACAATCAGCTCCATAACAGGTGCCAGCACTACCACCATAACCAGAGTTAACCGAAGTGTTCTCTATGGAAACGGAGGCTACAAAACTGTTCTTGAAAGAATAGGAGACAAAAAAGATGAATAATTTTTCAACCCTTCTCAAGCCTGAAGAAAAGGCTGTTTTTGAACTCAGGGAATTATATAGTAACTATGGCTATCTTCCCTATAAAATGAGTAAGTTTGAAGAATATGATTTCTATGTTAAAAACAAAGACTTTCTTGTTTCAGACAGAATAATAACCTTCAACGACACCAACGGAAAGCTTCTTGCCCTCAAGCCCGACGTTACTCTTTCCATTGTTAAAAATGCGGGTGATGAAAAGGGCTGCACCCAAAAGCTCTTTTATAACGAAAATGTATATCGCGTTTCAGGAAGCACCCACGCCTATAAAGAAATTATGCAGGCCGGAATTGAATGTATTGGTGATGTGGGGATTTTTGATATTGCTCAGGTTCTGACTCTGGCACTGAAAAGTCTCGATAAATTCAGCGAAAGCTTTGTTCTTGATGTTTCACACATGGGCGTTATTGCCGCAGTTCTGGAAGAAGCAGGTTGCGACGAGGATTTCAACAGAAAAATAATGCATTACATCGGCGAAAAAAACTGTCATGAAATCAAAGCTCTTTGTGAAGAATATTGTGTTGACGAACCAACGGCTGAAAAAATTTCTTCTCTTGTTGAAATCTACGGAAAGGGAGAAACTGTTTTTCCTCTTCTTAAAAAGCTCAGCCAAAGCGAAAAAATGAAAAAGGCTGTTTCAGAGCTTGAAGAAATCTGTTTGGCAGTTGAAGCTTCACCGCTTAAAGAAAAAATCAATCTTGATTTTTCTATTGTAAATGACCTGAGCTATTATAACGGGATTGTTTTTAAAGGCTATATTTCCTCAATTCCCGAAAGTGTTCTTTCCGGCGGTCAATACGACAGACTGATGAAAAAGCTGGGAAAAAAATCAGGAGCAATCGGCTTTGCCATTTATCTTGACCTTCTTGAACAGCTCAGTTATGAAAGAAGAGAGTTTGATGTTGATGTTCTTCTTCTTTACGCAGAAGACTGCAACAAAAAGCTCCTTTTTGAAAAGGCGGAAGAGCTTGTTAAAGAGGGAAAAAGCGTAAGCGCCCAGAAGGCAATTCCTCAAAAGCTTCGATACAAAGAAATCGTTGAATTTAACTAATACTTCAGAAAGGTTTGAGGCTGAAAATCAGCCGGTGTTTGCTATGATTAATGTTGCGTTGCCCAAGGGAAGATTGGGTGAAAAGGTTTATTCCATGTTTGAAGAAGCCGGCTATGAATGTTCTTCCATAAAAGAAAAGGGAAGAAAGCTGATTTTTGAAAACGAAGAGGCAGGTGTCCGCTATTTCTGGGTCAAGCCCTCAGACGTTGCCATTTATGTTGAAAGAGGCGCGGCAGATATCGGCGTTGCAGGAAAAGACATTCTTCTGGAATATGAGCCTGATATCTATGAGCTTTTAGATATGAACATGGGAAAATGCAGAATGTGTGTTGCGGGAATGAAAAGCTTCCGCGAAGACCTTAACAAAACCTTGAAGGTTGCCACCAAGTTTGTCAATATTGCCAAAAAATACTACGCTTCAAAAAGCCGTGACATCGACATAATCAAGCTTAACGGTTCCATTGAAATTGCGCCGATTTTAAATTTGTCTGATGTTATTGTTGACATTGTTGAAACAGGCTCAACCTTAAAAGAAAATGACCTTGAGGTCAAAGAAACAATTGTTGACATAAGCGCAAGACTTATTGCCAACAAATCAAGCTTTAAATTTAAAACCGAAGAAATTGAAAAAATCAAAGAGTCTTTAAAGTCTCAGATAAAATAAGTTTTCAGAAAGGCGGAAAAACAGAAGGTTTCTGTTGAAAAAGCGTTATGATAAAGATTTTTAAATATGAAGAAGTTAACAGATCTCAGCTTTTTATTCGCGACAATATTCCTCAGAATGTTGAAGGCGTTGTTTCAAAAATTATTGCCGATGTTATAAAAAACGGCGACAGCGCACTTATAAAATATGCTGAAAAATTTGATAAATGCTCTCTTTCAGCCCTTGAGGTAACAAAGGAAGAAATTGAAGAGGCATTCAGCCTTGTTGAAAAAGAATTTATTTCTGTTCTCCGACTTGCCGCCGAAAACATCAGGCATTTCCATGAAAAGCAGGTGAGAACGGGCTTTATAATAAATGACCAAAAGGGCGTTGTTATGGGTCAGAAAATCATTCCCATTGAAAAGGTTGGTCTTTATGTTCCCGGCGGAACAGCAGCTTATCCTTCAACCGTTCTTATGGATAGTATTCCTGCCAAAATTGCCGGCTGCGAAGAAATTGTTATGGTAACTCCTCCCATGGAAAACGGAAAAATCAATCCTTCAATTCTTGCAGCAGCTAAAATTGCAGGTGTTGACAGAATTTTCAAGGTGGGCGGCGCTCAGGCTGTGGCTGCTCTTGCCTATGGAACCGAGAGCGTTCCCAAGGTTGATAAAATTGTGGGTCCGGGCAATGCTTTTGTTGCCGAAGCCAAAAAACAGGTTTTCGGCAAGGTTTCAATTGATATGATTGCAGGTCCCAGCGAAATTCTTGTTGTTGCTGATGAAAGCTGCAACGCAGAATATGTTGCCGCAGACTTGCTTTCTCAGGCAGAGCATGATAAAATGGCAACCGCCGTTCTTGTAACAAACAGCATGACTCTGGCTGAAAATGTTTCTCAGGAGCTTGAAAAACAGATTCCTCTTCTTCCGAGGGCTGAAATTGCAAGAACCTCAATTGATAACTGCGGAAAAATTATTGTTGCCGACAGTCTCGATGTTGTTATTGAAATTGCAAATGAGCTTGCTCCCGAGCATCTTGAGCTTTGCGTTGATAATCCTTTTGACTATCTTGATTCAATCAAACACGCAGGCTCAATCTTCATGGGCAAAAACTGTCCCGAAGCACTTGGCGACTATCTTGCAGGACCTAACCACACTCTTCCCACCAGCGGAACGGCAAGATTTTCAAGTCCGCTTTCTGTTGATGATTTTGTAAAAAAGACTCAATATACCTATTTTACAAAAGAGGCTCTCGCTAATGTTGCCGACAGCGTTGCTGTTTTCGCTGAAAAAGAAGGACTTTCAGCCCACGCAAGAAGCGCAACCGTGAGAGTTAAAAAATAAAGGAGCTTTTTAAATGAGCAGATTTTTTTCTTCAAAATATAGTGCTCTTGAGGCATACACTCCCGGTGAGCAGCCGAAGGACATGAAATATATTAAGCTTAACACAAACGAATCGCCCTTCAGGCCGACAAAGAAGGTTCTTGAAGCGGTGAAAGCTGCTGCAGAAAACCTTCAGCTTTATTCTGACCCCGAGGTGACTCCTCTTGTTTCAAAAATGGCGGAGATTTTCGGTGTCAGACCAACTCAGCTTCTTATGACAAACGGCTCAGACGAAATTCTGAATTTTGCCTTTATGGCTTTTTGCGACAGCGAAACTCCTGTGGCTTTTCCTGAAATCAGCTATGGCTTTTATCCGGTTTTTGCCGGACTTAATTCCATTCCCTATGAAGAAATTCCTCTGAAAGAAGATTTTTCTGTTGACTATAAAGATTATTGCGGACTTAACAAAACCGTTGTAATCGCTAATCCAAATGCACCCACGGGACTTTGCCTTTCTCTTTCTGAAATTGAAGAAATTCTCAAAAGCAACCCCAATAACGTTGTTGTTATTGATGAGGCATATATTGATTTCGGCGGAGAAAGCGCCATTGGCTTAATTGAAAAATATAAAAACCTTCTTGTTACGGGAACATTTTCAAAGTCCCGATCTCTTGCAGGGGCAAGACTCGGCTTCGGAATTGCCTGTGAAGAGCTGATTGAAGATCTTAACACAATTAAATATTCAACCAATCCCTATAACATCAACTCCATGACCATGGCGGCAGGTGTTGCTGTTTTGGAGGAAAACGAGGTTTATTTGAATAACTGCAAGGTGATTGCTGAAACCCGTACCTATACCAAAGAGAAGCTTGAAGAAATGGGCTTTTTTGTTCTTGATTCAAAGGCTAACTTCCTTTTTGCTCAAAGCGACAGAATAAGCGGCGAAAAATATTATCTTTCTCTGAAGGAAAAGGGCGTTCTTGTTCGCCATTTCAAAAAAGAAAAAATTAAAAACTTTGTCAGAATAACCATTGGAACAAAAGAACAAATGGATGTTCTTTTGAAAACAACACAAGAAATTTTAAAGGAGAATGAAAAATGAGAACAGCTGAAATAATCAGAAACACAACCGAAACTCAGATTTCTCTCAGGCTTTCTGTTGACGGAAGCGGAAAAAGCGCTGTTTCAACCGGCTGCGGCTTTCTTGACCACATGCTCACTCTTTTTGCCCGTCACGGAAGATTTGACCTTGAAATAAACTGCAAGGGTGATACTCAGGTTGACTATCACCACACAGCTGAAGACATTGCAATTTGTTTAGGCGAGGCTTTTTCAAAGGCTGTTTCAGACAAAAAAGGAATTTGCCGCTACGGCGACATAATTCTTCCCATGGACGAAGCTTTGATTCTTTGCGCCGTTGATGTTTCGGGAAGAGGAATGTATTGCGGCAGTCTGGAAATTCCCACAGAGAAGGTGGGCGATTTTGACACCGAGCTTGTGAAGGAATTTTTCATTGCCTTTGCCAGAAAGTCAGATATAACGCTTCACCTGAAAAGTCTTGCAGGTGAAAACAGTCACCACATAATTGAGGGCGCGTTTAAGGCTGTTGCAAGATGTCTGAAAGAGGCTCTCAGTATCGACGAAAAATATAAAGACGAAATTCCTTCAACAAAAGGAGTAATTTAAAATGATTGCTGTTGTTGACTATGGAGTGGGAAACCTTTTTTCGCTGACCTGCTCGCTGAAAACCGTTGGGGCAGATATTGTTGTTACCGGCGACAAAGAAGCTGTTCTGAAGGCTGATAAAATAATTTTGCCCGGAGTCGGTGCTTTTTCTGACGCAGTTAAAAAGCTGAGAAACAGCGGTCTTGACAAAATTATAATTGAAAGGGCAAAAAGCGGTGTTCCCCTTATGGGAATCTGCCTTGGTATGCAGATGCTTTTTGAAAAAAGCTATGAATACGGAGAGCATGAGGGACTCGGTCTTCTGAAAGGTCAGGTTGTTTCAATGGAGGGAAGGCTTCCTTCTGAATTGAAAATTCCCCATATCGGCTGGAACGCTCTTCATTTTACTGAAAACGAAACAGACCTTTTTAAATATATTGAAGAAAACGACTGCGTATATTTTGTTCATTCCTTTTATGCTGAAAACTGTGAAGATTCAGTTGTTGCCACAGCAGAATACGGAAAAGAGCTGACTGCGGCGGTTCAGCTGAAAAATATTTATGGCTGTCAGTTTCATCCGGAAAAAAGCGGCGATGTTGGTTTGAAAATTCTCAAAGCATTCTGCGAAAAATAAAAGTTTTAGGAGCAAGCTTAAATGAAAATTTTTCCTGCAATAGATTTGTTTGACGGAAAGGCCGTCAGACTTTTTAAAGGCGACTACGCCCAGATGACCGTTTATAACGAAAGCCCTCTTTCTCAGGCAAAAGAGTTTGAAAAATGCGGCGCAGAATTTCTTCACATGGTTGACCTTGAAGGCGCAAAAAGCGGCGAAACACCAAATCTGAACGTGATAAAAGAAATCTGCGAAAAAACAAATCTTTTTATTGAGCTTGGCGGCGGAATCAGAAGCATGGAGGTTGCCGAAAAATATCTTTCAATCGGCGTTGACCGCGTAATTCTTGGAACGGCGGCTGTTACCGATGAAAAGTTTCTTTTTGAGGCTGCCGAAAAATTCGGCGAAAAGCTGGCTGTCGGTGTTGACATAAAAGACGGTTTCGTTTCAATCAAGGGATGGACCGAAAAATCTGAATATACCCTTGATGCCTTTTGCGAAAAGCTTGAAAAAATCGGAATTAAAACCGTAATCTGCACAGATATTTCAAAAGACGGAGCAATGAAGGGAGCAAACCTTGAGCTTTATAAAGAGCTTTCTGAAAAATACACCATGAATTTCATCGCTTCGGGCGGAGTTTCAAGCCTTGAAGACGTCAGAGCTCTTTCGGAAATGAAGCTTTACGGCGCAATTATCGGAAAGGCTTATTATACCGGTGCCATAGATTTAAAAGAGGCTATTGAGGTGGCAAAATGATAACAAAAAGAATAATTCCCTGCCTTGATGTTAAAAACGGAAGGGTGGTAAAGGGTGTAAATTTTGAAGGTCTTTCAGACGTTTCTTCCCCCGTAAGCCTTGCGGAGTATTACAGCAACGCAGGAGCAGATGAGCTTGTTTTTTATGATATTACTGCTTCCGCTGAGGGCAGAGCGCTTTTTACCGATATACTTTGTGAGGTGGCTTCAAAAATTTTTATTCCTTTGACAGTTGGAGGAGGAATAAACACTATTGAGGATTTTGACCGGGTTTTAAAATGCGGAGCCGATAAGGTCAGCGTAAACTCGGGAGCAATCAGAAATCCCGACCTGATTAAGCAAGCCGCTATGAAATATGGCGACCAATGCGTCGTTATTTCTGCCGATGTTAAAAGAGTTGACGGCGTTTTTCGTGTTTTTGCCAAGGGCGGAAGAGAAAACACCGGAATGGAGGCAATCTCCTGGATAAAGCGCTGCGTTGATAACGGTGCAGGCGAGGTGGTTCTTAACTCAATAGACACCGACGGAGTTAAAAAAGGCTTTGACCTTGAAATGCTTCAGGCTGTCTGCGATGCCGTTAATGTTCCGGTTATCGCTTCGGGCGGTGCCGGCTGTGTTCAGGATTTTGTTACTCTTTTTAAAACTCTTGACAAGGTTGACGCAGGTCTTGCCGCTTCAATTTTTCACTTCGGTGAGGTAAAAATATCTGACCTGAAAAACACCTTGAGGCAAAACGATATAATAGTGAGGTAATTTAAAAATGATAAAAATTGAAAATCTGAAGTTTGACGAAAAAGGTCTTATTCCTGCTGTTGTGGTTGATAATATTACTAAAAAAGTTCTCACAGTTGCATATATGAACAAAGAAAGTCTTGAAATTTCAATGGAGAAGGGTCTCACCTGCTTTTTCAGCCGTTCAAGACAGGAGCTTTGGCTCAAAGGCGAAACCAGCGGTAATTTTCAGCATATTGTTTCAATAACAGCCGATTGCGATAACGACGCTCTTGTTGTGGTTGTTGAAAAAGACGGCCCCGCTTGCCACACGGGAACCGATTCTTGCTTCACAAAGACTTTGTGGCAAAGTCAGGAGCTTTCAGAATTCTCTTTTGAAGGTCTCTATGAGCTTCTTAAAGGAAGGAAAGAAACTCTTCCCGAAGGCTCCTATACAACCTATCTTTTTCAAAAAGGAATTGATAAAATTCTTAAAAAGGTTGGCGAGGAAACAACAGAGGTTATTGTTGCCGCAAAGGGTGACGACAAAAAAGAAACAATTTATGAAATTGCCGACCTTGCCTATCATGTAATGGTTCTCATGACTGAAATGGGAATAACCACCGAAGATGTTCACAGAGAGCTTGCTTCACGCCATGTTATTGACCATAAGGTCAAACAAGAAAAAATGACTTAAATGTAAATATTTTGCTGTCGGAGCTGTTCCGGCGGCTTTTTTAGCAAAATAAGCCTGAAACCCTCTTGAAAAATATGGGAAATGAGAGTAGAATAGAAAGGCAAATAATACACAGGAAGGATGAATACCTATGTGGCAATTACAAAAAGCATATTACAGAGCATACCAGAAGGTTATGAAGATTGCGTTGTTTGTTTTTGATTGGTCTGAGCCCGAACTTCTTGAAGGCCCCGGCGCAATTAAAAGACTTCCTCAGTTCGTTAAAAACAAGGGCTTCGACAATGTTCTTGTTGTAACCGACAAGGGCTTAACAAGTCTTCATCTTCTCGACGGTCTCTATGAAAAGCTTGACGAAGTCGGAATTAAATATGTTGTTTATGACGGAACAAAGCCAAACCCCACAATCGACAACATTGAAGACGCCCGTCAGCTTTATCTTGACAACGGTTGCCAGGCAATTATTGCTTTCGGCGGCGGTTCACCCATGGATTGCGCCAAGGCAACAGCAGCCAGAATTACCAACCCCAGAACTTCAGTCAGAAAAATGAGAGGTCTTCTCAAGCTTGTTCACAAGCCTGCAACTCTTTTCGCTGTTCCCACAACAGCCGGAACAGGTTCAGAGGTTACTGTTGCTGCAGTTGTTTCTGACCCCGAAACTCACGAAAAGAACGCAATTAACGACCCCAAGCTTCGTCCGAAATATGCTGTTCTTGATCCCGAGCTCACCCTCGGTCTTCCGCCCCATATTACTTCAACAACCGGAATGGATGCTCTCACTCACGCTGTTGAAGCTTATATCGGCAAGAGCAATGTTAAATCAACAATAGCATACGCTGAAAAGGCAACAAAGCTTATTTTTGAAAACATTGAAAAAGTTTATGAAAACGGCAAAGACGTTGAAGCAAGAGATAAAATGCTCAAAGCTTCTTTCTATGCAGGAATGGCATTCACCAGAGCTTATGTTGGCTATGTTCACGCAATTGCTCATAATCTTGGTGGCTTCTACGGAATTCCTCACGGTCTTGCAAACGCTGTTATTCTTCCCTATGTTCTTGAATATTACGGCGAAACAGCTCACGAAAGCCTTGCAAAGCTTGCTGTTATTTCAGGTGTTAAAACCGACGGAACAAACGCAGAAAAGGCAAACGCATTTATTGCCGCAATTAAAGAGCTTAACGCAAAAATGAATATTCCCAACGGCTTTGATTGCATTAAAGACGAAGATATTCCCACAATCGTTGAACGCGCTCTCAAAGAAGGCAATCCTCTTTATCCCGTTCCCAGAATTATGGATAAGGCTGACTGCGAAGCAGTAATCAGAAGACTCATGAAATAATTGAATTTCAGTCTCAGAAAGCTATAAAATTAATACTGATAAAAAATCACCGATACTGCTCAGGCATATCGGTGATTTTTAATGTGTTTCTTTTAATGTGAAAGCTGTGTTTTTATTTTTTAAACAAGAAATCTTTCTTTCATTTTTTCCCTGACTTCGTCGCTTATTCCAAGCTGATTTTTAATGAAGCAATCCATTCCGCCCCAGGTTTCGTCAATGGCGGTGAGGGCTGCGTCGAGATATTCTCTTTGCGCCTGCATAACAAGATAAACACCTTCGGCGTCTTCGGGTCTTCTTAAATAATATTTAACAAGAAAGCGAAGAAGAGAAGCCTTTCGCTTTGCTGTTTCGTTGGTTTTAAGATAGTCTTCAAAAACAGTTTCTCTGTCAACCTCAAGAATGAAAAGAAGAAAGGCAGAAACAAGACCGCAGCGGTCCTTTCCCTGAGTGCAATGCCACAAAACAGCTCTTTCTCCGTCTGAGGAAGAAATGATTTCAAAAATCTTTCTCAGCTGAGAAATGCAGTCTTCGCTTGTTACCATGACTTTATAAAGATTACACATATCGGGAAGATTATCAAGCATTTTTTTAGGGTCGCTGTTGTTTTCATGGGTAATTCCCATAACCTCCTCGGCAAAAACCGGAAGATGAAAAAATTTCGTTCCTTCAGGCAGTATGTCGGGTGCGCCTTCTTTTTCGATGGCTGTTCTCAGGTCAATAACTGTTCCGAGACGATAGGTTTCTGAAAGAGTTTTTTTGTCTTTTTCTGAAAGCTTGTGAAGGGCGTTGCTTCTCAAAAAACAAAAAGGCCTGATTTCTTTTCCTTCTTTATTTTTGATTCCGCCAAAATCGCGGCTGTTGTTTGCTCCTTTCAGGTTAATTTTTCTCATTTTAAGCTACTTCCTTTAATTTTTTCAAGATAGGCCGCAAAAGACTGCTCGGTTTTGTTTTCAGCCGGAACATAATAAACCTTGTTTCTCAGAATGTCGGGCAAATATTGCTGTTTAACATAGCGACCGGGATAATCGTGGGGATAAAGATAAAACTGCCCCTTGTTTTCGTTGTCTTCGCCGTCGAAATGCTTGTTCTGAAGCTGACGGGGAATCGGTCCTGAAACACCTTTTTTTATGTCGGCGCAGGCTGCGTCATAGGCGAGGTAGGCTGAGTTTGATTTCGGACTTGTTGCAACAAGAATAACTGCATCTGCAAGAGGAATTCTTGCCTCGGGAAGCCCTACCATAAGAGCCATGTCAACGGCGGCTTTCACAATAGGAATAATCTGAGGATAGGCAAGACCTACATCTTCGGCGGCGCAAACCATAAGTCTTCTGACTGCTGAGGCAAGGTCGCCGGCTTCAAGAAGTCTTGCAAGATAATGAAGGGCTGCGTCGGGGTCGCTTCCTCTCATTGATTTCTGAAAGGCAGAAAGAATGTCGTAATGCTCGTCGCCTTCGCGGTCATATTTCATTGAGCTTTTCTGAGTCAGCTCTTTAACCTTGCTGAGCGTTATGAAATATTTTCCGTTTTCTTCCCGTGAGCTTAAAACAGAAAGCTCAACGCTGTTCATAGCTTTTCTGACGTCACCGCCGCACGCGCTTGCAATATAGCTTAAAACGCCTTCTTCGGTTTCAATTTTTGTTTTCTTTTCCTCTTCAAGAAAGCGATAGGCTCTTTCAACGGCGGGAACAATATCTTCAGCTGTTATGCTTTTGAATTCAAAAACTGTTGAACGGCTTAAAATTGCGTTGTGAATATAGAAATAAGGATTTTCTGTTGTGGAAGCAATAAGCGTGATTTCACCGTTTTCAATATAGTCAAGAAGGGTTTGCTGTTGCTTTTTGTTAAAATATTGAATTTCATCAAGATAGAGCAAAATGCCGTTAGGGGCGGCAAAGGTGTCAAGCTGAGAAACAATGGCTTTAATATCGGCGGTGGAAGCGTTTGTTCCGTTTAATTTATGAAATTTTCGGTTGGTGGTTTTTGCAATTATTGAAGCAAGAGTTGTTTTTCCGATTCCTGAGGGACCGTAAAAAACAAGGTTTGGTAATTCGCCGGAATCAATAATTCCTCTCAGCGCTTTCCCTTCTTCAAGAAGATGACGCTGACCAACCATTTCTTCAACACAGGTGGGACGAATTCTTTCTGCAAGAGGAGCTTTCATTTTATCAAGCGATCTTTTCAAAAAAAAGAAAAGAAATCCTTTCATAAAATTCTTTGATTTTTTTATTTTAACACAACTGAAAAGATAAGTAAAGAAAAGAGCTGTTAAAACTTAAATTGGAAAAACTGTTTTTATTTTTATTGGGTTTAATTTTTTGAAAAGCCAATAATAAAACTGAAAACTGTGAAAATATGCTTATAAAAATAAAGTCTTTAGCTAAAAAAGAACAATAAAGAAAAAATATTTTTGTTTGTTTCAACAAAAAGTAAAAAAAGGCTTTTCTTTTTGATTCATTAGTGATATAATACTGAAGGTTAAAGTGTATTATTGCGCGTTCAGGGTCCGGAAGTCTGATGAAATTTGGTTCAGGCTTCGGTTTTTCTCTGTTTGCGGCAGCTGAAGGCGGAGTCTTTCAGCGCTTTTAGGAAAGTTATTTCCGCAATGAAGCCGGGCTTCATCAGCAGAAGGTGTGTTCTGCTTGAAAAAATGACGGAAAGAGGGATTTTTTTGGAAAAGCTTGTTATCCATGGCGGTAACAGACTGAGTGGCGAAGTTGAAATCAGCGGAGCCAAAAACGCAGCGGTTGCCATTATTCCTGCAACCTTGCTCGCTCAGGATGTTTGCCGGATTGAAAATATTCCAAACATAAGCGACGTTACATGCATGATTAAAATTCTCAGAAGCATGGGCGCCGGAATCAAACTTATAAACAAACATACAATTGAATTTGACACAAGAGGGGTTAATTCTTATATTGTTCCCCACGAAATGACAAAAAAGCTCAGAGCTTCATATTATCTTATCGGTGCTTTGCTTGGAAGATTCAGCAGAGCAAAGGTTGCTCTTCCGGGCGGTTGCAACTTCGGTGTTCGCCCCATAGACCTTCATATTAAAGGTTTTGAACTTCTCGGTGCTACTGCAAGTACGGAAAACGCCATGATAAACGCCTACGCCGAAAGACTTTCAGGAAGCTCAATTTATATGGACAAGGTTTCTGTCGGCGCAACAATCAATGTTATGCTTGCCGCGGTTAAGGCTCGCGGTCTGACTATTATTGAAAACGCCGCCAAAGAGCCTCATATTGTTGACCTGGCAAACTTCCTTAACGCAATGGGTGCAGATATCAGAGGTGCCGGAACAGATGTTATTAAAATTCACGGCGTAACAACTCTTCATGGTTGCAATTATTCAATAATTCCCGACCAGATTGAAGCCGGAACCTATATGGTTGCCGCTGCTGCAACAGGCGGCGATGTTCTTGTTAAAAATGTTATTCCTAAGCACCTTGAGTCAATAACTGCAAAGCTTGTTGAATGTGGTGTCAGAGTTACGGAATATGACGACAGCGTGAGAATTGAATCCGACGGCAGCTTTAAGCATTGCAATATCAAAACAATGCCTCACCCGGGCTTCCCCACAGATATGCAGCCCCAGATAAGTGTTCTTTTGTCTATTGCCAACGGAACCAGCCTTGTTTCAGAGGGTGTTTGGGATAACCGCTTTAAATATGTTGATCAGCTGACCAGAATGGGTGCGAATATTCAGGTTGACGGAACCATTGCTGTTTTCCAGGGCGTTGAAGAATTAACGGGTGCTCCCGTCAGAGCCGATGACCTTCGCGCAGGAGCCGCAATGATTATTGCCGGCCTCGTTGCAAGAGGAACAACTGAAATTGAAGACATAGTTTATATCGACAGAGGCTATGAAGACTATGTTGAAAAACTGCGCAACATGGGCGCAGATATTTACCGCAAAAACTTTGAAGATGACGATCCTCAAGGTGCAGATGCGGCAGGCTGATAAAACCAGGTGTCTGATTGCTCTGCAAGGCAGTGCAAGAAGGCACCTTTTAATTTTTGAAAGGATGCATTTTTTGCAAAGGAATTTTAAATGGCAAGATTTTGTTCTCTTTTTTCCTCTTCTTCAGGCAACTGCACATATTTTGCAACTGCCAAAGGAGGAATTTTAATAGACGCAGGTGTCAGCGCAAAAAGAATCAAACAGGCACTTTGCGACAGAAATATTGCTCCTGAATCAATAAAAGCAATTTTCGTCACTCATGAACACAGTGACCACACAAAAGGAATCAGGGTGCTGGCTTCTTCCTTGGGGCTTGATGTTTACGCAACAAGCGGAACCATAAAGGGAATGGAGGAGCAAGGGGTAATCAACGGAAAATTTTCTGTTCATGTTATGGAGCCGGATGGGGTAGAGATAGGAGACATGTTGGTCAAAAGCTTTAAAACTCCCCACGACAGCTATGAAAGCTGTGGTTATACTGTTGAATTTCCTGACGAAAGAAAAGCTGCGGTTGCAACAGACATCGGCCATATCACAAACGAAATTATGAATTCATTAATTGGCTGTGACCTCGTTATGCTTGAATCTAATCACGATGTTGGAATGTTGCAAAACGGAATTTATCCCTATTATTTAAAAAGGCGTATTCTTTCGGATATCGGTCATCTTTCAAACCTTGCTTGTGCAGATGTTGCAGCACAGCTTGTTGAAAGAGGAACAACAAGAATTTTTTTAGGACATCTCAGTGAAGAAAACAACATTCCTGAGCTGGCTTTTCAGACAAGCTTTGCTCAGATAAGTGAAACAGGAGCTGAGCTTGGAAGAGACTATACTCTTGAGGTCAGTCCAAAAGAAAACCTTGGAGACATTATCAGATTTTAAAAGCAGGTGAAACAGTTGCTGAATATTTCGCTAATATGCATAGGAAAACTGAAAGAAAAATATTTAAGAGACGCTTGTGAGGAATATCAAAAAAGACTTTCAAATCTTTGCAAGCTAAGTATTGTTGAGCTTTCACCCTATAGACTTTCAGAAAATCCCTCTCAAAAAGAAATAGAAAATGCCCTTATGGCTGAGGGTAAGGCAATTATTGAAAAAATTCCCCAAGGGGCATGCGTTATAACAATGTGTATTGAAGGAAAACAGCTTGCATCAGACGAGTTGAGCAGAAAGCTTGATGAACTCGCTGTTTCAGGAGTCAGCCACGTAGCTTTTGTTATCGGCGGCTCCTTCGGTCTTTCCGATGAGGTGAAAAGCAAGAGCAAAATCAAACTTTCAATGAGCAAAATGACCTTCCCACATCAGCTTGCAAGAGTTATGCTTCTTGAACAGATCTATCGAAGCTGCCAGATCTCCCTGGGAACAAAATATCACAAATAAAAATTACCTTTAAGGCACACTTTATCAAAGAAAGTGTGCCTTAAACTATATCGTCGCAGTCGGTGGCAAGGCCACACCGCTGGCCGCTTCAAACTGCGGACAAAAATTTTCAGCGTTGCCGAGCAACAGCGGTCGCAGGGCGACACCAATGGCCGCCTCAGACTTCGAAAATAAATTCACAGCGTTACCGAGCAACAACGGTCGCAAGGCCACACCGCTGGCCGCTTCAAACTTCGAAAATAAATTCACAGCTCTACCGAGCAGCAACATTTTGCGAAGCGAAATTCAATTTACAGATACAAAAATTTTATGCTTCGAGGGGGCGGCGGTCGCAAGGCGACTCCGCTGGCCGTTTCAGATTGCGTACAAAAAATTTCAGCTCTACCGAGCAGCAACATTTTGCGAAGCGAAATTCAATTTACAGATACAAAAATTTTATGCTTCGAGGGGGCGGCGGGAAAAACGGCGTGAGTTTTATGTTGGTAACTGACGGAAAGTTGTAATTTTAAATTTTCTCTTAGTGGATACGGTTTGCAGTCGCCGTTTTTCAA
>JAFUHX010000066.1 GCA_017474045.1 Clostridia bacterium | reverse complement strand
CGAACATAGATCCAGTCATTTTCATAAACTGTTCCGTCGCTTGCCTCGCCTGAATACTGAATGAGACCTGCATAGTTCTTAACGCCGTCAACATAATAGAAATATGCGCCGTTTTCGAAATAGATTCCGTTTTTGTTGGTAAACTTAACATTCTTCATGTAGCCGTTTTCATCAAAGCTATACATACCGGGAACAATATTAAAGTTGTTTTCTGCAATCCAGAAATCTGCATTAGCAACAACATTGCCGGTTGAGCGAACATAGATATATTTCTTTTCGCCTTCAACTTCGATTTCAACAAGTCCCTTGCCTACCATGAGTTTTGAGTTTTCATAATATTTTCCGTCGGAAATTCCGTTAGCTCCGCTGAGCTTGCCGTTTTTGAAGTTATAAATATCTCCGTATGCGAAGCCGGCAAATCCGTTGGGTCTGATAAGCCAGATGTCGCCGTCTGCGCCTTTGTTTCCGCCCACTTCTTCATCGCCAACAAAGTAATAAAGCTCGCCGTCAACTTCAACAAAGCCGGGATGCCAGCCGATGAAGCCATTTTTAACATAGCGGATTTCGTTTTCATAAGTCACAAGATCGGTTAAATCGCTTTGGAACTTACCGTCTTCATCGAAAACAAACAAGCCTGTTTCGCCATCAATGAATTCTGTACCCTTTGAAGTGCAGTAATCAAGAGTTTCCTGATCAGGACCATAGCTTACACCGTTGATTTTTTCAGCGGGATAAGGTACACGGGCTACGCCGCTTACTTCTTCATTAGTTTCAGGATCATAATAGTACCAGTTGCCGTCAAGCTCTGTCCAGCCTGAGTAAACAGGTTCATCATAAGCCTTGACAACTACATCACCGCCAGTTATTTCTGTCTGTCCGTCTAACACAGCAACCATAGTGTCACCCTGCCAATAACCCGCACCTTCGCCGATAATATCTTTAAGATTCACAGAACAATAATTATAGTCATCATCATAATAGCCTCCTGTAACCGTAATGCCTCCGGGGAAAGAAGGACCTTCATCCTTACCTTCACTGCAAATCAGCTTAAAGGCTACACCATCTGAATACAAGTCCGATTCACCGCCGCTGATAACACCGCCGCTGATTGTTACAACGCCATCGTCAGCATACACACCGTATCCGGGAGCTGTGATGGTGCCGCCTTTGATCTCTACTGTGGAACCAAAATAAGATTCAATAGCATTCATCGTAGGACTTGTGATTTCGCTGTCACCGCTGATGGTCACATGGCAGAAATATTGAACGTACAAACCACGCTCATCTGCGCTGAGATTACTGTCGATAATCTCGACGGTAGCCGAATCGCTGACGCCAACACCACTACCGTGTGCAGCATAATCATTTGTGACATCGCAGTTGATAATATATGCCGTACTGCCGGATACACTCAGCGCACTACCGTGTTCTTCATCAGAGGAAATTCTTTTGATAGCACCATTCTGAACGGTAACAACTGCACCGTCAGTTATATACAATATCATATCTTTACCGCTTATTGTTTTACTGTTAAGCTCAAGAGTAAACACGCCTGAGTTAATTTTGATATAATCTTTATCAACATCTATGTCTTTCAGGAGCTTCACAACAGCCTTATCGTCTTCAGTGCAGTTTGCAACTGCATCAAGAGCTTCATTCAGAGTAGCATAACATCCGATTATATTACCGTTCTTGCTGACATAAGCTGTTGCCGTGGGGTCCGGCTCGCCACAGTCTGCACAAATACCGTTACCATTTGACCAGTCGTGTGCATTTTTATCAACTTCACCGTAGCTTGCTCCACAAACTTCACAAACTGCTTTTTCAGTGCAGGTTGCTTTGCCGCCGGTGTGGCTTTCTTTGATGGTTACCGTTGTATTTGTCTCTGTTTCTCCGGTAAGATCCAGCATTTCATCCGTGTAATAATCATAATATTCGTAGCAATCACCGAGGAAGTCTTCAAGCGTATCTTCAGTTTCATAAACTACTCTGATCTTTTCGTATGTTCCGCCTTTAAAAGTACAAGGATTGGCGATATGTATGCTGTAGTTTGTTTTTCCGCCACCGACTGAATCGATGAATGTTACATTTGCATTTACAGTATGTTGTCCGGAAGAAGGCTGTTCCCATTTATTTCCGTTAAAGTCAAATGTGATTGCCTTATTAATTTCAACACTGTCAGTATCAACAACGTTTTTCATAAGTTTGATGGTGCTGCCGTCTTCTGCCGCTTCAAGAGCCTCAGAGAAAGAATGATAATAGGTTACATCTTCACCTGTGATTAATTCAAACGCCATATAACAGCCACAAACCGTGCATTTACCGTTTTCATATTCTTCGTGAGGACATACCGTTCCGCATATTGAACATTCGCCGTTGATCCAATCATGTTCGCAATTTTCGGAATCCGGATATTCTTCTCCGCAAAGGTCACACCGGCCGTAATACCAGATATGTTTTGTTTCGTCTTTTTCGCCGACGTATTCTTCGCATTTATTGCAGTAATATCCCTTACAGGTCTGTTCTGAACCGTATGTGTCATGTTCTTCAAGTTCACCGTAAGATTTGCCGCAAACTTCGCACTCTGCCTGTTCTATACAGGTTGCATTGCCACCGGTGTGTTCACCCGTTCCTTCACCGTAATAAAGTCCGCAGATTTCACACTTATAGCCGCCGCAATTCTGTGTGCCGCCTGAATGTTTACAATTTGTATATAAGATTGCTTGATCTTCAAAAATACTTGCCATTGTGGTCGAACAAACGATCTCACCGTCAACATATATTTCAAAAGCACATTCATCGGGATATTCGCCCTCATTCCAAGTGAAAATATATGTTCTGTCTTTTTTAAGATTTATAGTAAAGACAGCTTCATCACCTTGTTCAATGGTTGCAACGGCTATTTCTGAAAATGAACCGTCAACGAACTCCTTAACGGTGATTTCTGCATAATTCCAACCGTCGCCGTAACCGTCAATCATATTAATCTTAACTGATAAGAAAGAAAGGCCGCAGACATCACATACACCGGAAGTCAGATTTTCGTGAGCGCACTCTATGCCGCATATATCACATAAGCCGTCGGTGTAGTTTCCGTGGAGACACTCAGCCTTGATAACTACATCGCCGCCGGTAATTTCTATTTGTTCGTCGGTCAGAGCAATCATCTTATCGCCCTGCCAGTAAGCCATTCCCTCAGCAAGACTGTCTGCCAACGTTACACCATAAGTGTAATAACAAGCTTTAAGACCATTAATGAATTTAGCGCCCTCGGTCTTCCCTTCAGCTATATTCAGAGTGATATTTTTATCCATTGCTGTAATGTCTGTTTCTGAAGTGAATGTACCGCCGTAAACTGTAAGCTTTCCGTTAAGTGCAGACAATGTACCGCCGTCATATCCTGAAGCAATAAATTCACCGCCATAGATGTTCACATCAGCTTCCAGACCGGAATTTACGCAGTAGCCATACTCCTCTGTGTTGATGAAGGTTCCGCCGTAGATGTCCATTGAGCTCTGATAGTCTGAACTTACACAGCCGTAGAAGGTACCGCCTTTAATAGTAACTTCACCTACGGATGCGGTTATGGGACAACCGTCAAGACGACCGTCGATTAAATAAGTTCCGCCCTCAATGACTACTTTAGCAGGACCTATATTCAAAGCTATGTATTGATAGCCACTTTCAGGATCGCCTTCTTTTTCAACAAATACTCCACCGGTCTTAGCTTCAGATGAATCGACAAAAGTAACAACGGGATTGCTTTCACCGCTGATTTCAATCGCTATATGTTCAGCTGTAATCTTGTGGCCGGCAAGATCAAGAGTAAACTCACCGGATAATATATATTGTCTTGAGCTACCCAAAGCAACGTCACTAAGCAGTTTAACCACAGCTTTATCTTCGGCTGAACAGTTATCAACTGAAACAATTGCTTCGTTTAAAGTCAGGTAATATGTGACTTCTCCGTTGATGGTGGAGCTTGCCACAGCCTGAACCTTACAATTGATACACTTTCCGTTTTCATCAAAATCGTGATTATCAGGATCAATTTCACCGTATTCTGCGCCGCAGACTTCACAAAGCTTACCGCTGACGCAGGTTGCTTCGCCTCCGGTGTGACCTGGCTTTGTGTCACTTGCAGTACTGTTATTAGTATAAACCATAACAGCATCAGCCGCACATGAAGCGTAGCCATAGTAAACCTTTTTGCCGTCAAGAACGGGATAATCATCTATGCCGATGTTTTGTCCGAAGGGACTGTTCAGAAGATAGGCTACCTCGCCGGACTTAAACTGCTCGGCGGTCTTGCCGATAGTGGAGCCTTCGCTGTCCGCGGTTGTGCTGCCTTTTGTTTCATTGCCGATGCCATACTGAACAGTATTGTTGCCGTCCTTGGCGCAACCGATCAGGTAGTAGCAGTTGGTGGCGGTACCGGCGCTGGTATATCTTTTTCCCATCACACCGCCGACATAGGATTCGCCGCTGACGGTGCCGATATTGTAGCAGTTAATGTTGCGACCTTTGTAAGTACCACCTATCACGCCGCCAACAGATAAAACGCCACTGACAGTGCCGGTGTTGTAGCAGTTCTGTACGGTGCCTTCATAGTTCCAGCCAGCCACTCCGCCGACATCGTCGCCGCTTCCGCTGATGTTACCTGTGTTATAGCAGTTCTGTACTAAGTTACTATAGTTATAACCAAGCACACCGCCGACAAAAGTATTTCCGCTTACGATGCCGGTGTTATAGCTATTCTCTACGGTGCCGGTGCCGTTGATCTCTCCAATCACGCCGCCGACATATTCACTTCCTCTGACGGTACCGGTGTTGTAGCAGTTCTGTGTAATGCCTTTTTCAAAGTTACGTCCAACCACGCCGCCGACATAGCTACCACGTCCATTAACGGCGCCGGTGTTATAGCTATTATTTACAGTACCGTAGTTACTTCCAATCACGCCGCCGACTTCGTCTGTTCCGCCGACGGTGCCGGTGTTATAGCAGTTCTCTACGGTGCCGTTGCTTAAAACGCAACCCGCCACGCCGCCAACATACATGCGACCGTTAATGTAGGAATTGATGACACCCACATTCTTCACGATACTGCCTGAGTCCACACAGGAGAACAGGCCGACACCCCTGGCTGTTGTCTTGTTAAAGTACAATCCGCTGACGGTCTTGTTGTTGCCGTCGAAGGTGCCTTTGATAGTAATATAGTTTGATTCGCTATTGTAATAGCCGATGGGGTTCCATGCCCTCAAGCCTGTGGAGGATGCAGTGACGGTTCCTTCGTTGACCACTATATCCGCCATCAACTTGCCGCTGATGGATTTTTTGCCCGCATCAACCTGTGCGGCAAACCAGTAGAGCTGACCTGCATTGGAGATTTCGTAAACGCCGTCGTTATTCAACACTGCAGGCTCATAGCAGCCGTAGGGGCAGAAGCCGTTTTCACATTCCACGGAGGAATCGTGGTTGGTCTTGTCAACCTCGCCGTAGTAGCTCTCACAAACAGAGCAGTAAGCCTTGCTGGCGCAGGTAGCTTCTTTGTCGCCCACCGCGCCGGTAGAGTGGTTGGGCTTTTCCTCTGTGGTGGCATCAGAGTCGTTGGTATAAATAACCTCGGAAGCGCCGCAGGAAGCGTAGCCACAGTAAATCTTTTCACCGCCGAGAATGGGATAATCATCTGTACCGATGTTCTGACCCCAGGCATCGCCCAGCTTATAGGCTGTCTCACCGCTTGTGAGCTGTTCCGCTGTTACCTTTGTGATTTCTACGTTATCACTACCGGAGTTCAGAGGCGAATCGCTGTGTACAGCCTCAAGACCGTCGTCACCGAGGTAATAGCAATTCTTGATTGCGTTAACGCTGCGAAGGGTACCAAATGCGCCAAGAAATGCCTCATCGGTCAGATTTTCACCGCGCTCAAACTTACCTGCAAACAGGCAGTTTTCAAGGGTAGTCTGTGCGTCCGTGTTGGAAAAGCTCAGGAATCCGCCCATATAAATGGTCGCGGTATCATTATAGTCACCTGCGTAATTTGTCTTTATTGTACCGTAGGCTCCGCAGTTACGGATAGTAACTTCACTTGAACTCTCCTGAATGCGTCCGATAAAGCCGCCGGCGCCGTTGTCCACACGGTACTCACCTGCATCAAAGGTGCCGTACCAGGAGCAGTTTTCAATAAGGCTCTGGTGGTTTGCGTAGCCCACAAGACCGCCTATCTTACCAACGCCGTGTGCCTTTGCAGTAAGATTTACATAAGAGGTGATATTCTGAATAACAGCGCCGTTTCTTTCAAGGTCAGTTTCACCGTTGACACCGCAAGCCGAGCCGATAACACCGCCGACATAATCGACTTCAGTGTTAGCAACCACCTCACCATAGATGGTGAAGTTCTTGACTGTACCGGTTCTTACCTCGCCGAAGAAGCCGAGACCTGCTCTGCCGCCTTCAACATTAAGACCTGTGATAGTGTGGTTCTGTCCGTCAAAGACACCGCGGAAGTTGTTGCTGTTTTCACCCGTGGAGCCGATGGGTGTCCACGGTCTGTTTTCAAGGTCGATGTCTGCTGTGAGAACCGCATTTGCTGTTCTGTCAACAGTGTTTATGTAGTTTGCGTACCAGAAAAGGTTGCCGCCGTTTTTGATCTGATAATAGCCGTCTTTAAGCTCAGCAGGCTCATAATCGTTGCCGACAGTGCAGAAGCCGTTATCATCAAAGCTACAAGTGTGGTAACCGCAGGCGGTACAGACACCATTCACATAGACATGATCCTGCCATTCGGCAAACAGAGCAGCACCGCCGGTAGTGGTAATGCGATCATTGGCCTTATATATTTTGTTATCGCCTGATCGGGACCAACCCAAGAAAGCACACTTGGAATCATGGGTGGGAACGGTACTGGAGACTGTAAAGGTAATAGGCTGCATATCTTCCACTGTTGTGCCTATGTTAACATACTGGTTAGCAGTTTGCGTAGCAGGTCCGCCGGTGGCACCAATGGCATGATATCTCAATTCCACCGTTCTCGAATAGACCGCGCGGAAGGTTTTGGGTGCGTTCATGTAGGTGGTTGAGGGAGATGTGATCGTTGGTGCACCTGCGACATCATCTTCTCTCCACCCAACAAAAGTGAAGGTATCGCCATCGGCACTAACAGTTTTGGCGACGTCCGGCACCTTGGTCATAGGATCCAGATGGTTCTTGACCGTACCGGACTCGGTGGAACTTGTGCGCAGAAGGTTAGATGTAAAATAATGATATGTGGCACTGACCGTTTCGGAGAAGCGCTTATAGTGCAGATAAAGATAGTCGCCGCCCGCACCATCGTTCAGGTCAATGACATTGCCGGATGTATTGGTACCGGTGTTCCATCCTGAATAAGAGGAGGACTCGTTGACTGTCATAGCAGTCAGCGGTGCGCCGTAGTTCTGATCTCTTGTAACATAGGTATAGATATAGTCTCCGCCGGCGTAGGCGTTCAAATCGATATAGCCGCCCTGGCTGGCGGTGTTGGTTTCATATTGGCCACCCACAAGGTAGAAGGTATAGCCGTTGTAGGTGATGGAACTGGGTGGATTTTTGCCAAAACGGAACACGATACCGGTGATAGCTTTGCTGGGATCGGTGGTGGTCTTATAGCCCATATAGACATAGTCACCGCCCGCATCATCGTTCAGGTCACGATCAATGATAATATGACCGGAAAGCTCACTTTTGCAGTCGTTGACGCCGGTGCTGCCACTGCTGCCGTCCTGAGCAACGCCGATGTTGGCGATGTAGTTAGGCGTGGTAGCTGCGCTCGCCGTAAGCGGTGTGAATGGAATCATGGTCACAACCATTAAGATTGAGAGCATGATTGATAAGAATCTTTTCATAGTTTAGCTCCTTTCGCTGTGTTTGTTTATTTGACTATAACTGTTTTATAAAATGAAACAACAAGCTTGATGAAAGAGATAAGAAGACAGACGTATTCATTAATCTCTCCTTTATGTACGGGTCTGCCGCAATCGGGACAGCATACTGCAGGCAGAATTTCATAGGGAGCATAAAGAGTGAAAAGCCCTGCATAATAATCTCCGAGACCTTCTATTCTTATATAATATGTACCCTCTTCAACGCTTTCTGCAGAGACATTTCCCAGTCCGAACCACGCTGTAGGCTTATCGTTTTCCATTCTGCGACACTGCAGAACATAGGCATTATAATCCACACCTTCTTTAAGGGTAACACCGTTCAAGGTAACGGTAACCTCGGGTATATGCTCCTCACCGTCGTAGTAAAAGGTGTCCTGAGAAAGTGTAAGCACAGCATCCTTAAGAGAAATCTTTCCCTCGGGAACTTCTTCCTCTTCTCTGATACGATGTACCAGATGAATTGTCGATTCTTTTTGTATGTTGTAGTCTGAAAGAGTTTTACCCTCCTCAAGCTGTTTGCCGGCAAAAATCAATCTCTGCTGATCAGGAGGGATTCCCTCTTTCTCCTGAATCTTTGCCTTAATGACATCAATAGAGTCATTGGGCTCCACTTCAAGTGTTATGGTTGAGCCCTCAAGGGTTTTAACAAAAATCTGCATAGCTGAGGCAGATATTGTCATTGTGAGCATCATTACTATGACTAACAGTAATGATAAGGTTTTCTTCAATGTGTTTTTCATTGTTATTCTCCTCCTTTTAAAAGTGCAGAGTGCAGAACGCAGAACGAGGGGTTAAAGTGCAGAGTGCAGAACGCAGAACGCAGAACGAAACCCCTCTGTCACTTCGTGACATCTCCCCTTTCAGGGGCGACAAGATTAACCGTCAGCTTCTGCTTTAATATATACACTCTGTTTTAGTTCTGTTTCTTTGTTTTACACTTTGCAAGAAATTACTTGTTGTTTGCGGAGTGCACTCCGTTCTGCGTTCTGCACTCTGCGTTCTGCGTTTTTATATCAAGTTCATCGAAAACACTTTGCACCGCTTCTTTTGCAACGGTTGCAAAATCAATTTTTTCGATAAAGCTGATTGCCTCGGTGATTTTTTCATCTTCTGCCTTATAAATACGCAGAAGCATTGTTATGAGTCTTCGGGCTTTTGCTTCAATGGTAAAGCTCGTATCACAGGGCACGGTCATGTATGCTCTCATTATGCCCATAGAAGCAATTTCAGTTTCGTAGAAGTCATTCCACGTGAAATTTTTAAAGGTTTCACTAAAGAAATCATACATCATGTCAGTTCTTAGTTTAAGAACCTCTTCGCTTGTTTTCGGCATTGAATAGCCTGAAAGGTAAAGGTTTCGCATATCCTCATTCATTTCAGCCATATAAAGCTGTAAAACATCATTGGCTATGAAGATAAGCACATTGTCGTCGGTAAGTTCTTTTGCGACATGATCGGATGCGGATTTTACGCCGTCAAGAAATTTTGTCACCAACAGACACAGAATTTCCTCTTTGCTGTTCATTACATAAAGTATCTTTGACTTAGGAACACCGGACAGCTTTGCAATGTCGGTTATTTTTGTACGCTCATAGCCTTTCTGAATGAACAAAGCTGTTGCAGCTGTGAGAATCTGTCTGTATAATTTTCTGCTTTCGGCTTCGCTTCTAAAATTCGACAAATCATCGCTCCTTTCAAAAAGATTCAGCACAAAGTAAACCTGAGTGCAATTTATCTTTATTATATTTATCAGAGGCTGATTTGTCAATAAAACCTAATAAAAACGAACAATACTTTTAATAAAAACCAATCGCCAAGGATTTTCCCCCGATTAAAATTAAAATTACATCTGAAATAAAAAAGACCGCCAAAAAAGTTCAGACCAAACAGAAAAAAAGAGCTGTAAAAACGAAAGTTTTTTACAGCTCCACATTGTTTTATTTTTCAACCAGCTTTGCAATTCTGCTTTTACACTTATTAATCTTTTCTGCTCTTTGTGAGTGCAGATTTTTTTGTGTATGATAAAAATCAATTATCAGGTTATAGCCTTCTATTAACGCCTTAGCGGCTTTGGTTCTTTCTTCATCAGATGACTTGGCAAAGGCTGAATCAAAGCAATCGAAGCAAAGATCAAGAATCTCTTCGCTGTGAACAACGTCACTATAATAAATAACACTTGCTTCCCTTTGCGCAAATTTGCTTCCGTTATTGACAACCTTTAAAAAATATTTATAAGCATATTCGCTTTCAAGACACTTTTTATAATAATAAAGCGCCATTGCTTTATCGGGCTTTTGGCCTTCGACATCAATATCAAGCTCAACGCCATAAACATAATAATATTGATATAGAGTTGAACCTTCTTTGAAGGTTTCAAGTATTTTTGAATTTTCGCTTCGGTCAAGCAAAGAGAAAAACAAACTGAAATTATTAATGGATTTTTCGCGGCTTTCAAACTTCTTTGCGCCAAATACCCAAGAATAATAGCTCATTAATTCTTCAATACAATAAATGCAGCCTTTGTCGGCGCCCTTTTCAAGCCACTCAAGTGAGGTTTGGTTTTGTTCACCCTTCACATCGGCGCATTTTTCATAGTGCTTTGCAAGATAATATTCGGCATATCGGCAATCAAGAGTCGAAGCCTCTTTCAGCTTTTCAACCTTTTTGGCTTCATCTTCAAGCTCATTAATCAGGAAAACAACCCTTTTTTTGCAATTTGTTCCGCCTCTTTTTGCGGCGCCCTCCAGATAGAGCTCAATTGCCTTTTCCGTGTTGCTTTCAACACCATGACCATGTTCATAGCACCAGCCGAGATTATAAAACGGTGAGGCTTTGGGAAGATTGTTTTCTCTGACATATTTCGCCGCCTTTAAATAGCAGGAATAAGCAGTTTCAAAGTTCTTTTCATCATATTCCATGTTGCCGACAAAGTTTTCAGTAAACAAATCGCCGCAATCAATAGCTTTTTTGAAATATTCCCTAGCCTTATCTTTGTCTTGTTCAACAAGCTCTCCTTTTTCATACATAAAAGCTATCTGTCGATAGGCTCTGGGGAAATTTTGTTGAGCCGCTTCGCTAAAATACATCCAGGCGATTACATAATCTTTCCTTTCTGTTTCGCCTTTTCTGTAGCCATAGCCAAGAAAATATTTTGCAACGGGGTCACCTTTATCGGCGGCAATACGGAACCATTTATATGCTTTAGTCTTGTTTGCTTCCATACCCCAGTTGCCGAGATAAACCTCATCGCCCCAATAAACCAAGGCTTTCATGCTACCTGCTTCTGCAAGCTCATTCATTCTGTTAATGGTTGACACTTTTTCAACGGTACCTTCAGAAAGCCCCAACGAAAGCATCAGGTATTCACCGTCTAAGTTTCCTTTATAGGCGGCAATATGATAATAAAAATCTGCCTTAACAATGTTTCTTTCAACTCCGACACCCATTTCATAAGCAAGACCAAGAACAACTGCATTTTCACCTTCAAAGCAGGTTAAAAAATCCTGATTTTCTTCAGCCTTCAGAAGAAGATTGATTCTTTTTTTATCATCAGGAGAAATGAAATATTTTTCACTCTCTGACTGCATTTCTGAAAGTTTATTTTCAGCCTCACCTTTGAAAAGCTCATAATAAGAAGAATGGAGTGCTTCTGCCATGTTTTTGGCAAAGTCATTTTCATTAAGCTCATAGTTTTTCAGATAATGGGTGTTTGAAATAACAAGTCGTACCCTCGGTGGCGGTGAAAAGTCTTCGAGCCAGACGGCAATTATTTTTTTCTTTTCAGACATAGCAAATTCCAGCTCTTTAATGCACCAATCTGAAACAACAGAATTAGGTGAAACAACAAAAATGAAATGTTCACAATCTAAAATACGATCAGCAATAATGCTGAAATATTCCTCACCGCCATGAAGCTTTTTATCGAACCAAAGGTCGCAGTCAATTTTGTTTTCTAAAACATCGGCTATTTTGCTGACTGCTTCCATGTCTTTATGGGCATAGCTGATAAAAACTTTGTTTTTCATAGTCCCTCCTTAAAAAAAGCATTTCTCCACCGCTTTTCTTCGTTTTTCTCCTGCAAAAGAAATGCACTTTAAAGTATCATATCATTGAAGGGAATAAAAGTCAAATTAAAAAACACCCCTTATGTTAAACATTATATATCATAACGTCTGACATTTGGGGCGTTTCATTTCTGCGCAGTGATTTAATCAAACTTAAGGTTCAATTATTTCTCTTGCAATCTTTTTATTTAAAAAAATAGTCAGATCTTCTTTAAGGCTGAGAGCTGCCCATATTTTCATGTATGCCGAAACAAAGGTTCCGAAGGGCAAAACGCGGATGTTTAAAGAAGAGAAAAGACTTGTACTTTCATAGGTGATTCCCTCTTTGGCGTTAACGAGAAAAACGGGAATTCCCTTTTCCTCAGCCATCTTGCAAAAGCTTCTGAACTTTTGACATGAGGTGTTCAGCGTTGCGGAATGATAGGGCTTAAGAATAATTGCGGAAACATCTTCAAGACTATAGCAAAAGCTATCACCGGGGTGGCTTTCAACAACAAGAATATTTGATGAATCGCTATATTCAACAGCACCCAAAGGCAAAATCTCTTCATTTGAAAGGGACTCTTTAACTGAAATTTTTCTTTCGCTGCAAACTGCAAAGGGCTTACCTTCAATACTATAAAGGTTTGCGCTACATTCGTGATGCTGAAGAAGATGGGAAGCGACGTGAATATTGGTAAATTCTTCATCATCGTTTTTATAGCTGACAAAAACACCGTTGCCTGCCTTGCTTTTTATAAAGGCAATCGCTGCTTCAAAATTTCTTTGGCCGTTTGAGCGACTGTCATCAAGAGGATAATCAGCCGAAACCAAAACAACAGGAATTTCGCAACCGCCAACAGCATATTCCAATGCGGCGGCAGAATAAAGCAAAGAATCGGTTCCGTGAGTAACGATTATTCCGTCGAAGCCCTTGTTGAGACTATTTAACACTTCTTTTTGAAGAATATTTATTTCGTTGGCAGAAAGGTTTTCACTAAGCACTGAATATGGCGAGGCGGTTGAAAACTCAATTTCTTCCCCCGCAGGATCAAAGCTGTCTATCAGAGCATAATTAGTGCTATCATCGGTTGAAAGAAAACCTCTTTTAGCTTTGCATCCGATGGTTCCGCCGGTAAAAATTACCAGAATTTTCATAATAACTCCTTCGGTCGAATATGTTATTTTGTTACGATTTCAAAAACACATTTGGTTTTAAACTTGCTCTTTAAAGGACATTCCTTGCAAACAAGCTCAATCTCAACATTATTGAGAAGTGTTTCGGCAACACCTGTGCAATACCCTCTTATAAAGCCGCATATCTTTGTTTTTTTCTTATAGTCAGCAATGAAGGGCTCGCTGATGCTTATTGTTCCGTTAAGGCAGTCGTTTTCTTCATCAATGCTGATTTTTGAAGTGAAGTTTCCCCAGCCTACTGCGGAATCAAATTCACACCATTTTTTGAATTTGAATTTTATATCTTCAAAAGAATAGCCAATGTTCCATTGCTCTTCAATTTTTTCAGCAAAGCTGTTACCGCTGACATAGCCGCTGTTGAAGAATGTTTCTTCAGCCTCTTCGGGTCCGGCAATTGCTTCAACCTTTTCATAGATACCTCTCATTAAATTGACGAAGGTATCGGTTCTGAAGCTGACATTTCTCTGGTGGTCTTCAGGATTTATCATTATTCCTCTGTCGGGATAATAATCAAAAACCGTTGTTCTGCTCGGATCTTTTCTTTCTGCCTTTTCAACAGCCGGAGCTTCAGTTATGGTTTTTTCAGGAAGATAATTTAAAATTTCATTATAAATATCGGTAAAATATGAACGGGGATCACCGGGATAGGCAACTATCCATTGCATTCTTCCCAGATAATATCTGTAGTCATCATTCAGCTCAAAGTCTTCAATAAAAACAGGAAGAAGGCGCTTTTTCTTTTCAACAATAACGTCAACTTCGTTTAGAACATGCTGAGAATCGTTAATTGCGCCGGAAGCCACAAGAAGAACCACGTGGCACTCATCAATAGCCTTCATCAGACATGAAGCGTATGCCTTGCCCTTTTCAACATCTCTGGGAGCAATGAAGCATGAGACTTTGTTTTTTTCAAGAAAATCAACCAGTTCAAAAGCGTATTCTTTGTCCACACTTGTGTAGCTAATAAAAACATCTTTCATTTTAATCATCCTCTTTTTGTTTATTGTTTAGATTAGTATAGCATAATTTTTCCAAAGAAAAAAAGGGGGATTGGAAAAAATTTTTCAATCTAAAAAATGAGCCCTCAGAACATCTAAGGTTTCAAGGGCTCTTTTTGTTTTTATTTATCAAGCTGCTCCTGAAGGAGAGTTCTTATAACTGCGGGGTCACCGTTGCCCTTAAGCTCGCGCATAATGCTTCCGAAAAGAGCCTGCATTGCCTTGGTTTTTCCACCCTTATAGTCTTCAACAGCTTTGGGATTTTCAGCAATAATACGGCAAACAGTTTCAAGAATGAAGCCTTCATCAACCTTGGCGTTAAATGAGTTTTCTTCACAGAATTTATCAACGTCAACGTCTTTTTCAAAAACAGCTGAAAGAACCTTTTTACCTGCAGCTCTTGTAATTTCTCCGCCTTCAACAAGCTCAATAATTCTTGAAAGCTTTTCAGGCTTGATTTCAAGAGAAAGAATCTCAAGACGCTTCATTATACCCATACATTCAGTAAGAATCCAGCTGGCAACAGTTTTGGGATTTCTGCCCATTGAAACAACGCGATCGAAAACATCACAAAGCTTTCTGTCGGAAGCGAGAACATTTGCCTCTTTTGAAGCAATTCCCATTTCTTCATAATGCTTGCTTTTTTCTTCAGCTGTTTCAGGCATGCTTGCTCTGATTTTTTCAAGCCATTCGTCGTCGATTATTATGGGCATTAAGTTGGGATCGGGGAAATAGCGATAATCAGCGGCTGTTTCTTTGTTTCTCATCGGGAAGGTTCTTCTCTTGACATCATCCCAACGGCGAGTTTCCTGAACAAGAATTTCAGTGTGACGCTCAAGAGCATCAACATGGCGAACCTTTTCAAATTCAATAGCGTCTCTGATTTCTGAAAGAGAGCTCATATTCTTAATTTCGCTTCTGACACCAAGCTCAGTTGAGCCCTCAGGACGAACAGAAATATTTACGTCGCATCTCATAGCGCCTTCTTCACATTCCGAAATTCCGGCAAACTGAAGACTTGACTTAAGCTTTTTAAGATAAGCAATTACTTCATCAGAAGAACGGAAATCAGGTCGGCTGACAATTTCAATAAGAGGAACGCTTGTTCTGTTGAAATCAACAAATGAAGTGTTTGTGGCTTCATCGTGAACCAATTTTCCGGCGTCTTCTTCAATGTGAATCTGTTTTATTCCGATTTTTCTGTCTCCGATATCAACAAGACCATCAACACAAACCGGATGGAACCACTGAGTTATCTGGTAGGCACAGGGAAGATCGGGATAATAATAGCTTTTTTTGTCAAATGTGGTATATTGATTAATTTTGCAGTTAAGCATAAAGCCGGCTTTTACGGCAAGCTCAACGGCGTGCTTATTTGTAACGGGGAGCATTCCGGGCATTCCGCTGCAAGCAGGGCAAACACAGTCATTGGGTTCTTTGGGGCTTGAATGGCCGCCGCATGAACAGAAAAGCTTTGAATCGGTTGAAAGCTCAACGTGAGTTTCAAGACCTATAACAAGTTCATATTTCATGGTTTACGCCTCCTTCTTTTCAACGCTGTGAGCAACACTGAGAAGGTCGCTCTCTTTAAATGAATCAGCAATAAGCTGAATGCCTTTTGTTACTAAAGAAGGCTTTCCGCTGATTGAAGCAATTGCTGTATAAAGGCTTTCTTCAAAAACCTTTTCAAAAGCTTCAAGAGCGTCATAGGGCTTATAGGCTGTTTTGCTGCAGGCGGGAGCAAGAATAACATCATAAGAAGCAAAGATTTCTTTCAGCTTGCTGCAAACAAGAGAACGGACACGAAGAGCTTTATCGTAGCAAACATCATATCTTCCCTTTGAAAGAACATCGGAGCCATAGATTATTGTTGCCTTTGTTAAAAAGCCCATGCTTTCGGTTCTGCTCTTGACATAGAGCTCATCAATGTTTTTATAATCGGCGGTTCTGTAGCCATATTTTACGCCGTCGAATCTTGAAAGATTGTTGCAGGTTTCAGCAGAAAGAAGAATCTGCCATGCAGACTGAGCCGCTGAAGCAATTTCGAGAGAAACCGTTTCAACAACAGCACCGAGTTCCTTAAGTGACTGAACATAGCTGTCAAGCTTTGCCTTAACCTCGTCTGAAGCGCTTTCATAAAGCTCTTTGGCAAGACAAACCTTCATTTTGGAAACATCCTTCTCAGTTGAATAATCATATTTTTCTTCAGGAAGACTTGTTCCGTCTTTATCGTCATGACCTGAAATTACAGAAAGAATTTCTTTTATTCCTTCTGCTGTTTTTGCTGTTACACCGATTTGTTCGCCCGAGCAAGCGCAGGCAACAACACCATAGCGAGAAACAGTTCCGTAAGTTGGCTTAATAAAATCTACACCTGAAACTGCTGCGGCGCGACGCGGTGAGCCGTTAAGGTCAACGCAAAGAGCAGCCTGAACTTTTTCTTCTTTCACAAGTTCAGCGGCGGCACCAACAAGGGTTCCGTCTTTTTCAACAGCACCGAAATATGAGGTTTCGCCGAGAAGGTCAAGACCGAACTCACCAACATTTGTTTTTCCTGAAACAGCGTAGCCTGCTTTTTCAAGCTTTTCAACGGCTTCGGCACTGAAAAGAGGCTTGAAGCTTTCAAGCATTCTTGAGCCTGCTGTTGTGGGCACACCTTTTATGAGAATTGTATCATCAACAGCAATTTTTCCTGTTTGATTGATTTCGTTAATATAAAGTTTCATTTCAGTCACCTCACTTTACAAGTCTGGGAACCTGCCAGCTGTCTTCTGTGCTCTGAGGAGCACCTTCAAGAAGATCTTTTCTTTCAAAGGGCTGGTTTCTCTTATCTTCGCGAAGAACATTGGTCATGGGCATTACATAAACCATGGGTTCAACATTTTCTGTGTTCAGCTTTTCGAGAACTTCTTCATTTTTAAGCATTGAAGCAAAGATTTCTTCCATCTTTTTCTTTTCATCTTCTTGAAATTTAAGCTCATTAACCTGCTGAAGAGAATCAAGCTTGTTTTTCTTAACTGCAGCCGAAGGCTTTTCTGACTTAACAGAAGCAGCAGAAGAAGAAACAGTTTCACTTCCGTCTTCTGAGCCTAAAACCTCAGCTCCGCCCTTACCTCTTATGCTGACATTTGCTTCATAAAGCTGAAGCTCTGTTACTTCGCTGGGTGCTCCGAGCATCTGGTCCTGAGCAGTTCCGTCAAGGGGGAAGGCAATAACATCTCTGATTGTTTCGGTATCAGCAAGAAGCATTACAATTCTGTCAACACCCGGTGCCATACCTGCGTGAGGAGGAGCACCAAACTGGAAGGCATTATATAATGCGCTGAAACGTCTTTCAACCTCGTCTTCGCTGTAGCCGGCAATTTCAAAAGCCTTTCTCATAATTTCAGGACTATGGTTTCTGACAGCACCTGAAGCAAGCTCAATACCGTTACAAACAAGGTCATATTGATAAGCAAGGATTTCTGTCGGATCCATTGTTTCAAGAGCCTCAAGTCCTCCCTGTGGCATTGAGAAGGGGTTATGGGTGAAAATTATTTTATCGGTTGTTTCGTCTCTTTCATACATGGGGAAATCAACAACGAAACAAAATTCAAATGAATCGTTTTTAATAAGCTCAAGCTCATTTCCAAGCCATGTTCTTATAACGCCGGCATTGCGATTGGCAATTTCAGGAGAATTATCGCAGATAAAGAAGATTGTTTCTCCCTCTTTAACTCCGGTAAGCTCAATAATTTCTTTTTTCTGTTCGTCAGTTAAAACCTTAACAATGGGGTCATCTTTAAAGCCGCAATTTGCTGCGTCAAGAAGAGTAATATGAGCAAGACCTGCCATTTTTGCCTGTTTTGTTGCAAAGTTAAGAGACTTATCAAAGAACCATCTTTCGTTTTTGCAAGGAGCAACAATTGCTCTGACCGGCTTATTCATAAAGGGCTTGAACTTAACCCTTGTGAACAAATCTGAAAGGTCACAGATAATAAGAGGGTTTCTCAGGTCGGGCTTGTCTGAGCCATATTTTGCCATAGCTTCAGCAAAGGGAATACATCTGAAGGGAGCTTCTGTTACCTTTTTGTCTGAGAAGGTTTTGAAAACATCGCTGACAACATCTTCGCAGACCTTAAGAACCTCTTCCTGAGTTGAAAAAGCCATTTCAAAGTCTAACTGATAAAACTCACCGGGTGAACGGTCAGCTCTGGCGTCTTCATCTCTGAAGCAAGGAGCAATCTGATAGTATTTATCAAAGCCGGAAACCATGAGAAGCTGCTTGAACTGCTGAGGAGCCTGGGGAAGAGCATAAAACTTTCCGGGGTGCTTTCGGCTAGGAACAAGGAAGTCTCTTGCACCCTCAGGAGAAGAAGCGGTAAGAATCGGTGTCTGAATATCTAAAAAGCCTCTTTCTTCCATAAGCTTTCTCATGTGACCGATTACCTTTGAGCGAAGAATAATATTTTTGTGTAGGTCAGGATTTCTTAAGTCAAGGAATCTGTGTTTGAGTCTGATATTTTCGTTGGTGTCATTGGAGCCGATTTCAAAGGGAAGGTCACGGCTGCAAACGCCGAGAACTTTCAAAGAATCAACAACAAGCTCAACAAGACCTGTTTCAATTTTGGGGTTTATGGTGTTTTCATCGCGCTTTGTTACTTTTCCTGAAACAGATAAAACAGTCTCCTTGCTAACACCTTTAAGAAGAGTTTCGTCATGAACAACAACCTGAGTAACACCGGTTTCGTCTCTTAAGTCAACAAACAGAACGCCGCCGTGGTCACGGATAACGTCAACCCAACCGGCAAGCTCAACAACCTGGCCGATGTGTTTTTCTCTGATTTCATTGCATCGATGAGTTCTATACATTTTTCATTCCTCCGTCTGCCATTATTTATATAACTAAAATATAGTATTTGCTGTTTTAATACCATATACATAGTCTTAAAAAAAAGCTTCAATAAAACAAAAAAGCCCGGGAATTATAGTAATTCCCGGGACGAGTCTGATACCCGCGGTGCCACCCGTGTTGATACAATTAAAATGTATCCTCTCTTTTTTATTAAATTGAAAAATACGAGAAGTGTTGCCGAGCTTAATACTCATCTTAAGTGCGCTTTCAGCCGCTGACGCACTCTCTCTGAAAGACTTTCCATGAAAGTCGGGTCTTCACGAAGATTTATTAACCTTATGGGTGATTATATCAAATAAAATTTTTCTTGTCAATAACTTGATTGAGAAAAATAATGTTAATCCGTTACATTTTTATTTCTGAAATTCTACACATCTGTTTTATTTTTTAAATAGACCGCAAAATCATAAAGACTTTCAAAAAACATTGCCTCAGAGGGTGATTTCTTTTTGTCTCCCACAAAAACAGCGCGGCACCCTGCATTAACAGCTGTTTCAACATCTCTCAGACTATCGCCGACCATGAAGGATTTTTCCAGATCAATATTGAATTTTTCAGCCGCGGTAAATATCATTCCGGGCTTCGGCTTTCTGCAGTCGCAATCTATTTTCAGCTCTTTGATCTCGTTTTCAAAGCCTTTGTCGGTATGGTGGGGACAATAATATATTTCATCAAGAAAAGCGCCGTCTTCTCCCAGAAGAGTTTCCATTTTTTTATGAATCAGCTCAAGAATTTCTTCGCTGCATTCACCTCGGGCAACAACCGGCTGATTGGTAACAACCACAACGAGATAGCCTGAATTTCTGAAAGACGAAATTGCCTCAGCCACTTTGTCGATGAGTTCAAAATCTTTCGGATCGGATATAAAACCTTTATATTTATTGATTGTTCCGTCACGGTCAAGAAAAACAGCCTTTTGAGGATTCCTCAGATTTTTCAGGAAAACAAGTTTGTTTTCAATATCAATTTCTGCCTTCTTCAGTCTTTCAGGCGTTCCCATATCAAAAACATATTCCGGGCTTTTATAGGAAAACACTTTTTGGCTTTTGATTGCTTTTTTTAAAACATCTCTGTCAAAATCAGCTTCACCTTCAAAGCTGAACATTTCAAGAAGCCGCGGTGAAACGATTGAAATTCCGGCGTTACAGAGGTTACTGCAGAAACCGTTTTCGCGATTTTTTTCAAGAATAGCCGTTACAACACCGTTTTTGTTTGTTTCAATAAGCGTGCTGTCATAGGGGTGGCTGTTAGGGTGAGTAAACAAAGTCAGAAGAGAATCGTTTTTTCTGTGATAATCAGACATTCTTTTTAAATCAAAATCAAAAATCAAATCTCCGTTAACCAAAAGAAAATCTTCTTTAAGCTTCAGTTTAAACAAAGCGCCCGCCGTTCCTAACGGCTCAGTTTCTTCAAAATAAGAAATTGAGACATCAAAGTCACTTCCGTTTCCAAAAAAATCTTTGATTTTTTCTCCCAGATAACCGGTTACAAAAATGAAATCGGTTATTCCTTCTCGTTTTAAGGTTTCAACCTGCCTTAACAAAACATTTTTGCCGGAAACTATGGTCATGGGTTTCGGAATATTTAAACTCAGCTTGCCCATTCTTTTTCCAAATCCGCCGCAAAGAATTACCGCCTTCATTTTTTCACCTCCATTTTCGTCGTATTATAACACACAAACAGCTTTTTTACAATCCTAAAAAATAGCGCAGTCTTTTGTTTGACAATTATTATCATGCGTGATAAAATGTTTTAATAGATTATTCATTAAGAAGGAGCGTTAATTATGGCTGAGATTTTAGTAACCGGCGGAGCCGGATATATAGGTTCGGTTTTAGTTCCTATGCTTCTTGAAAAAGGACACAATGTTACTGTTCTTGATTGTTTTTTATATAAACAGGCCTCTCTTCTCGATTGCTGTAAATATAATTCATTTGAAATAATCTGCGGCGACTGCAGAGACGAAGAAACACTGAAAAAGGCCCTGAAAGGCAAAGATATTGTTATCCCCCTTGCCGCCATTGTGGGCTTTCCTGCCTGTGACAAAGACAAAACAGCCGCAAAAACAACAAACCTCGGTGCCATTGAAACACTTCTTAAACTAAGAAAGCCTGAGCAGAAAATTATTTTTCCCTGCACCAACAGCGGCTACGGTATCGGTCAAGGGCAAAATTACTGCACAGAGGACTCACCTATTGAGCCTGTTTCGCTCTATGGAAAAACAAAAATGCAAGCCGAAAAAGCAATTCTTGAAAGTGGAAACAGCGTAACATTCCGCTTTGCCACTCTCTTTGGGGCTTCGCCGAGAATGAGAACTGACCTTCTTGTTAATGACTTCGTTTACAGAGCTGTTTTTGACCGTTCTCTTATTGTTTTTGAAGGTAGCTTCATGAGAAACTATCTTCACGTCAGAGACGCGGCAAGAGCCTTTATTTTTGCCATTGAAAACTTTGAAAAAATGAAGGGAGAAACGTTCAACTGCGGCTTAAGCGACGCAAACCTTTCCAAGCTTGAGCTTTGCGCAATTATTAAAAAGCTCGTTCCTTCTTTCACTTTTCTTGAAGCGCCTATAGGTGTTGACCCCGACAAACGAAACTATCTCGTTTCAAACCAAAAAATTGAAAACATCGGCTTCAAACCGATTTTTTCAATAGAAGACGGAGTCAAGGAGCTTCTTAAGGTTTATTCGATTATTAAAAATTCAAATTATTCAAACATATAAAAAATTGGAGAAAGAAAAATGATTTTAGTTGTAGGAGCAGGTTTTTTAGGCAGTTATTTATTAAATCACATTGCCGAAACAAGCAATGAGCCTGTTTTGGCAACTGTCAGAAATCTTTCAGAAGTGTCTGAAATCAAAAACGTTGAATATTTTGTTTGTGATATCACAAATGAAAAACAAGTCTTTCAGCTCTTCGAAAAAACAGAAAACGAAAAGCTCACCGTTTTTTATTTCGCCGCCTGCCACAATATTGATTTTATTGTTGAAAACCCTTCAGAAGCAAAGAGCGTTAATGTTTCTGCTCTTGAAAATTTTCTTGATGTTATGAAAAACATCAAAAAGCTCTTTTTTGCTTCAACTGATTGTGTTTACGGCGAGGCTTTCGGAAAGAAGCTCAGAGAAAATCAGCTTCCAAAACCAATTAACGAATACGGAAGGCAAAAGCTTCTTGCTGAAAAAATTATTGTTGAAAACGGCTTCAATGTTTTGCGTCTGCCGTTCATGCTGGGACCTTCTCTTCTCAGAAAAAAGCATTTTTATGACAGAATAATTTCTCAGCTTAATGAAAAAAGCGAGGTTGAAATGATTGACGGAATGATCAGAAGTGTTTTGAGCTACAAGGATGCTGCTGAATTGATTTTTTCATTGGCCCGTTCGGACGAAAAATTGCCGTCTGTTATAAACATCTGCGGCGACAAAGCTTACAGCAAATATGATGTTGGAATTATTCTTGCCAAAAAAATCGGTGCAGACTTATCGCTTGTCAAAAAGCTTTCAGAAAAAGAAGGCGAAAAATTTTTCAAAGACAAAAGAGCTTCTGACGCAACAATGGATAACAGCCTTTTAAAATCAATTCTGAAAAAAGACAAAATTTTATGGGAGGAAGATATATGCTGATAACAAGAACGCCTTTTCGTATGTCTTTCTTCGGCGGCGGTACCGACTATGAAGAATATTTTTCAAAATTCGGAGGCTGCGTTTTGTCAACAACCATAGATAAATATTGCTATTTATCCATGAGAAATATGCCTGCGTTTTTTGAATATAAAAACCAATTTACATATTCAAAAATTGAGAGATTCAACTCGCCTGATGAGGTAATTCACCCCCTCGTTCGCAACGCGCTGAAATTCATCCCCTCAGACAGAATTCAGATTGCCTATGACGCAGACTTGCCTGCTTGCTCAGGTCTTGGCTCCAGCTCTGCCTTTGCCGTCGGTCTTTTGCAGGGGCTTCACGCAATGAAAAACGAACACCCCGACAAAATGAACCTTGCAAAAGAAGCCATTCATCTTGAAAGGGTTCTTTGCAACGAAGCGGGCGGCGTTCAGGATCAGTTAGCTGCAGCCTTCGGGGGTCTTAATAAAATTGAGTTTAACCAAAACGGCTATTTGGTTACGCCCCTCAAGCTTTCTGAAGAAAGAAAAAAGCTTTTTCAAAATAATCTTTTACTTCTTTTTACGGGTTTTACTCATTTATCTTTTGAAATTGCACAAGACCAGAAAAACAATCTTCCCGCCACCCTGCCTCAGCTTCATGAAATGAAGGCAATGGTCAGTCATGCAGAAAAAATTCTTCTTGAAGGAAATCTTGATGATTTCGGCAGCCTTCTTCACCACACATGGCAGCTCAAGCGCACTCTTTCAAAAAAAATTACCAACTCTGAAATTGACCGGATTTATGAAAAGGCAATTAAAAACGGAGCTCTCGGCGGAAAGCTTTTAGGCGCCGGCGGCGGTGGTTTTATGCTTCTTTACGCTCCTGAAGAAAACCACGAAAAGTTAAAAAAAGCCTTTGACGATTTCAAGTTTGTTCCTTTTTCTTTTGAAGATAGCGGAACAAAAATAATATATGAAAACCAAAAGATATAAATTCGCCCCCTATAAAGAAACATTTCTCTATAGGGGGTTAACTACGCTTTTTATTTTGTTAAAACAAGCTTTCTTTTTTCAGCCTTATCAAACTGAGCCTTCAAAAAATCTGCCCTCTTTTTTATGCAGGAAGCGACGGTTTTGCTTTTTGTCGCAATATCATAGCCATGCATCGCACCTTCAACCACAACGACCTCAGTTTCAACACCGAAATCCTTCAGTCTTTCAGCATAAGAGATTGCGCTGTCTTTTAAACAGTCAAACTCAGCAACCTCAACATAAGCCTCGGGCAACCCTTTAAGGCTTTCAGCATCAATGGGTGAAAAATATTCTTCTCTTTCTCCTTCAAGAGAGTCAACATAGAGACTGTTGAATACCTCGCAGTCCTTTTTTGTTACCATTGGCGCATCAAAATATTTTTTCATGCTTTCGCTGTTGCCTTTTCTGTCAACAAAAGGATAAAGAAGAACCTGGGCGCAGGGCATTTGAACTTTGTTGTCTCTTGCCATCAGGCAAACCACTGTTGCCAGATTTCCTCCGGCGCTGTCACCCATTACTGCAATTTTGTTTTTGTTTATTTTTAAAGCATCGCTGTTTTCAACGACCCATTTATATGCTGAAAAAGCGTCAATTGGTGCGGTTGGAAATTTATGTTTCGGAGCAAGTCGATAGTTAACATATACTGTTTTTATATTCAACACTTCAGCCATTTTTTTAGGCAATGAATAATGGTGAGGCGCACCGGGATAGGCAAATCCACCGCCATGATAAAAAACGAGGCAGGGTGAATTTTTTGAAACGGAAGACGGAGAAAAAACAATTGCATCCACAAGACCGCCTTTGTCAGACGGAATTTTTATTTTTTCCGTTTTCATTTTTGAAGAAGAAAAATTCAGATAATAAAGAGCATTTAAAAAAGTCTGCGCCACAGGAACAACTGCAGGCATTACCGGAAATCTTATGAGACCAAAAAGCTTCAGGTCCTTTTTATAGGTATATTTTTGTTTATCCATTTCATTCTCCTCTTGCAAGATTTGCTATGTTGATTACATTTTTACTATATCAAAAAGGAAAAAAATGTCAATCATTCTTTTAAAATTACCGATTGACTTCTTTGACAAAAGCTTTATAATAAATCTGACAGTTTATGGAGGTTAATATGGAAAACAAGAATGATTTTTTAGGAAAAGAAAAAATCGGTAAGCTTCTTTTTAAGCTTGCCGTTCCCACTATCGCCGCGCAGATTATCAACATGCTTTATAATATTGTTGACAGAATATATATCGGTCATATTTCACAAATCGGCGACCTTGCTCTGACAGGGGTAGGAGTTTGCCTTCCCGTTATAATGATTGTTTCAGCCTTTGCCGCCCTTGTCAGCAGCGGCGGCGGTCCACGCGCTTCAATTTCAATGGGAAAAGGAGATTACTCAGAGGCGGAAAAGATTTTAGGCAGCTGCTTTTCTTTTCAGATTATTGTTTCTTTGCTTCTGACAGTTGTTTTGTTCTTTTTTAGCGAAAAAATGCTTCTTTATTTCGGTGCCAGTGAAAACACTATTGACTACGCTGTTTCTTACATGAAAATTTATTCATTGGGAACAATTTTCGTTCAGCTGACATTGGGAATGAACGCTTTTATTACAGCTCAGGGGGCAACAAAAACCTCAATGCTCACAGTTCTAATAGGCGCAGTTTTAAACATTATTTTAGACCCGATTTTTATTTATGGCTTTAACATGGGCGTTGAAGGTGCTGCTCTTGCAACAATTATTTCTCAGGCCGTTTCTTGTTTGTGGGTTCTTCTTTTTCTCTCAGGCAAGAAAAGTATTCTCGTTTTGAAAAGAAAAAATCTGAGACCAAACATTAAAACAATTGTCCCTTGTGTCGCCCTGGGTCTTGCACCTTTTATCATGCAATCAAGTGAAAGCGTTATTTCTCTTTGCTTCAATTCTTCTCTTTTGAAATTCGGCGGTGATATTGCCGTGGGAGCCATGACAATTTTAACAAGCGTAATGCAATTTGCAATGCTTCCCCTTCAGGGTCTGGCGCAAGGTGCTCAACCGATTTTAAGCTATAACTACGGTGCTAAAAAGCAGCTGAGACTCAAAAAGACCTTTAAGCTTCTGATTGTTTCAAGCCTTGTTTATTCCATTTCTCTCTGGGCAATGATTATGCTTTTTCCTTCTTTTTTTGCCGGAATTTTCACAAACAAAGAAGAGCTGATTTCTTTCACGGCAACTGCTTTGAGAATTTATTGCGCCGTCCTTTTAATTTTCGGAATTCAGATTGCCTGCCAAATGACCTTTATTTCATTAGGAAACGCCAAAGCTTCAATTACAGTTGCCGTTGTCAGAAAATTTGTTTTGCTTCTTCCGCTAATTTATATCATGCCGCTACTTATTGAAAACAAAACCTTTGCCGTTTATTCTGCGGAACCCGTTGCAGACATTGTTGCAGTCAGCTTCACAGCTGTTTTGTTTTCTTTCCAATTTAAAAAAGCGCTCAAATCTATTGAATCATAAAAATAAGATGCTCTTAAAAAAAGCAGACCGCATAAACCTGAAATGACAAAGGGTTTCTATAGATTGCAAAATCTGTAGAAACCCTTTCAACATTTATAAAAATAATGCTTTTAGCTTTATTTTTGCCGGGTTTGTTCATTCCGGGCATTTTTTCCGACTACTGAAAAGGTGATGTAAAAACTGAGTTTTACATCACCTTGTTTTTTAGTTATCTTCTTTCTTTTTCTTTGAAAATAATCTTTCCTGTCTTAGCGTTTATTTTGTATTCATACTCATATTTTCCGGCTTCGAAATCTATTTCATAAACATAGATTCCTCTTTCTTTGTCAAGCTCTGCTTCATATTCGCTGACTGCGCTTGACTTAACTGATGCATCTTTAAGCGCGATGCTCTTAGCTTTTGAATAGCCTATTACATCAAGGCCGTTTACAGCAACGGCTGAGTAATCACCGAAATAGTATTTTCCGTTAACAAGGGCGAAAGCTCTGACTCTGAATTTTTCGCCGCCCTTTGATGAAACACTGACAGTTTTTGAAGTTTTTGATAACTCAGCAATTCTTTTCCATGATTTTGATGAAGAGTTATATTTATAAATTCTGTAGCCTTCTGCACCTTTAACGGCTGACCATTTAAGAGTTGCTTTGCCGTTTGACTTTTTGGAGATTGAAAGATTCTTAACCTCATCGGGCTCCGTTGATGTTACAACAACAGAAGAGAATGAACCGTAGGATTTTTTGCCGTTAACAGTTTTATAAGCTCTGACCTTGATTGAATATGTTTCTGAGCTCTTTAATTTTTCGATTTCGTAGCTTCTGCTTTTTGTTGTTTTAACTCTTTTCCAGCTTCCGTTGCCGTTTTTCAGATATACCTGATAGCCTGAAGCTGAACTGACTTTTGACCACTTGATTTCAATTTCGTCTTCATCGGTTTCAACAACCTTAAGGTTTTTAACCTTTGCAACATCTGCTGCCGAAGCAGGTATTGACACCACTGAGAATGAGAGAATGAGAGCAAGAACTAAACTTAATACCTTTGATAATTTTTTCGTCATAATTAACGCCTCCTTAATTTTGATGAACTTTATATTTATTTCAACGGCGTTTCGCCGATTGCTTGTTCATCCCTTTCGCTATATAAATGCAACAGAAAAGCTTTTTATTGCAACAAAATAAAAAATTTTTCAAAAATTTGCAGTACGCCACAAAAAGCATACTGCAAACGAACAAAAATCAATCTTCAATCAGTTTTCCGTCTTTATAATAAAGTCGTTTTACTCTGGGAAGGAAAGTGCAGATTACTTCATAATTAATACTTCCTGAAAGCTCTCCTATGGTTTCAGCGCTGATTTCTTCTTGTTGCATTTTGCCCATTACAACAACAGTATCTCCGACCTCAACGCCTTCTATATCTGTTACATCGACCATAATCAGATCCATGCAGACCTTGCCGGTAATTCTGGCCTTTTTACCCTTGATAAGCACCCAGCCTTTACAGCTGAGAGCGCGGCTGTAGCCATCGGCATAACCGATACTGACAGTTGCAATTTTTCTTTCTTCCGGAGCAACATAAGCGTGACCGTAGCCTATTCCCATTCCTTTGGAAACAGTTTTAACATGAATAACATGGCTTATAACTTCCATTGCCGGCTTAAGACTGACTCTTTTTTTCTGTACTTCATCTGAGGGAAACATTCCGTAAAGCAAAATTCCCAAACGAACCATATCATATTGATTTTCAAGATCTATAGCAGCGGCGCTGTTGCTAATATGCTTAATGGGAACAGTAACGCCTCTTTTTTCAAGCATTTCAATAAAGCTGTTGAAAAGCTTTGTTTGTTCATTTGCACAAGTTTTATCAGCGTAATCAGCCTTGGCATAGTGGCTGAAAACACCCTGAAGCTCAATTCCGGGAAGAAGAGAAATTTCTTTGACCGTGTCGGCGCTTTCTTCGCTGACGGGAAAGCCGATTCTTCCCATTCCCGTGTCAACAGCAACATGAATCGAAACAGTTTTATTAAGCTTTTGAGCAGCAGCTGAAAGCTCCTTTGCCTCCTGAAGATTATATAAAGTGGGAATCATATCAAGCTCTATAAGACTCTGATATTGAAAAGGAGCCGTATAGGATAAAATCAGAATGGGCTTTTTTATTCCGGCTTCTCTGAGAACTGCGCCCTCCTCCAAAGCGGCAACAGCAAAAAAATCTGACTTCTCTTCAAGAGTCTTTGCCACCTGAACACTGCCGTGACCATAAGCATCTGCCTTCACTACGCAACAGACCTTAACATTGCTTTTTAAAAGCTTTTTAAGGCTTTCAAAATTATAGGTTATGGCATCAAGATTGATTCTTGCTGAACATCTGTGATATGCTTCTTGGTTTTTATTCATATTCATTTCATCATCCTTTCTGCCAAAAAATAAAGTAATACTTTTTATGTTTCAGTTTCTCTGATAAATTCATTCTGAACTTCATCCTGAATTTTTCTAAGAAGTCCCGGCGCCTTTCCTCCGACCTTTTTTCCGTCAATTTCTTCAACACCAAGACCCAAGGACCCTGCAGAAGAAACAATTATTTCATCCGCTTCAAAAAGCTCTGACAGTGTGAACGGGCTTTCATCAACCACAATTCCAAGCTTTTGGCAGGCCTTTATTAAATGAGCTCTGGCAATTCCGGGTAAAATTAAATTATCGGTAGGCGCTGTTTTGAAAACTCCGTTTTTCAAAATTGAAACATTACTGTGAGCACATTCTGTTACTCTTTCTCCCCGATGAAAAACCGTTTCATCACACCCGGCTCTCTTTGCTTTTTCAGAAGCAATAACAGCAGGAAGAAGATTCAAGGTTTTAATATTACAATGAAGAAATCTTGTGTCCTCAGCGGTAATAACCTTGATTTTTTTATAGGTATTCATTATTTCTTTTGGCGTCAGAGTTATCCAGAGGTTCGCTTTTTCGTTTTTTTCGGGAAAAACATGGTTTCTAAGTCCGCTGCCTCTTGTTGCCTGCCAATAAACAAAATGATTTCCGCTTTCCATTTTTGAAAGAAGCTCATATAAAAGCTTTTTAAGCTCCTCCTTGCTGATTCCGATGTCGATTTCAACAAGAGAAGCGCTGTTATAGAATCGGTCGATATGCTCATCCAAGGCAAAAATTTTATAGTTTCGGCTATAGGTAGCATCATAAATGCCGTCACCGAAAAAACAGACTCTGTCCGTCATGGGAATACTCATTTTTTCAATTTCATCAAAAGCTCCATTATAATAACCAAGGGTTTTCATTTTCAGCCTCCCGTTTGAACATTACCTATAAATTATATTCTTGCAACTTTTTTATGTCAAGTGAAAATAAAAGGAAAAAAGGAAACCTTGCAATAAAACAGCAAGGTTTCCCCCGGAATAACAGAAAAAGCAAGTTATCGTCTTAACGAATCGGAGCTAAACATGTTTTTATCAAGAAAGCTTTTGGAAATTTTTCTTCCCCAATTAACTTTGTCGCTATAGTTGCCTTCAGCAACAGTTATTGAATTTGAATCCTTAGCGATAACAAAAACCCAATGCTGCCCTCCCTCAGAGGTTCGATAATGAACCATGTCGCCGACTTTGATGTCTTTGAACTTTTTGTTGTTGATAGGACCGCCCGGCAAACGTCCTTTAACATACTTTAAGCAGGTTGCCGCAAAAGCGTAGCAGCCCGAGCCGCCGTTAGCCCTTTTGTTGTTGCCCCAAGGGGTGCCTTGAGGATACATTTTCTTCAGTTCATTGACTTTTGTATTAAAGGTTGAAACAGCAAGAGTTTTAAAGCTCTTTACGGGGCTTGAATATTCCTTTCCGCCAACGATAACATAAAACTTATAATAATATGTTGTGGCCGGTTCAAGCTTTTCTTTATATTTACTCATGAGAAACCACACGGGAAGAGACTTATAGCTCTTTTTGACTACGTCAGGAATTGAATTCTTTTTAAGTGAAGTCTGAGACTTTCCGATGTAAAAGCCGGTTTTTTCAACATAAACACTCTTTTCAAAGCCTACATTCACTTTGATCTGAGCATCATTTGTTGAAAGAGAGGTTACATCTGAAAAGTTCCAGTTGACTTTGAGTGCAGGAGCAACAGCGCTCCAGACAGCGTGGAAGGTAAAGCTTTCTCTGAATTCGCTTCCCTTCTGCCATGATGAATCCATTTTAAGATTCTGACCCTGAGAATAAAGCTTTTTGGTAAGTTTTTTTGAGCTGATTTCTTTTGAAGAAAGCCAACCTTTTCCGGAAACATACCATTTTCCGTCAGACTTTCTTTGAACGTTCCATCCCTGAAAGGCATAGCCATTTCGTTTAAAGCTGTTGTTTCTGACTTTAAAGCTTTTATTCTTTTTAACGCTCTGATTTTTCATCGAACCTGAGCCGCCGCCTGCAGCATATCTGATCGTATAGATACATTCCCAGAACGCCGCATCGGCACTGATACTAAACGGGCTTTCAAGTTTAATACCGACGAGATTTGCAACGGGAACCGACATCATAAGTGTTACAGACGCAAGAGCCACACAAGCAACCTTTTTTACACTTTTAATAACTTCCATAAATAATCCTTTCTTCAGGCAAATCACTTCACCTGAGCGAACATTTTTTTGCGTTCGCTTATTGTGACTATATTTTAGTTCGTCAGAAAATAAAAGTGAATAACAATAACTGCAAAAAAACACCCTGACTTTTTACACTTAGTGAAAAAAATCAGGCCTACTAATAAACAACCACGCGTCAAACGCGTGGTTTTTCACATGCGGGCATAGCCCTCTGTTCTTCGCGGTACGCGTTAACGCGTAAGTACGACTGCCAACTGCGTAGGATTGTTACTTGCTACCCTTAAAAGGGCTCATTCCAGG
>JAFUHX010000065.1 GCA_017474045.1 Clostridia bacterium | reverse complement strand
TTGGGCGACACTTCGTAAGGAAGTTAGGGTTTTTACAGGCTCTTTTCCGCTTAAACATCACGAAAACTCCCCGTAATACACGAGTATGACGGGGAGTTTATCATTTCCTTTAAACGAAAAATATCTCTGTAAAAACTGCTTTGCACCTTAAAATTATGATATTTTTGATGCAGAACAAGGCGAAAAGCACAGAAATCCTTTCGGATTTCGAGCATTTTCAACGCAGTTATGCGCAGAAATAGCAAATTTTAAGGCCTAATATCCTTATGAAGTGGCACCCTTATGTCTCCTTTTGTTTTGATTCTGTATGTTATAACACAAATTTCAGAATTTTCAATTTTTTTGAAATTTCTTCAGCATATTTCTTTTTCCCACATGAAATATAAATTTCTTGCTAAGGATAAAAATTTTTTTGTTTTTTCTTTATTCAAAAAATTATTGCCAAAAAGACACTTTGTTTTTTATTGAATTTATAAATTGAAGTGTTCATTTATCGGTGTTATACTTAAGTTTACAGAAACTGAAAAGGAGCTTTTTATGGAAAACACCAGAATAATTCTATCTGAAAACAAAAAGCACATTAAAACAAGCGAATATATTTTATATATTATCGCTGTGTTTTTCTACACATCAATGACCGGTGTTGTTGGTGCTAACAGAAACACCTATCTCAACAACGTTCTTCAGCTTGACAAAAAATATCTTTCTCTTTTCAACGCCCTTATTCAGATTGTTCCTTTCGTTCTCAATTTCTTTATTTCAATGTATATTGACGGACGAAGAACGGGAAAAAGAGGAAAATTCAGACCGATAATTATGCTGATAATTATTCCAATGGCAGTCATTATGATGCTCTCCTTTATAGCACCCAAAGGCCTTTCAGGCAGCATTCTTTTCATCTATGTTTTAACTATAGCAATTCTTTGGAGCATAATGTGCGCTTTCGGTAACGTTATAAACATGCTTCCTAATGTTATGACGCCCAACATGAAGGAACGAGACCAGGTTCTTTCTTTAAGAAGCTTCAGCTCTGCAATCGGAAACTCAGCTCCCCTTCTTTTCCTTTTGATTATCGGTGAAATCTGGGAAAACAACGAAGGACTTCAATATATAATCTGCGCCGCCTTCTGTGGTGCAGTTGGTGTAATCACTGTTTTGTTAGGAACAAACCTCGTCAGAGAAAGAATTCCCTACGCTTCCGAAAGAAAAAATCCTCTCATTGGGTTTATTGACATTGTCAGAAACAAACACGCCCGCGTAGTTATTTTTTCTGAATTTCTTAAAAACTTCAGAAGTCTTTCCACATACATGGAAGGCTTCCTTGCAATTGCTATTATCGGCGACCCTTCAAAAAAGATTTTTGTTCTCCTTCCCGTTGGTATCGGCACCGCTGTTGGAATGCTTGTAATCAACGCTCTTCTTAAAAAATTCAACGCAAGAATTCTTTATATTGCAAGCGGAATTTATTCAATCTGCGCCAACATTATTGCGTTCACCATCGGTTATTTCTATTTCACAACCAACAACACCGTTTTAATGATTGCTTTCATCGTTTGTCTATTTCTTATTGGTTTACAGTTCGGCGCTTCAAATCTTCTTCCTCTTATGTTCCAGGCTGACGTTCTTGAAGACCTTGAGCTTAACACCGGAAAACGTCTTGACGCCTCCCTGCCCTTTGTTATTTCAATCGGCGCTCTCATCAGCGGAACAATTGCAACAACAATTGCACCATTACTTCTCAAAGGCGAAGATTCGCTCATCCACTATGAACAGCTTGCAGACGGGTCTGTCAGCGAAGGAACAAACAAAATTGCTCTTCTTTTCATCTACACTGTCATTCACGGAATTATGATGTTCCTCGCAGGAGTTCCTTTCTTCTTCTATAAGCTGACAGGGGCAAAGAAAGAAGAAGTTCACAGTAAACTTCTTGAACAACGCGCAAAAGCAGAACAATAAAAATCAGACTCTTTTCCTTGAAAACAGAAAAATTTTCTATTTAAAAAAATCGGAAAAAACATTGACAAACAGAAAAAAGAGTGTTAAAATTCAAAACATAATTCAATAAACCAAACCGTTGAAGCGGAGATAACGGCAATAATGCCTTCACAGAGAGCCCGTGTTGCTGAGAGTCGGGTAAGAAACAAGTTGTCAAATGGACCGCTGAGGGTGCAGTCAAATGTGAAAAATCACAGAGTATTCTGCAACGTGTTGGCATACGTCAGTTGTCGGGGATATGTTGGTATCCTGCTAAGCGCATAGGGTCATTCCTATGAATTCAAGGTGGCACCGCGGATAAGTGTTTTTATTCGTCCTTGACAGAAGTGTAAATTTCTGTCAAGGACGTTTTTGTTTTTTGGCAGAGAAATTATTCCCATTTTATAAGGAGGTAAATTCAATGTTATTGACAAAACGATGGCGTCAGCCTGATGACGCTGAATCTATTAAGAAACTTAACAACAAATCAAAAACATTTTATTTATCAGGAGGCAATTATTATGAAACAGGAAAAAATTCCTTATAAAATTTATCTTAATGAAAACGAGATGCCTAAGGCATGGTACAATCTCAGAGCAGATATGAAAAAGAAACCTGCTCCCCTTCTTAATCCCGCAACACATAAACCCATGACGGCTGATGAACTTGCAGGTGTTTTCTGCGAGGAACTTATAAATCAGGAGCTTGACGACACAACACCGTATTTTGAAATCCCCGAAGAAATCCGTAATTTTTATAAAATGTTTCGTCCCTCTCCCTTGATACGTGCATACCGTCTTGAAGAAAAGCTGGGTACTCCTGCAAAAATTTATTATAAATTTGAGGGCAACAACACCTCGGGCAGTCACAAGCTCAATTCTGCAATCGCTCAGGCATATTACGCTAAGAAGCAAGGTCTTAAAGGAGTAACTACAGAAACAGGTGCAGGTCAATGGGGTACGGCTCTTTCAATGGCTTGCTCATATTTTGACCTTGACTGCAAAGTGTATATGGTAAAATGCTCCTATGAGCAAAAGCCCTTCCGCCGTGAAGTTATGAGAACCTACGGTGCATCGGTAACACCTTCGCCTTCGATGGAAACCGAGGTCGGCAAGAAGATCCTGGCTGAACACCCCGGAACAACCGGAAGCCTTGGTTGCGCTATATCAGAAGCGGTAGAAAAGGCTGTTACAAGCGAAGGCTACCGTTATGTTCTGGGCAGCGTACTCAATCAGGTGCTTCTTCATCAGTCGGTTATCGGCCTTGAAACAAAAGCTGCGATGGATAAATATGGAGTCAAGCCCGATATAATTATCGGTTGTGCCGGCGGCGGATCAAACCTTGGCGGTCTTATCGCTCCGTTTATGGGCGAAAAGCTTCGCGGTGAAGCGGACTACCGTATTATCGCAGTTGAACCTGAATCTTGTCCAAGTCTGACCAGAGGTGTATATGCTTACGACTTCTGCGACACCGGCATGGTTTGTCCCCTTGCAAAGATGTACACTCTCGGCAGCGATTTCATTCCCTCTTCAAACCACGCAGGCGGACTTCGCTATCACGGCATGAGCTCAACTCTGTCTGAGCTTTATCATCAGGGACTTATGGAAGCAACCTCTGTGAAACAGACTAAAGTCTTTGAGGCTGCCGAATACTTTGCAAGAGTTGAAGGTATTCTTCCGGCACCCGAAAGCTCACATGCAATCCGTGTTGCCATTGATGAAGCCCTTAAATGCAAGGAAACAGGTGAAGAAAAAACTATCGTCTTCGGTCTTACCGGTACAGGATATTTCGATATGGTAGCTTATGAAAAGTTCCACGAAGGTAAAATGAGCGACTATATTCCAACAGACGAAGAGCTTGAAACTTATCGTAAAAAGCTGCCGAAGATAGATTGATAACAAGTGGATTATTAAAAAGTGGATGTAAAAAATCATTTTTTTACATCCACTTTATCGGTTTGGTTTTAACCGTTATTTTTCCAAGCTTTTTCTGTATTTATGTTCACTTAAGTTTTCGCTAACTTTTTCCACTGCCTGCATTAACGCATCTGATAAGATCCTAACAAAAGAAAGGCAAACCGAACTCTCTTGCAGTTTTTTCATTATAAAATTTTCTCATGTCATCTCAACGTCTATTATCTCATCACCGTCAAAACAAAGTTTGTCAATACACAATATTCTGTGTCCCGGCTCAGTATCGCCGATTATTCGTCGGTGATAGACTATAAGCCATTCGTCTGTTCCTTCAATGTTTATATAACCGTGATGCCCCGGTCCGTTTGCAATTTCAGAGGATTCAAGAATTACCTTGCCTTTAGCGTTTATTTCAAGGGGACTTCTGCTCTTGCTTGTGCAGACACGATATGTACCGTTTGTCCAGTTGCCCTCAGACCACATAAAATGATAAACACCGTTCCTTTTGAGCATACAAGGTCCTTCGGTATAGTTTTCGGGAGTAATCTCTTTAAAGAAAGAACCATCAGCAAAGGGAACAAAGCCGTTCATTTCTTCATTCATTAAACAGACATTGCAGTGATGCCAGCCACCGTAATAAAGATAAATAGTACCGTCATCGTCTTTGAAAAGATGCGCATCAATAGGCTGTGCAGAGTTGATGAATTTATCAATAAGAGGCTTACCAATATAACTTTTAAACGGACCGGAGGGACAATCTGAAACTGCAATTTCAAGTCCACCGATTTCTTCGTCTGACTGAATATCGTTACCGGCAAAAATCAGATAATACTTTCCGTTTTTCTTGATAATTGTCGGTGCCCAGACTGCCCTGTGAACAGAGGGAAAGCCACTCATATCAATGATGTTTTCGTTCTTTTCCCAATGGAGAAGATCTGAGGAAGAAAAAGCATCAATATTCATCTGGTCGGTATATTTTGTAAATGATTTAGTGACATATATATAATATTTTCCATCATAAAATCTTGCTTAGGGATCGGCACAAAAGCCATTAACAACAGGGTTCATAAAGCACCTCCTTCTTCAATCTGATTTTAACAAAAGCTCTTGAAATTTTCAATAAAAAATTCTTTTTATCGAAATTTATAAAGCATGAAAGCTGACTGCGGTTAAACAGTCAGCTTTCGTTTTTGCTTATTAAATTTTATGCGTTGGCTGCTTCAAGATTGATTTTTGCGCCTTCATAGCGCGCTTTGATTTCATCAAAGTGTGAATAGTTTTCAGCCTGCTTCAGAATCTTCTGAGCATCAAGCAAGGGTTTAACTGAGCGTGTATATGCAAGGCGGTTGTTTTGCTCATCGTTAATTTGTTTATTGAGCTCTTTAAACTTAGCTTTAAGAGCTTTGATTTCTTTCTTAAGAGCCTCTTCTTCTTGCTTGTCTTTTCTTTCCTTTGCTTCAAACAGCTTCTTATAAAGAACATCTTCCTTAACGTCATAAGACTCTTCGATATTAAACAGCTCGTTAAGTTTTGAATCATCGGGCTTTTCAATTGACTTTCCTGCTTTATAATATTTATTATAATATTTTTTAGCAGTCAATCTGGTTCTGCAGAAAACAATTCTATATTTGCGGATTTCTTTTTCTTCTGCAGTTGCTTTTGAAAGCTTTTTAGCTTCTTTAAGATCTTTTCTTAAAACTGCAATGTCAGCTTCTTCAAGGCCTTTGAAGCCTGCTTCGCAAATCATTGAAGCATCAGCAATCTGCATTTTTCCGAGAACACTGTTAAAGCGATCCATTTCTTCAAGAATAAAAGCTGAAATTTTAATCTCGGTATTTCTCTCGGCAGCTTTTTTATAGTTGGCTTTTGCAGCAGCAATTGCTTCTTTGTTCTTTGAAGAACGGGCAGCTTTAATTTCAGCCTTTGAAAGCTTGGTTTCGTTTTCGCCTGCAAGTTGATTTGCTGTTTCAACCATGTCAACAACTTCAATAAGGTCTTTATCGCTGAGAGTGTTGTTTCCGAAGTCTTCAAAGAAAGCGCGGATTTTAAGAACTTTAATCATAGCTTTCTGTTTAAGCTCAGACAAGTCATAGAAGAAATACGGAGTTACATTTATAATTGCACCGAAGATTGATGCTATAACAAGAACGCTGAGAATTGTCTGAAGAACATTATTATCATAAAGGGCAAAATAAGCAATACTGGATGTGTCTGCCTTTTCAATAATTTCACCTACAACACCGCCGTTACGAAGAACCTTATTCATAACCGCAGGGTCGTTAATTACTCTTTCAGCTGTTTCAATGTTAATTCCGAACTTTGAATAAAGAACATTAACAACACCGCTGCTTGCAACAGTAATAATGCTGCCCAAAGCAGAGATTGTCAAGAACATTCCGTCGATTCTTTCGCCGGTTATATATTGCTGATAATCTCTGATATCGGCCTGAATTGAAGGATTGAGAATCTGTCCAAAGGAGTTCATGAGATTGTTAATCCAGAAGCACACAACAAGAAGAATCAAGGGCATCCATGTTTCAGTAAAATTGGTGCTTGTTCCTGTCATGTCGATTGTTTTAACAACAGGAAGCATAAGAGAAATAAACAAAATGTTTAAACAGTTTGTTCCAATAAGAACAATTCTCTTACCCCATTTTTTGATTGCAAAAGGAGCAAGAAGCATTCCGAAAAGACCGGCATTCTGACATAAAAGAGTTATAACGGAGAAAACGCTGCCGTTGCAGATTCCGCCGTAGGTATAAAGCCAGTTGAGAACAACAGACATTGAGGTTTCAAGGAAACCAAGCCATGTTCCCATTGCAATAACCCAGAAATATTTGTTTCTGAGAACTTCACGGAGTGAATCCATAAACTTAATCTGAATAACGTGGGTTCTTGCCTGAACGATTTTTTCTTTTGTGTTTACATAAACAAGAATACTGAGCGCAACAGAAATTATTGAAAGAGGAGGATAGAAATATCTGTAAACTCTGATATCATACATGTTGTTATCTGTGAAAAGCTGAGCAATAATGGGAATTGCCAACTGATGAACAGAAGGGGCAAGAGAGTCAAAAACAGCCTTTATTGAAACAACGTTTGTTCTTTCCTGAGTGTTGGGTGACAGAACGTGAATAAGGTTTGCGTATGCCTCAGAGAAGAAATAATAGAAGAAATTCTGGAAGAAGTTAAGAATTAAAATAACAGCGCAGGTTACAACATAAGCTCTGTCTTTTCCGAAGAATGTTCCTTCGCCGAAAAGAGCACCGAACTCATTATAAGGGAACCACACAAACAAAATCGTTACGATTGCGCTGGGAATCGCCATTTTGATAATGTAAGGTCTGTATTTTCCTTCGCGGCTTCTTGTGTTATCAATGATATTTGCTCTTACACCGGATAAGGGAATGTTGGCAAGAACAGAAATCAGATAAAGAACATACATATCCATCGGCAAAACACCAAGGGTGTTACCGATTAAAACATTGGTGGCAGATAAAACCATGTTCGCTGCCATAACAACAAGGAACTTAATTCCGATTCCGCCTACAGCGTAGCTGGTAACTTCTTTGTAAGGCATATAGTTGCCTTCAGGTGGTTCGTTCCAATGTGAGCGAACAGTAGTCAACAAAGTTTTGGCCTTCGCGGCCAAATTGTTTTGATTAGCCATAATTCATAATTCCTTTCATATTTCAGTTGTCGTTTCCTTTAATCCACTCTAAAGAAAACTTTGTAAATAAAATATTTTTGCACTCCTGGTCAGGCTCGAAAAGAGCACCGATTTTTCCGTCGGGAAGCAACGCAAGAGAGCTATAAACAAAATCATCTTCTTTCAGAACTCTGCTGTAAGGGAAGGTTTCACCGTCGTCTTCAGAAAGTCTGACTGTTCCGCATTTTCTTTGCTTTCTGTTGGCTGCATTGAGCAAAACAACATAAGGCTTTTCAGCGTTTTCAATTTTTATAACAGAAGTCTGACAAATTGGCTGAGGCAGGTTTTTGTCAAGAGAAAAATCTTCCCAGCTTTCTCCGCCGTTTTTGCTGTATGCAACAGCAATGCTTCTGTCCGGATGATGATTTCTCATGAAATATTTTAAAGTTCCGTCGCTTTGCTCAATAACCTGCGACTCAGTAAGCATATCTTTTTCTTTAATTTCAAGACTGCTTGCCTTTTTTCCGTTTATAATTCTGGAATTATTGGGCGTTTCACCCAGATTCCAGGTTATTCCGTTATCGTCGCTATAGATTACACAGCAGGAAAGCTTAAGAGGGAATTTCTGTGTTCCGTAATAAATCGGAACAACAATTCGTCCCTTATACTCCCCATTCTTCAAAACAATTCCGTTACCCGGTCCGGGGCCGATAAAGCTCATATAGTCTTTTTTGACCTGAGAGTTTAGTGACTGAGGCTTTGACCAGGTTAAGCCGTCATCATCGCTGTAGCACATCATCAGCGTTGAGGTTGACTCTTCTTTAAATCGTTTTCCGGTATAAATATTTCCAACAAGGGCTTCATTTTTATAAACATCGCCTGATTCAGAAACTCTATAGGGCGATTTTTTTCCGTTTTTAAAAAAGAGCTCGCCGTTTTTAAGAACATATTTTCTGATTTTTCCGTTAACAATTCTGTTGCCCTCAGAATCTTCACCCACGCAACACTTGCAGTTTCTGATTCCGATTCCTGCCGGCGTGTGACAATAATGAAGAAAGATTCTTCCCGTTTCCGCAACATAGGTTAAAATCGGGTCAATGGCTGCAGAAGACTTTTTTGTTTTGTTCCCTTTTCTTCAACGGCAACTATGTAGTCACTCCAGGTTTCACCTGAGTCTTCGCTTCGGCGGACAACCTTGTCAATTCTGTTGGGGTTATCAGCGCCGCTGCAAAATCTTGCGTCTGCACAAGCAACAACAATATTGTTTTTGGTGCTTATCATTGATGGAATTCGATAGAACTCTGACGGTCCGTTGGTATCCGGACCAAAAACGGTTTTGAAATCCATTCCATGTATCATCTCCAATCTCTTAAAAGCACAGTATTATCCATTATCCCTATTATAACGCGTGAGATTAAAAAAGACAAGGGTGATTTAATTTTTTTTCATTTAAAATGTTTTAATTTTTTATTCATACCAATATTTATTTTGTCGTTTTTGGGGTTTACAATTTTTTCATTATGTGCTACAATTTTTCAATGTGAATGTGACTTTAAATTCATTTAAAGAGCATGATAGAACATAATTTTTAAGAGGTGATCTTCATTGAATCTTTTTGAAGAAAAAAAGTGGGTTGAAGAGCAAATCAGCAGCGTTGCCGATTTCTGGCTCAACAACGCAATAGACAAAGTTCACGGCGGTGTCTATACCTGCCTTGACGAAAACGGAAAGGTTTTTTCAACCGACAAGAGCGTTTGGATGCAAGGACGCTGTGGCTGGACCTTCGCCTATCTTTGTCATGTTTACGGAATCAGACAAGAATGGCTTGAAGCCAGCAAAAGCTGCATTGATTTTCTTGAAAAATATTGCATTAACAAAAACGCCGACGGAAGACTTTATTTCACCGTAACAGAAGACGGAAAGCCGCTTCGTCAGCGCAGATATTGCTATTCCGAAGCCTTTTATTGCATTGCCAACGCTGAATATTATGGCTTGACAGGCGAAAAAGAACATCTTGAAAGAGCTCGCCGAGCTTATGAGATGTATTGGAATCTCAACCATGGAATGACTGACCCCACGGGAATGGGTCCGAAAACCGAGCCTTCAACACGAACAGGAAGAGCCCTTGGAATCCCCATGATTCTTCTCAATGTTACTTCAATTCTTCTTCGTGTTGACCCCGAAAACGCTGAGCTTTATAACTCAAGAGCAAACGAATGTGTTGAAGACATTTTCAAATATCATGTTAAGAAAGAACTTGGCTGTACTCTTGAATCTGTTGCCACAGACGGAACACCCAGACTCAACATTACTGAAGGCAGAGTTGTTAATCCCGGCCACGACATTGAATGCAGCTGGTTCCTTATGGAAAGAGCCAACGAAACCGGCGACAAAGAGCTTCACAAAAAGGCAATTGAAATTTTCGACATGGCCTTTGAAAAGGGTTGGGATAAAGAATACGGCGGAATTCTTTATTTCATTGACTGTTTAGGAAATCCTCCCGAAGCTTATGAACACGACATGAAGCTCTGGTGGCCCCACAACGAAGCCCTTATTGCTTCACTCATGATTTATAAAGACACGAAAGATCAAAAGTATCTTGACATTTTCGAAAAGATTCTCAATTACAGCAAGAAGTATTTTGCTTCAGCTCCTTGCGGTGAATGGTACGGATACCTCAGACGCGACGGCAAGCCCACCCTGCCCGCTTGCATAGGTTCAACCTTCAAGGGTCCCTTCCATGTTCCCAGATGTCTTATTATGCTCGACCAGATGATGAAAGAAATTAATGAAAGAGGTTAAAAAAATGAGTCTTGAAAAATATAAAGGTATAATCCCTGCTTTTTATGCATGCTACGACGAAGATGGCAATGTTTCTTCTGAAAGAACAAAAGCCTTGGTTGAATTTCTTATTGAAAAAGGTGTTAACGGTCTTTATGTAGGCGGTTCATCAGGTGAATGTATTTATCTCAACCCCGAAGAAAGAAAACAGACTCTTGAAGCAGTTATGGAAGTTGCCAAGGGCAAAATTACAATAATTGCTCATGTTGCCTGCAACAACACAAAAGATAGCTGTGAGCTTGCTGCCCACGCTGAATCTCTCGGAGTTGACGCTATTGCCGCTATTCCCCCGATTTATTTCCGCCTTCCCGAAAAGGCCATTGCTAAATATTGGAACGATATTTCTGCCGCTGCACCTGACACAGATTTTGTTATTTATAACATTCCTCAGCTCGCCGGCGTTTCCCTCACTCTTCCATTGCTTGACGAAATGCTCAAAAACCCCAAGGTTGTTGGAATTAAAAACTCTTCCATGCCTATTCAGGATATTCAGATGTTCAAAAGACAAAGCCGAATCAACAACAAAGAAATTGTTGTTTTCAACGGACCTGACGAACAGTTCATCGGCGGAAGACTTATCGGCGCAGACGGCGGAATCGGTGGAACATACGCAGTCATGCCTGAGCTTTTCGTTAAGATGAATAAGCTTCTCAATGAAGGTGATTTTGAAACAGCTCAAAAGCTTCAGGACGCTGTTGACGACGTAATCTACGCAATGTGCTCAACAAAGGGCAACATGTATGCCACAGCAAAAGCCGTTCTTAAAAAGAGAGCAAATCTTGATTTAGGCGGAGTAAGAGCTCCCCTTCTCAACCTTGAAGAAGGCGACGAAATCATTGTTGACAAAGTTGTTGACCTCATTGAAAAGGCACTTGAAATCTGAATCATAGCAAACAAAAGCGGGATGCAAAAGCTTTAGCTTCCTTGTGAAGTACCGCCCAAAAAATGTTTTTTCTATGATACAATTATCAAAAGTTTTTCAAAAAAACAAATGGATTAAAAAAGCACAGGGTTCTGAAATTACCCTGTGCTTTTTAGGTTTGTTATTAATTAAACTGTTACAACATCTGATACATTACTTATACTCTGTGTTGAGAACAAGTTTTTCTTTGCATAGTGCTTACAAGTAACTCTGTATTCATATCCCGATGCAACTGCAAGGGTTGTGTTAACAGTTGCAGCATAAGATTCACTATATAAATTGCCATAGTCATAATAATCTGACCAGGTTGAGCTGCTTGACTTTTTTCTTTGAACCACAAAGTTTTTAAAGCCGCTTTTAACTATCTCAGGATTACAAATTGTTTCTGCAAGAATTTTAAGAGTAGTACCGGTAACTGAAAGCCTGATTCCATAAGACAAAATCAAGCCTGATGCTCTGGTTTCAGCTGATTGATTTTCATCCTCATAAAGCGGAGCTGTTAATGAAAAATCAATAACATAGGGGGCAATTTCCTCTTCGTTTGCGGCACTTGTCTGACATACACAGCAAGTTAATAAAACAATTGCACAAAGTAACAATGAAAAAAACTTTTTCACGAATTATTCCTCCGTTTTTATAATAGTTTGCGCAGTATTTATCATTTCAGATAATGAAATTTCAGATTGAATTAAACAATCATATCCGCTATTTAAGAAATGAATACAAGACCATCCTGAATCATACTCAAAAACATAAATATAAAGATCATCAACAACTATAGTTTCAACATTATCCAAATCAGCAAAATAGTTGCTTATTAATTCATCATAATCAACTTTTTCTATTTTAAAAGAATATGACACATCACCATCATACAGTTTAAAATTTACTCTGCTGTTTGCACCTATTTCTTTTACGCTTTCAGAATAAACAGGAACACTTGATTTATAGCTATAAAGCTTCTGAGGCAACAAAATATCTTTAAATCCATGCAACTCCAAGTCCTCCATCAATGTTTTCACATCGATGGATTCTTCTTTTTCTTCGCCGAAAAAGACTATTTTAACAGTATCCTTTGCAAAGGTTACAAAACCATTTTTTATGTTGATATTATGGCTGCTGCCTACAACAAAAAGGCATGAAAATGAAAAAATTGAAAGTAACGCTGCAATGAAGAGCACCCTGAGAGTTACCTTTTTAGCCTTGCCGTTCTTTGTTGGTTTATCAGCTTCTTCAGCAGGATATGCCTTTTGAATGATGTTTTCAATCCCCTTATTTATTTCTTCATCGGAAATGTCAGGTACATCCTGAATAAGTGAATCCACGAAATCCGTTAATTCTTTTGCTGAAATGTCTATATTGTTTTTTTCTTCTTCCCTGTTATGATAAATACTGAATTCTTCTTCTGAATCAAGTTTATTTGTGTTCTCGGCACCAAGGCCGAAAACCTGGTTTTCCTCTTCCAAAATAAACCACCCTTCCTTTTGGTAAGTTTTGCTCTTCGTAGGTATATCCGCGAAAACACAAAACGTAACAAAAAAAATTAATAAAATAAAATTTCAAACATTATTTCTCTGCATTTTTCTTTTAATCGTTTCTTTCTCATTGAACAAGCGTGAGGCTCCAAACCCAAAATCTGCGCTATCTGGCCGGTTTTCAGCGTACCGTCACAGCATAAATCGAACAGCTGCTTATCTCTGTCGGATAAACGCGCATATATATCATTTATATATTTTTCAATATGATGATCTATCAAATCTTCCTCAAATGTTCTCACCTTTCGGGAAAGTTCAGTCATATCCTCATCAAAAACGCACTCTCTGTCTTTCACCTTAGAGCGTCTTACATATTCTTTTAAAATCATGTGATGTGCCGTTGCAAAAAGCCACGGCTTAACGTGATCTGTTTCAAGCATGTGACCCTTCTTGCTGAAAATTGCAAAAGTTTCCTGCGCAGCATCTTCGGCATCATGCTTTTTGGAGAGTCTGCTCATGCAATACCTTAAAACTGAAGGATAATACTCTTTACAAAGTGCCTCCAGTTCCTCTTTGCTCAGCAAAACCAATCACTCCCCTTTACTCATTTTTTAAAATTTATTAACAGACATTTTATAACACAAAACGCAATAATTGTCAATAAAAAACAAATTTCGCATAAAGGAGAACCTGTAGGAATTTTTGAATTATCTCAGAAAGTTTTCAGGTTTACACATAATAAATCTAATTATAAAACCTTGAACCGCGCCATAAAACGACGCGGTTCAAACAAATTAATATTTTAAAAATTGTTCACTGATTGACTTATCAATCTAAAATACAACAGTTTTAACTTTTTGTAACTTCCGCTTTTCGCCGTCAGAATAACGGTATCTTGTTATGCTGAAAAGGTTGCCGTTAAAATCAGGCCTTCACCTATATATCCGGCTGTTTGATAAAAGTAACAAAAAATTTTAAGACGGGCGGCGGTGAACCACCGCCCGTTAATCATTCTTCAACCGAACACATAGTACCGTCCACTGCATTGTTCGCAATTACGCTCCTTAATGTACCATAAATAAAATTATTGCATTCTTCCATATCAGATTGACATTCATATTCTATCAAAAGTCTGTGTTCTTCATTAATAGGGATGCTGATACTTCCATAAAAACATGTTACTATCAACCCTTGTTTTTTCTCAAAACGAGTCGGACTTATAGTTGAATGCATCTCATTTTCCTTTGGCACAATATACAGATAAACGGCTATGTCTTCGTTTTCTCTTACTAAAACATATTTTTCATTTACATAATTGGCTTTATCGGATACAACATCAAACAATTGATAATTTACACCATTAACTGATATCTCTTCAATAATTCTTTTGTTATTATCATCTATTTTGTGTCCATAAAAACTATTAAACAGAAAAGCAATTAAAGCAACCATAAAATATGCAAGAATTTTAAAGACAGTTTTTCTTCTATTTTCAACATTCAACATTGTAGAAACAACCAAAACCACAAACAATACAACAATTATACAAACGCACACTATTCTTATGATATTTATATCATTAATAGACATATTAAACTCCTTTCAAAAAAATCAAAAGCTAACAGTTATTCTATATGCCCGCGCTGTCAACAAGGCTGACTTAGTGAGAGGCGGGGCGGCAGTGAACCGCCGCCCGTTAATCATTCTTCAACCGAACACAGAGAATCGTCTCCTGTGTTATTTTTGATTTTCATTTGTTTTTCGATTCTTACAATCACCTTATCACTGTAATTATGATATGCTTGGTTCTGTTTTTTGATATAATAAACTTTAATAAAATCATTAGTTTTAAATGAATTATTATAATCTTCAGAATGATATCCTCGATTATTATAACCATTAGAAATAACATCAAAATAAACACCGTCAACAAAAAAGCGTAGAGAATTTTCAGTTGGAGTTTCAGAAAAATTCACAGTTCCTTCGATTACTTCTGTGTTTCCTGATAAGTATTCAGATAAATAATAATTGTTTTGATACTCAAACCATTCAGATGTTAAACCAACTGTTTGAAAAACTGTTATTAGTGAAAGAAACAAAAGCAATAAAACAAAACTAAACCTTTTAGCAAAGTTTTTTCTTTCAGATATTAACAAAACTAAAAAAAATATACATAATATTACACCAACAAATGCCTCTAATAATCGAGGTGCATCAAAAATTTTATCATTTGTAATATCATATAATATCTGCATTACAATCACTTCCTGTTAATTATAGCTTTATTCGCATAATTTTTAATCGTATTATAACAGTTTTGAAAGCTACTGTAAATATAGTTGAAGAATTGATTAGCGTACACATAATATGATTTACTAGTACTGGCAGAAACATTTACAATGGAACTACTTATAGTTCCTCCAGCTCCAACAGCTATACAATCGGAACCTTTAGAATAAAAACATTGAAAATATTTTATTGTAAAAGAATATGTTTTGAAGTCATATAAATAATCATCTGTTTTAAACTTTTTTCCTTTACTACTATATATAACTACAGCAGAAACCGATACAGAACCAGAAACTGAACTTTTAAATAGGTTTTGAGGTTTACCAAGTTGTTTTTTTGCAACATTAAAAAGTTTACTTAAATCATCTTTATCAAAATAAATACCTTTAGGGGAGTATGCATACACTTTAATTGTCTTTAAATGGGTAAAATAAATAACCTCCACTCCCATTCCAACTGATGCCCCCAATGCCGAAGCACTACATTCAAATTGTATTCCTATTCCTACGATATTATTTTTAAATGTTTTAAATTTGTTATATATCCACTTTGCAAACTCACCATTTTGATCTATTAAATTTATCGGATTGTTTTCACAATATGCAAAAGCATTATAAGAACCGACAGTACCTGTAGCACCGATAAAGTTCACATCATCAGAATTAATAAATCTGCAAACTTCAGGGTCATAATAACGGCTTTGCAGGTAGTAAAGCTCTGTTTCTTTATCATAAACATAGCCGCGGTAACGAATTGAATTCTGCACAGCAACAGTGTTATCTTTGCAAGCCTCACCGCTTGCGTTTGTAACTGCTATGCATTTGCCCCAGCTGTCA
>JAFUHX010000004.1 GCA_017474045.1 Clostridia bacterium | reverse complement strand
TTGGTTTACCCGACGGCGTACAAAGGTACTCCGAGGGCGAGGTTTGTTTATAGCATAAAACGCAAAAACCTTGTTTTTGCCTGCTTTTGCTGATTTTTACAGTTTTAAAGGGTTTCTTTGGTAGTTCAATACCGAAAAAAAACCTTTAGTTATCTTGTTTTATGCGGTCTGCACTTTTTTTACAGCCCCTTTTCTTATCAGTCAAAAATAATTTCATTACCGGAATATATAGTTGCGCCTCTTCTTCTTCCGAACCAGACAGTTTCTTTTGAGTATTCTGAAAGAAGCTTATATTCTTTTTTCGGAACAACATTTAAAACAAGCTCTTTCTTTTTAAGAGCTGAAGGCTTGCCTTTGGTTGCGTTTTCAAAAAAGCTGTGGAAATCATAGCTGAAAGCGGCTTTCTTTTCTCTTTCAAAAGGCTTTCTGATAAGAAGCTCCTGATAAAGATAAAGCTCAGTCAAAAGCTCTTTTTCAATGTTGAATTTTTCAAGGAAGGGAAAAAGCTCTTTCATGAAAGAAGGGTAATCAGAAACGATTTCAATAAAAGCGCCTTCCTCAAAGAACCAGGTTACATTGCCGAAGCTTTCATTATAATAGTTCCAGTCACCTGCAAGGGAGCTTTCATATTTTTCTTTAAAGTCTTGCCAGAGCTTATTGAGTCTTCCTTCGCTTTCAAAAATATATCGGAGCAAAGAAGAATAGAAATCAAAATATGAAACATTTTTTTCAAAATAGAGATATATGGCAAAAAATCTTAGAATACCGAGACTGTGGAAGCATTGAACGCAAACTGAAAAAAGGTTTGAATAAACCCAGTCTTCCCGACTGAGCGTTGCCGTTGAGCGAACGAGATAGGAAAATTCTTTAACCTCTTCGTCTTTTTTTGGTGCGCTGTGAATGTGGTTAAAGGCAACTTTAATAATTTCAATCTGATGTTTTTTAATGTATTCCGGTCTTGTCAGGTCAGAATTTGGAAGAGCCTCGCAATGATAAACACTCAGGGAATTATGCTGACCGTTTTCAAGAAGGCGACAAATTCCCTTGCAGAAGCTTTCTTTTGTTTCTCCGGGAAGTCCCAGAATCAGCTCTGAATAAGTCGGAATTCCGGCTTCGTTATATTTTTTCATAAGAGAAGAAAAATGCTCCATGGTAAGATTTTTTCTTCCGATATTGAAAAGCGCTTCGTCAGAAAGGGTCTGATAGGCCATGGTTGCGCCCTTATCCATTCCTTCGCTGTTTAATGCGCTGCAGATTTTAAAAACACGCTCATCGCTGTTTTTTTCATAGCAGGGTCTGAAAACCTCGGGGTAACCGTTTTTCCTTTTTGCGCTGATAAGTGCTTCAGCAATGCTGAGGTCTCTTTCAAACATTCCGAAGTTTGAATCGGCGCAAAAACAATAGGTAATTTTATTTTCAGAAAGCCACTTGATTTCAGCCATGATTTTTTCCATTGGAAAAAATCTCATCTTCTTTCCAGCGCACCAATCGCAATAGGCGCAGGAATACGGGCAGCCTCTGTTTGTTTCAAGAACTGAAAGAAATTCAATTCCCTTGTTTTCTTCAATAATTTTTTCAAAAACACCGCTGAGATAGGGTGAGGGAAGGTCTTCAAGACTTTCGCAATAGCTTCTTTCGGTTCTGATTATTTCATCGCCTTTTCTGAAGGCGATGTTTTCGGTTTTTTCAAGGGAAGAAGAGGAAAGGTCAGAAAGAAGAGAGGAAAAGGTTTTTTCGCCTTCGCCAAACATTAAGATGTCAACATTTTTTTCTTCTTTCAGAAGGCTTGCATCTTCATTTACGCTGTGACCGCCGAAAACAACAAGACAATCAGGAAATTTTTCCTTGATTTTTTTCGCCAGAGCTTTGTTGTATTCCATGTTCCAAACGCTGCAGGAAAAAGCAACGATATATGGGTCAACAATTTTTTCCATGGCAAACGAAAGCTTTTCTCTTTTGAAAATAATGTTGGGAAAAGCATATTTATTTTTAATTTTTGGGTCATTTTGGCAGTAGGCAATTATTGTTCCGACGGCGTAGGGTAAATAAACCGAGCCGTCAAATTCAAATCCTACCTGAACAAAATAAATGTTTTTCATCTGTTGTCTCCGAAAATTAAGTTAAATAATTTTTGCTGAATAATTGGTGCTTGTGTAGTCGGTTGCCCGCCTGTTGCGGCCATACCAGACAACCTCTCTTGCAAAATCAGCAAAGGTTTTTACCACTGAAGTGTCTTCAATCAAAAGAGTGACTTTCTTCTTCTGAAGCTTTTCATAGCTGTCTGAATAGATATTGTTATAATAAGAATAGAAGTCATATTCTGAGGAGATTGAAACGCGTGGCTGATTGATTTTTTTAATAATATCAAGCTGATATTTAAACAAAGCATCGATTTCTTCGCTTTGGCCGAATTTTGAGGTGAAGCACTCTTTAACCTCCTGATAGAAGGCTTTGAGGCTTTTATAAAATTCCAGAAAAATAAACTCATCAAAGCCCCACCACATATTTCCAAGGCCTGAGCAGGTGGTAACAAGACCGTTGCTTCCGTTTATTATTCCGCTGCAAAGACAGCTGATTTTTTTATATACTTTTTGAATTAAAGAGTTCTCTTTGCCTTTTGAAAAGTCGATTAATTGGTTGTAAAACTCGTCATAGCTGAGGCCGTGCTCATGCCTGAAATAAATGGCAACGGCGCGAAGAAGCCCCAGATTGTGAAGCCCTTGAACATAAGAGGCAAAAATCAAAGAACGTTTCCACTGCTCTTCATTCATTGAAAAAGTTGAGGTAATATATTCAGAATATTCAACCACATCAGTTTCATTTTTTTCGCTGTTTGAGTGAATAAGGTTAAACGGAACGCGGGTGAATTTAATCTTGAATTTTTCCTGATATTCCTTCTGTCCCATTTCGGCGTTAGGCAGAACTTCGCAGGGATAAATGTTTATTGCATAATGCTGACCGTTTTCAATCAAAGAGTTAACGCCGCTGCAAAAAGATTCAAAGGTTTCTCCCGGAAGACCGAGAATAAGCTCTGAAAAGGTTGAAATGTTCAGTTCATTATATTTTTTCATCAGGTCTCGGAACATTTCTGTTGAAATATTTTTTCGTCCCACGTTTTTCAGAACCTCGGGATTCATGCTTTGAAAAGAAATGGTTTTGGCTTTGTCAAGGCCGCTGTTGAAAAACTTTGTGCTTATATCGAAAACAAAGTTAAATCTGTTTTTGGTAAAAAACACCTTGAAAATCTGAGGATAACCGAATTTTTCTTTGCATGAAACAACGTAGTCTGCAATTTCTGCGTCGCGGTCGAACAAACAGAAGTTTCCGTCTGTGCAATAGATATATTCAATTTTATTTTTAACAAACCAGTCAATTTCAGCAATAACTCTCTCCATCGGAAAAAGTCTGACCTTTGATTTCAATGAGCTCCAGTCACAAAATGAGCAGGAATTAGGACAGCCTCTGTTTGATTCAAAAAGACAGGAAAAATTAATGTCGTCGTTTAAAATGTCGTCAAAAATTCCTTCGAGATAAGGGGAGGGATAATCGGTTTCAGTTTGTGGAGCATATTTTGTGGTAATCGCCTTGCCGTTTTCATCGCGAAGAGAAATGTTTGAAATTTCTTTAAGGTCTTTGTTGAGGGCAAGACCTTCCAGAAGGGCTTCTGTGGGTTCTTCGCCGAAGCGGTGAGTTAAAAAATCAACAAACCAATATTTATTCAGGTCTTCTTCGTTTGCTGAAATATTATGTCCGCCGAAAACAATAAAACATTCAGGGAAAACACTCTTTATTTTTTCGGCAACAGCCTTGTTATATTCCATATTCCATACGCTGCATGAAAACAAAACCATAAAGGGATTTTCAATTTGCTTAATAACCTTTTCAACCGGAATTCTTGAATAAATAATTTTTCCGAAGCTGTAGTTATTTTTAATAACTTCGTTTTTCAAACAATAAGCTTCAATGCAACCGGTGGCATAGGGAATATAGGTTGATTTCTTTTCGGTTCCGTAAACATCGTTAGCCTGAACAAAATAAACATTTTTCATAATTAATACACCTTGTTTTAACAATACAACTAAAAAAGCTTAAAATTAAAAATCATTCATCGTTTATAATATCTTTTGTTCCGTCTTCAAGCTCAACCCGTGATGTATAAAAGACAACAAGTCGGGTGTCTTCCAGAAATTCAAAACGGTGTCTGACATTTTCATGAATTAAAAACATATCGCCGGTTTTAAAAAAATATTCTTCCTTTTGCTCGTTTAAATAAAGCGAAACTTTAATTTCTCCTGAAAAAACAAAAAAAGCTTCTTTGGTTGTTTTGTGGTAGTGATAATTGCCTCTGACGGCGCCTTTTTTTGTAAAAACTGAATTCACCTGAGCGAATGGCTCATGGGTAATTTGTGAAAGACAGCCTCGTTCATCTTCAAAAACAAAATCGGGCGCTAAAATTTCTAAAAGCTTCATTAAAACCACACTTTTCAAAAATATATTTAATCATATAATTTTAACATAGTAATAACCGAATGTCAACCGAAAGCGAAGTGGCAAAAAGGCTGCTTCTTTCTTGAAAACGACTTTGTTTAAAGGGGCTGTTGTTGACAACAAGACTGAAGAAGTGATATAATTAATCAGTTTGATGCATACAAATTGAGAGGCTTTTAATATGAAAAATATTTATTTTGTTCAGGTTGATGTTTCGGCAAGCTCCGGGACTCAAAATGCCTATTTGCCATATACGGCCGGAATACTTGTTGCCTCCGCCTTTCAAAGTGAAACGGTGAAGGCTGACTGCTTATTTAAAGAGTTTATTTTTCTGCGTGAAGACGTTGAAAAGGTTGTTTCGCGAATGGAAGAGCCTGCCTTTGTTGGCTTTTCAAGCTATTGCTGGAGCACGGAATACAACAAGCTTCTTGCAAAAGCCATAAAAGAAAAATTTCCTCAATGTTTAATTGTTTTCGGAGGACACGATATTCCCGATAATTTTCAAATGCTTGAGGATTATTGGTTCATTGATGTTCTTTGTCACGGCGAAGGCGAAGAAACAATAAAAGCCTTGTTGGAAAGCTTTTGTTTAAATAAGAGCTTCGAGGGCGTAAATAACATTTCCTTCAGAACTTCAGAGGGCGGTTTTGTTCGAACTCCCACGGTTCTTCAGTCAAATCTTGATTACCCTTCACCATATCTTGAAGGCTGGTTTGATGAAATTGTTGAAAAGCACCCTGAAATTACCTTTAATGCAATTCTGGAAACAAGCCGCGGCTGTCCCAATAAATGCGCTTATTGCGATTGGGGTCTTCTTCAGGCAAAAACCCGTCTTTTTCCCTTTGAAAGAGTAAAAGAAGAAATCCGCTGGATGTCTGAACACAAAATTGCTTTTGTCTGGGGTGCTGACGCGAACTTCGGAATGTTCAAAAGAGACCTGGAAATTGCTGATGAGCTTGTTAAGGCAAAAAAGGCAACCGGCTATCCTGAACGAATGAGAATGAATTACGCAAAGAACAACTATAAAAATGTTTTTTCAATTGTTAAAAAGTTTAAGGAATGTGAATTTGACAGAATAGGTGCAACTCTTTCTTTTCAGAGCTTGTCGCCGACTGTTCTGGAAAACATCGGAAGAACAAACTCCTCTCTGGATTTTTATAAGAGCCTGTTGACTGAATATAACAAAGAAAACATGAAGACTTATTCTGAGCTTATTTTGGGTCTTCCCGGCGAAACCTATGAAAGCTTTATTGACGGAATAGGAAAGCTTTTTGAAATCGGTCAGCATTTTGTTTTCGAGGTTTATGGCTGCATTTTGTTGCCTAACGCTGTTATGGGGCAGAAGGATTATATTGAAAAATTCAAAATCAAAACGGTTCGCTCTGAAATAATCAGACCTCATTTCAATAACGACGCCTTCAGCGTTCCTGAATATAACACAATTATTGTTGAAACCAACACAATGAGCCGCGAAATGTGGGTCAGAGCAACTGCCTATTACTATATGGTCAAGGCGCTTCACGGAAACGGACTTTTAAGAGCTTTTGCAATTTATCTTTTCAACGAAAAAAAGGTTCCTTATGAAAAGTTTTACGATGGTGCTTTGAATTATTTTGAAAGCAACCCTGAGCTTTTTATTTCAAAGCTTTATTTTGATATTAAAGAAAAGTCAGATGAGCTTTCTAAAGGAATAATAAACAAAAAGCTCATGTTCAGCCCTTGCGGCGAAATAGTCTGGGATGACCACGAATATGTGGTGCTTCACGTTTTGTCGCAGCTTGAAAAATTTTATGACGAAATTGTTCCCTATTTAAAAAGCTATGATATTGCTGAAGATGTTTTCAGCGACCTTCTCAGCTATCAGAAAAACATTATGAGAAAGCCTTATGACGAAGAAAAAACAGTTTCTTTGAAATATGATATTCATAACTATCTTAAGAATGTTTATGTTAACGATGTTCAGCCCTTAAAAGAAAAAGAACATACGCTTGTAATGCGTGACAGTAACGTTATGAAAAATTGGGAAGATTTCGGAAAGTTCGTAATCTGGTACGGAAGAATGGGCTGGTCATCATATAAAGACGATGTAACAGAAAAATAAGTTCAGCCCAAAAGATTAAAAAGAAAGGAGAATTTCCAAGTGAAAAAAAGATTTTATTTGGTTCAAATAGGTGTGTCATATTCCTCTCCTTGCTTTTTGCCTTATTCTGTCGGTTGCATTGCTGCCTACCTGAAAAGCAACAAAGAAATAGCCGATTATTATGAAATTCCCGACATTGTTGTTATGAGGGAAAAAATTTCAGACGTAATCAAACGCTTCGATAATCCGTCTTATGTGGCTTTTTCCTGCTACACGTGGAATATTGAATATAACAAGCTTCTTGCCATGCGGCTGAAAGAAATCTATCCTGATGTAAAAATCATTTTCGGCGGTCACAGCGTTCCGGGAGATGCCTCTTTTTTAAATGAATATCCCTTTATAGATTATCTCATGCATAATGAGGGCGAAGAAACAACGGCGCTTTTCCTCAAATGTGAAAAAGAAGGTTCAGATTTGTCTTCTGTTCCCAATTTGTCTTTCAGACAAGAGGGAAAAACTGTAACCACAGAGTTTTATCATCCATGCGACCTTTCAGACTATCCTTCACCTTATCTCAGCGGTGTTTTTGATAATATTATTAAACAAAACCCTGAAATTGAGTTTCATGCCACTTTGGAAACCAACAGAGGTTGCCCTTATGGCTGCACATATTGCGAATGGTGTTTTACCCGCAAGGTCAGACCTTTTCCAATGGATAAAATCAAAAAAGAAATTGAATGGATAGCGAAAAACAAAATTAAATATTGCTATTGTGCTGACGCTAATTTCGGAATACTCAGCCGTGATGTTGAAATTGCCCGCTATGTTGTGGAGCAAAAAGAAAAATATGGCTATCCCGATGTTTTTAAGCCTTGCTACGCCAAAGAAAGCAACGAAACCGTTTTTGAAGCGGGCTATATTTTAAATAAAAATCAGATTGACAAGGGTGTAACTCTTGCCTATCAGTCTCTGAACGCAAAAACTCTTGAAAATATCGGAAGAAAAAATCTGACCCTCGAGCATTTTGCTGAGCTTGATTCTCGCTACACCGAAGCCGGAATTCCCACCTATACTGAGCTTATTCTGGGTCTTCCCGGCGAAACCTATGAAAGCTTTTGCGAAGGAATCTGCCGCCTTCTTGAATCGGGTCAGAACAAGTCGATGACAGTTTATGACTGTCAGGTTTATCCCAATTCAAAAATGGGTGACGCCGAATACAGAGAAAAACACGGAATAAAAACCTCAAAAATTCCCTTGCTCGGAATTCACTATAATCCCGAGTTCAACGGCGTTGAGGAATATTTCGATATTATAACCGAAACGGCAACCATGCCAAAGAGCGACTGGGTCAAGGCATGCATGTTTTCCGTTATTCTTCAGACCTTTCACCACCTTGGTTTGCTTAGATATTTTGCAATTTATCTCAACCTTGAAAAAGGTGTTTCCTACTATAAGTTCTATAATGACTTATATGATTTTATATATAAAGAAAACAAAGGCTTTTTAAACAGCTTTTTCAAAGAGCTTTACAGACGAAAGGCAGACACCGAAAAAGCCGATTGGACCTATAGCCGCGATGTTTTCGGAAAAACCGGCTGGTATTTTGAAGAGGGTGCATTTCTTGAAATGGCTTTTCACAGCGAAGCTTTCTGGAAAGAAATTGAGCCTTTCCTCAGGTCATATTCAATAGAAGAGGCCTTGTTTGGTGAGCTTCTGAGCTATCAGAAAAGCCTTATAAGACTGCCCGGAAAAAATGAAGTTACAGTTAAATCAGGCTATAATTTCTATAAATATTTTGAAGCGGCTTCAGAAAGCTCAAAGCCCGTTTTAAAAAAGGTTAATTGCAATCTTCATATCAAGTCCCAAAAAATAATTTCAGACTGGAAAGAGTATGCAAGGGAAATAATTTGGTTCGGAAAGCGCTATAACGCAACCTTGCTGGTTAATCCAAGAGAAATTATTACCTATTCGGAGGAATAAGAATGTCAAAAATACTTCTGATTCAGCCGCCGCAATGGTATCCTGTTTCACCATATCTTGCTGTTCCTCTTCTTGCAGGGCAGCTTAAAAACGCCGGCTTTGAGGTTAATTCTTTTGACCTTAACATAAAGTTTTATAATTTCTTGCTGACAAAAGAATGGACGCAGCTTTGCGACAAAAGGGCAAGGGAGCTTCTTTCAGAGCTTGAAAAGAAATTTCAGAATTCAGACGCTTCTGAAATTGAAAAAAACGGCTCTTATGAAGAAAAAACAGCTTATTTAAAATTTTTAACCATAAAGAAGTTTTATGAAGACCACGCTGAAGAAATTCCTTATATAATAAATAACATTGAAAGCGCAGTCAGCGTTACAAAAAACGAAAAGGATTTCTATGTTCCCGAAAAGCTGGCTGAAGCTAAGCATGCAATCAAGCTTGCTCTGAGACTTGTTTCAATGCCTTATGCACCAAATGAAATTGATTTTGATAATTACTATTCTAATCCGGTTGTTCCTCTTGATTGGTGCAATGTCAAGCTTCAGGCAGAAGACAAGAGCATAAATATGTTTTATGATTATTTTGAAAAGGTTACTTCGGAAATAAATCAGGATTATGACATAATTTCTGTTTCAATGACAGACTTAAGCCAGCTTATTTCTGTTTTTACTCTTTCAAAAATGCTCAAGAAAAAAACCAAGGCTAAAATTGTTGTCGGAGGAAATTATTCAACTCAGATTTACGACAGAATAATGAACTATCCGGATATTTTTACCGATTATCTTGACTATCTTGTAATCGGTGACGGCGAAATTGCTTTAACAAGACTTTGCCAATTTCTCGATGGCTCTTGCCGCCTTGATGAAGTTCCCAATATAATTTATCTTGATGAGAACCAAGAGGTTGTTTCAACGGGCTTTTCCTGCGAAAAAATCAACATGGACGGTCTTGCTTATCCTGATTTCAGCGATTACGACTTAAAGCAATATTTTACACCTGACCCAACCTTTCCCATTCAGCTTTCCAAGGGCTGCTATTGGGGAAAATGCAGCTTTTGCGATTATCCCTACGGTCAGCAGGGCTACAGCCCTAAAACCATTGAGCGAGCAATCAAAGAAATCAAGCATTATGTTGAAGCCTACGGTGCTTCAAAGTTTATGTTTGTTGACGAGGCTGTTCCTCCTAAGTTTTATAATCAGCTGGCACTTGCCATAATCAAAGAAAAGCTGAAAATTAATTTTTATTCCTTTGCCAGATTGGAAACCGGCTACACGCCGGAGGTTCTTTCTAATCTTTATAAAGCCGGTGCCCGTCTTTTTCTCTGGGGCTACGAGTGTCATTCCCCAAGGATAATGAAGCTTATGAACAAAGGAATTAACGTTGAAAAGCGCCTTGAAATTTTAACCGAGGCAAGAAAAGCGGGAATCTGGAATAACGGACTTTTCATGTTCGGCTATCCCACCGAGACGCTTGAAGAAACCAAAGAAACAATGGATTTCATCAGGAATAACCGAAACATTGTTCCCAGCTGCACTCTTTCTAATTTTTCTTTGAAAAAGAATTCCCGTCTGATCAGCGAAATCGGCGATAACGGCGTTGAAGGCTATACCTCTGCCGGTGAGTTCTATATTGTTTATAAAGACGTTATAGACGGAATTTCTCAATCAGAAAGGCGAAGCCTGAGAAGAAATTTTCAATTTGATTTTCTTAATGAAAATGCTCATTCTTTGTGGGCAGTTGTTTTTTCAGATTTTGACCATCTTCTTTTATATCTGTCAAAATATGGCTGCGACTATGTCAGCTCATATCGCTCTGAAAAACGAATCTGTCCTGAATTTAGGTAGGCGAAAAAGGTGAAATTTGAATCAGTAACAATAATTGTGGGAACAACAAACGAAAAAGAATCGTTGATTCAGACTGTTGATGAAATTATGAAAACCTGCAACAGTAGCGATATTTCAAAAATTCTTCTGGTCAAATCAAAAGATGCCTCCGACGGTTGCAATTTTGCAATCGGTCTGTTGGAGAAAAAGTATTCAGGAAAGGTTTTCGGTCTTGAACAGAGCCGTGCTTTTGTTGGCGGAGCCATAAGAGACGGATTCGATGCCGCTGAGTCTTCCCACATAATGCTTTTGCCTTCAGATCTTGCAATTGATCTTTCCTGCGTTTCTCAAATGATTGAAAGGGTTAAACAAAGCCCTGAAATAATTTCCAAAACATCAAGATGGCTGAAGAAAAACAGCTTTCATAACTATGGCGGAATGAAAAAGCTGCTCAACGGCACGGCTCAGGTTTTTCTCAAGGTTCTTTATTGCGCTGATTTGACCGATTTCACAAGTCCGGTTCAGACTGCGCCCGCTGAGGCCTACAGAAAATCAAACTGGCAGGAGCTTAACTTTCCTTTTCTTTTGGAAATGGTTCTTGTTCCTCTTCGTCTCGGCTATCAATTCGAAGAAATTCCTGTTAAGTGCTTTAACAGAAAAGAAGGCTTTTCAAGAAACTCAGCAAAGCAAACGGCGCTTTATCTGAAAACTGCTTTGCGAATTCGCTTTACGCCCAAGTCAAAATTAATTAAGGAGCAAAAACAATGAAATTTCTTTTTGCGGCGGTTCCTCAGTGGTATCCCGTCAGTCCCTATCTTGCAGGCGCATTACTTGCAGGGCAACTGAAAAACTCAGGCTTCGAGGCAGAAACCTATGATTTTAATATCGAGTTTTTCAACGATATTTTATCGGTTGATTATCTTGAAAAAAGCCTTGAAAAAGCAAAAAAATTTCTTTCTGAGGAAGAAGCCTTTCAAGCTGACGAAAGCTATGGTGCAGGAATAAAAATCAAGCTGAGAAACACTTTTGAAATCAGAAAAAACATAATAAAAGATTATTTTAAAGCTGATAACGGTAACGCCGAAAAAACAATTGAAGAAATTGAATGGGCAATTTCTGTTTTTAAAACAAAAGAGCTTTTTTATGACCCTGAAAAGCTCTACAGAGCCAAAGACATAATCTCTGATGCGTTAGATATTGCTTCACTTCCTTTTGTTCCTTCAAGAATAATGCTTGACAATTTCATTGCTAATCCAATTTTTACCTATGACTTTAAAGATGTTGATTATCAATGCAAACATGAAAGCGTTAATATGTTTTTGCCCTATTTTGAAAAGAAGCTTTCTGAAAAAGATTTTTCAGAGTATGACCTTATTGCTCTTTCCGTTACGGATTTAAGCCAGTTGGTTCCGGGGCTTACTCTGGCAAGACTTCTCAAAAAACATACCAAGGCAAAAATTGCAATCGGCGGAAACTATATTTATAAAATTGAAGAAGACCTGAAAAAAATTCCTCAGATTTTTGAGGAATACTGCGACTATCTTTCAATCGGCGACGGCGAAACAGCAACAGTTGAGCTTGCTGAATATATTGCCGGAAAAAGAAAAATTGAAGACGTTCATTCTCTGGTTTATTCCGATGAAGGCTCGTCTGTTAAAACAAATTCAAGAGCCCCTGTTTTAAATCTTGAAAGGGTGGCTTATCCTGATTTTGAAGGATATGATTTTTCAAAATATTTTTCTCCCGAAACAGTAATTCCCGTTCAGCTGGGAAAGGGCTGCTATTGGGGAAAATGTAGCTTTTGTGATTTTTACACAGGTCAGCAAAAATTTGACATGAAGAGCGTTAAGCGCGCTGTTGACGAGGTTGAATATCTTTCAAAAAAATATAACAGCAGGCTGTTTAACTTTGTTGATGAAGCTGTTCCGCCGAAGTTTTATAATGAATTTGCAAAAGAGGTTAAAAAACGCAATTTAGAAATTTATTATTATTCTTTTGCAAGACTTGAAAAAACCTTCACTCCTGAAGTTTTAAAAAATCTTTATGAATCAGGCGCAAGGTTTTTCATGTGGGGCTATGAGTCACAGTCTGAGCGAATTATGAAGCTTATGAACAAAGGCATTGATTTAAGCTACCGCCGAAAAATTCTTGAAGACTCCCGCGAAGCAGGACTTTGGAATCTTTGCACTTTTCTTCTGGGTTATCCCACCGAAACTCAGGAAGAGCTTCAATCAACTATTGATGTAATTTATGATCATGAGCTTGTTAATACCTGCACTCCTTCAAACTTTGCGCTGAAGAAAAATTCAATTTTAAAAAACAACACTTCTTCCGTGGGAATAACCGATTTTACAGAAAACGGAGAGCTTCATATTTCCTATAAATATCATTCCCTGACTCAGACCATGGAAGAGGTTAAAGAAAGAAGAAACAGCTTTGAAAGAAAATATCTTGAAGATACGGCAGACAGGCTGTTTCCTCATTCTTTCACAGAGAGCGATTCAATTCTTATGTATCTTGTCCGTTACGGCAGAGATTATGTCAGAGACTACAGGCTTACGTATAAGAGAAAGCTGTAAAAAAATAATAAAAGAAAACAGCACTTATCCGTTTATCCGGATTCAAGTGCTGTTATTTTTTTTATTTGTTCAGATCGTATTTCTTTTTGACAGACGGGAAAAAGTGGGAGTAAAAAAAGACTTTCAAAAACTCAATGCCTGCAACGGCAGTTGAAAAAACGAAGCTTACAAAATCTCCTGTTTTAACTGATTTGATAGCATCGGTGATAACCTTTTTTGCAAAGCCGAACTTTTCTGTTCCGGGAACATCGTTGGCGGTGAAGCTGCGCCACATATAATAAGCTCTTACAACCTTGATGTCAATGTCGGGAATGTCGCTGTAATTGTATTCCATCTTGTCAAGAGGATTCTTTTTGCCGAATTCTTCGAGGGTTTCAACCTCTTTGTGTTTCCCATTTTCAATAAGGTTTTTATAAATCTCTGAACCGGGAATGAGAGCGAGATAATTCATATTTATGAGGCTGGTGTCAAGTTGTTTTATAAGGCTGACGGTCTTTTTCAAATCATCCACGGTCTCATCGGGAAAGCCTGCAATAAAAGAACCGATACAAGCGATATTTGCTTTCTTGCAATCGCTGAAGCTCTTTACGATTTTATCAAATTTTATTTTCTTGTTTATCCTTTCAAGCATACATTCAGAGCCGCTTTCGATGCCGAAGAAAATCCAGCGGCAACCTGAATTATACATATAAACAAAGTCTTCCTCATCAAAAATGCCTATTCTCGTCTGACAACCCCATACAAAATCAAGCTTAAGATTTTTCAGGCTGTCGCAGATTTCATGCATTTCATCGCGACTTCTGCACCACATTTCATCGGCAAAATAAACGCCGTCAAGGTTGTGGTTTGTGACAAGAAACTTAATTTCATCAAGAAGTACATCAAGAGGACGCTTGCGATAAGTGCTTCTGTGAAAGTCTTTATTGTAGCAGAAGGTGCAGCTGAAGGGGCAACCCTTTGCCGAATAAAGATAGAGCATTTTTTTACAGCCATAGGATGACTGAAAATACTTAGGTACGTTTATGAGACTCCAATTAAGTGGCGGAAGCTTCGAAAGATCAACAAAGGGTCGTATTGCAGTATATACAGTTTTTCCATTTTCGTCTTTGAAGGCTAGACCTGCAATTTCGTTAAGGCTTCCCTTTCTGTTTTGATAAAACTCCGTAAGCTCAAGCCAGGTTTCCTCGCCTTCTCCAATTGAAACAGCATCAATAAAGTCATAAGCGAGAGTCATATCCGTCAAAACAGAGGGCAGAGGACCGCCGAGAATAACGGGTATGCTATGCTCTTTCAGAGTACGGGCAAGGTCAAGCGTATCTCCTATAGATTTATATGAAACAAGAGAAATGCCGACAAGTTCGGGTTCAAATTCGGAAACGACCTCCTGCAGTTTGATCTTTTCCACGGTTCTGTCGTAAATTCTTACCTTATGTCCATTGCTTTCAACATAAGATGCTATTGAAAGCAATCCCAGCGGAACAGAGATGGATCTTGTATAACGTGATGTTGTTGGATTTATAAACAGAACATTCAAGCTTTACACCTCTATTTTAAAATTTTATTTTGTTATTCGTCTATTTTAAGGTTATATTTTTTTACTATTGACGGGAAGAAATGTGCATAAGAAAAAATGTCAATAAATTCATAAGCTGAGCTGAGAATAAGTTGAATTGCAAATCTGAGATCGTGTCCCTTAAACTGTTTGAGAATATCAACAATATCTTTTTTTGCAATATCATATTTTCGTGAGGTTTCGGAAAAATATTTTCTTGAAAAACCCTTCCACAAAAAGTATGATCTCACGACCTTCAGATCCCTTGACGGAATCTGAGAAAAATTCGGCTTGGGCGAATAGAAAAAGCGAATGTTTGTGTAGTCCTTGAAGGTTTTTGGCGGAGTGTATCTTCCGCTTTCAACAAGCTCCTCATAAAGCTCACTTCCCGGGCCGGGCATGAAGAAAAAGAAGGTGCGCTGAGTTGAAGCGATATTCATTGCCATGTTAATAGTATCTCTGAATTCCTCTTCTGTTTCGTCGGGAAAGCCGATTATGAAATTGGCAATTGAAACAAGGTCAACCGCTTTGCAGTTTTCAAAGGTTTCGGCAATTTTGTCGTAGGGAAGATTCTTTTTAATTTTCTTCATCATTGAACGGGAACCGGTTTCAATGCCGAAGGCAACACAAATGCAGCCTGCCTTTTTCATCAGAGCGTAGTCTTCCTTGTCAAAATAGCCCGCACGGGTTTCCGTGAACCATTTGAAGCCTAAGCCGGATTCAATAAAGGCGTTGCATTGATATTTCAGCTCTTCCTTGTTTCTGCACCACAACTCGTCTGCAAAATAAATGCAGTCAACATCGTGGTTTTTCATCAGATATTCAACTTCCTTAAGGAAAGTTTCAACAGGACGCACACGGTAGCACTGACGGTGGAACTTTTTGTTGAAGCAGAAGGTGCATTGACCGTAACAGCCCTTTGACATATAAAGAAGAGCTGTTTTCTTGCAGCCATACATTGCACCGAGATATCTGTCAACATCGACAAGGGTGAAATCAATCGGCGGCAAAAGAGCAAGATCCATAAATTCTCTTTCAGCAGTGTAAATGACCTTGCCGTCTTTTTTATAAGCAAGACCTGCCACTGTTGTCGGGTCGCCGCCTGCTTCAAGGGTATCTGCAAGGTCAAGCCAGGTGGCTTCACCTTCACCGATAGAGATAAAGTCAATGTCAATGTTGTTGAAGGTGAATTCCGTATCCAAAGAAACAAAAATTCCGCCCCAAACAACCTTTGCGCCGTAAGCCTTGGCTGCAAGACTTACCTTTCTTGCATCAGTAAAGGATTTGAGTGAAAACACCGAAACGCCCACAATATCAGGGGAAAAAGCTTCAAGCTCTTTTTTGATGTTGGTTGTTTTAATTGTTCGGTCAATAATTTTAACCGTGTGTCCGTTTGCCTGAAGATATGTTGCAATAGACATCATTCCCAAAGGCATACTTACCTGACGGGTATATCTTTCCATTGCAGGATTTATAAACAGAACTCTCATTTTTTCTCCTTTAAATCAAGGCCGTATTTTTTGACGATATGAGGGAAGAAGTTTCCGTAGAAGAAGATGTCCAGGAATTCATAAGCGCTTGCTATAAATTGAATGACTCCTTCCTTAAAGCCGTGGCCTTTGAGACTTTTCAGTACGTCAACAATATCTTTTTTTGCAACGGAATAGTCAAGTTTTCCGTTTTCAATAAAGCTCTTTTTAGTAAAGCTGCTCCAAAGGATGTGGCATCTGACAACCTTGAGATCAAGCGATTTAACGCTTGAAAGGTTCGGCTTCGGAGAATAGAAAATTCTTGTTTTCATACATTCCTTTATTGACTTGGGAGGAGTGTATTTTCCCTGCGAAACAACCTCATCAAAAATTTCAGAGCCGGGAAGGGGACTGAAATAGGAACAGACGAATTTTGTGTAGCTGATTTTATTCACAAGCTCGCAGGTTGCCTTGAGATCCTCGGGTGTTTCACCGGGGAAGCCGACAATGAAATAGCTGAGCGTAATAATTCCGACATCGCGGCAGTTTTTCAGGTCCTTTTCAACCATTTCAGGATTGAGGGCTTTTTTCATTCTTTTAAGGGTGTTTTTTGATCCGCTTTCAACACCGAATTCAAGCCAGCGGCAGCCTGCTTTATGCATGAGCTCGAAATCTTCCTTGTCAAACAGCCCAATTTTAGTCATGCCACCCCAATGAAGACCGAGATCAGCTTCAATCAGAGCGTTACATATTTCGTGAAGCGTTTCCTTGTTGTAGCCGAAAAGCTCATCGGTAAAAGCAATTGCCTTCATACCGTATTTTTCCTTGAGAAGACGGGCTTCTTCAATGAAAAGCTTCACATCTCTTGTGCGGCGGCAGTTGCTGAAAAAGTCGCGGTTGTAGCAGAAGGTGCAGTGTCCGTTACAGCCCTTTGAGATATACATTCCCATTATTCCGTCATATTCATAGTTCTTATAAAAGGTTTTCTGAATGTCGATAAGACTGTAATCGATAGGCGGAAGAAGGGTAAGATCCATAAATTCTCTGTCAGCATTTCTGACAAATTTTCCGTTCTTTATATAGGCAAGACCCTTTATTGAATAGAGATCTTCTCCCTTTTCGGCTGTATCAACAACCTCAAGCCAGGTTTCTTCGCCTTCACCAAGACAAATGAAATCAATGTATCCGAGCTCAAGAGTCATTTCGGGAGAAGCCGAGACATAGGGTCCGCCCCAGATGACGCAGATGTTTCTTTTCTTTGCCGCCTTTGAAATCATAAGGCAATCCTTGACAGCCATAACTGACAAAAGAGAGCAGCCGATAAAATCGGGTCTGAAGGAGTCAAGCTCTGCTTCAATATCCGTTGAAACAACAGCTCTGTTGAGAACCTTTACATCGTGCCCTTTTGACTGAAGATAGCTGCCGATTGAAAGAACACCCAAGGGTGCACAGCGTGCTCTTGTATAATGCTCAGGAGCAGGATTGATAAGTAAAACTCTCATAGTTAAACCTCCTTGAATTGCGTGTCTATTTCGTCAATATAAATGTTTCGGCTGTCTTTTCTGCCATACCAGACAATAAAACGAGCATAATCCTTCCAACTGTTACAGCTGATTGGCTTGAGGACAGTGTTGCGGCAGCTCTTTTTCTCAAGAACAGCAGTGTTTCCGCATAAAAGATTTGAAAAATAGCTTTTGAAATCATACTCACAGTCAAAATCAATTTTTTCAATGAAGGGGAGCTTTATAACGCTTTTTTGAAACAGGAAAAGATTTTCAAAAAGAAGCTCATCTTCAAAATATTGCTTCAGAAAAGCTTTAATTTCCTCATAAAATGTTTCTTTTTCAATTGCAACATTTAAAAAGGCAAATTCTTCTGATGGCCAGCCAACATCGCCGAAGCGTCTGTCTTCCCAAACAATTCCGGCGTTGCCTTTTGTAACTTCTTCAAAACGGTTTTTAAGCTTTTCAAAAACCTTTCCGCCAACGCTGTTTTTCTGAGAGAACATATAATCAATAAAGGCCATATAAAACTCAGAATAGCTCAAACCTTTTTCGTGGTGAAGATAAAGGGCAAAAAGCATCAGAAGACCTTCGTGGTGGAAGCATTGAATTGTAGCGGAATAAATGTTCATTTTTACCCAATCTTCCCGCGACATTGTTTTTGTTTCAACAATAAGGCGAGAGAATTCACCAATTTCTTCGCTGTTGTCAATAAGTGTATGCGGTTCATTAAGGGGAACGAGAACAAATTTGATTGCGTGTTTAAGGGTATAGTCTTTGTTTCCCATGGCGGAGCAGGGAAGCCACTCACAATCGTGAATATAGATTGAGCTATGTTGCCCTGCGTTGAGCAAAATGTCAATTCCTTCAACAAAGCTTTGAAAGGTTTCGCCCGGAAGACCGAGAATAAGCTCGGAATATGTTGCAATTCCGGCTTCGTTATAGCGATTTAAAAGAGAAGTAAAGGTTTCAACAGGAATGTTTTTTCGCTTGATGTTTTCAAGAACGGTGGGGCTTAAAGACTGAAAAGAAAGAGTTGCGCCTTTATCCATTCCACATTCATTAAGCTTTTGAGAAATTCTGAAAACGCGGTCGTTACTGTTTTTTGCGCTGGACACCTGAAAACGCGACAAAACGCCTTTTTCTTTATGAAGGCGAACCATTTCGTCAACAAATTTTTCGTCGCGCTCAAACATTCCGAAATTGGCGTCGGCGCAGCCGAAACCGCTGATGTTATGGTCAGAAAGCCAGTTGAGCTCTTTGATAACCTTCTCTTCAGGGAAAAACCTGATGTTACATTGAAGGTTTCCCCAGTCGCAATAGGCGCAGTTATAGGGGCAGCCGCGATTGGTTTCAATAACGGCGTGAAAATCAATCTGAGGATATTTTTCAAGAATAGAGTCGAAAACGCCTGTGAGATAGGGTGAGGGATAATCGATTCTCTCAGCTTTTTTGCTGAATGAAAAAACAGGCTTTCCGTTTTCTCTGAAGGCAATATTGGGAACCCGGCTTAGAGGAATGTTGTTTTTCAAAGCAAGCAGGAGAGCAGAAAAGGTTTCTTCGCCTTCGCCGAAACACATAAGGTCAATATAATCCTCTTCTTCCATTAAGGAAGTGTCGGGAGAGATATGGTGACCGCCGAAGAGAATAAGGCAATCGGGAAAGGTCTTTTTTATTTCTTTTGCCAGAGCCTTGTTGAATTCATGGTTCCAGATATAGTTTGAAAAGCCGAAAAGAAAAGGCTCATCTGTTCGCTCAAGAATACTATCAATTTTTTCTCTTATAAAAAAAGGCTCTTTAAAGCAATAATAATCAGAAAGCTCTTTGTTTTCTTCAGCGCAGGCAATAAGCGTTCCCACAGCGTAGGGGAGAAAGGTGGATTTGCCGTGAAGATAATTTATCTGAGCTAAATAAATATTTTTTTTCATTTTATCTCCTTGCTTTGCCGTCAGAAATGAGATCAATAATGAGAGCTGAAAAAGACATTTATTAACCTTTTTATTCTGACTGAAAAATAAAACAGTTAATTACATTTTACTACTGACTACCCAAAATATCAAGTGTTTTTGACGAATAGGAAAGATCTGAACATGAGAAAACCATTGTACTATACTTTGACTTTATTACAAAAACAGGTCACAGCTATTTACAACGCAGAAAAACATAAAAAAATAAATAAAAATATGTTGAAAAAAATTGTTGTTATGCTATAATTGCGAGGATAAAGTTTAATTTTATCAAACGGAGAAAAAACTAAGAAAAAAAGGAAAGGATTTGCTGCAATGAAAACAAGAATTGAAGCTGATTCAATCGGCGAAAAAGAAATAAGTGTCGATGCTTATTACGGAGTTCAGTCCTTAAGAGCGAAAGAGAATTTTCCGATTACCGGAATTCCCATGCATTTTGAAATTATTAAGGCTCTTGCTCAGCTTAAAAGAGCTTCGGCGATGACAAATCGCGATTCCGGAAGACTCGACGGAAAAAAGGCTGAAGCAATTATTCAGGCCTGCGACGAAATTATTGAAGGCAAACTGCATGACCAATTTATTGTTGACGCTATTCAGGGCGGTGCAGGTACATCGGCAAACATGAATGCAAACGAAGTTATTGCCAACCGAGCCATTGAAATTCTCGGCGGACAAAAGGGTGATTACAGTATCGTTCACCCCAATGACGACGTAAACATGGCTCAGTCAACTAACGACGTATATCCCTCTGCAGGAAAAATAGCAATTGTTCAAATGCTTAATGTTCTCATTCCTGCTGAAAGGCGTCTTTATGATGTACTCATGCAAAAAGCAGAGGAGTTTGACGGCGTTTTGAAAATGGGAAGAACTCAGCTTCAGGATGCTGTTCCCATGCGACTGGGTCAGGAATTCCACGCCTATGCTTCGGCGGTAAAGCGTGATATCGGAAGATTTGTTTTTGCCGAAAAAGCACTTCACGTGTTGAATATGGGTGCAACGGCAATCGGAACTGCTATTGACAGCGACCCTTATTATCTTACATATGTTTGCGACAATATTTCAAAGGTTGTTGACGGCAACTATTCACAATGCGAAGATCTTTTCGACGGAACCTCAAACCTTGATATTTATGTTACTGTTTCTTCAACTCTTAAAACCGCCGCACTTAATCTTTCAAAAATGTGTAATGACCTTCGACTTCTTTCAAGCGGACCCAAAACGGGAATTGCCGAAATCTCACTTCCTGCGAAGCAGAACGGGTCCTCAATCATGCCCGGAAAGGTTAATCCTGTTATTCCCGAGGTTGTTTCTCAGGTAGCCTACAGAATTATCGGCAGCGACATGACGGTTACCATGGCGGCTGAGGCAGGACAACTTGAGCTTAACGCTTTTGAGCCGGTTATTTTCTATAGCCTTTTTGAAGGTATTCAGGCTTTGACCAATGCAATCGGAACGCTTATTGACAACTGCATTTCAGGTATTGTTGTTAATGAAGAGCGCTGCCTGGAGCTTCTTCACAAAAGCGTTGGAATTGCAACTGCTCTCAAGCCTTATATCGGTTATAAGAAATCTGCTGAAATTGCCAAGGAGTCGTTAAAAACCGGCGTGTCTGTTAAAGATATTGTTATCAGAGACGGACTCATGAACGAAGCTCAGCTGGCAGAAGTGCTTGAGCCCAAAAACATGACTGAAATCAAGAAGCTGGAAGAATAAGCTCCAAAATATTAAACATCAGAAAACAACAAAGCGTTGCAGACGGTAGTGCATCTACCAAAACTGCAACGCTTTGTTGTTTTTACAATAAGGTTAGCGAACTCAGTGCGTGAGCTTGATTTGTTGAAGCTTGAGTTCAACGAGGTGCTGTGGAAACAACCGTTGAGATGGTTACGGTGTATGGGGATGGGAGGATGGTGTGGAGGTTTAGGAATGGGGTGGAGATAATAGGTACAGTATAAATTAAATATATATTTTGGAGTCGATTACATATCGGCTCTTTTTTGTTATATGATGAATTGAAAAAAGTGTCGATTGATGGTATAATAAATAAAAATATTTTAATGGCAGGTTCGATATGAAAGCAGTGAAACACCCTGGTATTTGTAGGCTGTGTGGAGAATTCAAAGATTTAACACCAGAACATATACCACCTAAAAATGCATTTAACAAATCTACGATAACTCTTTTACCTATTGAAGAAGTTTGTAAAACTCTAGCTAGTACTGATGACAGAATGCCTTGGGATATACAAGGGTTAAAAGGAAAATTGCAACAAGGCGGACATAAAAAATACTGTCTTTGTAGGACTTGTAATAATAACACAGGAAATTGGTATATGAGATCATATACTGATTTTGCAAAAACAATAAATTTTATGATACAAAGTGAAAATTTGCAACCGAGCTGCTCGTATTCTTTTACAATTAAAGATCTGTATCCTTTACGAATTTACAAAGCGATGATGACAATGATATGTGACTTAAACAATAATTGTTTTGGTGATTCAGAGCTTAGAGATTTTCTAATGACAAAGGATAGTAATAAAATTAATAATTCCAAATATTCGCTATATATGCATTTGGTATCTTCTCAAGCGGTTCGAATGGGAGGTCTTTCAGCTATTGTAAATATCGATAACCCAAAGAATCCCGTTCTTGTTTCTGAAATGTCAGCTTACCCAATTGGGTTCGCTCTATATATTAACAAGCCAAATGGATATACACCTTTTGGATTAAATGTTGACTGTTTTGCTAACTTTAATTATGATGATAAATGTGAAGTTCGTTTTAATGGTGTTCCCTATTTGGACATTAACACTCAATTTCCTATAGATTTTCGTTCTAAAGATGATATTGTACAGTGCGTTTCAAAAAATGAGTAAAAATAAATACTTAAACGATTATTTAAGGGGGTTAAATGATGCAAGGAATTACAATGAATGAATTATACGAGTTAATCTCTCACTATCATGACGCAGAATTTGAGTATGATGGAACTACTTATGTGTTACAACCAGAGGTTAATGATAATAAGACCTACCTTGTAATTTGGGATTGCACATCGAATGCAGAAAAATGCATCGCTAAATGCGATGTTGATGCAGAAGGTGAAATTCCACAGAGCGTTATTGATGTTGTGCTTTCAGAAAAATGTTTTTACGGTAAATCGTTTTTAGAAATTGAGAAAGATATTGAGGTAACAGTAATTTATTAATTTATAGAGAAAACAAACGGTTACCATAGCCTTTCAACGATACCCCACAATTTAACGATTACCTACCCATAACAAACCACAATTACACCCCCGCACACATAAAAAACAGCGTTGCAGCAGGTACACACCATACCCCAACTGCAACGCTTTGTTTTATAACCCCTTATGATACAAGAGAAAACCGCTGTAAAATAACGATACCACCATCGGTACGATTGTATCAACAGTGGTATTGATTATGTGTTTACAGCTCAAAATAGCAACAATAAACATTTTACAAACTATCATTATTTACAGATTTATTTCCAATTTGGGCAATGTATATAATTACATTATTAGTTACACCATCATATTCATTTTGAATATATTTTATTCTTAAATGCTGTCCATTATGTGTAACAACGCCTCCGTGTGAAGCAGAAATATTATATCCGTTTATCATAATATAATCAGAAAATTCGAAATAAACTCCACCAATTTCAAAATGTTCTGTATCATGACCTTCGTATGGCATTGGATGATATTCTTCAACATAACCCTCAATTACACAAACCTCATTGTTATCAATCAACTCAACATAATCCTTATGTTCGAGCAACACTCCAACAAAGATGGTTAAAAACAAAAAAATGCATAATGTTCCAACAACAAAACCGGCATATTTAAAGAACGAATCAACAAGTCCGTTCCATCCTTTATTTTTCACTTTTTGTCGAACTTGTTTGATTGAGTTTGCTAAAAATACGACACCTATTACAAGAGGTATAAAACACAAAAGTATATTTGCAAAATTGAAAGTGTATTCATATAATACTGTTTCCATTGGCAATCACCTCTGAAAGCATTATATCAACTTAACCTTAAAAAATCAAGGCGAAGCCTTGTATATCATCAAGCCGACAGAATGCACACCTTCGGTGTGATGAGATACAACACGGCTATGCCGTTTTGATGATATACACGCTGACGCGTGATGATATACCAAGCCTGTCGGCTTGGATAAAAAAATCCGACAAGTCGAAACTTGTCGGATTTTTTGGCGGAGAGCAAGGTATATGTCTGCTTCGCATCCATCGCCCTCGGCGACCGTTGCTTCGCAACAGTACCCGCCTCACGCTTCGTCGCTAAAAACAGTCCACCGGACTGTTTTCTTCACGCTCCTCACCCTCTCAGGGTTCGAATCCCTTGCCTTGATTTCAACGAAAAGAATAAAAGGTAGCACCTACGGTACTACCTTCTATTTTTATGGCGGAGAGCAAGGGATTTTGTCCCGCGCTGCCGCGCTATCGCCTCGCTTCGCTCGTTGCCCCGTCGGCGAAAACAGTCCACCGGACTGTTTTCTTCCGCATACTTCGTATGCTCCCTCCTTGTTCGAATCCCTTACTTTTATTTCAACAAAAAAATAGAAGGTAGCACCTACGATACTACCTTCTATTTTTATGGCGGAGAGCAAGGGATTCGAACCCTCGAACCGCTTTTGACGGTTACACGATTTCCAATCGTGCTCCTTCGGCCAGCTCGGACAACTCTCCATCTATTTAATTGCCTTGCTATTATACATAACCTTTAGGCAAAAATCAAGTGATTTTCAAAATTATTTAATTTAAAAATTCACGCCTGCGTTTGTGTGCTTGCAGGCGTGAAGTGCTTTCGTTTTAACCGGCTTGAGAAAACAATCAGGGAAGGTCTTCAACGTTTTCAAGGTTATGCCAGACTCCCTGAACGTCGTCGTTGTCTTCCATCATTTCAAGAAGTCTGCCCATCATTTTAAGGTCTTCTTCGTCGGTGAGTCTTGTGTAGTTTGAGGGAACATATTCAATTTCAGCTGAAACAAATTTATAGCCCTTTTCTTCAAGATCATCACGAACTGCACCAAGGTCGTTGGGCTCGGTTCTGATTATAAAAACATCTTCGTCGTTTATGAAATCTGAAGCGCCGGCTTCAAGAGCAGCCTCCATAAGCTTCTCTTCGTCAATGTCTTCAGCTTCAATTTCAATAGTACCCATGCGTGAGAACATGAAAGAAACGCAGCCGCTGGTTCCCATGTTGCCCTTGTTTTTGTCAAAAAAGTGACGGATATCTGCGGCGGTTCTGTTGCGGTTATCTGTGAGAGTTTCAACAATAACTGCAATTCCTGAGGGGCCATAGCCTTCATAAATTATTGTTTCATAGTTTGCGCCGCCGCCTTCGCCTGAAGCTTTTTTAATGATTCTTTCAATGTTGTCGTTGGGAACATTGTTTGCCTTTGCTTTGGCAATGCAATCTTTAAGCTTTGTGTTTGAAGAAGGGTCGGGGCCGCCTTCACGAACAGCAACGCCGATTTCTCTGCCTATTTTGGTAAAAATTTTGGCTCTGGCATTATCGGTCTTTTCCTTTTTGCGTTTGATGGTACTCCATTTTGAATGTCCTGACATAAAAAACACCAATCTTTCTCTATAGTTTAATTTTATTGTTTAATTTATTTTGATTTCTCTGTTGATTCAGTTTTGTCTGCGCTTTCTGCCCATGAATCAGGCATTTCGTCGTAGCCGAAAATCTGAATATTGCAACCGAAAGCCTTATATCCCGGTGTGCCGTCTTCGTTAAACATTATCTGAAGACAGATTTCTTCATTTGAGCAACGCCATAAAGCGCTACCGTTTGAAAGAGAATAGTTTTCAGGTGCAGAGCCGAAGGGGAGATATTCAAAGCCTGCTTTTTTAAGAGTCTGAACATAATCGGCAAAGTTTTCGTAGTTATTGTCTTTAATTTTTATGCTGCAGGCTGAAGAAAAGTTGGCTGAAATAATTTCGCCTTCTGAATAAGCGGGAAGGGAGCTGAAGGTTTCGTTAGCCCCATCAAAAACCTTGTTTTTTCCGCAAGCGGAAAAAATTCCGAGAATCAGCACAGCACACAGAAAAACAGAAACAAATTTTTTCATCATAAATCCTCCTGAAAAATATCGGTCAAACATAACAACGAGCATTACACAGGGTAATGCTCATGTTACGATATAATACTTTATCACTTTTTAGTGTTTTTGTCAATATATCAGCCGGCAGTAAGCTGTCCGAGAAGGGTGTTACCGCTTGCTCCTGAAGCTGAATAAATTCCGTCAACAGCCTCGCCGGAGTGAGAGCCACCGCTATATATTTTATAGGTTTCTCCTTTAGTGAGAAGATCGCTTGAAAAAACAACGCAGGAATATTGCTTTGGTGAAATGAAGGAAATAATTTCCGTTCCTTTGCTGTCGGTGACTGTGAGAAGGGTGTTTGAATTAATGCCGCAGGTAAAGTTGATTGAAGGAGCTTCTCCGTCGCTTGCGGTCTGAGCCATTCCTGAGCTTCCGACGGCTAAAAGGGTTCCTTTGTTAACCGTGCATGAGCCGGCGTAGTCAAGAGAGCCGTTTCCGCTGTTTGTGGGACCATAAACAACAGTAAAACCACCGTTTATTGTAACATCGCCGTTGGAGTCAAGTCCGTCGCCGCTTGCGTTGAGAACAATATTTCCGCCGCTGATGTTAACGCAACAGTTACTGTCATATTCGCCCATGGGATCACCCATTCCACCCGGTCCGCCGGGTCTTCCGCCTTTTCCACCGCGGTTGTCTGTAAAGCCACCGGGCTGCCACGGGTCAGCATTTTCGCTTTTTGTTGTTGTTTCGCCGCTGAAAGCGGGATTTTCGCTCTGGTCTTTAGCTGCTGAGGCGTTAACTGCGTCGTCTGAAGCAATGAGATTGATGTTACCGCCGCTGATGTTGATTTCCTGACTTTCAAGACCCTCATAAGAAAGGTCAATATCAATTTTGCCGCCGGAAATGTTTAATTCATATTCGCTGTGAATGGCGTCGTCATTGCTCTTTATATAAAATTCACCGCCGCTGATTTCGACCGATTTGTTGCTGTGAATGGAATCGTCAACACTGTTAAGATTAAATTTTCCACCGCTGATTTTAATGTCAGAGCCGGCTTTTAAAGCTTTTGTTGAGGGTGTTGAATCGTTGACGCTCTGGTTTTCTTTGCCGGGCATCATTCCGCCAAAGAAGCCTCTGTTTCCTGTCTCCTGAGGAGCAGTAACCATGTCTTCGCTTGCTCCGCCTGAGGTAACAGCCGTTATAACTCCTCCGCTGACGGTCATTTCGCCGACGCAGTCAATCGCGTCAAGCTCGCTGATTATGTTGATATTTCCGCCACTTATGAGAATAAAGCCTTTTTCCTCTTCTTCGTTGCTTGTTGAAATACCGTCTGCCGAAGAGGTCAGGTTGAGAACTCCCTCTGAAATTTCAACGCTGTCTTTTCCTCTGATTGCATCGTCTTTGCTTGTTACTGTTATACTTCCGCCTCTGATCTGAAGGTCATCTTTAGAAACGATTCCCTTTTCAAAGTTACCCTTAACGGTAAGAGAGCCGGTTCCTTCAATCTGAAGATTGTCGCGGCTGAAAATTGAAGCGTTTGCATAGTCTGTTTCTTCCGTCGGAACGCTTCGGTCGGGGTTATCTGAAAAAACATTTTCAGTTTTGTCGGCAAGAATAAGAATGGTTTCCCGCGGTGATGATTCAACAAACAAGGGTGCATCATCGGAGCAATAGATATCGACTCCGTCTAAATAAAGCTTAACCTTTTTTTCTTCGTCATTGCTGTTAATATAGATTTTTCCGTCAGAAAGCTTGCCGGAAAGACTGAAGGTTCCGCCTTTGGAAATTGTAACTGTGTTGTTTTCAAAGGTAACACCTTCACCGCTTATGGTGGTGTTATGGTCGTTAAGATAAATATATGTGTCGATTTTACCTTCGTCAAAGCCGACGCTGCTTTCTGTGTTGGCAACACTTTCTGAAGGCTGAGTTGCTTCTGTGTTTTCTGTTTGAGAAGTTGAAAGAAGATTTGCCGGGGGCTGACCGTTATTATCGCAAGCGCAGAGGGTTAAAAAGAAAAAACTGGCAGCCGAAAGAAAAAGAAAAATCTTTTTCATAAAAACGCTCCTAATTATAAGATTTCCGAGTTTTCAAAAGCTTTCATGCAAGAAATCTCAAGATTACCGTTCCTTGTTCTGAGAGCATCAATAAGCTTTTTTTCAAGCTGAGGCTTTTTAAGAGTGATTTCAAAAGTGAGCTTGAAAAGGCTTCCCATGTTTGTTGTTTTAACGCTGATAAGCTCATGCTCATCGGTTAATTTTGAGAAAATATCTTCAAAAGCATCGGTGTAGTTAAGAGATTCGGGGATAGTAATAATAAGCTGCTTTTTCTCTTTAGCCTTGCCGAAGCCGATTTTGTTGTAAAGGAACAAAACTGCAAGCATAATTGCAGTATAAATAACTGAGAAGGTAATATAGCCCATTCCGGTTGCAAGACCGGTGGAAAGAGCAATGAAAATTGCACCGATTTCTTTTGCTGTTCCGGGAATACTTCTGAAACGAACAAGGCTGAAGGCACCGGCAACAGCAACGCCCGCGCCTAAGTTTCCGTTAACCATCATAATAATAATCTGAACAACGGCAGGAACCATTGCAAGTGTAACAACAAAGCCTGATGAATGCTTTTTGCTTGTTAACATATAAACAACTGCAATAGCGGCGCCTAAAATGATTGATGTAATAAGGCAGCCGAAGAAGGCAAGGGGACTCATGGCTGCTGAGAGAACTGACTGAAAAATTACTGACATGGTTTATTCCTCCGATTTTATATCATTCTTTTTTGTTTTTGCTTTCATTTTCGCGTTGAAAATAAGTTTATAGGCTTCGCCGTATTTTGAAAAGGACGAAGGATAAATTTTGTGTTTATCAAGGGCATGGGTCAGCCACAAGGGCATTGAACCGACACATTTAAGCTCAAGAATTGCTTTGTCGTCTTTCATAAGATAATGACCTTCAGAGCCTTTGGAAAGATCAAAATTTTTGAAACGGAAGCGAATGTTTGTGTCAAAGGTCAGGCGAAGTTCGCTGTCTTCCTTGCTGTAATAGGCGGTTCGGTCATAAAAAAGAGAAGCCGCCGGACGAATTTTAGGATAGAAAAGAAGAAAATAATCAATTTCGCTGAGAATCTGCTGATTTTTTGTTTCAGGCTTAAGTCCTCTGCAAAGATAGTTGACTGCGTCAAGATAAGACATTTTTATTCTTCTTTTATAAACAACGCCTTTATATTTCTTTTTCAGCTCAACAAAAACATCGCTTTGAGCTGTCGGAACGCCATAGGAGCGAATTCGAAGCTTTTCTTTATATATCGGCTTTTCAATGGAATTTCTGATAAGCCTGAAATCAGGCGTGTCAAAATAAATGTTGCAAAGAGTGCTTTCGCCGAATTTGTCGGGCATGATATAGTCTTTTATATCTTCAAGAAAATTTTCTTTCTGCTCTCGGGTCACAATGTATTTTTTTTCATATCGCTTAAAAATTGTTTGAATTTTTGGCAACTGTTACCTCTCCTTTATAAGAATCGCTTAACATCGGTGGGTTTAAACGGCTTTGAGGTAAGCGTTATTTTAAATGTTACGGAGTTTGGCTTAGTGCAAACAGCCTTGATTTTTCCTTTGTGTCTTTGAACAATAACGTGGGCAATGGAAAGTCCGATTCCGTAGCCGCCGGTTTCTCTTGAACGGGAGCTGTCAGCCCTGTAAAAACGGTCGAAAAGCTTTTCAAGCTTGTCGCTGTCAATGTTTTCACAATCGTTATACATATCAAAATAAACGGTTTTTCCGCTTCTGTAAACAGAAACTTTAATAATTCCGCCTTTGGTGGTGTATTTAACAGCGTTGTCGCAAAGAATAGAAACGAGCTGTTTGATTTCGTCTTCGTTGCCGAAAACATTAACAGAAGGAGAAATATCATAGATAAACTCAAGACCGTTTGTTTTGGCGAGAGTTTCAAAGGAAGAAGAAATTTCTTTAACGGAATTGCTGAAATTAAAAAGAGCGTATTTCTGAGGCTTGTTTTCTTCTTCACCCAGCTTTGAAAGGGTAACAAGGTTTTTAACAAGCTGGTCAAGGCGCGCCGTCTGATTTTTAATGCTGTCTATCCATTCGCTTTCACCTTCACACATTTCAAGAACATCTGCATCGGCTGAGATAATGGCAATCGGAGTTTTCAGCTCATGTCCGGCATCGGTTATAAACTGACGCTGTTTGTTAATGGCGTTTTCAACGGGAAGCATGGCTTTTTTTGAAAAAAACCTGATGGGAATAATTAAAAGGAGAATACATAAAAGACCGGAAAGGGTGGAAATTGAGGCAAGCTTGAAGGTTTCTCTCAGTTCCTTTGAATAATCAAGACAAATTACCATAGCTGAACCGTTTTTTTCATTTGAAACATAATAATAGCGGTAATCGCCAACAAAGCCGTAGCCTGTTGGGTTAACAACCACCTGTGAGGCAAATTCAACAGCCTCGCTTTCGCTGATCAGGGGAAGATTTTTTATTGAAATGCTTGTTACAAAGTTTCCTTTCAGGTTCACTACGAAATAGCGTGTGGAATAGGGAGTATCTTTTGTGATTTCAATTTTTTTGAAGGGATTGAAAAAATCAATATAGTTTTCTGCTTTTTCGTGAGAGCTGGGAAGCATTCCTCCGTTTTCAGCAATTATATGAAGAATGTTTCGAATTTCCGTGTCCCGCTGATAAACGTTCATAACGTTTACTGCAAAAACCTGAGAAAAAACAATGATTATCAGGGCAAGCAAAACTATTCGCATGAACCGCTTCTGAACTTTTTTTAGCATTTTTGCAGTCTGCGGGCTTTGGCTCAGCCCTTCCTTTCTTTTTTGTTATTTTGAAATTTCTTCAAGGGTGTAGCCAACACCTCTTGTTGCCTTGATTTCAAGGTCAGCGTTGATTGTTGCAAGCTTTTTTCTCAGATATGAAATATAAACCCAAACAACATTAATTTCAGCCTCGGTTTCATAGCCCCAGATTCTTTCCATAAACTGTTCGGTTGAAATGAGTCTGTTGGGGTTATTCATCAGCATTTCAATCATCTGAAACTCTTTGTTGCCAAGTCTGAAAGAGCCTGAATCAGTAAAAAGCTCAAAGGTTTCTCTGTTTAAAGAAAGATTACCGATTGAAAGAATGTTTGGTGAAAACTCAGCTTTTCTTCGTGTCATAGCTCTGATTCTTGCCAGAAGCTCGCCCATGGCAAAGGGCTTTGTCAGGTAGTCGTCTGCCCCGGCGTCAAGGCCAACGATTCGGTCTTCAATGTCTGATTTTGCAGTAAGAATCAGAACCGGAGTTGAAACGCCCTTTTCTCTCAGCTCTTTAAGAACTTCAATTCCGTTTTTTAAGGGCATCATCAAATCAAGAATTATTCCGTCGTAGTTTTCACAAAGACCGTAGTCAAGAGCATCCTGGCCGTTATAAACCGGATCAACGGAATAGTTATTATGTTTAAGAATGGCGCAAAGAGCCTTGGAAAGATCTTTTTCATCTTCGGCAAGTAAAAGTCTCACATTGAAAACCTCCTTTTATTTCTGAATATTAATTATAGCTGTTTTTGTTTAAAACAGCAATAGAAAATGAAAGATTTTTAATATTTAATTAAAAATTTTAACCTTGAAAATATGTTAGTTTTGTAACTTTAAATAAACAATAAAATCAACTTAATTTAAACAATAAAAACAGCCGATATAAACCGACTGCTTTTATCTTTTTATTGAAAGGAGAGGGGAGTGCGACAGGGAGGAGGGTGCAGCGTGAAAAATCGGAAAAAAACACATCTGCTTCCCTATCGCACAACCAAATTATATTTTGAAAACTTAAAACCAAAATAAAAGATTTCATTAAATGAACTTAAAAAATCTGAAAAATGATTAAGGCTTATTTGAGCGATGTTTGTTTGATTTCGGAGACAAATTGTGTGTTTTTGTTAACAAACGGTAAATTTATACTATTTTCATTGACAACATATTTCTTATTAAGTAAAATAAAAATGTTAAATTAGAAAAATAACAATTAAGGAGAGGTAATTAAAATGAAAAAATTTTTGGCGTTAGTTCTCACCGTTGTAATGCTTTTGTCTGCAACAGTCATTCCCTCAAGCGCAGTTTCTTTAAGCGGCAAGCTTGAAAGCAAGCTGGAAACAGTTGTTGAGTCTCTTCTCGGAACTCTTATCGGTAACGGCGAAAAGACCGATGTTGATGTTGACGGCGCTTTCATTGAAGCTCTTAAAGAAGAAATGAGCTATATTGGCTATAATCCCCTTGCAAAAGAGCTCAGCGGATATGCTGTTGTTCAATATGGTGCTGTTGAAGATGTTGAAGCTGTTGCTGAATCAATTGCTGAAAACACTTCCTACAGAGCCTATGTTACCGATAACGGAAAAACATCGGTTTATATCGTTATTGACCTTGAAGAAAACCCCGAGCTTTTTGATTCAGAGGTTTTCCGCGCCGCTGTTGTAAAAATCGTTGATAAGCAGGGCGAGGTTATTGAAGAAGACGCAGAAAACTTGGACCTCATGGATTATAACCGTTTTGCCGGTGAGCTTTATTTACACATGCTTCTTTTCCAGGTGACAGCTCCTTTTAAAGATATTGACTGGATTCCTTTGGTGAGTGATATTTATAACACCGCAAGCGGTGCAGAAATGGATGTTACCGAATCAAGATTTCCCTCATCTCTTTTAGTTGTTATCGGTTTTGTTGTTCTTGAAATTTTCGGTCGCTTGGGAATGTAATTTAAAATAACATATCGGAACTGTAGAAACTAACCCGGTTTTTGCAGTTCCTTTTTTCATGTCTTTTTATCTGTGGATTTCTTGCAATTTTCTGATCATATATGTATAATAAAATCCAAGTTTTCTTTGGAGGAAAAAGTATGGCTAAAACAGTTGCGGCAATTTCAACGCCTCAGAACACCGGAGGAATCGGAATAATCAGAATTTCAGGCGAAGAAGCAATTGAAATTGCCGATAAAATTTTTGTTCCCACAGGCAGTAGGAACCTTTCTCAATTAAAGGGTTACAGCGCTGCCCACGGATATATTTATTATAAAAACGAAAAGGTTGACGAATGTGTTGCCCTTGTTTTCCGCGCACCAAAAAGCTACACAGGCGAAAATGTTGTTGAGCTTTCATGCCATGGCGGACTTTTTGTTCTTCGGAGGGTTCTTCGTGCTGTTTTTGAAGCGGGTGCTGTTCCTGCCGAAGCCGGAGAATTTACAAAACGGGCGTTTTTAAACGGAAAAATTGATTTAACAGAAGCTGAGGCTGTTATGGGAATAATCGGTGCTCAGGGTGAACAGGGAGCCAAAGCAGCCCTGACGGCTCTTGACGGCGCGCTGAGCAAAAAAATCGCTTCGCTTAACGCTGTTCTTCTTTCTGCCGCAGCTAATATGTCTGCATGGGTAGATTATCCTGACGACGAAATTGAAGAGCTCAGCGATGAAAAGCTTTTGTCTGACCTTTGCTTTGTCAGAGATGAGCTTTCTTCTCTTCTTTCAAATTTTGACGCCGGAAGTGCCATAACAAAGGGCGTTGAAACCGCCATTGTGGGAAAACCGAATGTTGGAAAATCGGCGCTTATGAATCTTCTTTCAGGCTTCAGCCGTTCAATTGTTACTGATATTGAGGGAACCACCCGAGATGTTGTTGAGCAAACGGTCAATCTGGGAAGTCTCCTTCTTCATCTTGCCGACACGGCGGGAATACGCGAAACAGAAGATGTTGTTGAAAGCATCGGCGTTGGAAGAGCAAAAGAAAAAATTGAGCGTGCAGGGCTTATTCTTGCCGTTTTTGACCGTTCAAAAGAGCTCTCTGAAGAAGACGAAGAAATTCTTTCTCTTTGCCGGAACAAAAGAGCTATTGCCGTAATAAACAAAAGCGACCTTGAATGTAAAGCCGATCTGGAAAAAATTAAGGCCGCAATTCCTTATAGCATTGATTTGTGTGCCCTCAGCGGAGACGGACTGAAAGCTCTTGAAGAAATTTCAGAAAAGCTTCTTTGTGTCAGCGAGCTTGACACAAGCGCTGCAATGCTTTCAACCGAAAGGCAAAGAAAAAACACAACTGAAGCCTATAACGCTGTTTGCGAAGCAATAGATTGCGTTAATTTCGGTGTTACCATGGATGCGGTTAATGTTTGCATAGACAGCGCAATTTCTTCTCTTCTTGAAATGACGGGCGAAAAAGCAACCGAAGCGGTTGTTAATCAGGTTTTTTCTCAGTTTTGCGTCGGAAAATAAATATTCTTTCTTCTCTTTTCATAAACTTTATAAAAGAAAAATGAAAAGTGAGGGAACTATGTGTTTTTCACATTAAATATTTCTGAGAGAAAAAAGAGCTTTTCAGCTTGTCTGGGTGATTGTTTCCGACGTCCCGAGGTTTATGCTGAAAAAATTTCCATCGAGGGCTGTTTGCCTTTTTATCAGATTAACGCTCAGACCCACAAAGGAAAGGTTCCATGGAGGGAAATCGCCTTCGTTGCCGACAAGCTGTGTCGAAGAGGTATTTTTTCAGAAACGCTGAGAATAGATGAGACTTCGGGAATAAAACGCTATGAAAGCAAGGCTTTGCCCTTGAGAACACTTTTTCTCAGTGCAAAAGATATTATAAAAAAGCTCAGAACCGACTGCGTAAAAAGCTGTATTGCAATTTTTGATGAAAACGCATATCTTACTGATCTTGTTGAAGAGATTGTTTTTCTTTGCGCCAATATTCAGATAATAACCTCCTGCATGGATGTCTATGAAAAGCTTGGAAAACAGCTGTTTGAAAAATACGGGGTTTCTCCCGTTATTATGTGTGAGCCCACAAGCGAGGTTTTGAAAAGCACATATATTGTTTCTGTTGACTGCAGCGGTGTTCCTGCGCTTTTTAAAGGAATTGTTTTTACCTGCGAGAAAAAAAGACTTTTGAACGCTACGGTGCTGTTTTCAAGAGAAATTACTCTGCCTGAAAAATTTGAAAAATATTTGCCCAATGGTGCCGATAAGCTTAATTTTGCCGGTGCGCTCTATGAGCTTTGCGGCGCAAAAGAGTTTTCACAGCTCAGATTTAATGATATGTCGGTTTCAGAGGATTAACTAAAGAAGGAAAAAGAAAATGAACTATAAAGAGGCTGTTGATTTTATTTATTCTCGGGAAATGTTTGCCAACAGCAGCGGCTTTGAAAGAATAGAAGCTCTTTTAAAAAAGCTGAACTGCTCAGAACCGAAAATGAAATTTATTCATGTGGTGGGAACTAACGGAAAGGGTTCAACCTCTGTAATGCTTGCCAACATTTTAAAAGAGGGTGGCTTTAAAACCGGACTTTTCACATCTCCATTTGTAACGGAGTTTCGTGAAAGAATTGTTTTAGACGGAAAATACATTGAAAAAGAAGAATTTTCAAAGGTTGTTGAAAAGGTCAGAGCTGCCTGCCTTGAAATAGAAAAAGAAGGTCTTGTTCCAACTTTTTTTGAAACAGTTTTTGCCTCAGCAATTTTGTTTTATTGTGAAAACGGTTGTGAAATTGCTGTTATTGAGGCAGGAATCGGCGGAAAAGAAGACAGCACCAATATAATTCCTGCGCCTCTTGCGGCGGTGGTAACTTCTGTTTCATTTGACCACACAGCCGTTCTGGGCAACACGCTTTCAGAAATTGCGGCGGCGAAAAGTGCGGTAATAAAAAAAGGTAGCATTGCTGTTTCTTTCCCGAGGGAAAACGGGGGGCTTGATTTTGTTTCTCAAAGACCGGAGGTTTGCGCTGAAATTGAAAAGGCGGCTGAAAAATCAAGCAGCAGAGTGTTTTATCCTGAAACTGAAAAGGTTAAAGATGTTGTTTCAACTCTTGAAAAAACAAGCTTTAAATATAAAGAAAAGCCCTATGAAATCCACTTTCTCGGTGATCACCAAATTGCCAATGCAATAACAGCCATAACTGTTGCAGAAAACCTGAAAAGCGAGCTGAAGCTAAGAGATGAAGATATTCAGCTTGGGCTTTCCAAAGCTTTTCTTCCGGCAAGGATGGAAATTGTTTCAAAAAAACCTCTTGTTATAATAGACGGCGGACACAACGAGGGCTGCATGAAGGCTCTTTCAAAAATGATTTCTTTTCATTTGAAAAACAAAAAAATAACTGCACTAATGGGCTTTATGAAAGACAAAGATTATAAAGCTGCTCTTGAAATAGTGGCTCCTGATTTTGAAAATCTTGTTTTCACCAAGGCTGACGGTGAAAGAGGTGAAACAGCTGAAAGGCTTAAAAAAAGCGCTGAAGGCTTGTGTCAGAATATTTTCGCTTTGAATAATCAGCAGGAGGCTTTTGAAAAAGCCATGAAGCTTTGCGGTGAAGACGGAGTTCTTATTTGCGCCGGCTCATTCTATCTTGTCAGCGAAATTCGCAAAAATTTTTTTGTGTGACTTCATTCGCCAAAAATAACACTTATAATCCTTTACTATTGTGGTAAAGGATTATTTTTTTAGGAGGTTTTAAAATGTTTAAATCAGAAGAAAGGAAAAAGAAAACAGCCGAAAAGGGCTGTTTCTGAGGGTGCAGTTATGGCTACGAGAATAGAATGTAGGGCAAAAGAGATTGTTGTTTATCTTGACGGTGAAATAGATCACCATTCAGCCGGAATGATCAGAGTGAGCATAGACGACGTTGTTCTGACAAAAAGACCGCAGCTTTTAACTCTTGATTTTGAAAAGGTTACATTTATGGACAGCTCGGGAATAGGTCTGGTTATGGGTCGATATAAAATCATGAAATCTGTTGGCGGTGCAATAAAAGTAACAAATCTTTCACCCACTGCCTATAGAGTGATGAAACTGGCAGGTCTTGAAAAACTTGGAGAAATCAGTCAAAGGGAGGTTATTTGATGAAAACAGTTAACGAAATGAAATTGGTAATTGACAGCCGCAGTATCAACGAGGGCTTTTCAAGAGTGGCTGTTGCTTCTTTTATAAGCTGCCTTGACCCAACGGTTGAGGAGCTGACAGACATAAAAACAGCCGTCAGCGAGGCAGTAACAAACTGTATCGTTCACGGCTACAAAGAAAAAATGGGAAAAATTTACATAACAGTCAGCATTTTTGAAAAGGGCTTAGTCAAAATAAAAATCAGAGATAAGGGCGTTGGAATTGAAAATATTTCTGAGGCAATGCAGCCGCTTTTCACAACGGCAGGGGACGAAAGAGCCGGGCTGGGCTTTGCTGTTATGGAAAGTTTTATGGATAAGGTGAAGGTGAGCTCAAAAATCGGAAAGGGAACTTCTGTTACTCTCACCAAGCAGCTTATAGGGAGGTAATTTTTTTTGGTTCTCCGAAAAGAAAACAGAGAGGAGATTATAAACAGCAACTACGGTTTAGTTCATGCCTGCGCAAACAAATTCCGCGGAAGAGGTGTTGACTATGACGATTTGTTTCAGGCGGGCTGTATCGGTCTTATCAAGGCTGCCGACAACTTTGATGAAACCAGGGGCTTTGCTTTTTCAACCTATGCTGTTCCCGTAATTCTGGGAGAAATCAAACGGATTTTCAGAGACGGCGGACCGGTGAAAATCGGAAGAACGTTGAAAGAAAAAGCAAGAAACGCCATGAAGGTCAAAGAAGAGCTTTCGGTAAAGCTTCAGCGCGAGCCAACGGTAAATGAACTGGCAAAGGCTCTTGGAGTTGAGGCGGCAGAGGCAGCGGAGCTGATTACTGTTTCAATGCCCACCGTTTCTCTGACCATGGGCGAAGACGAAAGCGAAAGTCATCAGTTCGACATTCCCATTAACTCTCATGAGGAAGAAATTTCTGACCGTCTTGCGCTTTATGATGTAATCAGAAACCTTGAAGATGAAGACAGAGAGCTTATTGAGCTGAGATATTTCAAAGGTCTGACTCAGGTTAAAACAGCTGAAAAAATGGGGCTTTCTCAGGTTCAGGTTTCAAGGCGCGAAAAGGTTATTCTCACAAAAATGAGAAAAAAGATGGTTTAAAGGGTCGGCTAAATTGACACAATGGTGTTTATAGAATAAAGCTTGTCTTCTTTTTTTGATTTTTATAGTTTTAAAGGGCTTCTTTTGGCTTTTAAGCTACCAAAAGAAACCCTTTATTTGTGTTGATTTATGCGGCCTGTATTTTTTTACAGATCGTTTTTTATTTTATGCTGATGGCTTCAATAATCTTTTCGTCTGATTCTTCAAATTCAATTTTTATGCTGTCGCCGATGTTAAGAATAACAACATTCTGAGCGTTTGAAGCCGAAATTGTGTAGTATGCGCTGCCTTTTTCAAGACGAATGAAATAAACGCTTTCACCGCCCATAACGGCTGTTCTGATGTCAGCAATTTTTCCTTTAACTGTTTTTGTTTCAGTCTTGGGAGTTTCGTTTTCGTTTTCTGTGTTCTGGGTGGCGTTTTCAATTTCATCAATATCAACCTTGATGTTAATATTGTTTTGCTTAAGACTCTTAACATAAGCTTCTGTGCATTGGGCAATGGTTTCGCCGGTAACAACAACCTGATAGTTCTGAACGTTTACCATTGCAAAGCGCTTAACAAGATTGCTTGAGTCTTTAAGAGACATGAAATATGTGGGTTCACCGCTGATGTTGAGAAGAATAGGGAAGGTTGCGGTATATTTATAGTCCTGAACAGCACCCTGAGCTGAGTCTCTGGCTGAATATTCCTTAGCGCCTGAAACGGTATAGAAATTAGCGTCTTTGGTTCTCATGTTAACAAGAACGAAGCCGATAATTGCCTGGTCGCCTCCGGCGGAGGTAACACCGGTGTACATATAAACGTCGTCATTCATTGCAAGGAAGTTGGAGCCTTCTGTTGCAATTTTAACGCCTTCCTGACCGATGATTGAATTGATGAAGCCGCCGCTGTATTGACCGTAGTAGTTATATTGCTCAACGAGAAGGTCTGTTGAATAAATAACGTCGATCCACTGAATGTCTTTGTTTTCCTTGATTTCGTCAATGGTGTATTCCTTGAATTCGCCGGTTATTGCGTCAACAATAACAACACCGATAACATCTGTTCCGCCGAAAAGGCCAATGGTTTTGTCTAAAACAGGGCAGAGCCAATAGGGGCGTCCGCTTTCATCAATTTCAAAGTGAGGTGCATCAAAAATATAAGTGGGATATTCAAATCTCACATGGCGCATAAGATATTTTCCGAAATGCTCCTGAGTGGAATATTTAATATAATTTCCTTCCTCCAACATAACGAGCTCAGATTTCTGAGTTACCATGTCAACAAGAATATAGCCGGGTAAGCCGTTTTTAGTGTTTTTCAGCCACTTGAAGATGTCGCCATAGGCAAGAGTTGTGACTCTTATGGGAGAATTCTTATAGTTAATCTGGGTTGAATCAGAAGAAACCTCAAACTGAGAAACCATGTTGATTGAAGCAAGGTCGCCGAGGGCTCTTGTTGCAAGAGCAGTTGAGGCATCAACGTCTAAAACGGGAACAGACTGGAAGTTAGCCTCTTCAATATCAGTAGCGAAGCTTTTGCTTTCGTCAATGGTAATGATTTTAGAATATGAATCTGCTCTGAAAAAAACAGAAGAAACAAGCATTCCGATTCCCACAACAGCGGCAAGAAGAACACCGATTGCAACGGGAACAATGGCTTTCTTTTTAACATAGGGAAGATATTCCGGTGATTGCATTGCGCCTGAAAGAACAGCCAGGGAAACAACAAAAGCGGCAAGAATAATTCCAAGAAACATATAAAGATCTGTGCTTTTGAAGTTAAGGGCAGGAAGCATGAAATAATAAGCAACTGCACCGGCAACGATGGCAACAACAATGCTCAGGATGATTTTAAGGGTGCTTTTTTCAGGGGTGGAAAAAGCGGTCTTTTTGCCGGAAGAATTGTCGCTTCCGCCAAAGTCAACTTTAATAGGTTCCATATCTACATCTCCTTTGGTTTAATAAACTTAATTATACAGCTAACTTGAGAAAAAAGCAATATATAAAAATTAAGATTGCTGTTCATCAAGGCTGAGATAATAGCTTTCAATAAAGTCTTCAACAAAAGCTTCAGCTTCGGGCATATTCATTTTTTTAATAGCCTTTTTTGTTGAATCAAGTGCGCTGGAAAATTCGCTGTTTCCGGCGTTTTTTTCTTCAATACATTTTATAAGGGCAGAGATTTTGTCAGCCGCCTTAACAATTTTCCAAAGCTCTTCGTCTTCTTCTTTTTTAAAGAAGAAGCTTTTATAGGTTTCTTTAAGGTCTTCAGGCAGCATGTTTAAAAGTCTTTCACAAGCCATGGTTTCAAGCTGAAGAAACTCGCTGTGAAGCGTTTTGCTGTGATATTTGACCGGGGTGGGCATGTCTCCGGTTATGATTTCGGGCATGTCGTGGTAGAGACCGAGAACTGCGGCTCTTTCGGCGTTAACATTTCCGCCGAAACGGATGTTTTTAATAACGGCGATTGCGTGAGCGATTGCTGCAACGTCGTTGCTGTGTTCTGAAATATTTTCGCTGAGGGTGTTTCTCATCAATGCCCAGCGGTTAATATATTTCATTCTTGAATGCATGGCAAAAAAATGGTGATTCATATTTTTCTCCTTAGAATAATTATGCCTCGATTTTAACATAAGAAAACGAAATTTTCAATGCCTGAAAAAAGCTTTGTTTATAGCATACTTTATCTTCTTTCAGTAGTTTTTATAGTTTTAAAGGGCTTCTTTGGCATTAACCGAAAGAAACCCTTTGTTTGTTTTATGCGGTCCGCGATTTTTTGCAGACCATTTTGATTTATTCGCTTCTTAAGGCTTCAACGGGGTCCTTCTTTGCTGCGAGAGAGGAGGGAACCAAACCTGCAATAAAGGTCAGGAAAACGCTGATTGCAACAAGAATCGATGCGTTTGAAACGTGAAGAACAGCCGCAATTGAAGTTCCGGTCAGGTGCTGAAGAATCAGCGAAATCGGAATCGACAGCAAGACCGTTGAAATAATTCCGAAAAGACCGGCGCTCAGACCGATAATAATTGTTTCGGCGTTGAATACGTTTGAAATATCTCTTTTTGAAGCTCCGATACTTCTTAAAATACCGATTTCTTTGGTTCTTTCAAGAACGGAAACATAGGTAATGATTCCAATCATAATTGAAGAAACAACAAGAGAAATTGCAACGAAAATAACAAGGGTATAGGTAACGATATCAATTGCCTGAGTTGCAACACCCATAACTATTCCGATGTAGTCGGTGCATCTGATGGTAAGCTCTTCGTGACCGTCTTCAGTAACGGTTTGGTTATAGTAATCAACCATATCGTTAACAATGGCCTTTGACTCAAAATTCTTTGGATAAAGAGCTATGGAAGTGGGGTTGTTTCTGTCGCAGTAACCGATTGTTTCAAGGGTTTTTTCAAGTGAACATTTTTCGTTCATCGTGTCAAGATATGCCTGCTTGAAGGAAAGAACCTGCTCGTCATTGAGATAGCCTTCCATAAGCTTTTTCTGAAGGTCGCTCATGTCTTTAAAGTCAAACATCGATGAAAGGTCCATAATGTCAAACTGAGAAAGGTCAATGTCGGCAGCCATTGAAAGAAACGGTGTGATGTCGAGATAGTCAAAATTGATTTTTTCAAGGTCAATATCAACAAGGTCAAAATCGTTAACGGTCATGTTAACAAATTTTTCGCCTGTGATAATATCTTTTGAGGTGTCGGAAAGCTGAGCCTTAACAACCTTTGAGTTGGCTGTTTCGTTAATAACGTATTCCATAAGATCTGCGCTGTAGCCGATGCAGCCGGTTCCTACGGCAAGAATATTATCGTCGTTGGGGCGGATAACACCAACAATTTTAATGTCAACGCCGTTTTTAATAATCTTTTTAAGGTGAGAATTGTTGTCTCGTCTGTCTTCCCAGAGGCCTGTTTTCTTGTTTTGAACCATATAATCACTGCTTAAAACAAGTTTATATTTAAGCTTGAGAATTTCTTCATAGGTATATTTTGAAACAGCGCTGTTGTCAACCTCCTGACCGCCTGAAATAGCACCCATAACATTTGACATAAACTGCTTCTGGTTTTTTATTCCCAAAGAATAGAGCATAAGCTCGGTGATTTCGTTGTTTCCGTCAACAATGAGAACAACCTCGTTAAATTTCTGAGGAAGCTGACCGTAAACAACGGTGTAATGCTCTTTAATTGTTTCGTTGTTTCCGATAAGCTGCTGCCAGAGGTTAGTATAGCTTTCAAGGTCAACGAAGCCTTCAACGGCTGAAAGAGCGTCAAGACTCATTTCGTCAAGAACTGTGTTGGGGCTGACCTGAACAATGGAGTTGCCAACATCGGTTCTGTAGATATTAAGAGGTGATGAATATTTATATTGAACCGCGTTGCAGTTTTCTTCAAAAACCTTCTTGTTGTCGTCAATATATTTTTTGAAGCTTCCGAGGTTGTTTGAAGAAGATTGCTGAATAAAGGTGTTGAGCATTGTGCTCATAGAGCTGTTGACATAAACGGCGTCTCTGTCGTGGTCAACATCTAAAAGCGGATTAAGCCCCATGGCTGTTTCAAGCATGCTGTCGGTGTCAACGGCTTCTTTTTCAACTGACATGGGAAAAAGAAGCAAGGCATCGCTTTCAAGCTTCGCAATGAAGCCGTTAATTCCGTTTGAAAGGGCAAGAACCAACGCAATTCCTATAATACCGATACTTCCGGCAAAAACAGTTAAAAGGGTTCTTGCTTTTTTTGTAAGAAGATTTCTTAAGCTGAGGTCAAAAGCCATTTTCATAGACATAGAGGGCTTTTTGCCTTTTTTCTTTTCGGCTTCAACCTTGATTTTTTCAGCTTCAAAATCAGCTGTTTCAGGCTCAAAGGGGTTAGTATCGCTGACGATTTCGCCGTCGAGGCAGCCGATTATTCTGTTAGCGTATTCGTTGGCAAGGTCGGGGTTGTGAGTAACCATTATTATGAGCTTATCTTTTGAAATCTCTTTGAGAATGTTCATAATCTGAACACTTGTTTCGCTGTCCAAAGCTCCGGTGGGTTCGTCGGCGAGAATAATGTCGGGATTGTTGATTAAAGCTCTGGCAATGGCAACTCGTTGCATCTGACCGCCAGACATCTGTGAAGGCTTTTTATCAATCTGATTACCTAAGCCAACCTTTTCAAGCGCTTCAATGGCTCTTCTTCTTCTCTCAGCTTTTGAAACGCCTGAAAGAGTGAGAGCGAGCTCAACGTTTGAAAGAACGGTCTGGTGGGGAATGAGATTATAGCTTTGAAAAACGAAGCCTACGGAGTGATTTCTGTAGGTATCCCAATCATCATCGGTAAAGGTTTTTGTTGATTTTCCGTTTATGATGAGGTCGCCGCTTGTGTATCTGTCGAGGCCGCCTATTAAGTTAAGCATTGTTGTTTTTCCGCAGCCTGACGGACCGAGGACGGCAACAAATTCGCTTTCTCTGAAATTAATGCTGACATTTTTAAGGGCTCTGACGCTGGTGTCGCCGGCAACATAGTCTTTGATTATATCTTTTAATACCAGCATAATTACACCTCCTGTGACTTAGTTGTTGTTTTTTTCTTCGACTTCTTTTTTTCTTCAAGGAAGTCGGTGATTTTTGAACGGTTGATAACAGCCATAATTGTTGCAACAATAAGAACTATTGTCAGCGGACCGAGAAAACCGTAGTTAATCTGTTTTTTTGGTTTATAAATAATGTTTGGCTCATAGTCGCTTTCAAGAAGCTGAGGGTCAATGGCTCTTTCGCGGAAAAACAGCTTATAAAGCCATTCAACCGTTTCGTCGGTAGTCATTTTTGCCATTTCATCGCCGATTCCTGTTGAAAACTGAGCAAACATCTGGTTTCCGCCTTCTTCACCGCCACCTGTAAAAGAGGTCAGAAGCGAGCTGTTTGCCGGCATTCTGATAACTTCAACAACGAAGCGAAGAATTGTTACCATAAGGGCTTCCTGGTCAGCTCTGACATAGAAGGTCTGACTCTGAACACCATGATAGGTTGCCTTGCTTGAAACAACCTCAATTTTACCTATTGTTCCGAGAGAAGAAAGATCCATGGGCGGAAGAACAATGTCTTCAATCAGGCCTGTTGCTTCGGTTTCGAGGGTTTTGATAATGTCGGTTTCTGTTAACTGACTTAAATCAACGCCCATTTCTTCAGCTGAAAAGCCTAAATCTGAAAGCATTGCAGTAAAAGGATCAACAAGATTTTTAATGCACTGAGAAAGGCCTCCGTTATCAAGGAAAAAGATTATGTTTGGAAGAATCAGTGTCAAGGTGTATATTGGCTTTTCAAAAACGGTGTTTATAAGAGAAAAAATCGGATCGAGAAGACCTTTTATTGCGCCGTCGGCAGAAGCGTTTGCCAGAGTTTTATATTCCTCATAGCTGAGAATTCTGTTTGAAGGGCAGCCCAACGCTTCAAGAATGGGAATAACAGAAACGTTATATCCCTTTGCGCCGCCGATGGAAATGGTGTCAAAAAATTCAATTTTTCCTTCAGCCAGAATAAACTTTAAGGCAGGGGAAAGAGGTCTGAGGGCTGCGGTCAGAGCTTTTCTGAAGGCTTCATAGTTTCCTGCGGAAAAGCCCCAGTTAAGATTGATTCCCTCAAGGCTTTTCCATTTTTTAGCCGCTGAAATTATTGTTGAGGCCTTATAATACTGAGGCTGAGTAATCTGAGCAGCAACACCTTTTGGCGAAAGATCCATTTCCAGAAGGGGAAGAACCTGAGCCAGCTCTTTGCTGTCAAACATACTATAAAGACCGATAACAAGTGCGCTAAGGGTTTTTGGTGAATAGATTTCTTTTTTCAGAAGATTTTTCAAACTTTTCTCTTCTGTTGATTCAGCAACGAACTGATCAACAAGCTCATCTATGCCTTCAACAACGCGCTGAAACTTTTCTTTGCTGAGATTTTGCGTGTAGTTTACTGAGGAGGCGCTAAAGGTGGGAATTGGCCATTGATATTCGGTTGCGGCAGAAAAAGGCTTTGTCAGAAGCTTAACAAAAAGAGAAACAAGCTCATCTGTGTCTTTTTCAAAAATTCCACCAAGGGATTTGAGCATTTCGCCCATTTCAGCGTTTTCCTCACCTAAAAGCGAAGGAAGGTTATCTTTGTTAAGCTTTATTGTTTCAATAAGCCATCTGAGAATAAAAATGAAGGCTTCGCTCTTGTTTGCTTTAACGGTTGAGTTTTCAACCGTTCCGCATTTCGAAAGAGCCTGAAGGTCAAGAGAAGCAATGGTAATTCCGCTTTCTGAAAGCATTGCATTAAGGCTCTCTGTTGGGTTTGAGAGGGCTTCGGTTGAGCCTTCAACCATTTCGAGAATCTGGTTGCCGTTCATGATTGAAACAAGGCCCGCAACCTTAACGTTGAGAGGGCTGATGAGGGCTTTTATGCTCTCTTCAAAGCCACCGTTAACAAGATAATAGGAAAGGCCGGGAAGTCTTTCAGAAAGAGTTGAAACGGGAGATTGAGCGATGGCGTCAACAAGAGAAAAAATTGAATTAACAATGTTTTTAACCATGCTGTAGTTGTCGGCTTCGGCTTCAGCTTTAAACCGGTCGGCAGCCTTGATATCTGTGCAGCCCAAAGACTGAAGCATTGGAACGATACTGTTCTGATAGCCTTCGTCGCCCTGAATTGAAACAAGCCCCATGGGATAGCTCTTTGAACAAAGCAGCGTCATAAGAAGACTGTTGAAAGGACCAAACATTGAAGCTACCGCTGCGCTGAAGGCGGCCTTATCTTTAATGCCCCACACAGCAAGGTCAAGATTAATGTCTTGCCATGAGGTTGCCATTGCCAGACTGAGAGCAACCGTGGGATAGGCTGTTAAATATTTTGCAACCTCGGCAGGCGTGGTAACAATATTAAGGCTTGAAAGATCCATGTTTTGTTTTTCAATTTCAGAATAAACCCCAACAAGAAGAGAGTTGAGAGTGTCGTCGGAAAACAAAAGTGAATAAATCAGCTCAGAAACAGTTGTGTTTTCAGTTTCTTTAAGAGCGTTTTTAACAAGGGTATCTGTTTTTTCAATGGCTTCAAGTGCATTTTCTTCAGTAACGCCCTCGGGATAGGTTATTGCCGCGAAAGCGCAGATAACGCTGCTGAAAAGAACGGCAAAACACATTAAAACACACAAAAGCTTTTTAACCATATTCTTCAGAGTAATCACCTCATCTGTTAATCTTTATTATGTTATTGTTGAAAGATAAATTTAACATTAAATTCAATGTTTTTCAAAAATTATTAGATTTTTGAAATTTTGTTGAGAATTCTCAAAAGCTCGGCGGTGTCTTCTTCACCTAATTTGTCAAGAAGCAAAACTGCGCTTTCGGAAAGTCGGTTTTTGGTAATCTCTACCCATTCGCTTCCTTTTTTTGTAATTTCAACAAGATTTCGCCTTTTGTCTCCGGGAGAACTCTTTCTGATAACAAGCTTTTTTATCTCAAGGCTTTTTATTATGGCGGCAACTCTTGCCGGAGAAATCTGAAGCTCTTTGGCTAACTCGCTGGGAGCTGCACTTCCGCCTGTTTCCTCTAAGTATGAAAGAAAAATGCTTTCGCCTTTAAGATAAAACTGAAAGTCAACAAAGGTTTTTGCCCGATTGATTTTTGAGAAAACATCGACAAATTCATTAATTAAGTCTTGTTTTTTCATCAGTTTTATAATCATCCTTCTAAAAAGTTAACGATGTTAACCAAAATAGTTAACACCGTTAATAAACTATAGCACACAAGCTTGTTATTGTCAATCGAAATATGGCTGATAACTATAAAAAATAATTAATATATATATAAATATAAAATTAAATTCTCTAATCGTCTGAGTTGTCTGAAAAAATAGAAATGACCTGCCGGAAGGCAGGTCACTCTTCGTTTTGTATTTTCTCAATTTAAAAGCTTTATCTTATTAAAGCTGAACGATTCATAAACAACGAGTGAAATTATACACAGTTTTGTTTATGAAATCAATGGCATGATTCAACAAGAAAAAAAGCTCAGTTTTGTCAAAATCTAACAAAGAAATTTTTTTGACTCAAAAATCAAATCCCTTTTCTGCTTAACACAAAAGAATAAATCGTTGGAGCAGCTACTGCAAAAATTATTAATACAAAAAGAAAAACCGGCTTAAAGCAAAAAGCTGAAACAAGGCCTGAAAGACCGCAGAAAATCCAGATCCAGCCGCCGAAGCGGTGAGTTTTGTTCCAGTTTTCTTCGCTTTTCAGCGTCCAGGGGAGCTTGATTCCCATAGTGCTGTTTTGTTTGCATTTTGGAAGGAAGTTGCCGATATAAATAAGCATAACGCAAACAAGGGCAGGAATAACCATTTCAACCCTGACGGTTTTTCCCATGGATGTCAGATACATTATTGAACAACATATTGCCGAAAAAACGGGAAGAAGCCAAAAGGTCATTGCGTCAAGGGCTCTGGCATAGTTTTTTCTTCGCTTTTCAAGGCCTGAAACAAAATGCAAAAGAAGGTGAAGTCCGGCAAAGAAAGAGGGAACGGCAAAAACAGAAAATGCTTTTGAAGAAAAGCCGTCGGCAACACCGTTAGCATTCCAATGAACAGGCATTTCATCGGGAAGCTTGTTCCACAAAACAAGTCCTACGAGAATGGGGAGAAGGCAAAAAGCTGCTCCACAAAAAACTTTCTTTTTATTTTTAATCTTCATTTTCATTACCTCCGAACTGAGAAAGCCAAAGCATGATTTCTTCAAAAACCGAAACATTGACCTCATAATAAATAAAATTTTTAACCTTGTTTTCAAAAAGAAGGTCGGCCTTTTTAAGAACCGAAAGGTGATAGGAAACGGTGGCGCCTGTAAGATCAAATTTTGAAGCGATTTCACCGGCGGTCATTTTTCCTTCCTTGAGCATGACGAGAATTTCTCTTCTGACGGGGTCAGAAAGCGCCCTGAAGGTTTCTGCGAAACTCATTTTTATCAAATCCTTTTATGATATTTAGAAATATTTCTAAATAGATTATAGCATTTGGAATACAGTTTGTCAACAGCTATTTAGAAATTTTTCTAAATACTCTGATATAGTGGAAAAAAGAAAAAATATGTGTTATAATATTTGGCGTTAATGTCAGAGAATTTCTGACAATTCAAAAAAAGGAGATTGAAACCCCATGAGCGTTAAAGAACTTATTGTTAATGCAGGAAGCTCTTCTCTTAAATATACTGTTTACAGTATGCCCGAGAAAGAAGTTCTCTGCAACGGAATTTTCCAACAGCTTTGCACAGCAACCCCCACCTTCACCCATAAGCTTCCCAACGAAAGCGGAAAGCTTGTTAAGGTTATTGACGATGCCCCCGTTAAAGCCGGTGCAGAACACAAAGAAGCCATTGAAATCCTTATTGAAACTCTCACAAGTGAAGAATACGGTGTTCTCAAGTCAATGGATGAAATTGCAGCCGTAGGTCACAGAGTTGTTCACGGCGGCGAGGAATTTTCAGGCAGCGTTGTTGTTAACGAAGACGTTAAAGAAGCAATCAGAAGATGTATTCCTCTCGGACCTCTTCATAATCCTGCAAACCTTACCGGTATTGAAGTTTGCGAAAGCGTTATGAAGGGAATTCCCAATGTTGCCGCTTTTGACACAGCCTTCCACCAGACAATTTCAAAAGAAGCATTTATGTATGCTCTTCCCTATGAATACTATGAGAAATACGGAATTCGCCGCTACGGCTTCCACGGAACTTCACACAAATATGTTGCTCAGAGAACAGCTGACTTCCTTTGCAAAAAGTATCCGGGAAAATATAATGCCGAAACTCTGAGAATAATTACCTGCCATCTCGGAAACGGTTCTTCACTTTCAGCAATCAACGGCGGAAAATGTGTTGACACAACAATGGGTCTGACTCCTCTTGAAGGAATTATGATGGGAACAAGAAGCGGCTCTATTGACCCTGCGATTATTCCTTTCCTTATGGAAAAAGAAAATCTCAGCGCAAAAGATATTGACACGATTCTTAACAAAAAGTCCGGAATGTTGGGTCTTACCAATTCAGACCCCAAAAACGAAGCAACCAGCGACAACAGAACCATTGAAAACAGAGCCAAAAACGGCGATGAAAGAGCAATGCTTGTTGAGGCAATGTTCTGCCATCAGCTGACAAAGTTAATCGGCGGCTTTATTTCAGCAATGGGCGGCGCAGACGCTGTTGTTTTCACAGGCGGAATCGGAGAAAACAACCCCCACTACCGTTCAAGAGTCGGCGCAAAGTTTGAATATCTCGGAACAAAAATCAACGAAGAAGCCAATGCTCTTCGCGGAAAAGAAATTGAAATTTCAACCGACGATTCAGCTCTTAAGTTCCTCGTTATTCCCACCGATGAAGAGCTCATGATTGCTCAGGATACTTATGATTTAACTCAGAAATAAGAAAAAACTGCTTAAGGGAACGAATATTATAACCTTCAGATGAATGTTTAATTTGTTATGACACCTTCACTTTCCTTGTGTAAGGTGTCATTTTCTTTTTAGTTGTCTTTTTTAATGGAAATATGGTTATTTTGCATTAAAAACAGCAATAAAATTTTACATATTGAAAACGGGAATTATAATGAAAAAATCCAGGCAATATGATATAATACTAAAATGTAAAAAAAATAGGAAGCCTGAAAGGGCTTCGAAACGGAGGCTTTTAAAAGTGGAAACAAAACAGAAAAAACCTAATCCTGCGGGATGGTTAACAAATTCGGCTGAAAGAAAAAGCTATTATTTCTATTTCTTCGGTCAGAACATGATTTATAACATGGTTAACGGCTTTCTTGCCACCTTCCTTGTTTTAATCAATATCGACCCCGTCAAATCAGGTGTCGTAATGCTTGTTGTTAAAGTATGGGACGCTGTTAACGATGCACTTTTCGGTGTTTTATTTGACAAGGTTAAGTTCAGAAGCGGAAAGAAATATCTTCCCTGGCTTAAAATTGCCTGCGCGTTAACACCGCTTGCAACAATTGCAATTTTCATAATTCCCGCTAAAATGGGAGAAATGCCCGACGAAATGCTGGAAAACGTTAAGCTTATCTGGTTTGCTATTGCCTATATTATCTGGGATACTGCCTATACGCTTTGCGACGTTCCTGCTTTCGGAATTATTACCTCAATGACAACTAATGTTGAAGAAAGAAACACCGTTCTTTCCTATAAATCAATAACCGGCGGAATCGGTTCAGCTCTCACCTTTGTTCTCGTTACTGTTCTCAACGGCAGCCTTGGAATTCAGTATTCTATAATCAGCATTATTATTGCTTCTGTTGCAGCTGCAACAATGTTCCCTGTCTGCAAGCATTGCCAGGAACGCTTCAAGGGTACTGACGAAGAGCAATTCACAATAAAGAGAATGCTTAAATATATTGTTAAAAACAAATATCTTCTCATTTTCTATCTCGGCTATCTCTTCTATTCCGGCGCTCAGACCTATAACCAGCTTCAGCATATTTTTGCTTTCTATATCTATGGTAACGCAACTCTCACTCTCATAACCGGAACCGTTGCGGCAATTCCTCAGCTTATTATGTCACTTCTTGTTCCCAAAATGATCAAAAAGATGGATAAGATGACCCTTTTCCATATTTCTGTTGTTGTTACTATTGTGACTTCAGTAATAATGTGTTTCACACGTTCAAGCTTTATTCTTTTCTGCGTTATGTATATGCTTCGCGCTGTTCCTTTGGGAATTATGGGTGTTCTTTCCTTCACCTTTACTCCCGACTGCGCCGAATACGGACAGTTTACAACAGGAACAGAAGCCAAAGGAATTACCTTTGCTATTCAAACATTCATCGTTAAGCTTTCTTCAGCAATTTCAACATCAGTCGGCCTCATTCTTCTTGGCTTCTTTGGCTACAGAACAATTGAAAACGCCGATTCTTTCCCTGCTCTTGAAGCATTGGGTGAAGCTGCAGCTCAGACACCTGAGGCTCTTGACGGAATCTGGTTCACCTTCAATGTGTTCCCCATTTTCGGAATTACAATTGCCTTTGCAATCTGGCTCTTCTATAAGCTTAAGGATAAAGATGTTCAGGTTATGGCTGACTGCAACGCAGGAAAAATTTCAAAAGAAGAGGCTGAAAAGCTTCTTTCGAGAAAATACAGCTAAGGAGATTATATATGGCTGAAAAAATAACAGAAAAAACTCAGCAGAAATTCATGAAAAAGTCTGAAATAATAACCTTTGGAATCGGACTTTTCGGTGTTGCACTGCTTACAGGCTGGATGCCTGACTACACAGCAACATACTTCGCTGACTTTGCGTTCAAGGGCAAAGGTTTCGACAGCGAAACAATGTCTAACGTTATTTCAATGGTCTTTCTCGTTGCCGGAATTGTCGGTGCCGTTTGCGAGCTTGTAATCGGTTATCTTGTTGATAACACAAGAACCAAGTTTGGCAAGGTTAAGCCATGGGTTGGCTTCGGTGTTATTCCTCTTTCAATTATTTCAATGCTTGTTTTTGCCGCACCCAACACAAATAACCAGACCGTTGCAATAATCTGGATGTTTGTTATCTATTCTCTTTACACAGCCTTTTGCTGCGCTGTTGAAAGTCCGGCAAACTGCTTTGGCTCTCTTTGTTCGCCCAACCCCTCTGAGCGTTCAAGCGCAATTTCAATCGCTTCTTTCCTTCGCTCGGTGGGTCAGTCAGGCGGAATGGTTGTTATTCTTGTCGTTGGCCTTATTATGAAAGCCGTTATGGGTCAGCAGCAGTTTAAAAACGCTGAAGGACAGGGTCTTGACCTTGTTATTTCAACAGCTGTCTGCGCTTTGGGAATTGTTTTGTTCGTTATGATTTTCTTCACAAATAACAAAGAACGCGTTCCCTTCACTCAGGAAAAGGTCAGCCTTAAAGACGCAGTTAAGGTTGTTTTTGCCCACAAAAATCTTTTAATGGTTTCTTTAACGAAGCTCACAGGCTTCGGAAGAGGTGTTTACGGAACAGTTTCTCTTTATATTGCAATTTATCTTTTAGGCTCAAAGGATCTGAAGCTTGGTCTTCTTCTTCCCATGGGAATAGGAACGGCTGTTGGAACGCTTCTTGTCAATATTGTTCTTAAAAAGTTTTCAACCAAACAAACCTTCATTCTTTTCAGCCTTTACGGAGCTTCTTCTCTTTCAATTCTCTTCCTTGTTTCAAGAGGAATCGGCTTTAACGACGGGCTCATTATCCCCTTCCTTATTCTTAACTTCTTCTGCGGTCTCCAACACGGAAACACCAATGTTACACCCAATATTATGATTGCTGACTGCGTTGACGAAATTGAATATAAAACAGGAAAGCGTCAGGAGGGTCTTGCCTATGCGGGCTACGGACTTTTTTCAAAAATTGCTTCTGCCTTCACAAAGGCTCTCGGCCCCTGGCTTCTCTATACCTGGTCGGGCTATATGGTTTCAACCGACACCAATGTTGCTTATGCAGCCCAGACTGACGGAACTCTCAATAAGCTTCTTATGATTTATACAATTATTCCGGCAGTTTTCGTTGTTCTTCAGGCGGTTCCCATTTTCTTCTATGATATGGTTGGAGAAAAGAAAGAAAAAATCACAGCCGCCCTTATGGAACGCCGTGAAAAAGCAAATAAGGCTGAAGGCTGAGGAGGTCAGAAAGATGGCAAAAAATCAAAAAGAATTTAACACAAAACTTTATGCTGTGATTGCTTTCTTTGCAGTTCTTGCTGCTCTTTTAACAATCTCTGTTACTACCTTCAAATCAAAATACACAGCTTTTCATCCCGAAGAAGTGGCAAAAACCTATGTTGACACAATCGTTCAGACCGGAGACGGCTATAATGCCTATAAAAACACAATTGTCAGCAAGAGCAGCAAATATGGCGATTACATCAGAAAATATTATATGTATCCCGTAATTTATCGTGACGCTGACTACAGCGCCGAAAAAGGAACAGATGGCCTCAAGGGCTATAATGACGAAGCCTTTAAAGGCGAAAAGACCTTGAACGACGACGGTTCGCTTCAGGGAAAGCTTATTGAAACAATGTATCCTTTTTATGAAAGACTTATAACCCAAAACGGTTGGGATGATTATGACCTTGTTTTTAAAAGCTATTTCGAAGAGCTTGTGAAGGTCAGAAAAGTAATTTTCGGCGATGACTATATAAGCGACGAGGTAATGTTTACTGCACTTGAGGCTAACGTTAAAACCTATGGTGAAACCCTGACGGGAACGGAAGATAAGTTTGATGAAAACACGGGAATTCAGACTTCTTTCAAATCAACAGGAAAATATCAGACAGCCTATGGTGAAGACTATAAGCTTTCCGTAAAAGTCAATTCAGAAACAGCTCTTGATGTTGCTCTTTATAAAGAAAACTGCAACGAGGCGCTTTTTGAAACCTACGGAGTGAGCATTGACGATATTTCTGAGGTTAAAGAGTTTGAGGTTCAGGTTTTTTCAAACGAAGCTCTTGTTGCCGCAACAGATGTTTTAGCCGTAAAAATCGGCATGAGCTGGTATGTTGACAACACTCAGACAACAACAGACGGTCTTTATGGCTTCTATAATAATTAAAAAAGTGCATAACTAAATAAACTAAACGGGCTGTAAACTTGTTTTTACAGCCCGTTTAACATGTCTGAATTTTTAAGAATAAATTTATTATTACTTATGAAGCTGAAGCTCTTTCTTTTTAAGCTCATGAAGAAAAGCAATATAAAAGGGAAGGCAGGTTAAAAAGGTCAGAGCGTCAGCCAGAGGTTGACAAAGCTGAAGACCGAAAATGCCCATTTCAGAGGGAAGAAAAAGAATTAGCGGAATGAAATAAATTCCTTGTCTGCAAAGCGAAAGGAAGGTGGCTCTTGCTGATTTTCCAACGCTTTGAAAAAGCATATTTGAAACAACGATAACTGATTGAAAAATCATTGCAACCGTCTGATATCTGAAAGCGGGAAGAGCAATTTCCGTAACCAAGGGGTCGTCTCTGAAAAGCTTGATGAAATTTTCGGCAAAAATCAAGCAGATAACGATGAAAAAGCAAGTGCTGAAAAAGCTTGCTGCGGTTGTGAAAAGGGCAGCTTTTCTGACTCTTCCGAATTTTTTTGCGCCGTAGTTAAAGGCTGAAACGGGCTGAAAGCCCTGACCTATTCCAAGCATGATTGCCATAAGGAAAAGAAAAATTCGGCTGATAATGCTCATAGCGGCAACACAAGGGTCACCCCAGTTTTTCGCGGCAATGTTGAGAAGCATTCCTGCAATGCTGGCAAGGCCCTGCCTTCCGAAGCTCGGCATCCCGGTGGTGAAAATTTTTAAGTAATCGCCAAAGCTTCGTGAAACAGCTCTGATTGAAATTTTGCTCGTTGTTTTACCCATAACAAAAACCGAAAGCAAAAGAATAAAGCTGATTAACTGCGAAATTGCTGTTGCAAGTCCGGCACCGGCAGTACCCATTCCAACGCCGAGAACAAGCCACGCATCAAGAACGATGTTGATTATTCCGCCGGAAATCAGTCCGACCATTGAAAGAACGGCTTTTCCTTCGTAGCGAAGAAGATTGTTTAAAACAACGCTGGACATCATAACGGGTGCGGCGAGAAGAATATATTTTGCATAGGCTTTGGCGTGTGGCAGAATGGTGGGAGTGCTTCCTAAAAAATTCATAAAGGGCTCAAGAAAGGCTAAGCCAAAAACTGCAATTAAAGTTCCCACTAAAAGAGCAAGGAAAAACGCTGAAGAAAGAAATTTGGTTGCGCCTTTTTGGTCTTTGTTTCCCAGCAGACGACTGGCAACACTTCCGCAACCATGGCCAAACATAAAGCCGAAGGCCTGAATAATTGCCATAAGGCTTGAAACAACGCCAACTGCACCGCTGGCGCTTGTGCTGAGCTGGCCGACAAAATAGGTGTCTGCCAGGTTATATATGCTGGTTATCAGCATGCTTAAAATTGTGGGAACGGCAAGCTTTATGATTAACGATGAAATCGGAGTTTCCGTCATTTTTTTAAATTGCTTTTCAGAGTCATTCATTTTTTTCGCCTCGTTTTTTATGTTAATATAATTATAGCCTTAATTCAGTTTTTTTCAATGGGCGAAAAACAAAAACCGTTGTAATATAAGAAAAATACAACGGTTTTTATGTGGTATATTTTATTATTGCTCTTTAAGTGCGTCAAGAATTTCGCCAACAGTCATTTCCGGATTTTCAATTCCCAACATAATTGCCTTAACTGTGTTTTCGTGAAGCAATTCAATCTGTTCTTTTGTTGAAAGCTTAGTCCGATACATATAACACATGTTAATTCCCTTGTCTGAGGGATCGGGCATGGTTATTGTGTAAAGCGGAGTGAAATACCTTCCGAGGTTATAGGTTTTAAATTCGAAGTCGAAGCCGAATTCACCGTTAACAGGAAGGGGAATCCAGGAAAACATCAATGAATTTGGTCCTTGAATTGCGCTGAAGCCATACATTTCAAGCGACATTGTACGGGCTTTGGTATAGGGATAGGCAACATGGCGATAAAGTGAGGTTCTGACGGCAACCATTTCGTTAATAGCTTCGTTGAAGGTCATCTTTTCGTCAAGAATTGTTCTGATCTGAATGGGCTGAGCCAAACAGCCGGTCATATTCTTTTCTTTTTTTGTTGCTCTCTTGCTGCAGACCGCCATCATGGAAACGTCGTTGATACGGCTGTTGACCTTACTGCAATGGGAACGAAGGCCAAACTGAAAAATACTTTCGGGAGCAATCTGCTTTGAAAGGCAGTATTCAGCAATAACCTGAGCTTCCTTAGGCGAAATATGCTTAGTCATCATGTCGCATTTGTCATAAAGGGGGTTATAGGCAAGAGGAACACGGATAGAAGGGTCCTTTTTCTTTTTTCTGTATTTATCAAGAAATTCTCCGCCGTGAACACCTGCGTAATAAGGCTCGCCGCCTTTGAGAAAATACTCTTTATAAAACTTTTCGTGCTTAGCCATTTTTTTTGTGTCAGAGGCTCTCTTGAGTTCTTCAATAATATATTCTTCATAGCTTGCAGGCATTTCGGGCATGGGAGTATTATCATGAAGGGCGTTATAGATATCAAGATAATCCTGAAAGAAAACCGAAATTCCCATGGCGTCAGTTATAAGATGGGTAAAGTTGACATAAATTCCGATGTGCGCTCCGTCGGTTCTGAAAAGATAGGCTCTGAAAAGCTCTCCTTTGTCAAACTTAACGGGCTTTACAGCGTCTTTTTCAAAAAAGGCTTCTTGTTCTTCAAGACTTTTGAAGTGCATAACAGGAAGTTCATAGCGATATTCCGGTCCGAAATATTGCTTGATTTCTTTGTTGACCTTAATAAATCTCAGTCTCAGGCAATCATGGCGGGTAATGGCAATATTAAAAGCTTCACGAAGAAGGTCAAAATCCATTTCATCTTTTATTGTAAGAGAAGAGGGAATCTGAGCCATTTGCTTATGTATTCCGTATTTATACATAAGGTACATAGCGTCCTGAGAGGGAATGATGTCATATAATTTATAGGGTAGGGCGGTTGTATTCTTTTTCATTTGAACTTCCTCCGAATTTAATACTATAATTATACTTTTGTCGCTGGGCAAAGTCAATCAATATTTATATTGAAAATGTATAATTGACAACACAATGAGGGCAACATGGTTGCTTTTCAACGAAAAAGATGAAATTTTTCATAAACAAGATTTTGTTTAATAACTTTTATCTCTCCTAATAGACCACCGAATTTTGAGATATAATTTTTCGGTCTTATAAGGCTACTAAAAAAAGTATGACCCCCACAAAAAAACAGCCACCGGATTACGTTATCCAATGGCTGTTTTTGTGTTATTTAACCTTTATACTCTTCACAGTACTCCATGCACCGTAAACCTGTTTCTTGTTTACAGTCTTATACGCACGGATTCTCACATAATACTTCTTGCCTTTTGAAAAGGAAAAAACTAAGGGAACGGTTTTGGTCCGTTCCCTTTTATGTGTTTAATAATGAGCTACGCCACAAGCACAAGTTTTGTTGGTTTTAAAGAGCTTGTTGAAGAAGAGAATAATCTTCCAAATAAAGCCCATAAATCCTGATTTGTGGCAGTTGCAGGAGCAGTTGTCAACTTTGCTTTTGCCACATTCTATACACACATCATCAACATAGTTGTGTTCTGTTGTTTTGATATCCCTATTGTAAGAGTAACCGCATTCACAAAAAAGTTGCTCTACGCCTTTTTCTGAACAAGTAGGATTCTTTATGATTGTTGATGTATAGCTGTGTTTTGTAAGTTTTGCAATGGGCTCTGTGTAAGTGTCACCACAAGCGCAAGTAAAAAGCTTCTCGCCCTGTTCAAGATGAGTCGGTTGTTTTGTAACTTGAGAAGAATAGGAGTGTTTATCGTGTATAAAATGGATGGTTGCATCTAAAAAGTGATCATTGTTAAGGGGATAAATATATACTTCTTTCCACGTATCCTTCGTGCCCATATAATATATATCTGCAAGATTAGTGCAATAAAAGAATGCTCCGTTACCGAGAGTTTTTACACTGCCGGGAATAGTTACGGCAACAAGATTTGTACATCCCGGGAAAGCAAAGTCATTGATAGTTATTACACTGTTAGGAATAGTATAGGATGTTTCAATATTACCCATAGGATACTGAATAAGAACAGTTTTATTCTTGTTGAAAAGAACACCTCTGCTATCACTTGAATATGCTGTGTTATCCGCATCAACAGTTATATTTGTAAGGGCATCGCCGCAGCGGAAAGCATCATTACCAATAGTTGTAACACCGCTTCCTATAGTTACATTCGTTAATTTATAACAGTTATCAAAAGCGGAGGCACCAATAGTTATTACACTGTCAGGTATGTCTATATTTGTAAGCGCGTGAGAGTTATAGAAGGCGCCGTTTCCTATTGTGGTTACGCTGTCAGGTATGTTTATGTTAGTTAAGTTATTGTTAAAAGAGAAAGCACTGTTTCCTATTGTAGTTACGCTGTTAGGTATGTTTATGTTAGTTAAGTTATTTGAAGAAAAGGCGGTGTTTCCGATAGTTGTTACGCTGTTCGGGATTGTGTAAGACGTATCAGCATTTCCTTCGGGATACTTAACAAGAACGCTTTTGTCCTTGTTAAAAAGAACTCCTTTATCATCATTTGAATAAAATTTATTGTCTGCATCTACAATTATACTTGTAAGCTTTGAACACCCGCTAAAAACAGATTCACCGATGGTTGTTACACTGGAGGGTATATTTATACTTGTAAGCTTTGAACAATTACTAAAAACAGATTCACCAATAGTTGTTAAACCGTCAGGTATGGTTATACTTGTAAGGCTATAGCAATTGTACAAAGCATAATCTTCAACAGATGTTACACTATTCGGGATAATGTAAGATGTATCAGCATTTCCTTCGGGATACTTAACAAGAACACTTTTGTCCTTGTTAAAAAGAACTCCTTTGTCATCATTTGAATAAAATTTATTGTCTGCATCTACAATTATACTTGTAAGCTTTGAACAATTACTAAAAACAGATTCACCGATAGTTGTTACCCCACTTCCCAAGTTAACATGCGTAATAGATGAGCATAAATTGAAATTATAATCACCGATAGTTGTTACACTATCGGGAATGTCTATATTTGCAAGTTTAGTGCAGAAATAGAAAGCAAGTTCACCGATAGTCGTTACACTGTCAGGTATAGTTATGTCTGACATACTTGACATATAGAAAACATACTCACCTATGCTGGTCACACCGTTTTTAATAACAACAGTTTCGAAATTTTCACGGGTAAAGGGAGAAAGATAACACTCATAGTCCCAAATATTTCCCTCACCACTGATAACAAGCTCACCTGTGCTTTCGTCAAAACTCCAATAAACATTTTCGCCGCACTGACCCGTTGGTTCTAATGCACTTGCTGAAAATGCAAACATCATAATCATAAGCACCGTTGCAAACAACAAACCCAATTTCTTCATTTTTCTTTTTCCTCCTTAAATATAAAAAGTGCGCCTCAAATGAGACGCACTGCAAAAATGTATCTCATTTGTTGCGACACAATTTCTTTAACTCCAATCAGTAGATATGGTTAAATAAGAGAATACACTTTTACCAAGTTTATTCTCTACCGATTGGATAAAAATTATGAAATTGAGTCGCAAGAATAATTTACCACATTACAACGGAAAAATCAATAGTTTGTTCAATTTAATGCATCTTTGCTTGGTATTTTTTACAAAAAAATATAGACACATCATCGTGGAAAACTCCAAAATGATGTGTCTAAGTTTTTAATGTTTAATTTTCACGTGACGAGAATTTATCAAGAACTTCAGAAGTCTTAAAAAGTCTCAAAAACTCTTATAAATAAAGGATTACTTTGAAGCCTCTTCAATAGGGCTGAACATAGGCGGTCGTGAAAGACGGGGTTGTTACCTGCGCCGCCTGTACCCGTACCCATACGGATAACCAAATATAGTCAAGAAAAAGATTTATAAGTCCCCCTGAAATTTTCAGTCATCCTCCTTTTCAGATATGAGTTTGCTTTCAACATGCGCCATAAACAGCTTCAGAAATTCAGCCTTTTTCTGTTCATAGTCTTCTCTGGCAGGTATGTGTGCAAAATACGGATGAGAACGGTAGATATCGAAAAGACGTTTATCAATTCTTGCGGCACACTCTTCTGTTTCATATCTTTCTTCGTTGTTATCCTTTGAGAATTTACCTATTGATGCGGCACTTTCGAGATGAATTACAAAACGGTTTCCTAAATTGTTGTAAACATCATATTTACGGCCTACATTTTGTATCCATACATCGTCATCAAGATAAGCACGTCCGTCCCATGCAGAACGGTCATAGATTATTACTGCATTTGTAAGGTTCTTTTTTCTGAGGTAATCCAGAGTGTAATTCTCAATTGCTTTTTCTTTCTGAAGCTGAAGGAAACATACTGCTTTCTGGAAAGCAACGGGATCGTCGTCAAAAACAAGATTTCCTTTAAGCAGTTCCGTAGCGGTTTCATTTACAACGAAAACGGGGATGTTTCGCTTTTTGAGTTCATCAGACGCAAGCTTTACAAATTCACTTTTACCTGAGCATGGACCGCCTGTAAGAACTATTTTAATAATATTGTTTCTGAAATAAAGGTGAGAAAAAGGATTTTCAACGGGTTCATAATCAAGATCATCATCAAAGCAATCAAGATCCTCATCTTCTTCTTTTGCAAACAATAAATTATCAATTTTTCTTTTGATTTCACTAACTGTCATATTAAAATTCCTCCGTATGCTTTGCTTCATTATAAAATTGAAGTGGATTTTTTTCAAGTGGAAATGTTGTGGAAATGCTTCTTCGGGGTACGGATTTTCATGTCTTCTTAATAATCATAACTGCCGTCTCCTTTTCAAAAAAAAGTTTAACCGTCGGTTTATACGCATATTATAATACCGCAGAATTATCTGAAAAATAGGGGGACATAGTAACTTATGGGGGAGGAGGAAAGCGTTTTTGATTTTTACGGTTTTGAAAACAGAAAAGGCTCCCAACTGTTATGTCGGGAGCCTTTTTATGAAAATTTTAACAAATGAAAATTATTTTGAAGCCTCTTCAATAGCAACTGCACATGCAACGGTCATACCAACCATGGGGTTGTTACCTTAATTTATGGGTTGTTTTTCAGTGTGATTTTGACAGGCTTTATGCCTGAAAATACCCATAAATAGTACCTATTGTTCCCCGGTGTTTTCTGCTGTTGTAAAGTTTTGTAAAGTTTTGTAAAGTTTTTGGGGTGTGGGTAAATTTGTAAAGTTTTACTTTGAAAATTATTCAACTAATAAACATGATGCCAGTTCCTACTGAGCTTCTGCCATTAATCTGTCAATATCAGCAAAAGCATTTTCATTAGCTTCAGTATGATAGAGCTCGTACATATCATAAATTTTATTTTTGACACCAAGCTCGTCCCATTCAGTGAGCACATCACCGGCTGTGGAATTTTTATATCCGGCATAACGTTCTATTAAGTACATAAAAAACTGCATTTCTCTGCTCATTACAAATTACCTCTGAGATAGGTAGAGTTTTGGGGAACTCCTGTAATCTTTTTTAGATTCATTTTCATCATATTATCCGAACAAACACAAATTTATTTTGCTAAAAATATATCATATTTTTACCGGTTTATCGACAGAAAAATATTCTTATGCAAATCGTTAGCAGTTGAAAAGACTATTATAATATAATTGACATCATCGATAAATATTATTATATTCGTGAAACATCTCTCGCTTTGAGCAAGTGATTTAAGTTTGCTTCAGTCTCTCTGTAATAACACCATTTGTTCCAAAAGATGTGTCCCACATTTTTGCATACATATTTTGGTCGAAATTTAACATTTTGCCGACCACTTTAAATTTCACAAACCAACAAAAAAGCCGACGGAATTATGAACAAGTCCAGTAAAAACGGACAATAGAAAAAAAGAGCCTCCTATGGTAGAATTAAAGAAACTACCATAGGAGGAATTTTTATGCCCAGAAGCTACAGACACATAAAAGAGTATGAACAAGAAATTGTAAAACTGA
>JAFUHX010000064.1 GCA_017474045.1 Clostridia bacterium | reverse complement strand
CGAGAAGCTGTCGGCGTAACCGCCGATTTTTGAAGCCTTTTCCGTTCCGCTACGCTCCACTCCAAAGGCTTCAAAAATCATTGTACTATACTTTGACTTTATTTTTTACAGAAAATGGGTCACATCTATTTACAACGCAGAATGTTGGATTTAAAGTTACTTTATTAATATTGACATTATTGATTATATGTTATAAAATAATTAGTAATTACTTTTTGTGGTAATGACAGTTGTTTCTGAAAAGTATTATTGTTTTTTCATATATATTAAATCTGTTACGGAGGTAAAGTAATGCTCGAAAATATCAATCCGATTTCACCTGAAAAACTTGCTGCGCTTTGTGAAAGAATTGAAAGAAAAAGCGCAATTAACCACGATGATTTCTGGAAATACGGTGTAAAACGCGGTCTGAGAAACCATGACGGAACCGGTGTTATGGCTGGTCTGACAAAAATATGCAGCGTTGAAGGTTACTATATTTTAGATGGTGAAAAAGTTCCCGAAGAAGGTATTTTAAAATTCAGAGGCTTCAATATTAATGATATTATTGAAGCTTGCGAAAGAGAAAACCGCTTTGGTTTTGAAGAGGTTGTTTATCTTCTGATTTTTGGCTCTCTTCCCTCAAAAGAGCAGCTTTCTGCTTTCAGAGATACGCTGGCTTTGTGTCGCGACCTTCCTGAAACCTTCATTGAAGATGTTCTTATGAGAAATGCTCAGGGAGACATTATGAATAAGCTTGCAAGATGCGTTTTAACCCTTTATTCTTATGATGAAGACCCTGATTCTGTTACTGTTGAAAATGTTCTCAGACAAAGTATTCAGATAATTGCTCAGATGCCTGTAATAATGTGCTATGCCTATCAGGCAAAAAGAAAGTTTATGGGAAAGAGCATGTATTTTCATGCTGATAAAAAAGAACTTTCAACAGCCGAAACCATTCTTCGTTCACTTCGTTCCGACAGAAAGTTTACTGACGAAGAAGCCCGCCTTCTTGATACGATTCTCATTCTTCATACCGAGCATGGCGGCGGTAATAACTCAACCTTCACAAGCCGTGTTCTGACCTCCAGCGGAACCGATACATATTCAGCTTTTGCCGGTGCAATCGGTTCTCTTAAAGGACCGAAGCATGGCGGTGCAAATATCAAGGTGCGCGCTATGCTTGAAGACATGACTGAAAACATTGAAGATATTACTGATGAAAAGCAAGTCGGTGAATACATCGAAAAAATAATTAAAAAAGAAGCAGGTGACGGTTCAGGGCTTATATACGGTATGGGTCACGCGGTTTATACTCTTTCTGACCCAAGAGCTGTTATTCTTAAGAGAAAAGCCAAAGAGTTTGCCTCAAAATATGGCTTTGAAAAAGAATATAGACTCATTGAGCTTGTGGAAACCTTAACTCCTGATATCTTCAGAAGAATTAAAGGAATAAACAAGCCGATGTGTGCCAATGTTGATCTTTATTCCGGTCTTGTTCTGAAAATACTCAGAATTCCTGAAGAGCTTTATACTCCGATTTTTGCAACTGCCCGTGTTGCCGGTTGGGCGGCTCACCGAATTGAAGAACTCATAACCGGAGGAAAGATTATGCGTCCTGCTTATAAGAGCATAGCTCTTCCGAAGAAATATGTTTCTCTTGAGGATAGAACTGATTCAAATAGTTCATCCGATGTTTATGTTCCTACAGAACAAAGAATACTCAGGAAAGAAGATGAGAAAAATGAAAATTAAAAATGCTAAAAATTTTTCTCTTTCAAAGGTTTTGCCCTTGTTTATAGTTTTATCGGTGGTTTGTTCTGTAATCAGAACAATTCAGGTTGGCTTTTTTATTGATGCAGAAACGGGTTTTTTCAAAAGCGAAAGCTTCGTTAATATTTTGCTTTATGTTGTTTTAGCTTTGTCTTTTGTTTTTTTCTGCGTCAGCGCATTTTTGAGCAAAGATTGTGCCGGTCTTCAGCTTCCGGGAATAAAGAGTAAAGCACTTTCAGCTGTAACATTGCTTTTTGCTTTTTCTCTTCTTTCCGACTGGGTAATTTCTTTCTTTTCTTGCGTAAAAACCTTTTCTTTAATTGAAGATGTTTCAATGGGACTTTTTAAAACATTAATGGCTTCAGGCGCACTTCCTGCTTTTCTTCAAAGCATTTTTGCCGTTTTTTCAGCTATTTATATGTTCCTTTTAGCTTCTTCATTTAAAAACGGTAGTAAAAAAGCCAGTGAACACAAGCTTCTGGCTCTTGCGCCTGTTTGTTGGGCATGCTTCAGAATGATCAGACTTTTCGTTACTGAAATCAGCTTTGTTCAAATCTCAGATTTACTTTTGGAGCTTGTTTTAATTGGTTTTCTTGTTTTGTTTTTCGTTTCTCTTGCTCAAAATGTCAGCGGAATATATGTTGAAGGATTTCAATGGCGAATTTTTGCGTTCGGACTTTGTGCAGCTTTAATTTCAGTCTCACTTGCTGTTTCAAGATTAATTTTTACTGTAATTAATTTTTCTGAATACATAAACAGCCAATATACTTTTGATTTTTGCGATGCTGCCTTTTTTGTTTTCGCTTTGGTTCTTGCGGGTGTTATGATAAAAAACAAAAATGTTGACTCACAAAAAGAAGTAATTGACAAAGAATAAAAAAACCGGGTGAAATAATTGTTTTTTGAAAATATGTTGACTGCCGCAACTCAGGTTGCAGTTTTATATGTTATGGTTGCCGCAGGATATATCAGCGATAAAACGGGCGTTTTTTCTGAAAAAACTGCCAGATCATGTGTGGATCTGTTACATCTTGTAATAGGTCCGTGTGTAATGATCAATTCATTTATTGCTATTGAAAGAACAGATGAAAACATAAAGAAATTTTTCATTTCTCTTTCGATTGCGCTTCTTACCCATATAATTGCCATAATAATCAATCTTCCGTTTTTCAGAAAAAAAGACGATAAAGATTGTGTTTATAAGTTTTCGTGTATTTTCGGAAATGTTGGCTTCATGGCTTTGCCGCTTGCGTCAGCTGTTCTTGGTGAAGAGGGAGTTTTTTATTGTACCAACGGAATAATTGCATATAATATTTTTCTTTTTACTTTTGGTGTTAAAATCATGTCTAAAGAAAAGGGCGGAAAGTTTGATTGGAAAAAACTGATTTTGAATCCCGGTGTTATTTCTGTTTTAATCGGACTTCCGATTTTCCTTCTTGACCTTGAAATTCCCTATATTTTAACTGAGCCTATTTCAAAAATCGGTTCGCTGAATTCGCCCTTGGCAATGCTGGTTTTCGGAACATATTTGTCAAAAACAGATTTAAAAACAATATTTTTTGATAAAAAAATATATTTAGTTTCTGTAATCAAGCTTTTAGTTGTTCCTGTTGTGTGCTTTGCAATTTATGCTCTTATCGGGCTCAGGGAAAGCCTTCTTGTCGCTTGCATAATAACGGCATCGGTTCCCTGCGCAAACAGTACATTCATGTTTTCTTCCAAATACGGAAGAGATACTGCCGTTGCCTCAAAAACTGTGGCGTTGGTCAGCTTTATTTCAATTCTGACCATGCCGGTTATGATAGCGTTGGCTCAGTCAATTTAAACTTCAATATGAAAGGAGTTTTATTATGGATACAGTAATGGTAAAATTTGCCGGTATAGCAAAGGAATTTGCTGTTTCTTCCGATTTGAATTTAGGCTTTGCAACTGTAAAATGGTATGGCGCAATAATTGCCTTTGGCTTTTTACTTGCCGTTCTCTTTGGCGGAAGAATAGCTTATACGTGGAAAATCAATCTTGATAAAATGATTGATGTTTTAATCTGCGGAACGCTTGGTGCAATCGTAGGCGCAAGACTTTATTATGTAATTTTCCGCTGGGATTATTACAGCGCAAATCTTGATGAAATTGTTAAGATCTGGGAAGGCGGTCTTGCCATTTACGGTGGAATAATCGGCGGAATATTATGCGCTCTGATTGTTTGCAAGGTTGAGAAAATCAACATACCAAATCTTCTCGACATGGTGGGTATGAGTCTTCTTATCGGTCAGGGAATCGGCAGATGGGGAAACTATGCGAACCAGGAGGCTTTTGGTTCATTTACCAATTCAAATTGGGGAATGATGAGCGAAAAGGTTGTTGCTTACATTGAAAAAAATCCGGCTTATTATGGTCTTGAGGGCGTTTCAGATATTCCTTCATATATTGCCGAAAATAACCTTTATGTGCATCCAACATTTTTTTATGAATCAGTTTGGTGCATTTTAAGCTTTTTAATTCTTTTCATAATTTATAAAACCTGTCGAAAATTCAGCGGACAGCTGTTTCTGACTTATGGTGTTTTATACGGTGTTGAGAGACTTATTGTTGAAGGTATGCGCTCAGACAGCTTGTATATCGGTTCAACAAACCTCAGAGTCTCACAGCTTGTTTCTCTTGCTCTCGTTTTGGTTTGCGGAATTCTTCTTGCTGTTTTACTTGTAAAATATACTAAGAATCCTAAACCTATTGAAGGAATTGATTATTTTCCGCCTCTTTCTGAAAAAGAACAAGAAGCCGAGCGAAAGAAACAAGAAAGAAAAGCCTTAAGACAAAAAAGAAAGGCTGTTGTTATAAGAAACGGAAAGCTTATTAAAAAGGCTGATGATAAAAAATCTGAAAAGGAAGAAGGAAAAACAAATGTTTAAGCTAATTGACGGAAAAATGGTTTCTGCTGCGGTTAAAGACAGAGTTAAAGAAGAAGTTGCCCGGTTAAAAGAAAAAGGAATAGAGGGCGCTCTCGCAGTAATTATCGTTGGTAACGATCCGGCTTCCAAAGTTTATGTCGGAAACAAAAAGAAGGCCTGCGAATATGTGGGAATTCGCTCAGTTGAATATGCTCTTGATGAAAACACAACCCAACAAGAGCTCCTTGCGCTTGTTGAAAAGCTTAATCAGGATAACAGCATTAACGGAATTTTATGTCAGCTTCCGCTACCCAAGCATCTTGATGACAAAGAGGTTATTGAAAAAATCAGCGCACAAAAAGATGTTGATTGCTTCCATGCCGAAAATGTTGGAAAAATGTGGATTGGTGAATATTCGTTCAAGCCTTGTACTCCTGCCGGTGTAATGGAGCTTCTGAAGGCTTATGACATTGATGTTGAAGGAAAAAACTGTGTTATTCTCGGAAGAAGCAATATTGTTGGAAAACCAATGGCTGCTCTTCTTTTGGAAAAAAATGCAACAGTAACTGTTTGCCATTCAAGAACAAAGAATCTGAAAGAGATCTGTCTTAATGCAGATATAATTGTTGCCGCTGTTGGAAGAGCTAAGTTTGTAACCGCCGACATGGTTAAAGACGGAGCCGTTGTAATTGATGTTGGAATAAACAGAAACGAAGAAGGAAAGCTTTGTGGTGACGTCGATTTTGAAGCTGTTAAAGAAAATGCTTCATATATAACTCCCGTACCCGGTGGTTGCGGTCCCATGACAATCGCAATGCTTATGCAAAACACATTAACCTCAATTAAAAACATGAATAAGGAAGTGTAAAAATGAAAAAGGAATTATTTCGTTCACCTAACAGAAAATTTTGCGGTGTTTGCGCCGGAGCAGCAGATTATCTTAATCTTGATCCAACAATAATCAGAATTGCTGTTGCGCTTATTGCTCTTTATACTGCAGTTATTCCTGCCCTCATTATCTATTTTGTTGTTGCTCTTATAATTCCCGACGCTCCAGAAAACTATAATCAGCTTTTTGTTAACACGTCAATTCCTTTAACAAAAGGTCATTCCAAAAAGCTTTTCGGAGTATGCAGCGGAATTGCTGAAAGATTTTCCTGCGATGTAATGATTATAAGGGTCTTGTTTGTTCTTTGCTTTTTCTTTTTCGGAACAGGTCTTCTTGCTTATCTTGTTTGCGGCATTATTATGCCTGAGCCAATTGTTCCCCAGAATCAGCAAAATCCCGGCTATAACCCTGATAATCAGCCTCCTTTTAATAATTAACGAAAGAGGACAGTACTTTTGTGCTGTCCGTTTTTGAAGATATGATTGTTTATTATGCTTTCACAAAAAATTTTAATGAAGAATTTTATGATTTTGCCTTAGAAAAAATTCCCAATGAAAAGAAAGAAAAAATAAAGAGGATTTCTTTTTTGAAAACTAATCACGAAAGTCTTCTTTCATGGTTTCTGTTTTCCGTTGGCATAAAAAAGCTGATGCCTGATGAAGAATATGAAATTGCCTTTGCTCAGGACGGAAAACCATTTGTTAAAGATAAGAACTTATATTTTAATATTTCACACAGCCATGGACTTTGTATGTGTGCTTTTTCAAAGGACAATGTGGGAATTGACTGCGAAAAAATTCATTTTGTTTCTGAAAAAGTAAAAAACAAAGTCCTTTCTGAAAAAGAAAAACCTCTGATTTCTTCCGACGAAGATTTCATCAGATTGTGGACTGTTAAAGAAAGCTTTTTAAAGCATAGCGGGGAAGGGCTTAATGGAATTTTTGACCTCGATTTTTCAGAACAAATTAAAAAAGAATGTTTTGAAGCCTACGGTCTGACCTTTTCCTCGATAAGGCTTAAAGATTATTTCTGCACATTTTGTTCAAAGGATTCAGAATTTGAGCTTATTGCCATTAATAATGAAAGTTTTTCATAAAATCAATTGACTACCATATTGGTTTTGTGTAAAATGATATAGTAATTTTTATCGAAAAGGAGAGTAAAAATGAAATCAATCAAATACATAATCAGCAAGCTCGGTTATGGTGTCGGCGCTATCGGCCTTGACCTCAGCTACGGAATGTTTTATACCTTCCTTGCTCAGTATTTAACTGACGTTTTAGGTCTAAAGCCTGCCTTCCTTCTTATTCTTACCCCTCTTGCACGTATCTGGGATGGTATCAACGATCCTATGATGGGAACAATCGTTGATAATACAAAAACAAAAATGGGTAAGTTCCGCCCCTGGATTTTAACAGGTGCGCTTCTTAACTCAGTTGTTCTCGTTCTTCTTTTCTCAAATCCCTTCCATCTTTCCGGTGTTGCTCTTTGTGTTTACATAGCAATTTTCTATGTAGGTTGGGGTATGACAAACACTCTTGCCGATATTCCTTTTTGGTCAATGGTTCCCTCATTTACAAGTGACCCTGAAGAAAGAACTCTTCTTTCAACTGTAGCTCGTGCTTTTTCAGGTATCGGTCAGGGTATTGTATCTATGGGAGCACCTATTCTTATGGCTGCCGTAAGTAAATCAACCGATTCTAACGGTAAGATAATCCGTGACGAAAACAGCTTCTTTATTACTGCTATTGTTTGTGCGGTTGCGCTTATATTCTTTGCAAGCGTATGTGTTGGCTCTACTAAAGAAAAAGTTAATACTTCATCCGGTGAAAAGTTCTCTTTTAAGAGAACATTACAGATTGTTAAATCAAACGACCAGCTTCTTGTATTTATGCTCTTCGCTATGATTTCAAATGCAGGTTGGTACCTTTCATCAGGTGTTGCCTCTTACTTCTTTGATGTTGTTGTTGGAGATTCAACTCAGCAGTCACTTTTCAGCACCTTCAATGCAGTAGGCTCAGTAGTTGGTCTTCTTGTGTTCCCGTTCTTACAGAAAATGTTCTCCAAGAGAAAGGCATATCAGATTTCCCTTGCTCTTGCCGCAGTTGGCTTCGGCGGTATGACTGTAATGGCATTTGCAGGTCATGTGCTCCTTATGGATGTTTTCTACTTTGTTGCAGGTCTCGGTGTTGCTTCAATGTTCACAGCGCAGACTGTATTCCTTGCTGATATTGTTGACTACGGCGAAGTAAAAATGGGCTTCAGATCTGAATCAATCATTTTCTCAATGAAGGGCTTCCTTCAGAAAATGGCATATACCTTCCAAACAATCATTCTCTTTGTTTCTCTCGGAGTTTCCAAATACGACGGTACTCTCCACAGCGCAAACTCACAGACAGCTAAATCTGCAATTACGGCTATGCTTACATTAATGCCTGCAATTCTCTTTGTTGTTTCTCTCATTATTTATACGGCTAAGTTTAAACTTCATGGTGAATTTATGGAGTCAATTACAGCTGAGGTTACTGAAAACAGAAAAAAGAGAGAAGCTGCCGCTGAATAAATTAAGATTAATAACAAACGCCCCGTTCAGAAGCGGGGCGTTTGTTGATTTGTTTTTTATAAAAAAGAGCCGCTGATTTCTCAACGGCTCTGATTTTTATTTAAGATTATATCTTTCAATATATTCATTAATTTTTGAAACGGGATCAAGGAAGGTGCTGACTGATTCATCATGGTTAAGAGTATCGATGATGAATGAGCAATATTTAGACATATCAACCATTCTGTACCAGGGTTTGCTGAGAAGATCTTCAGGAGTATAAATGAGGTTGGTAGTAAATATTTTGTCAAACAATCCTTCAGAATAAGCCTTATCAAAAGCTTCAAGACCTGAGGAGAAAAGACCGAAAGAAGAGAAAACAAAAATTCTCTTTGCATTAAGAGCTTTAAGCTGACGGCAAACGTCAAGAATACTTGCTCCGCTTGAAATCATATCATCAACAACGATAACGTCTTTTCCTTCAATATTTGAGCCGAGAAATTCGTGAGCGATAATGGGATTGGTTCCGTCAACAACTCTTGAGTAATCTCTTCTCTTATAGAACATTCCAAGGTCAAGACCAAGAACGTGTGAATAATAAAGGCAACGGCCCATTCCGCCTTCGTCAGGTGAAACCATCATGGTTGATTCGGGGTTAAACTTAATGTTGTTGTCAACGCTTTTTGCAAGAGCCTTAATCATCTGATATGTTGGAGAAACGCTTTCAAAGCCAATTCTGATTGCGTTCTGAACTCTTGGGTCGTGAGCGTCAAAAGTAATGATATTTGAAACACCCATGTTTTCAAGCTCCTGAAGGGCAAGAGCGCAGTCGAGAGATTCGCGGGCTGTTCTTCTATGCTGTCTGCCTTCATAAAGCATAGGCATAATAACAGTAATTCTTCTTGCTTTGCCTGCGCAAGCAGAGATTACTCTTTTGAGGTCAGCAAAATGGTCATCCGGACTCATAGGAACCATAAGAGGTTTTCCGTCAGCGTCTTTAAGAGCATACATTTTGTATTTTACGTTGTAGTTAAAGCAGTCGCAGATGATAAAAAGGTCATAGCCTCTGATCGTCTGGTTAATTACGGCTTTTCCTTCGCCGGTTGAAAAACGCGGAAAAGAAACATCAACCAAATAAGAATCTCTCTGATAACCGTCAAGGCAGATGTGGTCTTTAAGTCGGCAGTCAAAACACTTTCTGCTGTTTACAATGTAGTTGTCGATTTTGTTTGCAAGTTCTTCGCAACCTCTCATTGCAATGATTCCGAGTTTGCCTTGCGGCATATTATAGATGTCTTCTCTTACGAATGGTGACATATTTGTTTACCCCCAATTTTATTCTTCTCTATTATTTTACTTTTTTCTGCAAACTTTGCAATATTATTTTGCTTCTTTTAATCCAAAAAATATTGCTAAAAAATGATGTCAATTTATGCATTTTCAACAAGTTATAAACGAATGTCTGTTTAAGTGTAGGAATATTCAACTGTTGCTGCCAAACAAAACCGTTCATCAACCTCTTTAATTCTCGTTGTTATTAAATCAATCAGCTCAGCTTTTGTCAGGTTATAGTTGAAAGGAATAACAATATCAAAAATCAAATTGGTGTGAGTAGGTCCGTCAACAACTCGAAAATCGTGAATGGAAAGCCTTTTATCAATGTCAATTATAATTTCCTTTGTTATCTCAAAAAGCTCTTTGACCTTTTCATCTTCAAGGGCGAGGGGATCAATGTGAGCAACAAGGTTGATTCCGAATTTTTCAAAGGCTTCTTTTTCAATCAGATCCATGGTGTCGTGAGCAACAAGAATGTCAGCTGTGTTAAGAATTTCAATGTGAACACTTCCAAAAAGTCGGTTTTCACCGTAGGAATGAATAACAAGGTCGTGAATTCCATAAACACCGTCATGACTTTTAATAAAGTCAACAAGCTCATCAACAAATTCTTTTGATGGAGGAGTTCCTAAAATAAGTCCAATAGTTTCTTTTAAAATTCCGTAGCCCGAATACATAATAAATAGCGCAACAACAATACCGAAAACAGCATCAAAGGGAATATTTGAAATTGTTGAAAGAATCAAAGCGAGGAGTGAAAAGGCTGTTGCCGCAATGTCGCAAAGGCTGTCTGTTACAACAGCCGAAAGAGCCGGCGAAGAAATTGCTTTACCCAGCTTTCTGTTAAACAGCGCAAGCCAAAGCTTTCCGAAAATTGAAATCAGAAGAACAATAACTGCCGGAATGTTAAAAACAACGGTCTGAGGATTGATTATTTTATCAACAGAAGATTTAATAAGCTCAAATCCCATTAATTCAACAATAAAGCCAACAATAAGAGCTGAAACATATTCAATTCTTCCGTGACCGAAGGGGTGCTCTTTGTCCGGCTTGATATTAGCCATTTTGAAGCCGACTAATGTAACCACGCAGGAACCGGCGTCAGCAAGATTATTAATTGCGTCAGCTGTAATTGAAATACTGTTTGAAACAGCGCCCACGAGAAATTTAGCCAAGGTCAGAATAATGTTTAAAACAATACCTGTAATGCTGCTTAAAAGACCGTATTTTTCTCTGACATTGGCGCTTGAAGTGTTCTGATAGTCTGAAATAAACAGCTTTACCAATAAATTAGTCATAAGAGTTCCGCCTTAAAATCATTCTTTATCAATGATGTGAACATCAAGCTGATCGAAGGGAATGTTAATGTTGTTGTTGTCAAAAGATATTTTAACTTTTTCCATCATCTGAAAATATGCATTCCAATAATCAGCGTTTTCACACCATACTCTTGCAATAATGCTGATACCGCTGGCGTCATGTGAGTTAACAAAAATCTGAGGTTCGGGAGTTTTGAGAACCGCCTCGCAGCTTTCGGTTGCTTGCAAAATAGCCTTTCTGACAAGAGAGAAATCGCTGTTGTAGGAAACAGAGAATGAAAGGTCAACTCGTCTGGTTTTTTCAGCTGAATAGTTAGTAATATTATTGGTTGTAATGTGTGAATTGGGAATAGTAATTCTTTTGTTATCAGGCGTAATAATAACAGTGTTCATAAACTGAATTCTTTCAACATTTCCTCCGATTCCGTTAACTTCAATATAGTCACCGGCTTTAAACGGATGATTGAGCAAAATCTGAATACCGCTGGCGAATTGAGAAACGCTGTCTTGAAGACCAATACCTGCAGTAATACCGGCGGCACCAATGGCAGCAAGGAAGGAGTTGATGTTGATAAAAAGAGAAAGTGCAAATAAAACAAAAGCAATTTTTATAACAACAGAAATAATGCTTTTAATAAAAAGATAAACAGAAGCGTCAACACCTCTGGATTTAAGTGTTTTAATAACGATTTTTGAAACTATTCTTGAAAGCCATATTCCAAGGATAATCAGAACTGCGGCAATGATAAGCTTAGGAATTGAACCGATAAATTTGTTAACAATGTCCCATTCTTCCCAAAGCTTTGCGAAATTGCTGACCGCTTCTTCTGCGCTGACAAATTGACCGCTTTCATCAAGAATAGGGTTTGTTCCGGTTTGAGTTTCGATTTCGATATCTGCAATAGACAATAAGTTAAACATTTCAAAACCTCCAATTTAATATTAAGAAAATTATAGCATTTAAAAACAGTATTTTCAATAAATAACAACTCTTTTTCTTGAGTTTGGTTGACAAATTATTTTTAAAAAGCTATAATATGAAATTGAAATTCATTTTCAATTTGGTGGTGAATATTTTGACTGAACCTTCATATAAAACAAAACAAAGAGAAATTATTTTGAACTATTTTTCAAATAACCACGAAAAAGCTTATACAATTGATGAAATCGTTGAAATTCTGAAAGAAAGCGGAACTGTTGTGGGAAGAACAACGGTCTATCGTTATTGCGACTATCTTGTTAAAAGCGGTAATCTCAGGTTTTTTCCTCAATCAAGAGGAAAAAGCGGAACCTATCAATATGTTGAGCACGCTGATGAATGTTCTGAGCATATTCATCTCAAGTGTGTTTCCTGCGGAAAATTTATTCATCTTGGATGTGATTTTGTCAGCAACATTTGTGAACATATTTCAGAGCATCATAACTTTAAGGTTGATAACTCAAAATCAACTTTTTTTGGTCTGTGCAGTGATTGCGCAGAAAAGGGGGATAACAATGGCATTGATTGAATGTAAAAATGTTTGCCTCAGCTATGATAATGTGGTTGTTGCTGAAGATTTGTCTTTTTCTGTTAATGAAGGAGATTTTCTTTGCATTGTCGGTGAAAACGGCAGCGGAAAAAGCACTCTTGTTAAGGCGATTCTTGGACTTAAAAGCGTTTCCTCAGGGTCAATTGACTTTTCAAAAGAGCTTTCAGACGGTGGAATTGGCTATCTTCCTCAGCAAACAACAACTCAAAAAGATTTTCCTGCCAGCGTTTTTGAGGTTGTTCTTTCCGGCTGTCTGAAAGAGAAGAAAAATCGAATTTTCTTTTCAAAAAAAGAAAAGCAAATTGCTTGTGAAAACATGAAAAAGCTTGATATTCTCGGTTTTAAAAATAAGTGCTATCGCGAACTTTCAGGCGGTCAGCAGCAACGCGTTCTTCTCGCAAGAGCGCTTTGTTCGGCCAATAAGCTTCTTTTGCTTGATGAACCTGTTTCAGGGCTTGATGTTGTCGTAACAGCAGAGTTTTATTCTCTGATTGAAAAACTTAACAGAGAGTATTCAATGACTGTTATAATGGTTTCGCATGATATTTTATACGCCGCAAGCCATGCTTCACATATTCTTCACCTTAAAAAGAACGGCTCATATTTTTCAAAAGCCGAGGAATACACAGCGAGCGACATTTTTAATTCATTTAAGGATGGTGTAGGCAATGATTGAAACACTTTCTTTGGTTTTTTCTCAGCAGTTTCTTCTGAGGGCGCTTGTTGTCGGAATGTTGATTTCAGCTTGTTGTGCACTTCTTGGTGTCAGTCTTGTTCTTAAACGCTTTTCAATGATTGGTGACGGGCTTTCTCATGTGGGGTTTGGTGCCATAGCAATTGCTTGCGCTGCAAATGTAGCGCCGCTGTATTTTGCGCTGCCTATTGTTGTTGTTGCGGCTTTTCTGCTTTTGAGAATGAACGAAAAAGGAAAAATCAAAGGCGATTCCGCCATAGCGTTGATTTCAACCGGTGCTCTTGCTGTCGGCGTTCTTGCAACATCGCTGGGCGGCGGTCTGAATATTGATATTTATAGCTATATGTTCGGAAGCATTTTAACTATGACTGATTCAGACGTTGTTATCAGCGTTATTCTTACAGCTGTAATCATTTCGTTCTTTATTGTTTTCTATGAAGAGATTTTTGCTGTAACCTATGATGAAAGCTTTGCTAAGGCAACGGGAACAAAGGTTGGAGCTTATAACACTTCTATTGCTGTTTTAACCGCCGTAACTATTGTTATCGGCATGAGAATGATGGGAGCAATGCTGATTTCCGGGCTTATTATTTTTCCCACCGTAATAGCTATGAGGGTCTGCAAAAGCTACAAAAAGGTTGTTGTTTCCTCAGTTTTTATTTCTGTAATCTGCTTTTTTCTCGGTCTGGTTTTTTCTGTTAAGTATCAAGCTCCGACGGGAGCCGTAATTGTTTGTGTAAATATTTTAGCTTTGGGAATTTTTTCTTTTATCGGAAAAATTAATTCTTTTCAGATTAAAATGATGTCAGAAAAAGTTAAAAAGGCTTTAAGTGTTTTTGTTTTAATTGCTTGTGTTTTAATTCTTGTTTTTATTTCATCCTTTGAATCGCTTGATTTTTCCCGAAACAGCGGCCTTTCTGTAATAACGACCAATTTTGCCTCCTATGATTTTGCAAGGCAGATTTGCGGCGAAAAAGCGCAGGTAACAATGCTTCTTTCTCCGGGCGAAGAAAGCCATACTTTTGAGCCTACAGCTCAGGATATAATTAACATCAGCTCATGCGATGTTTTTGTTTACGGCGGCGGAGAATCAGACGAATGGGTAAGAGAAATTATTTCCTCAGTTGACGCAACCGAAACAACGTTTATCAGCATGATGGATGTTGTTGATTCAGGTTCTGAGCATAGCGAAGAAAGTTGTGACATTGAAGACCATGACCACATCCACGAATACGATGAACACGTCTGGACTTCTCCTTCAAACGCCGTGAAAATCATTGAAGCAATTACCGATGCGGTTTCAGAGAAAAACAGAAACAACAAATTGCTTTTTGAAAAAAACTCAGAAAGCTATATTGAAAAAATTAATAATCTTTCTTCTAAGTTCAGACAATTAAGTCAAAAGGCGAAGGGAAAATCAATAATTGTTGCCGATCGTTTTCCTTTTAAACATTTTGCTGATGAATTTTCTTTTAATTTTTATGCTGCTTTTCCCGGTTGTAGTGCTCAAAGCGAAGCTGATCCGGTAACTTTGGCTTTTTTGATTGAAAAAGTTAAAGAAGAAAAAATTCCTGTAATTTTCAAGGTTGATTTAAGCTCAGGTAATGTTGCCCGATGCATAAAGGACGAAACCGGTGCTGAAATTTTAACACTTTATTCTTGCCATAATGTTTCATCAGACGATCTGGAAAACGGCGAGTCTTATGTTTCTTTAATGACTAAAAACTATGAAAATTTAAATATGGTGCTTTCATAAACATATAAAAACTTCGATGTTAATATAATAAAATAATTTAACATCGGAGTGGTTCTTATGAAAATTGGTGTTTGCGGCTTAGGAAGGCTTGGAAAAGCAGTTGTTTCTTCTGCTGAAAAAGAAGAAACAGAAATTGTTGGAGTTTTTACAAGAAGAGACCCACGGCTTATAGCTTTACCGGCAAATGCGGATGTTTACGGATTTGAATATGTTTCCGAATTCCAAGATAAAATTGATGTTATGATTAATTGCATGGGAAGCGATTTTGATTTGCCGGTAACTTCGGCATATCTTTCTCAGTTTTTCAATTTAGTTGATCCTTATCAGAATAAAAAAGATTTCGGTGAGCATTTAAGACGCTGCAACAGATATGCTCTGAAAGGCAGAAAGCTTTGTCTTGTGGGAGCCGGAACGGATCCGGGCTTGTTCTCTCTTTTGAAAAAAATATGTAAAGAATTTAAATTACCTGATATAATGCTTTCAGTCGGAAGGGCTGAAATAAAAGATATTTATGAATTTACTGCCAATGCAATGCTTTGTTTTTCAAAGGCGGTTTATTCAATGAATAAAAAGGGAAAATCAGGAGCAATATCTGTTTTTGAGCTTTCTCTTGAAGATTTACTGATAAACAAAGATTTTTCAATTTGAATTTTAAAACGATAGGGCGGATGTCAGATGAAAAGGTTAGTTTCGTTATTAATGCTGATAATTTTTGTTTTCTCTTTTCTTTGCTCATGTCAAAAACCAACAGAAAGTCTTGACAATTCGAATCCATCAAAAACAGAAGAAACAACCGTTTCTGAAGATGAAAATATAATTAAAATCGGTGTTTTTGAGCCTCTTAGCGGAAAAGATTCCTATGGAGGCAAGGCAGAGCTTGTGGGAATAAAATACGCCAATGAGCTCAGAAATAAGGTTAAGATAGGCGAAGAGGAATATAAAATTGAACTTGTTGTTGCAGACACAAAATCAACTGATTCCGGTGCTGTTGAGGCGGCGCAGAATCTCGTTTCCCAAAATGTCAATGCAGTAATCGGCTCCTACGGTTGCGATAGTGTTTTTGAAGCGGCAGATATCTTCAATAATGCCGGAATACCCGTAGTCTCTCCCACAATGAGTGGAATGGGACTTTGTGAAAGCTATAGCAATATTTTTTCTCTGGGTGTTTCAAATAACACCTTAGGCGAAAAAATAGCGCTTTATTTATATCGCAATCTTGGAAAAAGAAAAATCTGCACAGTTTCTGTTTTGGGTAACGATGAAAGTCAAAGTACGGTTTTATATTTTACTAATGAATTTAATGACTTGGGTGGCAAGGTTATTAATCTAAAGATTGAAAAAGATGAAGACGATTTTTCATCTGTAATTTCAAGGGCTGTCGAAGAAAAATGCGATGCTTTCTTTCTTCCCATCAGCTATAGCTATGCCCCTTCGTTCATTTCAGAAATCAAAAATAATGAGGTTTCAATCCCGATTGTTTCAACTTATGCCTGGGATATAGGCGCAATTTTTAAGCCGGTCGAAGATAGTACGGTAATTGCATACACCATGGCTTTTTGCAAGTCTGATACAACAAGTGAATTTGATAACGCAATGAGAGAGTGGGTCAACTCAAACAAACAGATTAAGTCACTCAACGGACAGAGCAATGTTGTTTCTTCAATTTCTCTGATGAGCTTTGACGCCTATGATGTTTTAATAAATTCAATGGCAGATAAAAATGTTGTTTCGGGAAAAAAGCTTATTAAGGCAATAAAAAAAGTCAGCTTTAACGGAAAGTCGGGAAAGATTAAATTTGATTCAGACGGCAAGACTTCAAGAGAAGCTCTTTACATGAAAAAAACCAATAATTTTACCGGTCATTTTGGAATTTTAATTGAAATTTAAAAAAATTTTTAAATCTGTTGCAATAAAATAACATTCTTCTGCATTTATATTACGAAAAGCAAAAAGCTTTAAAAAATAAAAATGAAAGAATGGTGTTATTATGAAGAAATTTTTATCTGTTACTTTAGCAATTTTAATGGTTTGCTCTCTTTCTGTTTTTTCTCTTGCAGCAATATCAGTTGATGAAGCAAAAAACATCGCTCTCAAAGACTCAGGCAAAACATTAGTTAATTTTACTAATGCTGAGCTTGACGAAGGCGTTTTCGAAATTGAATTTTCTGCTCTTGACGGTGAATATGATTATGAAATCGATCAGGACGGAAAAATCCTTTCTGCCTCAGCTGATTATTTTGATGTTTACACAAAAAATGAAAAGAACATAACAGCTCAGGAAGCTAAAGAAAAAGCAATTGAATTCTATGGAAATTCAGATGTCAGAGCCCTTAAGGTTTCCTATGATGGAGAAGATAACAGCTATGATGTTGAGTTTATCGACGGAGCAAAACGCTATGACATTGAGGTTTCTGCCTATGACGGCGATGTAACCGGAAAAGATTATGAACTGATTGCCGGTGGCAACGAAACTCTTGCAAGCTTTATTGCACTTATTGAAGAATTAATTATTTACATAACAAATCTTTTTAAACTTTGATAATATGAATGTTTCAATTTTGCTTTTCAAAAAATAACCGGAACGGTCAAACAATCACGGACCGAATGAACTAAATAATTTAAGGGCTTTTTCTGAATGTCAAAATCTGAAAAAGCCCTTTTTCGCTTATATGAAAAGAGCTATAAAAAAACTTCTGTCTTCTTATAGCTCTCTCGTTTTTTCAAAAATGCAAGGCTTCCCCGCATTTTTAAAGTATGCGGAAAAGCCACAAACGCAAGACTTTTATCCGCTGAAAATATTATTGCCATGCTTCTTTAAAAAGAAACATGGCAATTTCTGGTTATTCTTTTAATAAGTTAATCATGATTTTTGCCGCTTTATAAATATCACCGCACCCAAGGGTAATAATTAAATCTCCGCTTTCAGCGTTGTCAACAACATAGCGTGATACTTCATCAAATCCATTGAACCAAACGCTTCCGGGAATTTTTTCGGCAAGGTCTTTTGTGTAAATATTATAAGTGTTGATCTCTCTGGAACCCATAATTTCTGTCATAACACATTTGTCGGGAATCTGAAGAACTCTGACGAAATCATCAAACAAAATAGAAGTTCTCGAATAGGTAAAGGGTTGAAAAACAGCCCAGACCTTTTTGTAACCCATTTTCATAACAGAAGAAAGAATTGCTTCAAGCTCTCCGGGATGATGAGCGTAGTCGTCAGCAACAGTAATGCCGTTTATTTCAGCAAGGATTTCGAAGCGTCTTCCGGCGCCGGAAAAAGCTTCAATTCCTTTTTTGCAGTCCTCAGCTTCAACACCGCAATCAGAGGCAGCTGCGAAGGCGGCAAGGGCATTGAGAATATTGTGCTTTCCGGGAATATTAAGCTTGATTCTGCAAAGCTTTTTACCGTTATAAATTACATCAAATTCGCCAAAAGCACCTTTGTTATAAGTAACGTTTTCGCAGTAATAGTCGTTTTTGTTTGAAAAACCGAAGGTAATCTTTTTTCTTTCAACATCTTTAACGGCTTTAACGCTGTTTTCGTCATCACCGTTGTAAATAAGAGTATTGGTTGTTAAAAGAGAAAATTTTGTAAATGATTTGATTATGTTGTCAAGAGTCTTAAAATAGTCAAGATGGTCCTCATCAATGTTGAGAATAACTGCTGTGTCAGGAGAAAGATCAAGGAAGGTATCAACAAATTCGCAGGCTTCGCAAACCATAATATCACTCTTACCGGCTCTTCCGTGGCTGTCAATCAAAGGCAGTCTTCCGCCTATAACAGCTGTTGGGTCCTTGTCGGCCATAATAAGAATCTGAGAAAGCATGGATGTAACTGTGGTTTTGCCGTGAGTTCCGCAAACACCAATACAGTTTGAATACATTCTGGTTATTGCCCCGAAAAGCTTTGAGCGCTCAAAGGTGGGAATGTTGCTGCTTTTTGCGGCAACAAGCTCGGGGTTGTCGCTTAAAAGAGCAGCTGTATAAACAATCATTTCCGCCCCGTTAATGTTTTCTGCCTTCTGACCCATGGTAATTTCGATGCCGAAAGAACGAAGCTTATCAATATTGTCACCGGGGTTGTTATCAGAACCGGTAATAATATATCCCCAGCTGTGAAGAATTTCAGCTAACGGGCACATTCCTGAGCCGCCGATTCCGATAAAATGAATTCTTTTAATCTCCTTAAGAAGTTTATCTATATCAAGCATAGTTTTCACCTTTCAAAAAAATTTCTGATCTATAACTACATCATTATATTTCATTTTTCTGACTTAGTAAACACTTTTTTCAAAATTAACAGATATTTTTTTACCGCATAATATGTTTTGAGGCGGTGATGTTTTTGGATAGAACGAAAAATATTGTTATTCTTGGTGGCGATAAAAGGCAAATTGAACTTTATAATATTTTGAAAGAACATGATCTTGGTGTTGAACATATTCAAGACGGAAATGATTTGAAAAAAAGAAAAAAGCTTGTTTCTGAGGCCGGAACAATAATTCTTCCAATACCTGTCAGCAAAAACGGAAAAACAGTTTTTTCTCTTAATACTGCTGAGCCCATAAGGCTTTCAGACCTGAAAAAGCAAATTAATGACAAGGCAAAAATAATCGGCGGTAATTTTTCGGAAAAAACAAAAGCTGTTTTCAAAAATTATGAGATTTATGATTTCTGTTCGGATGAAGCTTTGGTTTTAAAAAACGCTTATCTGACAGCGCAGGCTGCACTTCAGATTATTTTTGAAAACCGCGATTGCTTCATTAATTCTCAGAAGGTTTTAATCAGCGGCTTTGGAAGAGTATCGCAACTGTGTGCGTTATTATTAAGCTCGCTTGGTGCAAATATCTATATTGCCGCCAGAAGTGCTGAACAAAGGGCAAAAGCACAGTGTCTCGGATATAAAACACTTGAAATTTCAGACATTGAAAAAACGGTTTTTCATTTCGATATAATAATATCAACAGTTCCTTTTAATGTTTTTTCTCATGACGCAATAAATAAAACAAGGAAAAACTCTTTGTTTATTGAGCTGGCATCAGCTCCCTACGGTTCAGATGAAAAGTTCTTTAATGACGAGACTGCAAAATATATTTTTGCCCCATCGCTACCCGGAAGATATTATCCGGAAACATCAGCAAGAATAATTTATAAAACAATTAAAAATTTGATATAACGGCGGTGAAAATATGAAAACCTATGGTTATGCTCTGACCGGTTCTTTTTGTACATTCAAAAAAACAGTTGAACAAATTAGAAAACTATCGGAAAGTGAAGTTAATATAATTCCCATTATGTCTTTTAATGCGGCCGGCTTAAACACCCGTTTTGGCAAGGCAAAGGATTTTATTGAAGAAATTGAAAAAATAACAGGAAATAAAGTCATTGCAACAATAACAGAGGCTGAGCCAATTGGTCCCAAAAACCTTTTGGATCTGTTGATAATTTCTCCATGTACGGGAAACACTTTGGGAAAACTCGCCAACGGAATCTATGATACTCCGGTAACTCTTGCGGCCAAGGCGCATCTCAGAAACGAAAGGCCGGTTCTTATCGGTGTTTCATCAAATGATTCTCTGGCGGCGAGTGCTGAAAACATCGGAAAGCTTTTGAATAACAAACTGATATTTTTTATACCAATGCGTCAGGATGATTCTGAAAAGAAACCCCGTTCTGTAGTTTGTGACTTTTCAAAAACGCAGGAAGCGGCTCTTTTTGCCTTGAACGGAAAACAGCTTCAACCGATTATATTTTAGAGAAACAAATATAAAAACAGCGATGCAAGTTTGTTTATACAAAGACCTTAGCCTACTTTTAGTGTTTTTATAGCTATAAAGGGCTTCTTTCAGCTTTTAAACTGCCAAAAGAAACCCTTTATTTGTATTATTTTATGCGGTTGAACTTTTTTACAGTCCGTTTTGATGTTATAAATTACTGAAAAATTCCTTGATTTCTTTAGCTTTTCCGCAGGTGAGTTTTCCTTCCGGACAATTTCCGCAGTAACAGCTGGGACCGTAGTGATTAAACAAAACAGGCGATTTTTTCCTGAGCATTTTTAAAAGCTCAACTGCAAGAGCACGGATTTCCCATTGCGCTCTGTTGCAGGAGCGAAGCTTCATAAACAAAAGAAGCTCTCTTCCGTTCATTGTAGTGCAGATATCAAGAACATTTCCGCTGAGAAGAAGATAAACAGTTTCGCTTTCGCTATAACCTTTTTCACAGAAAAGACTATAAAGCTTTGCAGTTTTCTCAAAGGCTTCAACATATTTTTCAAGCAGTTCTTTGTTTTCAGCAAGACAAGGAGGAATAATATATTTTTCTCTGTTACAATCTGAAAGTGCAGGTACCTGAAGACCTTGAATTCTGTGTCTTGCAAAATGGGTGAGGGTAGAGAGCGAAACATTGTTGAACCTGATTGAATAGTTAACACTTTCAAGAGCTCTCGGTCTTGATGAAGCTAAAACAGAATTAATAACTCTCTTTGTTGTTTCTTCATCTGAAATAATTTTTCCAATTTGTTCGGAGTCGAGATTAAGTTTTTCAACAAGTGCGCAGGCTGCAACAGTTTTTTCGGCGTTTTCACTATATGAAATAATCTCAACTGAGGGCTTAATGTTATTGCTTTCTTCTTTTTTAATAAAGCTTAAATCAATCTCGTCAGAGTATTTTTGATTTTTATTTTCAAAGTCTCCAAAAACTCCGGGAGCAACCTCTTTGCATTTTCCAAGAAGAGAAAGTCCCAGTTCATAGATCTCTTTAATTTTTCTTCCTCTTCCGTATATCATTGCCCGAAGAACATTAACAAGCTCTCTTCCGCCCAAGGAGCAATAGAAATTGCTGAAAAAGCAATAAGGAAGAACAAATCTTGCGTCTTCTTTGGCAACGCCGTTTTCACAAAGAGTACCGTAAAGTGAAAACAATGAGTTCATGTGGTTGCAATAAAGCTCTTTGTCTTCTTCGTTTTTAAATTCAGGAACATAATATCCGCTGTCAGAAAAATCAACATATCGCCTTGATTTAACGGTGAAAGAAGCAAGACGAAACTCAATCATAAACTGCTCAACAACAACCGAAACGTTTTCGAAGGCAAGATTGAAAAAAATATGTTCAACAGTTGATGTGTGGCCGGAAGCGGTAACCTTAGAAATAAGGTTAGCGTTTTTTTCTTTATCCTGAGATCTTTCAAAAATTTCAAGTGCGGTTCCGGCTTGTGTAGAAATCCTGCCGGAAGCGGCGCATACCTTTTCATCAACATTGCTCAAACCGATAATATAAACACCGTTTTTGTTCATAAAATAACCTCACAAATAATTCTTAGGTCAATATTATTGCATTTAATCTTTGTTTTGTCAATAAAGAGGTTGAAAAATGGACTCGTCTTCTTTTGCTAAGACTAAAATAATATTCAATTTTTCTTGATATATTTATTTTTTGTGCTATAATATAGAATAAAGAAATATGTGCATTAAGGAATGATAATCTATGATAAAAAGAAACAATGATATGACAGCTAATGTCAAAGTCAACATGCGCGGTGGCGACGGACAAGTTGTTGTTACCGATGTTGTCAATAAAGGTGAATATAACGGTAAGGCACGCCTTGTGGGAACCATTCTTCTTGAACCCGGTTGTTCAATCGGAGAGCATATTCACGAAAATGAAGAAGAAATTTTTTATATCATTGAAGGAACCGCCACCTATAACGATAACGGAAAAATCGTAAAGCTCAACAAGGGCGACAGCTGTGTTTGTCTCGGCGGTGAAAAGCATTCAATTGCTAATCGCGAAAACGAAGGCAATGTTGTTCTTTTCGCAATTATTCTCACATATTAAGGTGTTCTACTATGGGGAAATTAATTGTTATTGAAGGTCTGGACGCCAGCGGAAAAGGAACTCAGACTGAAATTCTTTTAAAAACCCTTATTGAAAAGGGTTATGATGCTTTTGGAATAAGTCTTCCTAATTATGAAGATAACTCAAGTGCTCTTGTTAAAATGTATCTTGCCGGAGAAATGGGAAAAAGCCCTTCCGATGTCAATGCATTTGCGGCTTCAACCTTTTATGCCGTTGACCGCTACGCCAGCTTTAAAAAGTTCTGGAACAAAGAATATTGCTCAGACAAAATAATCGTTGCTAATCGCTATACCACTTCCAATGCGTCTCATCAGATGACAAAGCTTTCTAAAGATAAATGGGATTTTTATTTGAATTGGCTTTTTGATTTTGAATATAACCTTCTTGAAATACCAAAGCCTGACTGTGTAATTTATCTTGACATGCCTGTTGAAGTTTCTCAGAAGCTTCTTTTGAAAAGATATAATAACGACGCCAGCAAAAAGGATGTTCATGAAAGTGATGTTTCCTATCTTATCAGCTGTCATGAAGCAGCAGACTATGCTTCAAAAAAACTTGGCTGGAATGTAATTTCCTGCAGCGAAAACGGTGAACCAAGAAGCATTGAAAGTATTGCCGACGATGTATTTGCCGTTATTGAAAAGGAGATTTTGATTAATGCCTGAGTTTCAGCCTTTAGATGTTTCCGATTCACAGTTTATCAACAGCATTCTGAAAAATAACAATACATCAAGCTGTGAATATTGCTTCGGAAACATTTATCCATATCTTGCCGTTATGGATATTGAATATGCCTATGTGTCTTCATGTCTGATTATTAAGTGTATTGTTTCTGACGGCTTATATTATATGTTCCCTGCCGGAAAAGGTGACGTTAAAAGTGCTCTCGATTTTTTAGTTGAAGACGCCGAGAAATCCGGTCTTCCGTCTCGGATTTATGCTGTCAGCAGAGAAAATGCAGAGCTTTTCAGAAGCATCTATGGTGAAAAGTTTAAAATTAACGAAAACCGCGATTCTTTTGATTATATTTATAATAGCTCTGATTTAATTAATCTTTCAGGAAAAAAATATCAGCCAAAACGAAATCATATTTCATACTTTAAGCGAAATTTTAATTGGAAATATGAAAAGCTTAGCGCTGATAATATTCCTCAATGTCTTGAAATGAGCAACAAATGGCTTGAAAATCAAAAAGAAAGTCCGCTTTATGATGAACTTGTCAGAGAGAACAAAATAATCAGACTGTTTTTTAAAGAGTTCTCTTCAATGGATTGTATAGGCGGAGTAATAAAAATTGACGGTGAGGTCGTGGCTTATACTGTTGGGGAAAGACTCAACAGCGAAACCTTTTGTCTTCATTTTGAAAAGGCATATTCACATATCAGAGGTGCCTATCCGATGATAAATCAGCAGTTTGCAGAAAATGAGCTTTCAGGCTATCTTTATATAAACAGAGAAGAAGACACCGGTGCTGAAAATTTAAGAAAGGCAAAGCTCTCATATCACCCTGCTTTCCTTCTGGAAAAGTATGAGATTATAATCAGATAATATGCTTATAAATTCCAATGCAGCTTATGTTCCTCAGCTGAATGCTTTGTGGAAAGAAGCTTTTGGCGATAATGATGAATATATAAATTTGTTTTTTGAAATGGTTTATGATTCATCAAAGACCTTTGCAATTTTTAATGAAGAAAAAATCGTCAGCGCCCTTTATCTTCTCGATATAAACCTGTTTTTTGAAGGTAAACTTTATAAAGGTTTCTATCTTTATGCCGCCGCAACCCTTGAAAGTCAAAGAGGAAAGGGGTATATGGCTTCTCTGATTGAAGAAGCAAAAGCTTTTGCTGAGAAAATCGGCTATGACTTTATTGCTCTTGTTCCGGGTGAGGAAGGGTTATATAATTACTATAAAAAATTTGGCTTTGTAACCTCAATGTATAAAGGCAGTAGTGTTTTTAATTCAAGGGATAAAAAAGCTGAATATGTTTCAACCGAAATAAAAAAACGTTTTGAATTTGAAAAAGAACTTTCCTTTAACCGACTTTTTTGGGGTGAAAAGGAACTTGAATATGCTTTTGAATGTTTGAATTTTTTCGGTTGTGAAGAATTTATCTGTATGAATGAAGGCTGTGCCTTTATTAATCGAAGCGACAATTGTGTGGCGGAGCTTTTATGCAAAGAAGAAGATTACTCTTTGTTGTGTAATAAAGTTTTATCGCTGTTTTTCGGTGAAGATGTTGAAGTATTTTCTCCTTGGGGAGAAAATAAAAAAGATTTCGGAATGATGTATCCGATAAATTCAGATTTGAAAGACTGCTTGCAGTCTGATATGATATATATGAATCTTGCACTTGATTAAAAGGAGTTTGTTATGATTTATTGTTTTCTTGCTGAGGGCTTTGAAGAAACCGAAGCCATTGCACCGATTGATATGCTTAAAAGAGCAAAAAAAGAAGTTATAACCGTGGGAGTCGGCGGAGAAATAATAAACGGTGCCCATAATATTCCGGTTAAATGCGATATTACGGCTGAAGAAATTGAATTAAGCGTTGATGTTGAAGCTATTATTCTTCCCGGCGGTATGCCCGGAACACTTAATCTTGAAAAAAATTCAATTGTTCAGTCTGCTATTGATTTTTGCGTTGAAAACAAAAAATATGTTTGTGCAATTTGTGCTGCTCCTTCAATTCTTGGCCACAAAGGCATTCTTGAAGGAAAGGAAGCAATTGCGTATCCCGGCTTTGAAAAGGATTTAAAAGGGGCAAAAATCAGCAAAAAAAGTGTTGTTACTGACGGTTTGTTTATAACAGCAAAAGGAGCGGGAGTTGCGGTTGATTTCGGTCTCGAAATTGTTTCAAATCTTTGTTCAAAGGCTGACGCAGAAGAAATTAAAGCCGCAATTCAATGCTTATGATAAAAGAAGAAAAACAAAAGCTCAGAATGAGCCTTATTGAAAAAAGAAAGTGTATTTCAGAAAAAGAGAAAAAAGATTGCGCAATTTTAGCCAGATTTATAGATAGTGATTTATATAATAGCTGTAAGACACTTCTTGTCTATGTTTCTTTCGGCTTCGAAATTGAAACGCTTTCTTTAATTGAGCGTGCATTGTCTGATGGGAAGGAAGTTGCTGTTCCTCTTTGCAACAGCGCAGATTGCACAATAAGATTTTTCCTTATTTCATCTTTGAAACAGCTCAAAAAGGGAAATTATAATATTTTGGAGCCTGAAGAAGCTTGTTGCAAAGAATTGCTTGAAACAAAAGCTGCCTTGTGTGTCGTACCCGGCCTTTCTTTTGATAAAAACGGCTTTCGCATAGGCTTTGGAAAAGGCTATTATGACCGTTTCTTATCTGAGTTTTGTGGAATTTCTGTTGGCTTTTGCTATGAGGAGCTTTTTGTTTCCGATCTTTTAAAAGATGAATACGATAAATCAGTTTCATTTGTAATAACTGAAACAAAGATATATAATACCTGTCAAGGAGAATAAATATGGACGAGCGTATGAATGAGAATTTTTCAAAGAAAAACTCTGCTTCAGGTGGTTCTACACAGAATTTCCAAAGAAGAAACAGCAGAGCAGGGGATTTTAAAGTTTCAATTGACTTTGATGATGATTACTATAATCCTCCAAAGTCTTCAGCTTCTTATGATTATTCTAAAGGCGAAAAGTTCAAGGTGAACATTCCTTCGGATAACCAAAAGAGTGAAGCATATCCTGTTTATGAAAAAAAATCAGCCAACACTGCTTCTTCTGCCTTCGGAGCTTCATCTGCTACTGCTGCTACAAAATCAACTGCTGCGGTTAAGAAAAATGCTCCGCAAAAAAGAGCACAGACCGCTTCTCCAGGAGGAAAAGCAACTAAACCTGCAACGAGAAGCAGTTCTCAGTCTGCCAAAACAACTTCTGCAAAAAAACCATCTGGCTCATCTGTTTCTCCAAAAAGAAAGAAAAGCAAGGCTAAAAAGAAATATGACAGAACCAAGGCTGTTTTAATTACATGCGTTTGTTTGATTTTTATTTCAGTTTTAACAATAACGCTTTCAAGCATTGCTCTTTCAACCATTAATGATATTCTCGCAATAAATAAAGAAAGCGGAACAACGGTTTCAATTACTATTGAAGAAAATGAAACTGATTTTGAGTCTGTTTATAACAAGCTTTGTGATAATGGTCTTGTTAAGCAAAAACTGCTTTGCAAAATATTCTGTACCGTTTTAAGAAACTACGATCAGTATTATAGTAGCTCTCAGAAAAAATATCTTCCTGTTAAATATGTTCCGGGTGTTTATTATTTTGATTCTTCAGACAGCCTTGAAGTAATGCTTGAATCAATAAAATCTTCAAGCACGGTTTCAAAAGATACTGTCAGAATTACTTTCCCTGAAGGATGGTCAATTGCTCAGATTTTTGAAAAAATTGAAAAGAATAATGTTTGTACTGCAGAAAAACTCTATGCTAATCTTGACATTGTCGGAAAGCAATTTGATTTCTATGAAGAAATTGAGTCTGATGCTGAAAGATATCTCAAGCTTGAAGGTTACTTGTATCCCGATACTTATGATTTCTATATCGGTGAAAGCGCGAACTCTGTTCTTAAAAAGCTCTTTAACAACTTCGATAAAAAGTGGACTAAAGAATATGATAAAAGAGCTAAAGAGCTTGGACTTTCTGTTGATGAGGTTATCAATCTTGCAGCCATGATTCAGCGAGAAGCTAAAAACTCTTCTCAGATGGCTGGAATTTCATCGGTTCTTCATAATCGTCTTGATGACAGTGCAACCTATCCTTTGCTTCAGATGAACTCCACAAAAGATTATATCTCTTCAACCAAAGAATACGGTGTGTTTACCGACTACTATTATTCGCTTTATCTTGAAGCTTATAACACCTACAGTGCTCAAGGACTTCCTCCCGGACCTATCTGTAATCCCGGTGGTGACGCCATTAAGGCGGCTCTTTATCCGGCAGATACAAATTATTGCTTCTTCTGTCATGATACAGACGGAAACATCTATTATGCAGTAACAGCCTCTGAGCATCAGGCTAATACCCAGCGAATTGTTCTTGCTGACTGATTTTTCTTGCTGACTGATTTTTAATGAAAGGGCGACACGAATATTTTTTATTCGTGTCGCACGGTAGTTTTATGAAAAAATTTAAACCTGAATTGCTTGCTCCGGCAGGTGACATGGAAAGGCTGAAGGCAGCTGTAAAATATGGAGCTGACGCAGTTTATCTTGGCGGAACGCTTTTCGGAATGAGAACAGCTCCTTCAAATTTTGATGAAAAACAGCTGCTTGAAGCTGTTGAATTTTGCCATGGAAAAAATGTTAAGGTTTATTTGACCTGTAATGTTCTTCCGAGAAATAATGATATTGAGCTTTTGCCTTCTTTTCTTGAAAATGCTCAAAAAAGCGGAGTAGATGCTCTGATAATTTCTGATATCGGAACATTTGAATATGCAAAAAAATATGCGCCTGACGTTGAAATTCATGTTTCAACTCAGTCGGGAATTGTGAATTATGCAACAGCCAACGCTTTTTATAACATGGGTGCTAAGCGAATTGTTACGGCGCGTGAGCTTTCAATGGAAGAAATTGCAGGAATCAGAAAAAATATTCCTGATGATATGGATATTGAATGTTTTATTCATGGAGCTATGTGTGTTTCATTTTCGGGAAGGTGTCTGATTTCCAACTATCTTGTTGGGCGAGACTCAAACAAAGGTGATTGCGCTCAGCCCTGCCGTTGGAAATATCATCTCATGGAAGAAACAAGACCCGGTGTTTACTTCCCCCTATTTGAAGATGAAAACGGAACATATATATTTAATTCAAAAGATATGTGTATGATTGAGCATATTCCCGAACTTGTTAAAGCCGGAATAACCAGCTTTAAAATTGAGGGCAGAGCCAAATCGGAATATTATGTTTCCGTTGTAACCAATGCCTACAGACAAGCTATTGACGGATACATAAATAATCCAAGCGATGACTATAAGCCTGAGCAATGGATAATTGATGAAATGCGAAAAGTCAGCTATCGCGATTATTGCACGGGGTTCTATTATCATACACCGAAGCAAGATGGCAATATCAGCTATAAAGGCGGATATAATCGCGAATGGGACGTTGTTGCCGTTGTTGAAAAAACTGAAGACGGCGTTGCATATTGTGTTCAAAGAAACCGCTTTTTCAATGGTGACGAGCTTGAAGTAATGCCCGTAGGGAAAGCCCCTTATAAGATTAAGGTTACACAGCTTAAAAATGAAAAGGGCGAAGACATTGAGGCAACCAATCATCCGCTTATGAAGTTCTCGTTTGTTTGTGACTCTGAAATTGAAGAAGGAGCAATTCTTCGTAAAGAAAGAGAAGAAGACAAAAGAGTAATAATATGATTAAAGTTTAAAAATCGGAGGAGTTAAAATGAAAAAAAGTGCTTTTTTCGTTTATACAGAAAAAGAGGCTCTAAAATTTAAAAATGAGCTTGGTTTTAATTATATGACCGAAGACATTTTTTTTGCAACAGTGTTGAAAGCTGTAATTGACGATGATGTTGCTGAATTTTTTGGCGAAGAGACTATAAAAATTAAGTCTTATCTTTCTTCTAAATTCAACATCTATAATTTAAAGCATAAATTTTTAGCTAAGATTTCCAATCTTCCGAAAAATAATGATGAGTTTGCTGAATTCTCATATCAGTTATATATGATTGATTTTAATGCGTGGCTTGAAAACAAAAATCAACAAAACACAAATGTTTTTTCATTTGTTGAATATTATGTTAATGACAAGCCAACCTCTTTTTTCAAAGAGGTTTCTGCAAACATCTATTCTCATGAAAAAAATGATTCAGCGGCTTCTTATGATATGATGAGTGAATTCAACTCAAGCTCAATTAAACAGGTTGAGGCTCTTGTTAAAAAGGTTAAAGGCTATCAAAGTGAACTTTTAAAGAAAATATACGGACAAGATGTTGCTGTTTCAACCTTCATTTCAGGGTATTTTCAGGCTGAAATGAATAAAATTTATAACAACAAAACTCAGAAGCCGATGGCAACCTTTCTTTTTGCCGGCCCTCCGGGAACGGGAAAAACCTATCTCTCTCAATGCGCTGCTGATCTTCTTGAGCGTCCTTTTGCCCGCTTTGATATGAGTGAATATTCTGATAAAGAAGCCAGCCTTGAGTTTATCGGTTCTGATAAGGTTTATAAAAACGGCAAAGCCGGTAATGTAACATCTTATGTTGCTGAAAATCCGAATTGCGTAATTTTATTTGACGAAATTGAAAAGGCTCATTTAAACATAATTCATTTGTTTTTGCAGATTCTTGACGTCGGAAGATTAAGAGACAGCTTTACTGATGAAGAGGTTTCCTTTGAAAATGCAATCATTTTCTTTACAACCAATGCCGGTAAAAACTTCTATGACTCAACTGACGCTGTTAATCTTTCATCTGTTTCAAGAAAAGAGCTTCTTAAAGCACTTCAATCTGATACAAAGCCTGACTCAACAGAACCATATTTCCCTGCAGCAATCTGCTCTCGTTTCGCAACGGGCAATGTTGTAATGTTCAACAGAATTTCTGCTGATTCATTGAGAAAAATTGCTCAGAAGGAATTTAACAGATATTCAAAAATGTTTTCTAACAAAACGAAAGTTACTGTTGAAACTGATAACAATGTTTTTTCAACAATTCTGCTTTCTGAAGGCGCAGGCTGTGATGCAAGAACCATAAAAAGCAAGGCTATTTCAACCTTTAACAACGAACTTTTTGAGCTTTTGAGATTGTTAAGCAATAATTCTCATGATAAGGGTATTGGTAGATTAAAGAAAATTACTTTTAAAGTCAGTGTTCCTGAAAATAATGAAATTACAGACCTTTATTATAATAAGCGTAACTATAAGGTTCTTGTTTTTGCTGATGAAACTGTTTCCGGGTTGTTTAATGGTTTGGGTATAGACAATGTTGAGTTCATTTGTATATCTGATGCTGAAAAAGCAAAGAATAAAATCATTTCAGATGATATTGACTTTGTTTTGTGTGATTATTCCTGCGGTTGCAACAGCTGCAATAAGGTTCTTAATATGTCTGACATTGTTTCAGAGGCTTCAGAGGTGTTTTCCTATATTCAGACCTATGCATCAGATCTTCCGGTTTACATAATTGGAAAAAATGAATGTAAGATTACTGAAGAAGAGAAGGTTTCCTTTATTCAGTCGGGAGCTCAGGATATTTTTGTTCTTTCTGATAATTCAGCCGATAACAGAAAAAAACTTCTTGAGCTTTGTGAAATTCTTCATCAGCAATCTGCGATTATTTCACTTGGCAAGGCCAACAAAATTCTGACTTATGAAACAGCTCAGAGAATTAGCGATGATGGCAGTGAGGCTGTTGTTGAATTTTATTCTCTTCGCTTGTGTGTTGCTCCTGATACCGAAGATAAAAATAAGTTACTTGATTTAACATCGAAGCCAAATGTTAAAATGGAACAGGTAATCGGTGCAGAAGATGCAAAGGAAGAGCTTTGCTATTTTATTGATTATCTCAAGGATCCCAAAGGCTTTGTTTCAAAAAGTTTGAGAGCTCCTAAAGGCGTTTTGTTATATGGACCTCCGGGTACGGGTAAAACAATGCTTGCCAAAGCAATGGCAACAGAATCAGACACGACCTTCATTGCTGTTCAGGCAAACGAATTTCTGAAGTCTGTTGTTGGTCAGGGTCCCGAAGAAGTCAGAAATCTTTTTAAAACAGCAAGAAAATATGCTCCTTCCATAATTTTTATTGATGAAATTGAAGTAATCGGAAAGCTTCGGGACGGAAGTGACGGCGGTAATAAAAGCATGGATATTCTGAATGCTCTTCTTAATGAAATGGATGGTTTCAAAACAGATTTAAGGAAACCTGTTTTTGTTCTTGCCGCAACAAACTATGATATTGATCAATCAAGTGCCACAAGTCTTGATCCTGCTCTTGTCAGAAGGTTTGACAGAAGAATCTATGTTGACCTTCCTAACAAAGAAGAAAGAATCAGCTACCTTAAGCTTAAGCTTTCAGAAATTCCTTTCAGCGCTTTGTCTGAAAGCGAAATTGAAAGCTTTTCTGTCAGAACAACAGGAAAGAGTCTTGCTGATATTGAAACAATTCTTGAATTTGCTTTGAGAAATCTTTATCGTTCGAAGCTCAACGAGCTGACTTATGATGTTTTGTCTGAAGCCTATGAAGCGTTTTATTACGGAGAAAAGAAAGTCTGGGATAGTGACGCTGTTTTAAGAACGGCACGCCATGAAGCCGGACACGCACTGGTCAGCTGGTGCCGTGGAAATATTCCGACTCATGTTACTGTTGTTTCAAGAGGAAACTTCGGAGGCTATATGCTTGATGAAAGAGGAAAAAATTCCGGCAGTTACACCAAAGAAGAGCTTCTTTCGGAAATTTCAATTCTTCTTGGCGGAAGAGCAGCTGAGCTTATCTGCTACGGTGAAGAAGACGGCTTAACAACAGGTCCGTCTTCAGACCTCAGAAGAGCAACTGATTTGGCTGAAATGCTCATTTGCGACTATTCAATGGATAATGAGATGGGAATGGGCGTTATTAATAAGGCTGCTGCTTCAGGTGAGATTCAGCTAAAAATCAGAGAAAGAGTTAATGAAATTCTTAATCAGAGTCTGAAAGCTACAATTGAAACTATAAAAGGAAAGATGGACATTTTTGAAAAAATGGTCAATCAGCTTGTTTCAAAAAATCATCTGACTGCTGATGACATTAAGGCTATCTTTAATTCTTAAAAGCGTTTAAATTAAAGGAGAGATAAAATGTTAAAAAAGGTACTTATTGTAAGGTTTAACCCCACATGGCTTTTATCAAACAGAGAAAATTCAATTCTTCCCGTTGCACAGCTCGTTAGCTTTATCCGTGAGGAAGTTGAAGATTATGAAATAGTCGGTCAATCACTTTCTATGTGCATTGTTACAGTTAAAGGCGACTCAAAAAACTTAACTCAACTTGCAAAACAGATAAAACAAATCTTAAAAGAAAAGATGAAAGTTACAGTTTTTAAGAATGTTGTTGATTTTGAGGTGGTTGAACGTAATTTTGAAGATGATAAAAAAACTGACGAAGAAAAGGTAAGCGACAAAAAAGCTTCAGATGAAAAACCATCATGCTGTAAACAAATCAGTTCATCAGAAACCGATGATGAAGCTGAACCTGAAGAAAATGTCGGCGAAAAAATCAGTAGCCTTGTTGGCGCAGAAGAGTTTAAGGCGTTGATTTCAGAATGTGAAAAAATTGCGCCGGCGATGATAAAACACAAAACAGAAGATATCTTTGCAAAACAATGCTATCTTTTTTCAATCAATGATGGTTGCGGACTTTCAACTTATCTTGATTTGTTTGCTAAACACCTTAACCAGCTTGGACTTTTTGATTGTGTGGTTATTGAAAGCGCAGTTCAAGAAATCAGGCTTCAATGTCCTACGGATACACAAAGATCTAATGAATCTTTTCTTTATGATTTAACAAAGCTTTTCAGAAAAACTCAGAAGGTTTTTTGTGTTGACTTAAGTGAATGGCTCACAAAGCTTAACGATAATTTATTTAAAATTATTCTCAATCTTATTGAAGATTGCTGCGGAGACAGCATCTTTATTTTCAGGGTGCCCTTTGTTGAAAAAGAAACACTCTTGCAGATAAAGGATGCAATAAGTGACGTTTTGACAGTTAAGGATGTTTCTTTTGTTCCCCTCGGTAATGATGAGCTGACTGAGTGCTGTGTCAGATTTATCGAAGAGCGTGGCTATGCTCTTGATGAAGAAACGGTTTCGCTCTTTTCTTTAATAATGAATCGCGAACGAAATGACGGACGCTTCTATGGAATAAATACTGTTAAGAAAATCGCAAGACAAATGATTTATTATAAGCAACTGTCAGATGCTGAAAAAGAAACTGAAGATTGTCTTATAAAAAAAGCCGATATTTTGCCTCTTATTTCTGATATTGAAGAGAGCTATGAAGGTCTTCGTTCTCTTGATGAGTATGTTGGTATGGATAAAATCAAAGATCGTGTTGAAGAAATTGTAGCTCAGATACTTGGCTCAAGAAATAATGCTAACCTTGGAAGCCCCTGCATTCATATGCGTTTTGTTGGAAATCCCGGAACGGGCAAAACAACTGTTGCCAGAATAATCGGCAAAATTCTTAAAGAAAAGGGCGTTTTGAGAAACGGAAACTTCCATGAGCATTTTGCCAGAGAGTTATGTGGTGAATATGTTGGTTCAACAGCCCCGAAAACAGCAGCGATCTGTCGTGACGCCTATGGCTCAGTTTTGTTTATTGATGAAGCTTATACTTTGTTTAAAGGTGCAAATTCTTCTTTCAGAGGTGGCGACTACGGAGTTGAGGCTATTGAAACCTTGATTGCGCAAATGGAAAACCACAGAAAAGATCTTGTTGTTATAATGGCTGGCTACAGCGATGAAATGAGTAATCTTATGAAGGCTAATCCCGGTCTTGAAAGCCGTATGCCTTATATTATCGAATTCCCGAATTATACAAGAGAGGAGCTTTCAGAAATATTCTTCAGAATGGCGCGAAAGAACTTCCTTTATGATGAGGAATTTGAAAACGCTGTTTTCAATTATTTTAACGCTCTGTCGGATGAGGTTCTTTCAAGCAAGGATTTCAGCAATGCGCGTTTTGTAAGAAACCTTTTTGAAAGAACATGGGGTAAGGCTGCTTTGAGAGCTCAGCTTAATAAAACTGATGCATCGGTTTTAACTAAAGAAGACTTTATTTCAGCGTCTTCAGAAACAGAGTTTAATCGTATGCTCGCCAAAAAAAGAAATAAGTCATTAGGTTTCATCTGATGGTTTATATATAAAAACATTTGGAGGAATTTTTTATGTCAGAAGTTAGTTTTTCAAGAGAAGATTTAAACATTTATCAAACCATTTGTTCAGCGCTTGATATGGACAATTGGAACTATGAGAAAGACGAAGAAAAGCTTGTTGTTAAAACAGGCGCCAGGGGTGATGATCTGCCTATGGATCTTATTTTAAGAGTTAACACTAAGCTGAAAATTGTTTCTTTGTTTTCTTTCCTGCCTGTCAAGTTTCCTAAGGATAAGATTGTTGAAGGTGCTGTAGCTACCTGCATGGCAACATACGGCCTTGCAGACGGTTCGTTTGACTTTGATTTATCAGACGGTTCTGTTTTATTCAGACTCACCTCAAGCTATCGCGAGAGTATTATCAGCGAAGAAGTAATCAAATATATGCTTTATGTTGGTGCTTCAACCATTGATGAGTATAACGATCGATTCCTCATGCTTGCTAAGGGCATGATTGACATTGATAAATTTGCTGATAGCGGAAATAACTAAGAATTCCGTGTAAAAAAATTCCCCACTTTGAAGTGGGGAAGGTTGCTAAGGACAGATAAAATTATTGGGAGACACTTTGTGATGAAGTGCTCCCAATTTTTTATATAAAAAGTGACACTTTCGGCTTGAAAGTGTCATAGTGGGTTATATACTTTGAAAGCAATCAAGCCAATCTGAAAACAATTTTTTTCGGTGTGTATAAGTGTTATTGCAAATTAAAATTTGCAGTTATATTTTTGATAAATCAAAAGTAATATTGAAGCCTTGCGGCTTCAGTGTTATTTTATTCGCATAAAACTGTCCGAAGGACAATATAACTATGCACGGCATAATATCACTGCGAAGCAATATAACTCGCCGCAAGGCGAATAAAACTGCCGAGTGTCCTTGCGAACACTCGGCTAAGTGGGGAATTTTTTGTTTTAAAAATCAAAGGTGAGCTTGAACGTTTTTGCTGTAGTGGCCGGTATCTTGGAAGTTGCTCTGAGTCTGAACTCTTTCGCCCCAGGCTTCAGCAATTTCTTCATATGTTCCGTTTGCAATATCTGCTCTCCAGAAGCCATCTTTGTGTCCGTAAAGGCACCAGTCAGAACTCCACATTCCGTGGCCTGTTGCCTTATATGTCCAAAGCATCCAGCTGTAGTTGAGCTTATTCATTGTTTTGAAGCAGTTTTCCCAAGTTGTTTTTTGGTGGGGATAAAACTCACCAACCATAAGCGGAACATTGGGATGAATAGCAATTGTGAGAAGAAGGAAGAAGTTGAAAATGAAATCAGAGTTGTTATAGAAATGAACCTGATAAACAACATTAGTCCAACCCTTAAGGAAGCTCTGGGGAAGGGCAAAGCCGGTCCAGATACATTCCATAGTAATAATATGGTCGCTGTCAACGGCGCGAACTGTATCATAAAGTCGGGTGTATATTGCTTCAATTTTTACTCTTCTTGTAAGCTCGCCGCATTGAACGTCACACATGGGTTCGTTAAGAAGGTCATACATTGCAACGGTGGGTTCTCCGTTATATCTTGAAGCAATAGCTGACCAAAGCTCGTCGGTTAATTCGCGATATCTTTCGCCGCGTTCGCTTTTCTCCATAAGCTGAGCACCTTGGAAAGCGCGTCCGCTGTGCGGCGCATCGCTCTGAGAACCAACAGCACCGTGCATATCAAGAATAACATAGAGTTCACGCTCTCTGCATTCTTCAATTACCCAATCAAGAATTGAAAAATCCCATTCACCGTTTTCGTCAAGAATTTTTGTTCCGTTATCGTCATAATAGAAGTTTCTGTACCAGAAAGGAACTCTGACACAGTTAAAGCCGAGAGACTTAATGTTGTCAAGATCCCATTCGGTAATCCAATTTTCGTGATAGAGATCAAGAAGCTCTTTTGCTTTTTCTCTGCCAAAGCGCTCTTCAAGCGTGTCATAAATATATTCGCCGTCATATTGTTCGCCTTTGGGAATATGGTCAGGACAAAGCCAGTCTTCGCGAGCAAGCCAACCGCCGAGATTGACACCTTTGAGAACAACTTCTTCACCCAATGCATTAAACATTTTTCTTCCCTTAACTGAAAGAAAATCGTCTTGAGTAAAGCCGGTTACTTCATCTGTAGCTTCTGTTTCTGCAGCGAGAGCAAAGCTGAAGGTTGAGAAAACAAGAAGAACAGAAAGAAGGAGAGAAATTAATCTTTTTGTTGAAATTTTCATTTTTTTATCCTCCATAAAAATTTTTCCAATCAATTATATAATTATTTTTAAAAAAGGTCAATAAAACACTTTAACAAAAATTGGTCACAGTTTTTGTTGCTTTTTAAAGCTTCATCATTGCCATTTTCAAAACATGCATCGCGCAAAGCTGCATTTCACCAAGAGTAACGCCGTTATCAGCTTTATGTGAAGCTTTGAGAGTTCCGTCAGGTTTGCGGATTTTGCCTGTTCTTTCTCCACCGGGCATGAGAACATCAACCTGAGCTCTGACACGGTAGCCCTGAGTTTTTACTCCGGGAAATTCGGGTGAAACACTGGATCGCATCCACCAGTCAGTCATAACATTGCCTTCGTAGCCCCATTCCTTTCTCAGAGCCATTGCAACAAGGTCATAGTTATAATGTCCCCAAACACCGTTAATTTTGTTGTATGAAGTCATAATGTTAAGCGGTTTGGCTGTTTTAACAACATATTCAAACCCTTTAAGATAGATTTCCCTGAGTGCTCTTTCTGAAAGTCTTGAGTCATTATGAGTTCTGTTAACCTCCTGATTGTTGCAGGCAAAATGCTTAGGACATGCAGAAAGCCCTTGGGATTGAACGCCCTCAACAACACCGCTTGCGGCGTATCCTGAAAGAAGAGGATCTTCAGAAAAATATTCAAAGTTTCTTCCGCAAAGCGGATTTCTGTGGATGTTCATACCGGGAGCAAGAAGAATATCAGAGCCTCTGCGCTTCATTTCTCTTGCAAGTTCAGAATAGAGTTCAACAATAAGCTTTTTGTTGAAAGAGCAGGCAAGGGCAACGCCGTTTGGGAGAAGTGAGCCATTACCGGAAAGTCTGATTCCGGAAGGTCCGTCTGTGGTAATAACAGCGGGAACGCCTTTTTCTCGAAGTGATTCAACAACTCCGGCCATAGCTCCTGCATTTCCTGCTGCACCGAGGTTGCTGTTCATTGTGTAATCACCTCGGGTAATTGCTTCAAGCTCATCAAACGAAAGCTGTGCAACAAATTCTTCAAGTGTGATTGTTCCGTTTTTAACATCAGCGAGCTTATATCCCATGTCGCCGGTGGGTGCAATATCCTTGGGAAGATTTTGAAGTATTCTTGCTTTAAGGTCATAGGTTTTAAGCGGTGTTGCTTCTGTTACGGGCTTTATTGTTCCGTTTTCAAGAACTTGAGGTCTGAGTCTTTCAAAGGGGTGCTTTCTGTCGGGTGCCGCAATAGATTCATGCTTAGAAACAACTCTTAAAACAGGAACGTTTATGCTTCTTATAAGCTTTGCTGAGCGAACATCTGTGCCGAGATAAATTTCATAGTTTCCTTTTTCAAGAACGTAGCAAAATCTGTTGCCGGTAATTCCGCTGTCGTCATAAGAAGCGCAATCTTTTAAATCAAAAGAGAGCTTCAGCTTTTGTTCTTCACCGGGTGCAAGAAGATCTGATTTTTCAAAAGCTACCAAAGAACGAAGGGGTTTGCCGAGCTTTCCCTGAGGAGCATTTAAATAAATCTGAAGAGTTTCTTTTCCACTAAACTGTGAGCCGATATTTTTAACATTGATATAAGCATAAAATTTATCATCAATAAAGCGAGTCTGAGCAATTTTGATTTCAAATTCTGTATAGCTTTTTCCAAATCCGAAGGGATAGAGAACTTTATTTCTTGCAAAGGTTTCAAAATATCTGTAGCCAACATAGATATCTTCACTGTATTCATTATAATCTTTGTTGCCGAAAAGCTTTGAAGAGGGATAATCTTCATAAGAAACAGCTATTGTGTCTGAAAGTTTTCCACTTGGTGTAACATTGCCTGAAAGAACATCAGCAACAGCGTTTCCGCTTTCCATTCCGCTTTGCCAAAGATAGAGGATTGATGAAATTGAGTCGCCGTATTTCTGAACCCAAGACATATCCATAATGCTTCCGCAGTCGAGAAGAACAACAACTTTTGAAAACGCATCGCAGACACAGCTTAGCAGGTTTTCTTCTTCTTTGGTGAGATAATAGCTGCCTTCAGTAAGTGTGTTTTCTCTGTCTTCACCGGCAGCTCTTCCGATAACAATAACAGCCGTGTCGGATTTCTGAGCCTGTTCTTTAACAAAATCTGCCTTTACGGGCATTTCGTCATAACACATTGGCCAATGCCCCCAGAATCCGTCGCTCACCGGATTTTCTGTGCACCAATTTTCATAAACTTCTGCAAGCTCTTCGTTAACAGAAATCTTTTCGTTAGCACGAAGGCCATCAATAAGATTAACTTTATAGGGTGGTCTGATATCACCTCCGGAACCGTATCCAACATAAAAATAGTCTCTTTGAACTCTTCCGAAAACTGAAATCACTCTGTCTTTTGAAAGGGGCAAAACATTGTTTTCGTTTTTTAACATAACAATTCCTTCTGCACCCATTTTTCTGCAAAGAGCAGACATCTCTTCTGTAGATTTTTCGTCGCTGTCGCCGACAAAGCTTGTTTGAGCAACGCTGTTGATAATGTTAGCAACAACGCGGTCAAATTTTTTCTTAAGTTTACTCATGAATATTTCCTCCTTAATGTAATTTTACTTTATTGGTTTTATTGTTTTTTAACATATATTCGTTTTTACCGGCAATTCCTTCATCTGTTACCGGCTTTAACCATTTCAAAGATTTAAAATGGACTAAACAAAAAATTGCCTTCGGAATGTCTTCGGCGAGATAAGCTAAAACAAAAACAGCTAAAAAGGGGAGGTTAAAGATGTAACAAGCCAATGCCGCAGCGGGAATCGACAAAAACCAAAGGCTTGAAACATCACAAATCATTCCGATTAATGTGTCACCGCCTGAACGAAAAACACCAACAACCTGAACATAAGGAATCATTCTCAAAGCCATTTCTAATCCGGTGAAGACAACTATAGCCTGGGCTGTTAAAAGAGTTATTTCTGAAATATTCTCACCGGTGTTAAAAATTGAAATAAGCGGTGTTTTAAAAATAGCCATAAGAGAACCTATTAAAAGGGCTATAGCAGGGATAATAAAAGAAAATCTTTTTGAATCGGTAACTGCTCTTTCAATTTTTCCTGAACCAACAGATTTGCCCACCATAATAACGCAGGCATTTCCCAAGCCAACAAAAAAGGCAAAGGATAAATCTGTCATCGTTTTAAGAATTGTAACAGCGGCATAGTATTCATAGCCCATATTAGAATATATCGTGTTTAAAATAACAATTCCCAAAGCCCAGACTGATTCATTGAAAACAACCGGCATGGCTCTTTTTAAGAAAAGCTTAATTAAATCTAAATTAAATGAAATAATATCTTTGATATTTTTGACCATTTCGTTTTTTTGAATAATAGAAATAATCAAAAGAAGAACAGGTCCCATCCATGCAGAAAGACAAGTTGCAAGAGCAGCACCGCTGACTCCCATTTCTTTAGCTCCGAATTTTCCAAAAATGAAGCAATAATTCATAAAAGCGTTAAGAATGGTTGTTATTGCAGAAACATACATCGGAACCTTAACCTTTTCAATGTTTCTTAAAAAACCTGACATAATAATATTTAAAGCAACAGCAGGGTAGCCGAGACAAGCAATCTGCATGTACTGACTGCCTGAAGCAATAACATTTGAGTCCTTATTAAAAATATATATGATTTTCTCGGGGATAAGTAGTCCCACAGAAGCGAAAAAAACTGAAACAAAAAGGCTTGCAATTAAAGCTATTCCAAAAACCTTTCTCATTGATTTTTTGTCGCCAACACCCCAATATTGAGCTGCAAGAACCGACATTCCTGAGCAAAGTCCGAAGCTGACTAGGTTTAAAAGCCAATTCCATTGACCTGCCATTCCAACTGAAGAAAGAGCAATGTCTCCTAATCTGCTGACCATTAGAGTGTCAATAAGAGCAAATGAACTTGTCAGCATATTCTGAATGGCAATGGGAATTGCAAGTTTAAGAGATATTTTCCAAAATGGTTTATCTCCAAAAAAATCCTTTAGCATAACCGTCCTCCTATAATACATACATAGTTATTATATCTTTTAATTAACATACTGTCAATAAAAACCAGTCTGATACATATTTAATCACGAAAAAAACAGTATAAAATTATTAACAAAACATTTGTTGAATATAACGATTGATTAAGGTCTTGTTCGGTGGTAAAATTTTTAAAAAAGTGGCAGGTGGAAGTTATGAGAAGTAAAAAGGATGTTGCAGTTTTAAAAGCTCTTGAATGGGGACAGAATCTGGGCGAGTATGGCTTATGGTTTCTGTTTTATGAATCATCAAAGGGAATTGTTGTTGAAAAAGACATAAGCTATGGTGACCATAGAAGAAACAGATTTAATATTGCTTATAAAAAGGGAAAGAAATCTAAGAAAAAGCCGGTTTTTGTTTATTTTCACGGTGGCGGTTATACAAGCGGAATGAAATGCTCACGCCAGTTTTATTGCAATAATTGGGTAAATGAAGGCTTTGCGGCAGTTAATGTAAATTATCACTACGGAGAAAATTATCCCTTCAAAAAGCAACTTTATGATTGTTTTAAAGCAGTTGAAAGGCTTTATGATCTGAAAGATGAATTTAATCTTGATATGGACAGAATTGTTCTTGCAGGAGAGTCGGCAGGAGCGCATATTGCCGCTTTTCTTGCGGCTGCATGGGGTAATAGAGACGTTTATGAAAATTTTGCTCCGGATTTTAAATATAAAGACGAATTTAAAGCCAAGGCATGTGTTTTTCTTAGTGGTATTTTTGACACAGAGAGACTTCTCTCTTTGAAATTTCCCAATATGCAAAATTTCTGTATGTGTATTAGTGACGGCGGCTACAAAGAGGTTCCTGATTTTCTTAAAAGCGCCGAAGGAAGAAAATATGCTCCGTTAAATTATGTTACGGAATATTTTCCAAAGAGCGTTATTATTTCATCTTCGGCTGACAGACTTAAGCCAAACGGTCAGTGGCTCTCTGAAAAACTTAATGAAAACGGCGTTTCAAATATGACATATACTTGCAGTGGTCTTTCTTGTGTTCATGGAGGTGCGCTGTTTACCAAAGCCGGCTCCGGAAAAGATTGCCTTTTGAAAACAAAAAAGTTTATAAGAGATAATGTTTAAAAGAAAACTCCTGAGACAAAGATTCATAAGTCTCAGGAGTTTTGATATTTTAATTAAGCCTTAAATAAAGCTTATGCGTTTTCGGCTTCGAATTTTTTCATGAATTCAACAAGCTTTTCAACACCTTCAATAGGCATAGCGTTATAAATTGAAGCTCTCATTCCGCCAACAGTTCTGTGTCCTTTAAGGTTAACAAATCCAAGCTCTGTGGCTTCCTTGATGAATTTTGCGTTCAGTTCCTCGCTGTCTGTTACAAAGGGAACATTCATAAGAGAACGGTCTTCAGGAACAACGGTTCCGCGGAACATTTTGCTTGAATCAAGAAAATCATAAAGAATCTTAGCTTTCTTTTCGTTTCTTTCTTTCATCTTCTCAAGACCGCCAAGCTTTTCAATCCACTCAAGAACAAGCTTGCAGATATAAATAGTGTAGCAAGGAGGAGTGTTATACATTGAGCCGTTGTCTGCGTGAATTTTGTAGTCAAGCATAGTGGGGGTAATATCTCTTGCGTTGCCGAGAAGATCTTCTCTGGCAATAACAATGGTCAAACCTGCAGGAGCAACGTTTTTCTGAGCTCCTCCATAAATTACAGCAAATTTTGAAACATCAATAGGCTCAGAAAGGAAACAAGAAGAAATGTCTGCAATAAGAGGAACGTCACCGGTGTCAGGTAATTCTTTGAATACTGTTCCGTAAATTGTGTTGTTCATGCAGATATAAGCATAGTCAGCATCTTCTCTGAAATCAGAGCGATTTGTTTTGGGAATATAGGAAAAAGTTTTGTCGGCTGAAGAAGCAACTGCTTTAGCGTCGCCGTATTTCTGTGCTTCAGCAAAAGCCTTTTTAGCCCATTGACCTGTAATAATGTAGTCAGCTTTTCCGCTTCCGTTCATGAAGTTGAGGGGAATGGCGGCAAACTGAGTTGAAGCACCGCCCTGAAGAAACATGACTTTATAGTTTTCGGGAATGTTCATAAGTCTGCGAAGAATTGCTTCAGCTTCATCAATAATTGATTGATAAACTTTTGAACGGTGTGACATTTCCATAACGCTCTGACCGCAGCCCTGATAATCCATCATTTCGTCTGCTGCTTTTTTCAAAACCTCTTCAGGAAGCATTGAAGGGCCGGCTGAAAAATTATATACTCTTGACATAATAATAACCTCCAAAGGTAATTTTTTAAATGTTATTTAATATTATAAAAAAATTTAAGTAATATGTCAAATGAAAATAGCCGTTTTTTTGAGAAAATATACAAAAACTTATTGATTTTTTTGTTTATTAAGATGAATTTTTTGAATTCGCTTTATAATTTATAGAAAATGTTATATAATTTTCCGAGATATAAAACGAAAGGAGAATTTTCAATGGCGAGAAATCATGAAGTAACAACTAAGCATAATCTTCTTAACGCTGACGGAACCCTTGCTGAACCGGGTTGGTCAAAAAGTCTTATCCAGACTTATAACAGAGATGCAATAGCTGCTCCCAAATTCAAAATCAAAGAGTGGGATTATTATCTAATTCTTTCAGATAAACACGCTGTTGCGCTGACTCTATCTGATGATGGATATATCGGTATGCAATCAGCCTCACTTCTTGTTTTTGATGAAGAAAATCCGTGGGAACACACTAACTCCGTTCTCAATTTCTTCCCAATGGGAAAATATAAGCTGCCGCCGACTTCTGAAAAGGGCGATATTCATTATCATGACAAAACTCTTGATATGGATTTTATTAACGATGGAAGAACCCGCCACATTTACGGTGAATACAGAAACTTCAAAGACAAAAAAACTCTGAAGGTTGATATTTATCTTGATCAACCTCCTATGGATACTATGGTTATTGCAACTCCTTGGAAAGAGAGTAAAAAGGCTTTCTATTATAACCAGAAAATCAACTGCATGAGGGCTTCCGGATATGCAGAGTTTGATGGCGTAAGATATGAATTCAACCCTGAAACAGATTTCGGAACTCTTGACTGGGGTCGCGGTGTCTGGACTTATGATAACACTTGGAATTGGGGAAGCGGTAACGCTTGGATAAACGGAAAACCCTTCGGCTTTAATATCGGTTATGGCTTTGGTGACACAACAGCAGCCAGCGAAAATATTCTTTTCTATGACGGAGTAGCCCACAAGCTTGATGACGTTACTTTCAATATTCCCTCAACAAGCTATACTGATCCATGGACTTTTACTTCCAGCGACGGACGTTTTGAAATGGATTTTAAGCCCGTTATTGACAGAGCAGCAAGAATCAGCCTTAAGGTTATTGAAACAGATCAACATCAGGTCTTCGGAAGAATGAGTGGAAAAGCCGTTCTTGATGACGGAACCGTTCTTGAACTTAAAGATGTGATGTGTTTTGCTGAAAGAGTAAGAATGAAATATTAATTTTAATATTATGGAGGATTTAAAAATGAAAGTTCTTGTAGTTGGAGCAGGTGCAATCGGTGGTACCGTAGCTGTACTTCTCAAAAAAGAGGGTTATGACATTAGAATCAAGTGTCATATTCCCGAAATCAAGGAGCTTATTGAAACAAAAGGCTTCTATCTTCACGGTGCAAAGGGTGAGCACCATGTTGACTTTAAATGTTACCATGAGGTTTCTGAGTTCGGTGACGAAAAGTTTGACATCATCATCATTGCAACAAAGTATGCTCACGTTGCAGCAAGTGCAAAGATGATTCTTCCTTATCTTGCTGATAACGGAATTATTGTTGGTATGCAAAACGGAATACTTACAGAAGAGCTTGCTGAAATCGTTGGCAGAGACAAAGCAGTTGGCTGTATGATCGGTTTTGGTGCAACAAGAAATGCTGATAATGATGTTACAATGACAAGTCTTGGTGAATACTATGTCGGAATGCTTGACGGAAGAAAAACTGCAACTCTTGAAAAGTTTGCAGAAATGCTCAGCCATGTTGTTCCTGCTCAGATTACAATGGATATTAAGGGACGTCAGTATTCAAAGCTTATAATTAATTCTTGTATCAATGCCGTTGCCGGTATTACAGGAAAAACCCTCGGCAATATAATGGATGATCCGAGAGCAGGAAAGCTTTTCCTTGCTATTGCACGTGAAGGTATGTATGTTGCAAAGGCAATGGGAATCAAGGTTCCCAAATATGGTAAGCTTCTTGAATACAGAATGCTTATGCTTATGAACAACGCTCCTTATAATGCAATCTGTCGCTTTGTTGTCAAGCTCGTTGCAAAGCTCAAGTATGCTGATGTTAAACCCTCAACCCTTCAGTCTATTGAAGCAGGTGAAATTACTGAAATTAACATCCTCAACGGCTTCTTTGTTGTAAACGGCAAAAAATATGGTGTTGCAACACCGGTAAACACAAAGCTTGTTGAGATGATTCATGAAATTGAAAGAGGAGAAAGAAAAGTCGATCCTGAAAATCTTGCAGAATTCAGCGGAATGATTCGCTGATGGTTTTCCGCCTTGTTTTTAACAGGGCGGATTTTTTATTAAAAAAGAGTTTAGTTTCTTAAAATTATATTACTTTTGTTTTGATTCTATTGACCGGCGAGTTTTTCCGTTTATAATAAGTGAAAAACAACGAAAAGAAGTGGAAAAATGAGAAAATTCAAGAAATTATTTATTCTATTAATAATATGTTTTTGCCTTGTCTCAGCCTATGCCTTAACTGTTAATTTTTATATAATCGGCTCACAGAAAGATAAAGTATTAAGCTTGGAAGAGGCAGTTGAAATCGGTGATTTCGATTGTGTTCTTGTTCTCGGTTGCGGAGTAAAGCCTGACGGAACACCGTCTCACATGCTTTATGAACGAGTTAAGGCAGGAAGTGAAGTCTTTTTAAAAACCGAAGCAGAAAAACTTCTTCTTTCAGGTGACAGAAGCGGAGAAACCTATGATGAGCCGGGAGTGATGAATCAGTTAGCAATTAATAATGGTGTTGAAGAAAAAGATATTACTCTTGATATAGTCGGATTTTCAACTTATGAAAGTATTTATAATGCAAAAAACTCTTTTTCTGTGAAAAAAGTTCTAATAATTACTCAGCCTTATCATCTTTCAAGGGCTTTATATATTGCTGAAAGTCTGGACCTTGATGCCTATGGTTATGAGGCGTGGTTGCCGTTTTATCCGAAACAGATATTATGGTCTTTAAGAGAAGTTCTTGCAAGAAACAAAGACTTTTTAAAATGTATGGTTGACTGAAATAAACAACCACGCGTCAAACGCGTGGTTTTTCACATGCGGGCATAGCCCTCTGTTCTTCGCGGTACGCGTTAACGCGTAAGTACGACTGCCAACTGCGTAGGATTGTTACTTGCTACCCTTAAAAGGGCTCATTCCAGG
>JAFUHX010000063.1 GCA_017474045.1 Clostridia bacterium | reverse complement strand
CTCCCCTCTATGTTGTTTTGGATAGTGAATTGTCTTTTTGCTTTACATAAAAATCTGCCGTAGAGGTAACCGCACGTTTGTCCTTGAGGACAGCATTACTTTTCTTTGAAGAAAAGTAACAAAAGAACTATTGCTTACGTTCGCCAAAAAATCAAACCTTCGTCAAAAGCGCAGACAAAGTCTGCGTTGACTACGGGTGATTTTTTTGCTCTAAAAACCGTGGTGAAAACGGAAAGGTTCTTCTTTTTCGTCTTCCGTTGGGGGCAACTGCCGCGGAGACTTCTGTTTATATATCTCTTTAGGCATAATTCTGCTTTTCATCAGCCGTTCTAAGTGTAACAGCCGTTGCCTTGTGATTGAGTTTTTCGCTTTGGGTTTTTAGGAGGGTTGCTTTGGTTGCTTAATTTCCCTTGGGGGAAATGTCCAAAAAAGCTAACAGCTTTTTTGGACAAAGGGGGAATAGTGCCTTCCGTAAGGTTGGGGGCGGCGGCGCCGACTTTGTCGGCGTAGCAGAGTTAACAACTCTGATTGAAAAACGGCGACTGCAAACCGTATCCACTAAGAGAAAAATTAAAATTACAACTTTCCGTCAGTTACCAACATAAAACTCACGCCGTTTTTCCCGCCGCCCCCTCGAAGCATAAAATTTTTGTATCTGTAAATTGAATTTCGCTTCGCAAAACGCTGTTGCTCGGTAGAGCTATTAATTTTTGTCCGCAGTTTAAAGCGGCCATTGGTGTCGCCTTGCCACCGCTGTTGCTCGGCAACGCTGAAAATTTTTGTCCGCAATCTTAAACGGGAGTGGTGTGGCCTTGCCACCGCCTTGCGACTTTTGCTTCGGGTGTTTTGGTATGTTGATTTTTCTTGGAAAAATTAACGGGATTTTCCTTTTAAGCCTTGACAAGAAAAAAAGCTTGTGATATACTTCCTTTTTAAAGGTGCGTTTTTTGCTCTTTGGATTTTTTTCGGCTGATTTTGTTTCTTCAGCCAAGGAGATGTTTAAATTGTTTGGCGTTATCGTTAATGTTTTAACTGTTCTTTTGGGCAGCTCTCTGGGACTTATATTTAAAAAAGGAATTAAAGAAAAATATATAACTGCTGTAATGACCGGAATCGGTCTTTGCACCTTATGTATCGGTGTTTCCGGAATGTTAAGGGGTGAAAACACTCTTGTTGCCATAATATCAATGGTTCTTGGAGCTTTGGTTGGAACAGCTCTTGACCTTGACGGAAAAATAAACAGTCTCGGCGACGGAATTTCAAAAAAATTTAAGAAAAAGGGCGACAAAACAAGTATTGCCGAAGGCTTCGTTACTGCAAGCCTCTTGTTTTGTATCGGCTCAATGACAATAATCGGTTCTCTTGAAGCCGGCCTTAAGGGCGACAACACAACACTGATAACAAAAGCGATTCTTGACCTTTTTTCTTCAATGATGCTTTCGGCAAGCCTTGGAATCGGCGTTATTTTTGCCGCAGGTTTCGTATTTGTTTTTCAGGGCGGACTCGTTCTTCTTTCGGGCCTTCTGGCTCCCGTTTTGACCGATGCCGCCGTTGCCGAAATAACCTGCGTGGGCTCACTTATGATTTTCGCGTTGGGGCTTAATTTAATAGGTATTACAAAAATCAAGGTTGCAAACTATTTCCCGGCTTTAATTTTTGCTCCGGCAGTCTGTGTCTTATTTAATGTAATCAATCCGCTTATTGATAAGCTTTTAGCTTATATTTCTTAAAAAGGACGGTTAAAATGAATTCATCACTTCAAAAACGAAATAACCTTGTGGGAAGCATAATGCTGACCGTTTGCGCAATAATCTGGGGAAGCTCTTTTGTTGCTCAGACAACAGGCGCCGAATATGTGGGCCCCTTTACCTTCATTTCTCTTCGCAGTCTTCTTGGAAGCGTTGCACTTCTTCCTGTTATTGCTGTTATGAAATTTGCAAACAAAAAAGAGCCTTCCAAAGAAGCCTCTTCAAAAGACAAAAGGTTTTTTCTTCTTGGCGGTCTTGCCTGCGGTGTTTGCCTTTGCTTTGCTTCTGGTTTGCAACAGCTTGGAATAGATAAAGGAACATCTCCCGGAAGAGCCGGATTTATTACGGCGCTTTATATTCTTCTTGTTCCGATTTTCAGCGTTTTTTTAAAGAAAAAAATCAGACCGATAATCTGGCTTTGTGTCGGACTTTCAATCGTTGGGCTTTATCTTCTTTGCGTAACTGAAAATTCCGTTCAGTCTTCTGATTTTTATGTTCTTGCCTGCGCAGTCTGCTATGCTGTTCATATTCTTGTAATTGACTATGTTTCGCCCAGGGTTGACGGCGTAAAGCTTTCATGCATGCAGTTTTTTGTTTGCGGAATTCTTGCCGCAATCCCCATGATTTTAACAGAAGAGGTTAATTTTCAGCTTATCAAGGGTGCGGCGCTCTCTATAGCCTATTCGGGAATAATGTCCAGCGGTGTGGCTTATACGCTTCAGATTCTGGGACAGCAGAGAATGAGTCAGCCTACTGTAGCTTCAATTCTTATGAGCCTTGAAAGCGTATTTGCCGTTTTAACCGGTATGCTGGTTCTTCATCAGATTCCCACGTCAAAAGAAACATGGGGATGCATTTTAATGTTTGCGGCAATAATAATTGCTCAGCTCCCCGAAAAGAAAAAACAAAAGGCATTTTAAAAAATGCAGTCCACAGAGACAAAAAATATCGGGGATGTAAAAAAACTCGTTTTTTTACATCCCCTTTTTAGGGGCTAGGAAAAAATGCGCAGAATGAACAAACCGAGCCAAAATAAAGCGTTCAGCTTT
>JAFUHX010000062.1 GCA_017474045.1 Clostridia bacterium | reverse complement strand
GGGGGAATAGTGCCTTTCGGAAGGTTGGGGGCGGCGGGAAAAACGGCGTGAGCTTTATGTTGGTAACTAACGGAAAGTTGTAATTTGAAAATTTGCTTTTCGCATACGGCTAACGGTCGCCGTTTTTCAGGCAGAGCAAAACAATGTTGCTCGGCAACGCTATGAATTTATATCCGAAGTCTGAAGCGGCCAGCGGTGTGGCCTTGCCACCGCTGTTGCTCGGTAACGCTGTGAATTTATTTTCGAAGTTTGAAGCAGCCATTGGTGTCGCCTTGCGACCGCCCTGCGACTGCCACCGACTGCGACAGAAAAAATCGGGCAGAACGAAAAGTTCTGCCCGAAAGCTTTTCATTTTAAACTGATTTTTTCAGTCGAGACTTAATCAGCGTTTTCTTCTTCAACCTTGTTGATGATTTCCTGAGGAATTGCCTCGCCGTGTTTTACAAACAAAATACAAGCAATGCTGAGGATAAACATAACAGGGCTATATACGAAGAGTGAAAGATAGCTTCCTGAAAGCATACGAACTATACCGTAAACGATGGGAGAAGCAATCTGAGCTGAGAATGTTGCTGTGTAGTAGTATCCTGTGAATGTTCCGACCTTTTCAATACCGCCGATTTCAAGAACAAGAGGCAAGGTGTTAACGGTAATGAGCATATTTGCAAAGCCGCCGAAGATAAGTGCAATCCAGATAACAGCCATGCTACGAGTGAGAACATAGAGAAGGAAAACAAACATAAAGACAACGAGACCGATAAGAATGGTCTTTTTTCTGCCGAGCTTTTTACCCATTTTACCTGCAGGAATTGCAGCGATAGCTGAGCAGATAGCAAATAATGTTGTCATAATTGTTGCTTCACTTGTTGATTTTCCGAGAACTTCAGCTGCGAAAAGAGCAAAGAAAGTTGTTATTGCGTTTGTTCCGCAGAAGAGGAAGAATAAGCCGGCAAGCATAAACACAAGACTCTTTCTTTCGCCTTTTGAAAGCTTATCTTTCTTAGCTGCTTTTTCAGCCTTTTTAGCTGCTTTTTCTTCTGCTGCTCGGTTGTTTTCAGCAATAACTTCAAGCTTGCTTGAGGGTTCGTGAACAAAAAGACGAACAACAACCATGCCGATTACCATAACAATGGCGCCGATAAGGAAAACATAGGGGAAGCTTGTGAACTGTTCGTTGTTTGCGTCAACTGCAACACCTGTTATTGCTGTGTAGATAGCAACAACAATTGCACCGGCAACCATACCTATTACTGAACCAACACCACCCATAAGGTTGATGATGGCGTTGCCTTCACTGCGAAGCTCGGGAGGTGTAAGAGCAGGCATAAGAGCAACTGCAGGAGCGCGCCAGAGAGACATTGAGAAAACGAAAAGAATGATGAAGAGCATTGTTACGGGAAGAGTGCTCTTGATTGCAACCCAGGGAATGAGCGCAAAGAGAAGAGCCGAAACGGGAGCACCGTAAACAATGAAAGGACGGCGTTTGCCTATTTTTGAACGGCAACGGTCTGAAAGTTTTCCGAATGTGGGCTGGAAGATAACACCGAAAATGTTGTCGAAGGTCATAATAACACCGATGAACAAGGGAACAAGGGTAATTCCGCCGCCGGCAACGTTAACGTCCTGACCTTGTGACTCAGCGAATTTAGCAAGCACAGGAAAAGCTTCGTTGAGCTTTGCGCTGAGATTGGTTATCCAGGCTGATTCACTAAGCAATCTGTTGAGAATTTTGGTGATGTATGGGTCATAAATTGCCCACGCAATTGATGAGGCAAGAAAAGCGAAGCCTGTGAGTATTGTGTGGCCCACATGAAGCTTTCCGTTTTTCTCGCAAAAAAGTTCTTTTTTGTCCATGATTTTTCCTCCTTAGGAATTTTTCAATTAACGTCAGTTAATTTGCGCTTTGTTATTATACAACAAAACCTTCGATTTTTTCAACAGAAAAATAAATTTGAAATATTTATCTACTAAATGCACAAAAACTAAGCTCATTTTTTGTTGACAAATTTCTATTGAAATGTTAATATCTATTCAGTATGTATTCTTTTTTAAGAAAGATTAAAAAAAGGAGATAGTTTTATGAGCTGCTACACCAAAGAAGATATTATGAGAATTGCCGCTGAAGAGAATGTTAAGTTCATAAATCTTCAGTTTACAGATATTCTGGGAATGCTTAAAAGTGTTTCCATAACAGTCAGCCAGCTTGAAAAGGCTCTGGGCAACCGTTGCGGATTTGACGGTTCTTCTATCGATGGCTTCGTAAGAATTGAAGAATCAGACATGTGCCTTCATCCTGACTACAACACTTTCGTTATTCTTCCATGGGAAGAAAAAACCGGAAAAACCGCAAGACTTATCTGCGATGTTTATTTTTCAGACGGAACCCCCTTTGAAGGTGACCCGAGATATGTTCTCAAAAGGGCAATCAAGGCAGCCGCTGAAATGGGCTACACAGTAAATGTCGGTCCTGAATGTGAGTTTTTCCTTTTTGACCTTGACGAGCAAAACAGACCCACAACCAAATCTCAGGATTTTGGAGGATACTTTGATTTAGGTCCTGTTGACAGAGGCGAAAACTGCCGAAAAGACATTTGTCTCACCCTTGAAAAAATGGGCTTTGAAATTGAAGCTTCTCACCATGAAAACGCAAGAGCTCAGCATGAAATTGACTTTAAATATGACGAGGTTCTTAAAACAGCCGACAATGTTATGACTTTTAAGCTTGTTGTTAAAAACCTTGCTAATCAGCATAAGCTTTATGCAACCTTTATGCCAAAACCTTTTTTTGGTCAGGCCGGCTCAGGTATGCACACTAATATTTCTCTTTTCAAGGGCGATAAAAACGCTTTTTATGATGAAAACGATGAGTTAGGTCTTTCTTCCGTTGCATACAGCTTTATTGCCGGAATAATGAAGCACGCTAAGAGCATGGCACTTGTAACCAACCCCATTGTTAATTCATATAAGCGTCTTGTTCCCGGATATGAAGCTCCTGTTTATATTGCCTGGTCGGCAAAGAACAGAAGCCCCCTCATCAGAATCCCCTCTGCCAAAGGGCTCGGAACAAGAGTTGAGCTGAGAAATCCTGACCCTGCCGCAAATCCCTATCTTGAAATGGCAGTCAGCATTTTCGCCGGACTTGACGGAATTAAAAACAACCTCACTCCCCCGGCTCCCACTGACACAAATATTTTTGAAATGACAAAAAAAGAGCTTGATGACGAAGGAATTGAAATGCTTCCGAGAACCTTGGGCGAAGCAATTCATGTCTTTAAAAAGAGTGACTTCATTAAAGAAGCTTTGGGCAAGCATGTTTTTGAAAAATACGTTGCTGCAAAGGCTGAAGAATGGAACAAATACCGAACAAGAGTTTCGCAATGGGAAATTGATGAGTATTTGGGAAAATATTAATTTCAGAATTTTTAAAATCAAAACTAACAGCAAAGCCGTTTCACATCACATTGATGTTATAACGGCTTTTGTTTTTTTAAAGCTCAATTATTGATTTTTGCCTTTCATAAATGTTGTTGCTCGGTAGAGCTGTTAATTTATGTCCGCAGTTTAAAGCGACTGGTGGTGTCGCCATGCGACCCTTGCGACTTCCCCTTGGGGAAACGTCTTAAAAAGCTTCAGCTTTTTAAGCCAAAGAGGGAGAGCCCCTCTCACCTCTATGTTGTCTTGGATAGTGCTTTATCTTTTTGCTTTACATAAAAAACTGCCGTAGAGGTAACCGCGTGTTGGCCCTAGCGGACAGCATTACTTTTCTTTGAAGAGAATTCCCCTGGGGGAAATGTCTTGAAAGCGATAAGCTTTCAAGACAAAGGGGGGGAGAGTCCCCTCTCCCCCTCTCATCTCTATGTTTTTGGGTAGAACCTTATCTTTTTGCTTTACATAAAAAACTGCCGTAGAGGTAAACTGTACGTCT
>JAFUHX010000061.1 GCA_017474045.1 Clostridia bacterium | reverse complement strand
AGCAGTTTTTACAGAGATATTTTTCGTTTAAAGGAAATGATAAACTCCCCGTCATACTCGTGTATTACGGGGAGTTTTCGTGATGTTTAAGCGGAAAAGAGCCTGTAAAAACCCTAACTTCCTTACGAAGTGTCGCCCAATTGCAGCTCTTTTTAGTTTTCTTTTGCTTTAAAAACATCTTTTTAAAATTAAAAGCTGTTTTCTTATTGACTTTAGCTTCAGAAATTGATAAACTGTACAAGACAATATTCGCTTTAAAATGTTAAAGCGCTAAATCAAGGAGTAAAAAATGGTAATTACAGATTTTTTGGAAAAAAACGCCCGACTTCAAGGCTCTAATATATGCCTTGTTGAAGTCAACCCTTCAGAAGAAAGAGACAACGCGGTAACATGGCAGGAGCTTAATCTTATTGAAAGCGCAAATCCCGACTCCCCTTATCGCCGCGAGCTTTCCTGGAGAGAATTTGACCAACAGGCCAACCGCTTTTCAAACCTTCTTCTTTCAAGAGGTCTTGAAAGAGGCTCAAAGGTTGCAATTCTTTTAATGAACAGCCTGGAATGGCTCCCCGTTTATTTCGGTATTCTTAAAGCAGGCTGCATTGCGGTTCCCATGAACTATCGCTATTCCAGCGACGAAATTAAATATTGCCTTGACCTTGCAGATGTTGATGTTTTGGTTTTCGGCCCTGAGTTCACAAGCCGAATCGACCCTCTTGTTGATAACATTGAAAAAGTCAAGATGTTGTTTTTCGTCGGCAAGGATGTTCCCGCCTATGCCGAAGACTGCCTTCATTTAACAACCTTCTGTTCAACCTCAGCCCCTCCGGTTGAGCTCAAAGAAGATGAAAACGCAGCAATTTATTTTTCCTCGGGAACAACAGGCTTCCCGAAAGCTATTTTACATAACCACAAGGCTCTCGTCAGCTCATGCCTGACAGAACAGAACCACCACAAACAAACCAAAGACGACGTTTTTCTTTGTATTCCTCCCCTTTATCACACCGGAGCGAAAATGCATTGGTTTGGCTCACTTCTCTCAGGCAGCAAGGCCGTTCTTCTCAGAGGTGTTAAGCCTGAGTGGATTCTCAGAACCGTCAGCGAAGAAAAATGCACAATCGTCTGGCTTCTTGTTCCTTGGGCTCAGGATATTCTTGATTCCATTGAATCAGGCAAGGTTGACCTTTCTTCTTTCAGACTAAGCCAATGGAGACTTATGCATATCGGTGCTCAGCCCGTTCCTCCTTCACTTATTCAGCGTTGGAAGAGCGTTTTTCCGAATCATGAATATGACACTAACTATGGTCTTTCAGAGTCAATCGGCCCCGGCTGCGTTCACCTCGGAATTGAAAACTCACACAAGGTGGGTGCTATCGGCAAAGCAGGCTATCTTTGGGAAACAAAAATTATTGACGAAAACGGAAATGAAGTTAAACAAGGCGAAGTCGGAGAGCTTGCAGTAAAAGGCCCCGGCGTAATGCTTTGCTACTATAAAAACGAAGAAGCTTCAGCTGAAGTTCTTCACGGCGACTGGCTTTATACAGGAGACATGGCAAAAGAAGACGAAGACGGCTTTATTTTTCTTGTTGACAGAAAGAAAGACGTTATTATCAGCGGCGGCGAAAATCTTTATCCCGTTCAGATTGAAGATTTCCTCAGAAAGCACGAAAAAATCAAAGACGTTGCCGTTATCGGTCTTCCCCATCCCCGTCTTGGAGAAATTGCCGCAGCGATTATTGAAATTAAAGAAGATATGACCTGCACGGAAGAGGAAATTAACGAGTTCTGCATCGATCTTCCCCGCTACAAGCGTCCTAAGAAGATTATTTTTGATAAAGTTCCCAGAAATCCCACAGGAAAAATTGAAAAGCCGGTTCTTCGCGAAAGATATTGCAGTGGCCGTTTGGTTGAAGCTCAGATTACCAGCTGATTGCTAAGTTTGAAAAGGAAATTTTGTTATGGATATGTTTATAAAAATTTCAATGTTGGTTGTATTTTTTGCGGTTATGGTAGGAATCGGCTTCTATTGCCGAAAGCACTCAACCGATGTTAACGGTTTCGTTCTCGGCGGAAGAAACGTTGGCCCATGGCTGACCGCTTTTGCCTATGGAACCTCATATTTTTCAGCCGTTGTTTTCGTTGGCTATGCAGGTCAGTTCGGCTGGAAATATGGAATTGCTGCCACATGGGCAGGAATCGGAAACGCCTTTCTCGGTTCACTTCTCGCCTGGTATTTTTTGGGAAGAAGAACAAGAATTCTCACTCAGCACCTCAACAGCGCAACAATGCCTCAGTTTTTTGAAGCCCGCTTTCAAAGTGAAAAGCTGAAGCTTGCCGCCTCAGCAATTATCTTTGTTTTCCTGATTCCCTACACCGCTTCACTCTATAATGGTCTGAGCCGACTTTTTGCAATGGCTTTCAACATTGATTACTCAATCTGCGTTATAGTAATGGCTGTTCTTACCGGACTTTATGTTATCGCAGGAGGCTATATGGCAACAGCCATTAACGACTTTATTCAGGGAATTATTATGATTTTCGGAATTATTGCCGTAATTGTTGCCATTCTCAAAGGTCAGGGCGGTTTTTCAGAAGCACTTCACGCTCTTTCGCAGGTTACTGACCCTTCTGTTTCAGAAACTCCCGGCGTTTTTGCCTCACTTTTCGGTCCCGACCCGAAAAATCTTCTGGGTGTTGTTCTTCTGACCTCTTTGGGAACCTGGGGCCTTCCTCAGATGGTTCAGAAATTCTATGCGATTAAAAACGAGAAAGCCATAAACAAAGGCATGGTCATTTCAACTGTTTTTGCTCTTATTGTTGCCGGTGGTTGCTATTTCCTCGGCGGCTTCGGAAGACTCTTTTCAGACAGAGTTGACGTTGCCAAGGAAGGCTATGATGCAATTATTCCCGCCATGCTTTCAGATCTTTCACCCATTCTGATTGCCGTTGTTGTTATTCTCGTTCTCTCAGCTTCAATGTCAACTCTTTCTTCTCTTGTTTTAACTTCAAGTTCAACCTTGACACTTGATTTCATAAAGAGTAAAATAGTAAAGAACATGAAAGAAAAATCTCAGCTTCTCACAATGAGAATTCTTATTGTTGTTTTCATTTTGATTTCTGTTGTTCTTGCTATTGTTCAATATAAATCAAATGTTACCTTTATCGCTCAGCTTATGGGCGTTTCATGGGGAGCTCTCGCCGGAGCGTTTCTTGCTCCCTTCCTCTATGGCCTTTATTGGAAAAAGGTTACCACAGCCAGCGTTTATGTCAACTTCGCTTTTTCAACAGTTGTTATGATTTTAAACGTTGTTGCAAAACCTGTTTTCCCTGCCATTTTGCAGTCTCCCATTAATGCCGGTGCATTTTGTATGATTGCAGGTCTTATTATTGTTCCCCTTGTCAGCGCTTTCACCAGAAAGCCCTCTGAGGAACATCTTGAAAAGGTTTTTTCATGCTACAACAAAAAAGTTACTGTTTCCGTTACGGAAGCAATCGGTGAAGACACCGAGGAATAATAAATTTAAAAGAAAAGGAATGTTACTATGAAACAACTCATGCTAGGTAATGAAGCTGTTGCCCGCGGACTTTTTGAAGCCGGTTGCAGTTTTGTTTCAAGCTATCCCGGAACTCCCAGCACGGAAATTACCGAGGCTGTTGCTAAATTTCAAGAGGTTTATGCTGAATGGGCTCCCAACGAAAAGGTTGCTATGGAAAGTGCCTTCGGTGCTTCGCTTTCAGGCCGAAGAAGCTTTTGCGCCATGAAACATGTTGGGCTCAATGTTGCCGCCGACCCTCTTTTCACAATTGCCTACACCGGTGTTAACGCAGGCTTGGTTATCGGCGTTGCGGACGACGCAGGAATGCACTCTTCCCAGAATGAGCAGGATTCCCGTCATTACGCCAAAGCGGCTAAAATTCCCATGCTTGAGCCCTCGGATTCAGCCGAAGCTATTCTTTTCACTAAAACCGCCTATGAGATTTCAGAAAAATTTGACACTGCGGTTCTTCTTAAAATGTGTACTCGCGTTTCACATTCACAGTCAGTTGTTGAAACAGGCGAAAGAAAAGAATTTTTCAAGCCCTATGAAAAAAATCCCGGAAAATACATAATGATGCCCGGAAACGCCAAAAAGCGTCATCCCATTGTTGAAGAAAGAACAAAAGCTCTTACCGAATACGCCGAAACCTCTTCTCTCAATGTTTTGGAAGAGGGAACAAGCAACGAAATGGGCTTTATTACTTCTTCCACCTCCTATCAATATGTTAAAGAGGTTTTCGGAAACACCTATCCCGTTTATAAGCTCGGAATGGTCTGGCCCCTTCCCGTTAAAGCAATTAAAAATCTTGCCGAAAAGGTTGAAAAACTCATTGTTGTTGAAGAGCTTGACGGTTTTATTGAAGAACACTGCGCTTCAATCGGTGTTAAGGTTTTCGGAAAAGAAATTTTCCCCTGTATTGATGAACTCAGCCAGAACAAAGTTGCCTCTCTTTTAGGAAAAGAGGTTTCATGCGGCCCTGCCCTTTCAGAAAACATTCCCAACCGTCCTCCCGTAATGTGCGCCGGTTGCCCCCACAGAAGCCTTTTCTATACTCTCAAGAAAAACAAGCTCAATGTTTTGGGTGATATCGGCTGCTACACCTTGGGCGCTGTTCCCCCTCTTGCCGCTATGGACACAACAATTTGCATGGGTGCTTCAGTTTCGGGTCTTCATGGCTTCAACAAAAACAGCGAAAACGAAAGCCGTTCAGTTGCCGTAATCGGTGACTCAACCTTCATGCATTCAGGTGTTACAGGTCTCATTAATGTTGCCTACAACGACTCAAACTCAACTGTTATTATTCTTGACAACTCCATCACCGGAATGACAGGTCACCAACAAAACCCCACAACCGGAATGAATCTCAAAGGCGATCCCGCTGCCAAAATCGACCTGGAAGCTCTTTGCAGAGCTATCGGAATTAAAAGAGTCAGAGTTATTGACCCCTATGATCTTGCTCAATGCAACGAAGCTGTTAAAGAAGAGCTGGCAGCAAAAGAACCTTCGGTAATTATCTCTCGCCGTCCCTGCGCTCTTTTGAAATATGTTAAACACCAAAAGCCCCTCACAGTTGACAAAGAAAAATGCAGAAACTGCAAAATGTGTATGCAGATCGGTTGCCCCGCAATCAGCATTACCGACGGCAAAGCTAAAATCGACAACACTCTTTGCACAGGCTGCGGAGTCTGCAAACAGCTTTGCAAATTTGACGCTTTGAAAGGAGAATAAGCCATGGAAACAAAAAACATTATGATTGTTGGCGTAGGCGGTCAAGGCAGCCTTCTTGCTTCAAAGCTTCTCGGCAGACTCCTTTTGACAAAGGGCTATGACATTAAGGTTTCTGAGGTTCACGGAATGAGTCAGAGAGGCGGAAGCGTTGTTACCTATGTTCGCTTTGGTGACAAGGTTTATTCGCCCATTATTGACAAGGGGGAAGCTGATTTCATTGTTTCTTTTGAGCTTCTCGAAAGTTCCCGTTACACAGAATATCTGAAAAAGGGCGCAAAGGTTATAACCAACACTCAGCAGGTCAACCCCATGCCCGTTATTGTTGGTGCAGCTGAATACCCCGAGAACCTCGTTGAAAAAATGAAAAATGCAGGAATTGACGTTGACGCTTTAGATGCGCTTTCTCTTGCTGAAGAAGCAGGAAACAGCAAAGCTGTTAACCTTGTTCTTCTCGGAAGACTTTCAAAATATTTTGATTTCACCGATGAAGAATGGATGACCGCTATTGAACAAAGCGTTCCGCCCAAGTTCCTTGAACTTAACAAAAAGGCCTTTGAATTAGGCAGAAATGCTTAATTATTTTATAAAAAGAGGAGTTTTTCAAAATGAAGAATTATTATCAACCAGAAATTGAAACTGCCTCACGAGAACAAATTCTCGCCTGGCAAAACGAACGTCTTGTTAAGCAGGTTAATCACGTTTGGAACAATGTTCCCTACTATCGCAAGAAAATGGAAGAAAAGGGTGTTACACCCGACGACATTAAAAGCGTTGATGATCTCCATAAGCTTCCTTTCCTGACGAAGAACGACCTTCGTGATGCATACCCCTACGGACTTATGGGCAAACCCCTTTCTGACTGCGTCAGAATTCAGTCAACCTCAGGAACAACCGGCAAAAGAGTTGTTGCTTTCTATACCCAACACGACATTGATCTTTGGGAAGATTGCTGCGCCAGAGCCATTGTTGCCGCAGGCGGAACAAAAGACGATGTTTGCCAGGTTTGCTATGGCTACGGCCTTTTTACAGGCGGCCCCGGTCTTAACGGCGGTTCCCACAGAGTCGGCTGCCTCACTCTTCCAATGTCTTCAGGCAACACAGAGCGTCAGCTTCAGTTCATGACCGACCTTGAAGCAACTATTCTTTGCTGTACTCCCTCTTATGCACAGTATCTTGCCGAATCAGTTCACGAAGCAGGTCTCAGAGACAAAATTAAGCTTAAAGCAGGAATTTTCGGCGCAGAAGCATGGAGCGAAAATATGCGCCGCGACATTGAAAACAAGCTTGGAATCAAAGCTTATGATATCTATGGTCTGACTGAAACTTCAGGCCCGGGTGTTTCTTTCGAATGTGAAGAACAAACAGGTATGCACATTAACGAAGACCACTTCCTTGCTGAAATCATCGACCCCGAAACCGGCGAAGTTCTTCCTGAAGGCTCAAAGGGCGAACTTGTTTTCACTTCTCTTACAAAAGAAGCCTTCCCTCTTCTCAGGTACAGAACAAGAGACATTTGCGTTCTCACAAGAAAGCCTTGCTCCTGCGGAAGAACTCACGTTAAAATGAGCAAGCCCATGGGAAGAAGCGACGATATGCTCATTGTCAAGGGCGTAAATGTTTTCCCCTCACAGATTGAACAGGTTCTTCTCGCTCAGGGCTATCCCGCCAACTATCAGATTATAGTTGACAGAGTTAACCACAGCGACACTCTCGAAGTTCAGGTTGAAATGACTCCTGAAAACTTCTCAGACTCTCTCGTTAAAATTACCGAAATGGAAAAGAAGCTTGTTGCTGAGCTTAAGGCAATGCTTGGAATTTACGCCAAAGTTAAGCTTGTTGCTCCGAAGACCATTGCCAGAAGTGAAGGCAAGGCAGTTCGCGTAATTGACAAGAGAAAAATATAATTGAAAAGGAGATTTAATTATGAGCGTTAATCAGATTTCTGTTTTTCTTGAAAACCGCAAGGGTCAGCTTGCTGAAATAACTACTCTTCTTGCAGACAAAGGAATTAACCTTCGCGCCATTTCAATTGCCGAAACAGCAGACTACGGTCTTCTCAGAATTATTGTTGATGACGCAGACAAGGCTTCTTCTGCCCTTCTTTCAAACGGAAATATTATAACCATGACTCCCGTTGTGGTTGTTGGTGTTCCCGACGAGCCCGCAGGTCTTGCTCAGCTTCTTTCACTTCTCTCAGACAGCGATATTGACATTCAATATATGTATTCTCTTTTCACTCACGCAAACGGAAAGGCTTATATGGTTTTCCGCGTTGAAGATGAAATGAGTTTCACAGCTCATCTCGCTTCTCATAACATTGCTTTTGCCACAAAAGAAGAGCTTGGCCTGAAATAATCAGACTTAAATAAAGGTTTTATAAAAGACTGCTGCATTACTTTACCGTAATTTCCGGTGTTTGCAGCAGTCTTTGTTTTTTGCTTAGAATTCCCGATAAAAACCCCTTTTATCAACGTTCAGGAGCTTTGTCAAAGAAGAAACCTTTAATATTTAAAAGCCCATTTAGATCAAAAAAATCCCGACTAATGCAGAGGGGTGCTAAGGACAGATAAAATTATTGGGAGACACTTTGTGATGAAGTGCTCCCAATTTTTTATATAAAAAGTGACACTTTCGGCTTGAAAGTGTCATAGTGGGTTATATACTCTAAAGGCAATTACGCCAAAGTGAAAATATT
>JAFUHX010000060.1 GCA_017474045.1 Clostridia bacterium | reverse complement strand
CCCTCGGAGTACCTTTGTACGCCGTCGGGTAAACCAAAATAAAGCTGAACGCTTTATTTTGGCTCGGTTTGTTCATTCTGCGCATTTTTTCCTAGCCCCTAAAAAGGGGATGTAAAAAAACGAGTTTTTTTACATCCCCTTCTGTTTTTTTATTTATACGCCTGAATAAGCATTAAATCCACCGTCAACAGCAATGGTGGTTCCGGTTATGAAGCCGGAGTATTCCTCATCACAAAGGAAAAGAAGTGCGCCTTCAAGCTCCTTTGGCTCACCGAAACGCTTCATGGGTGTTGCGGCAAGAATTTTTCCTGTTCTTGCTGTGGGGGTTCCGTCTTCATTCCAGAGAAGAGCCTTGTTCTGATTGGTTGAAAAGAAACCGGGAGCAATAGCGTTAACACGAATTCCAACTTCAGCAAAGTGAACAGCCATAAACTGAGTAAAGTTCTGAACCGCCGCTTTAGCAGCTGAATAAGCAGGAATTTTGGTCAAAGGACGATAGGCATTCATTGAAGTTACCATAATAATGCAGGTGTTTTCTTTCTGAGCCATGTCTCTTGCAAAAACCTGAGTAGGAATAAGAGTTCCAAGGAAGTTAAGGTTGAAAACAAAAGAAATCCCCTGAGGATCAAGGTCAAAGAAGGTTTTGATGTCGTCGTTTTTTTCAATAAGGTCAATTTTTTCAAGAGTTTCTTTGGTGGTTGTTCCTTTGGGGTTGTTGCCACCTGCGCCGTTGAGAAGAATATCGCAAGTTCCCAATTTTTCGGCAATTATATCTCTTGCTTTCTGCATACTCTCAGTTTCAAGAACATTGCAGCCCACTGCAATGGCAATTCCGCCCTCAGCGTTAATTTCGTCAGCAACCTTCTGAGCCGCAGCTTCATTAAGGTCAAGAACAGCAACCTTAGCGCCCTGCTTTGCCAAAGCTTTGGCAAATTCTCCGCAGAGAACTCCGCCGCCACCGGTTACAACAGCAACTCTGCCTTTAATATTTTCATGGTTAAACATAGAAATCATCCTTTCATTTATTTGAGAAAACCATTTATATTCTAAAAAACATATTATCCCTTGTCAATATCAAATTTTTGGTTTTATAACTATTATTTTTTGATTTCTTCTCTCAAAACAGCCTGCATAACTTTGTTGGCTGCGGGAATGGCATCGTAATAGCCCGTTCCGCCGTTTTCAAGACAGACAACAACAGCATAGGGAAAATCTTCTCTTTGAGAAAAGCCGAAGAACCAGGCGTGGCTTCTTTCGCCCTCCACCTCAGCCGAGCCGGTTTTTCCGCACATCTTTAAATCGGGAAACTTGCTGTCGCCATAATAGTTTTTAACGTTTGAGCGAAGAAGCTTTTTAACCTTTGCGGCTGTTTCAGCGCTCAGCTTCATATTTCTGTTGATCTGCCCTGCCTCAGAAATTATTTCAGAAGAGGACTCCACAACATAAGGAATAATTCCCTCACCGCCGTTGGCAATGGCACCGGCAAGCATGAGCATCTGGCAGGGGTTAACAAGGGTTGTGTATTGCCCTATTCCCGCCCAGCCTCTGTCAAGGTCAGTTGAGTCGCTTAAATCAAAATAGCTTTTTGCGGTTTTTGCTCTTGAAACCTCAACGCTGTTATTAAAGCCGAGCTTATCAACGGTCTGCATCATTTTTTTATTTCCCAATTCATCGGCAAGCTGAGCAAAAACACAGTTGCAGGAAACATTGAGCGCTTTTTCAAAGCTGAGCTTTCCGTGACCTGATTTATTGTTGCAGATTACATAGCCGCCTGAGGCTTTATATTTTCCGCTGCATTTAAAGGTTCTGTCGTTCAGACCTTCAATGTTTTCAATGGCGCAGATTGCCGTTACCACCTTAAAGGTTGAGCCGGGTGTGAAAACACCTGAAATAAAACGGTTAAGATATATTCCGTCATATTTTCCCGAGGTGTCAGTATTAATATCTCCGGGCTTATTGTGGGGGTCATAAGTGGGCGCAGAAACCATGCAGACAACTGCACCGGTTTTATAGTTATAGCAACAAATCGTTCCTTTGTTGCCCTTCATTGCGCTGTATGCCACCTTGGAAACCTCGCTGTCTATTGTCAGACCCACATCTACGGAATCTTCTGAAACAACGGCGTCATAAACACCGTTGATGAAATTATAGCCGATAAGTTCAGGACGATAGAGAAGCTGAATTCCCGTGGGGATATAGCCCTGAGAGTCGCCCACCACATGAAGTGTGGAAAGCCTTGTATAATAATCTGAGCTGAAAACGCATTTTTCGTTTTCGCTTGAAACAAGCTTTTTTCCGTCGCGGTCTGAAATACTTCCCGCAACTGTCAGCTGACGGTTAACATAAATATGAGTATTGATTCTGTGAGCCGCCCATTCGCCTCCGTGGGTATAGAAATTATACATCATTATTCCCAGACCCGCAAAAAAAGCGGCAATCAGCGCAAAAATCACATAAGCTCTTTTTGTCGTACTTTTCATTTTATCACCGCCTCTTAATTATTTTTGAAAACCTTCGGATATGCTCTGACATCCGCCGCTTTTATAAAGGCGAAAAGAGCCCATGAGCAAACTATACTTGAACCACCCTGACTGACAAAGGGAAGGGTTACACCTGTCAGAGGAAGAAGGTCGGTAATTCCGAAAATATTAAGACTTGTCTGAAAAAGAAGCATTGCCGCTGCCGAACACGCTGCTATCGAATAAAAGGTTGAAGGCGCACTTTTTGAGTTTGAAACAGCATAAATTGCAATAATGGCGAAGCAGATTACAATAAAGAAAGCAATAATCATTCCAAGCTCTTCGCATACTACGCCGAAAATCAGGTCGTTTTCAGAAGCAAAAACACCGCGAAGCTTTCCCTGACCAACACCTAAGCCGAAAAGGCCTCCGCTGACACAATAAATCAGCGTTCTGACCTGCTGATAGCCTTTGGAATTATCAATGTTTTCCCAAACGTGACCCCAACCGGCAAAGCGATTGGCAACATAGGGCTTGATAAAAATGACAACAATTGCCGCCGCTGCCGCAATAGCGCAGATGAAGAGAATTGAACGGACATCACCTGAGCGCATGAAAGCAATAATTACGAAGGTAAAAAAGAAAATGAGGGCTGTTCCCAGATCTCTCATAAGAACGGGAATTCCGATACAAATAAGGGCATAGCAAATATAAACATAGTTATTTTTGGTGGTTAAAATTTTATCAAGACTCGCCGCGCCCACAAAAACAAAGGCTATTTTAACAAGCTCTGAAGGCTGAACAGAAGGCAAGCCGGGAATTTTAAGCCAGTTATACGCTCCGTTTTTCGGACCTGAAACAAAATAGATATAAACAAAGCAGGCGCCGAAAAACAAAATTGAAAAAACCGCCAGAGGAATTCTCACCGCCATTACTCTTTTAACATCCTGCAAAAACCAAAGAAGAATATCATAAACAATAACGCCCAGAACAACGGCAAGAAGCTGTGTTTTAAGAAAAGATTTGTCGATACTGGTTATAATGGTCATTCCTATTCCGCAAAGGAAGAAGGCAATAAACTCAAGCTCAAAATTCACCTTCTTAAAAATGTTATGCATCACTATAACATAGACCCACTCAAAAACATTATAGGCAATAAACATTCCCCATACAGAAAAATGAACGGTTCCGTCGGAAAAAATTACGGGTAAGGTTGAAAAGAACTGAAACACCGTTAAAAGAAGAAGAATGAAACCGCGCCCGACATGGTTATATTTTTTTCTCAGCCTGTTTCTCAGACCAAACTTTTTTTCAGCCATATTAGTCGCCTCCTTTTAAATATAAGGTGTTTGTTTTACTGTGTAATAAAGTCTTTCATCTGCCAGCGCAATAATATCTCCGTCAAAAAGAAGCTGGGGTGAGCTGATTTTTTCGCCGTTGAGATATGTTCCCGCCGCTGAGCCTGCGTCTTCAATTGCCCAACCGTCTTCATAAAGAACAATGTTTGCGTGACGGCGCGAAACAGAGGGAGAAGAAAGAACAATTTCGTTGCTTCTGGCTCTTCCGATAGTAACAAATTCGCCGCTGAGAGCAAAGTTTTCGTTGGTATCGGGATTGGTGAGAACAGCTCTTGAAATAATATTTCGGCGCTGTTTTTCAACCTCGTTTTTGTTCGGGGCTTCAAACTCAAAGCTGTTTTGAGAGCCGGCTTTTTCTGTTTCGCTTTCCGCCTTGGCTCCGAACACGCTTTCCTGATTTGGTTTCTCAGAGAAGCCTTCGTCTGAATAAGGAGCGTTATAAGCTTCGTTGTTTGGAGTGTAATATGTATTTTCAGTCCGCTGATTTTTTTCCGAAGCATATTGTTTCCCTGCCGAAAAGGCTTCTTCAGCTTTAGTTTTGGGATTATTCTGATTACTGTTTTGCTGAGAATATTGCCCGGCACCGTATTGCCCTGCAAAAGAAGAATATCCTGTTCCCTGAGCAAAGGGATCGGCAAAATATTCATCATAAGGCTCTTTGTATTCTTCTCTTCCTCTGAAATCAGGTTGAACCCTCTTTCTTTTTGAGCGCTTTTTGCCAACACGGACAACAGGGTCATCTGCAACAACAAATCTATATTGAACAAGCCCCAGAGTCAAAATATCACCATTATGAATTGTTGCCTTTTTTTCAATTTTTTTGCCGTTAACATAAATCCCGGCCTTTGAAAGAAGGTCATAAATATACCAACCGTCAATTCTTCGGCTGATTACGGCGTGGAGCCTTGAAACCGTGTTGTAGCCAACGCTGATATCGCAGGAATTGCTTCTTCCCAAAGAGGTTTCCCACATATTGAGAGGATAGCTTTTTCCATCGCTCATATCAATAATATAGCCATAGGTTTTTTCTTCCGGGTGGCCAAGCACCAATGACAAAACGCATTTTGTTAAAATTATTACAGCAATTAAAGGAAGAAGATATCTTGAAATTGCCACAACAATTCTGATAAAAATTCCCATAAAGGCTTTCCTTTCTGTTTTTAAATGAGAAACTGCTTATTTTTTAGTTGCCTCAAGTCTGTAAATCGGCTGACCCAGATCGCTGAAGCGCTTTTCATATTCTGTTATGATATTTCCCTCAAAATCACTATTATGAAGGTCGAGAGAAACATTTGAAATAACAAAGCCTGCCTTTGAAAATTCACCGATTGAAAACTCAAAAAAATGCATATTATCGGTTTTCTGATGAATAGAAGCTCCGTTTATCATAAGCTTTTTATATATTTCAAGAAAGTTTTCGTGAGTCAGGCGGTGTTTTGCATAGCGTTTCTTAGGAAACGGACAGGAGAAATTAAGATATATTCTTTCAACTGAATTTTCAGGAATATAAAGACCCAGCTTTTCTGCCCCGAGAATAAGAAATTTCAGATTTTTAAGCCCTTCTCTTTTGGCTTTTTCACAAGCCTGAACAACAACGTTTTTATTGATTTCAACGGCAATATAGTTAACCTCGGGGTTGCGCTTGGCAATCTCCATGGTAAACTGACCCTTTCCGCAGCCTATTTCCATGTGAAGAGGGTTCTTATTTTCAAAAAGCTCTTCTAAATCAAGAAGATGCTTCTTGGGCTCTTTTCCGTATTCAATTTTTTCTTCTTCAAACTCAATTATATAGTCGTTGCAGTTTTCAATTCTTGTGTCAAGATTTTTCTTTCTTCTCATTCTCATAAATTTTATACCTCTGAATTTTTATTTCTGATAAAACACCATTATATAATAACACAAAAGTGAGATTTTACAAGTTATAAAAACAAAAACATGAAGAAAGAGGAAAGATAAAAAAACTTAAATTAAACATTTTATGAACATTTTGCTTTTTAATAAATATTTAATAAAATTTAAATCGCCATTTTAAAAACCAAAATCAATTATGTTGACTTAATTTTCAAATTATGATAAGATTAGATGTATGTTGATTTATCAAAATTCAAACACACTGTAATTTTTTCAGAAAGAAGTTGATTTGATGTTCAAAAAGAAAAAGGAACTTCCACCTTATCAGCTGTATGACATTATTCCTTCTCAGCAAACCATGTATCTCATGGTAAAATACAGCTTCCACAAGCAGCTCGTTCAAATTCCCACTTCGTTCACTATCAGCAAAGATGTTGACTTTGAGCTTCTTCAGAAAGCCTTCGACATTGAGCTTCAGAGAAACGACAGCCTTCGCAACAAATTTGTTACTGTTGACAAAAAGATTATGCAATATTTTGTTCCTGAAATCAGCTATCAGGTTCCGGTTAAGTATTTTTCTTCAAAAGAAGAGCAAGAAGCCTTTTTTAACGCCGACGCTCAGAAGCCCGTTCTCTTTTTAAAAGACGAAACCTACAGAATCTATTTCTTCAAAACAGAGGGTGTAGGCTGCGGAATCTATACAAACTTCAGCCACATGGTTGTTGACGCAATGGGAATTGTTGGCGTTTATTTCGATCTTCTCAGAGTGTATAGGGCTCTTTCACAAGGAAAAGAAATGCCTGCTCCTCTTGACAGCTATGAAGAATATGTTAAAGAAGAGCTTGCCAGAATTTCTGACAAGAAAAAAATGGCAAAACACGAAAAATGGTATAAAGAATATTTCCTCAAGGGCGGCGAACCCTACTATGCTGCTGTTCACGGTCCTGCTTTTCTTGAAGCCTACAGAAAAAAGAAAAAGAACCCCAACCTTCGCGTTCCTGCCGCATATAACCCCATTTATGATAAATGCGAAACCATTGTTAAACACATCAATCCCGACGATGCAAAGAAAATTTTTGAATATTGCCTTGAAAAGAAAATTGCTCCCGAAAGCATTTTCCAGCTTGGCCTTCGAACTCATTGCTCTTCAATCAACAGCCGCATCAACGACGTGTTTATGATGACAATTTGCTCAAAAAGAGCAACAAAGAAAGAAAAGAATATGAGTGGTTGCCTTGCCCAGCCTCTTCAGATCAGAACCATCATCCCCGAAGACTATACCTTCGCTCAGGCTCTTAATGAAATGGTTTCTGTCAGAACAGCTCTCTATCGCCACGCAACCTATCCTTATATTACAGCAAGAGACCTTTCAAGAGATATTTATGACTATAATCTCATTCAGGGTCCTGCCTGCATGATGTATTCATGGATACCTCTTCCTGTTAATCTTATGGCAGATCTTCCTTTCACAGTTGACTTCAAAACATATAACTTAGGAAGATATTTCACTCCTCTTTATACAATAACAGTTCCCGACACAACCGACATGGGAATCAATATGTATTATATGTATAGAGTCAAGCTTTCAACTCCCGAGCATATTGAAGCTCTTCACGAAAACACCGTCAAGGTTATTCTTGCCGGTATTGACAACCCCGAAATGACCATCGGCGAGCTTCTCAACAGTATTTCATAAATAATTTATTAAACATAAAAATAAGGAGATTTTTAAAATGGCAACAACACTTGAAAGAATTGCAAAGGTTATTTGCGAATACACTTCACTTGCTGAAGATCAGATTACAGTTAACACAAACATCAGAACAGAGCTTGGTCTCAACTCTCTTGAGCTTGTTAACCTCGCTGTAGCTATCGAAGATGAATTTGATGTTGAAATTCCCGACCGTGAGGCTCTCGGTCTTGAAACAGTTGCAGACGCAATTGCAATTATTGAAAAATACGCTGACTGATTTTTCTGAAAAAATCTTTAGCAGGGCGAACGCTGATGTTCGCCCTGCTTTTAATTTAAGAAACGAAGCTTTGTTTTTTCATTAAGTGTGAAAGAATTAAAATTTTGTAACAGATATGTAAATTCTTTTCCATAATTAATTTGATTTATTGAATTTAAAGCTTATCTATGCTAAACTTGATAATGGTTTAATATAAATAGAGTGATTTTGTTTATTAAGGAGGAATAATATATGAAAAGCATTATAAAACGTTTCATTGCTTTGGTTATGGCTATTATTCTCTGTTTGGGACTTTATGTTCCCACCACAATGGCCGCCGGAGAAAAAGACCTTCCCATAATTTTCATCTATGGAAAGGGCAACAACCTCTATGACAAAAACGGAGTTGAAATTTTTCCGCTTAAAAGCTCTGTTGCCGAAGCAATTTCAGATAATATGAGCGCCATTGTTGCCGACGCCGCCACCGGTGTTTTAACGGATAACTGGGCGCCCTTGGGCAACACGCTTTACAAAGCAATTGCTCCCGTTTTTGAAAAAATTCTTTTAGATGAAAACGGCGAAATTTCCAACGGCTCATATCACAAAAAATCAACGGCACCTAAAGTTAAAAAAAGCGGCTTCGCTCTTTATGACTATGTTTTTCTTTATGACTGGCGTGTTGACCCTGCAGTCAGCGCAAAACAGCTTGATGAATACATAAATGCTGTTTTGAAAGCAACAGGAAAATCAAAGGTTCAGATTATGTCTCGCTGCTACGGAACCAACGTTGCCGCTTCTTATCTGACAATTTATGGCGGAGAAAAGGTTGATACCTGCATTTTGTATGCCGGCTCGTGCAACGGAATTCTTCCTGTCAGCGCCTTTTTCACCGGAAACATTTATCTTGACCCCGCAGCCCTTAAAAGATATGCCTCAACAACAGCTTCAGAAACAGAGTTCGCTGACGCGATTAAAATTCTTTCAGACATTATGAATTCTTCTTCACTTATTTCTTCTGTTATTGAAAGCAACATCAACGACGCTGTCAACAACTTCCTTCCCCGTCTTCTTCTGGCTACCTACGCAACCTTCCCCGGTTATTGGTCAATGGTTAACGACCAATCATTTGAAGAAGCCAAAAGCTTTGTTTTCGGCGCTAATTCAGCAAAATATCAAAAACTTATTGAAAAAGCAGACGATTATCACTATAACGTTCAGGTTAATCTTCCTTCAACGCTGAAAAAACTCAGCGACGAAGGTCTCAATGTTGTTGTTATCGGAAAATATAATTTTGAAATGGCTCCCATTTATAAAAACAGCAACCTTCAGTCTGACGACACCGTTGAGCTCAACTCAATGTGCTTCGGCTCAATCGCCGCCGACTTTGGCGAAACACTCCCCTCTTCCTATGTTCAGAGCGTTAAAGACTGCGGCCTTGAAGCTTATATTTCACCGGATAATATCATTGACGCTTCAACCTGCCTTTTCCCTGAAACAACATGGTTCATCAAAGACGCAGCCCACACCGTATGGCCCACCTGCGTTAATGACTTTATGATGAAAATTTTCCGTTCCAAAACGAAATTCACTATTAACTCAAGCAAGGATTATCCTCAGTTTCTTCAGTATAACAAAAAAATCAATACCCTTTCGCCTGTTTCTTTAACCTCAACGGCATATCTTGCAACTCTTTCTCAGACCTCATATTCTTATGACGGAAAGGTTAAATCTCCCTCTGTCAGTGTTAAAATTGCCAACGGAACTGTTTTAAAATCAGGAACGGACTACCGCGTTACTTATGAAAGCGGAAGAAAAAATATCGGCTCCTATGATGTAACAATCACCTTCAGAGGTAATTATTCAAACTATCCCTCAACAGTTCTTAAGTTTGATATTGTTCCGCAAGATGTCAGCGGCGTAACGGTTTCAACAAGCTCCTCAGCGGCAACAATCAAGTGGAACCCTGTCAGCAACTCTCAGGGCTATAAAATTTATAGCTACAACACAAAAACCGGTCAATATACCCTTTTGGGAACAACTGCTGAAACCTCATTCAAGGCTAAAAAGCTTGCTTCAGGAACCACCTATGTTTTCTGTGTCAAGGCTTATAAAAACGCTTCAGGTATTGACTACACAAGCAAAAATTATTCCAAGGTAACCACCACAACCGAGCCCGGTTCACCCACAGTCAGCGCAACCTCAAAAAGCGGCTATATCAATCTTTCATGGTCGAAGGTAACGGGAGCGACGGGTTATATTGTTTATGTTTCTTCAAAAAAGAGCTCCGGCTATAAAAAAATCGGCTCTACTAAAGAAAAATCTTTCAAATATACATCTGTTACTCCGGGCAAAACCTATTATTTCAGAGTAAAGGCATATAAAAAGCTTGACGGTGTAAATTATTACGGCAAATCGGTAACAGTTTCTGCTTTTTCAGCCCCCGCTAAGCCCACTCTTTCTTTTTCAAGGTCAACCACAAGAATAAGAGTTAAATGGAATAAGCTCAGCGGAGCCACCGGCTACCAGGTTTATATGTCAACCACCTCAAACGGAAACTATATTAAATTAGGAAGCGTTAAAACAAATGAATTTCTTGTTACCGGCTTAACTCCCGGTCAGACCTATTTCTTTAAAGTAAGAGGCTACAAAAAGCTTGAAGACGGAGTTGTTTACGGTTCATTCTCAAAAATCAAAACCGCAACAAAGCCTTCAAAGGTAAGCGACATTGAAACAAGCGCAGGGAAGAAAAAAGCAACTCTTTCATGGGGCAAGGTCTATGGCGCTGCAGCTTATGAAATCTTTGTTTCAACCAATAAAACCTCCGGATTCAGCAAGCTCAAAACAACCGATAAGCTCACCTTTACAGCTACGGGACTGAAAGCCAAAAAGACCTATTATTTCAAAATCAGGGCCTACAAATCCTTAGACGGCAGAAAGATTTATTCCGACTATTCAAAGGTTTATTCGGTTAAAACCAAATAAGATTTTTCCCTGTGTGTTTTTTCACACAGGGAATTGTGTTTTCAATATAATAAAAAATATTTTAAATTTTTCTTGATTTATTTAAAATTTGTTCAATTTTTGTTTTATTTTCTTTTATAGAAATATAGCTCACAAGGTTTATATTATAATTTTCTGGATAATATATAGTTCCTTTCGTGAACTGATATAAATGTATTAAACAGGAGGATTTTTCAAATGGCATTTTTCACCGACTATGGCGTTTTTCTCGGCAACCTTGTTTTTAAAGGCTTTGAACACTTTACAGAAAATGCAGTTGCCACTCAGGAAGCTACTCTTCAGAAAATCATGAAGAAAAACCAAGATTGCGAACTCGGCAAAAAATATGACTTTGCAAACATTCATTCAATCAAAGAGTTTCAGGATAAGGTTCCCCTTTCAACCTTTGAAGACTATCTTCCCCTTATCGACAGAATGCTCGAAAACGACGAAAAAAACATTATAACCTCATCAAAGGTTATTCGCTACACAGCCTCTTCAGGCAGCGTTGGAAAGCCTAAAATTCAGCCCAAAACAATCAGAGACGTTTGGAACATGCAGTGCATGGGCTTTGCGGCAACTCCTGCTTGTGCAGCAAAATGGTTTAAGGAAAGAGGAATGTATAAAAAGCTTCCCAAGCAGATGGGTCCGCTTCTTATCTCTCTCAACGGCCACAGACTCAAAAACGGAATGATGTCTAACGGTGCCGGTCAGGTTCCCTTCACCTATCTCACTCCCATTCTTAAATATTTTGTAACTACTCCTCTTGAAATTCTCTATCCCGAAGATCAGGACCATACCAACACTTCATATTTCCAGTGCATTTTTGCTTTAAGAAACCGTGAAGTAACCTATCTCGGTTCAATGGTTATCACCCTTTTAACAACCATGTTTGAATACATGGAAAACAACTGGGAGCTTCTTTGCAACGACATTGAAAAAGGTACTATTGATCCCTCCATCGAATGTCCTGCAAAGCTCAGAGCCCAGATGCTCAAGAAAATCAAGCCCGATCCCAAGCGTGCTGCAGAGCTTCGCGCTGAGTTCCAGAAGGGCTTTGAAACCGAAGAACCCATTGCAAAACGCCTTTGGCCCAAGCTTTGCTGGGGCTACGGCATGATCGGCTCAACTCTTTCAGCTTATGTTGAAAAACTCAGAAGATATGTTGGCGACCTTCCCATGCATAACATGGGCTACGCCGCTTCAGAAGGCTTTATGGCAATGCCCGTTGAGCTTAACGCAACAGACTATGTTCTTCTTCCCAGAAGCCTTGTTTATGAATTCCTTCCTGTTGATGCTCCCGAAGGAACAAGACCTCTCACCATCGGCGAGGTTGAAGTCGGCAAGAGATATGAAATCATCGTAACCAACTTCTCAGGTCTTTACAGATACAGAATTCTTGACATTGTTGAAGTTACCGGAATGTATAACAACTCACCCAAAATTGAGTTCCTTTTCAGAGCAAACATGGGTCTTAACCTTGCCAACGAAAAAACAACAACCGATATGCTCGACTATGTTGCTGAAAAGGTTGAACAGAAATTCGGAATCGACTTCAAGGGCTATAGCTTCTATTCAGACGCTAAGAGTGAAAAGCCTCACTATGTTATGTTTGGTGAGTGTGCTTCAGATGCTCTTATTTCAAAGAGAGAAGAAGTTGAAAAATATGTTGACGAAATGTTCAGCGAATGTAACGAAAAATATGAGAAATACAGATCATGGGGTATGATTCATATGCCCAAGGTTTATCAGCTTGAAGACCACGCTTATGATGACTATAAGCAGACAATTGTTGCTGAAGGCCGTGTTCTCAACCAGATTAAGCCCGTTATCGTAATCAACACACCCGAAAGAGAGGAATTCTTCTTCTCACACATTAAAGACGGAAGCAAAGACGAATATTTCAACTAAAAATTAAAAGGTCGCCAAGGCGCTCTCTATGAGCTCCTTGGCGGCTTTTTTTGTTTTAAATGTTATTGTGAATCAGTATAAATTATTGAATAAAGCGCCTCTGCGGCGTAATAAAACGGCGCCATAGGTGTGAAGGAAGCCGCTTTTCTGATAAGGATTTTTTCTTTTTCTTCAAGTTTTATTTTTCCGATTTTTTCAGGATAAAAAAAGCTCTCGGTTTTCTCCCCTGAAATTATTTCTTCACCCTTCTCTTCAATTCTGATTTTTCCTGCAATTACTGAGGTCAGAACAGCCACCGCCATAAAAACAATAATAAACTTGTTTAACACTCTTTTTATTTCGTTTTTCATTTCTCTGTGTATTTTTCCATAAGCAAAGCAAGAGATTTTCCTATGCAGCTGCCTGAAAAAACTGCCTCCTCCAATGTGTTTGAATCGCTGCCCACTTCAAGAAGAAGCGAACAATGAGTAAGATGCATATTGTATCTTCGTGGGCAAAAAAACAGCGGCCTTGTTAAAGAAGAAAAATTTTCTTCCATTGATTTTTGAAGCTGAAGGGCAAAAACAAGGTTTTCCTTCCAGTCCGGAAAATCTTCAATTCCGTTTCCTTCCTCCTGACAGCCGCTGATTATCATTACCTGCGCCGCTTTTTTTCCGTTGATTTTTGCCACGGGCTTGATTTTCGTTCCGTTGGCTTCTTCAATGGCATCGCGGTGAATATCCAGCACCACCTGAATAGTCGGGTATTTTTTCAGATATTCAATTACAGCAGTTCTTGAGCGCTCATAAGCACCGCTGTATTTCGTGTCATAAACTGTTTTGTCGTGAATAACATTAAATCCTGCTTTTTCAAGCTCTTCAACAATGGCTTCTCCCACTCTGACCATGTTTTTTGAAGAATCGTTACTTCTTGTCAGATGACCGACAGCATAGAAATCTCTGTCTAAAATCTGATAGCTTTCTGTTGTGTGGGTATGAAAAATCAGAACAGACGGCTTTTCTTTGTCAACGCTCAAATCTGCCTTTTTTTCAAGAAGATTTTCAACGCTTATTTTTGTTTTGTTTGTGTTTTTAACCTTAACAACACCAAATTTATCAGTAACTCCTTCATTTTTATATTGCTTTTCAAAAATAGCTCCGTCTTTTTTATCCTTTGAAGAATTCTTTTTTGCCCGGGAAATCAATTTCTGAATATCTTCAGGTATTTCATAAAAAGAATTTTCCAAAAGAGCTGAAACAGCCTTTTCCGTTGTTTCGGCTATGGTTGTTTCTTTGATGTCTTCGGTAGTTTCTTCTTCTTTTTCGGTGGTTTTTTCTTCTTTTGAAGCTTCATAATTCAAAACTGCTTCACAAGGGAGAAACCATTCTGCGCTTTTCATAATTATTTTAACCGTCAGATCTGAAAAAAATGAACGAAACAAAATAACAACAGCTACAACCGCCGTCACAGAAAAAATATTAAGTGCAATTCTTAAAACCTTGTTTTTCATTGCCTTCCTCCTGAAAGTATTCATAATATTTTATGACGCTCTTCAAGAGATAATGACAAGCCCTCAGCAAACAATTTTTAAAATTTCTTCAAGAGTCAGAGTCGGTTGCAAACAACAGTTTATGCTCATTGCAACTATCATTGCTGCCCTTTCAATAACAAGATCAATTTCCTTCGGTGTTACCATCATGAGATTTTCGCCGTTTTGAAAATCCTCAGGCTTCAAAGCAGCTTCTCCAAGATATTTTTCTGCAATATCAAAAGCCATTGTTCCCGCATCAACAACTGTGGGAATTCCGATTGCTATAACGGGAACGCCCAAAGTATCTCTGTCAATGGCAGGACGGGAATTGCCTACCCCCGAGCCGGGAGATATTCCGCTGTCTGTTAGCTGAACTGTGGTTCCAAGCCTTGAAAGCCTTCTTGAAGCCAAGGCATCCACAGTAATAATCGCGGCAGGTCTTAGTTCTTTTGAAAGAGCAGAAATTATTTCGACCGTTTCAATTCCTGTTTTTCCAAGGACCCCCGGTGCAATGGCTCCCACGGAACGAAGAGATGAAAGCCCTGTTTTTTCAGCCAGCTCTCCTTTAATATGTCTTGTTGCAAGAACAAGCGAAACACATTCAGGTCCCAACGCGTCAGGAGTAATGCTCTCATTCCCCAGACCCACAACAAGAACACTTCCCTCTTTTGGAAGAAGCTTTGAAATTTCTTTTGAAAGAACGGAAATTATTTTTTCTGCATTTTCAGGATAGCTTAAAAGACTGCCCGCATCAATAGTTATATATTTTCCCTTTTTCTTTTCAAGAAGTTTTTCGCCTTTTTCATTTAAAATTTCAATTGTTGAAATTTTAATTCCTTCTTCTTCTTTTTCTTCGCTGGTTATTCCCTCAGCCGAAGTTTCCTTCAGAAATTCCTTCTTTTCAAGCGCCAAATCTGTTCTGAAATTCATCTTTTCCCCCAAAACATCGATTTAATATATCAATATTGTTGGCAAAATTATAAAAAGTATGTTTAAAGTTAAAAAAATTACTTGCAATTTTTTTTGAAAGGTGATATTATATATCGACGAAAACTTTAAGGAGGTGTAATTCTCATGGCAAACATTAAATCAGCTAAGAAGCGTGTTCTTGTTAACGCAACAAAGCAGGCTCGTAATAAGTCAGCAAACTCTGCCCTCAAAACAGCAATCAAAAAGGCTAACGCCGCTATCGAAAACAACGCTGACGACAAAGAAGCTGCTGTTAAGGCTGCAATTAAGAAGATTGACCAAGCTGCAGCAAAGGGTCTTCTTCATAAGAACAATGCCGCAAGAAAGAAGTCAGCTCTTACTCTTAAGCTCGCTTCAAAATAATTCAATTTCAAAAAGCTTTTTGAGATGAGGTAACACTCGTCTCTTTTTCTTTTTTATAAAGCAGAAAATAAACGACTCTTTGAATTATTACAACAATTTTGCAAAAAAATTAATCTCTTCGTTTTTCTTGAAATTCGCCGAATAACCTTGTTTTTTCTGTTGAAAAGTGTTATTATGTTACCGAACTATATATTGGAGGACTGTCGTATGAAAAAGACTAATTTGAGAGTTCTCGGAATTATTTTTGTTCTGTGTAGTTTTCTATGCCTTTTCAGTCTGAGCGCTTCTGCCGCCGAAAAGGTTACATCGGGCGATTTTGTTTTCAGCGTTGGAAAATCGTCTGCTACCCTTCTTGAATACACAGGCAACGACTCAAGTGTTAAAATTCCGACCAAAATTAACAAAAAGAAGGTTACTGCCATTGCCGACTACGCCTTCTGGCAAAAGAAAAGCATGAAAAGCGTTACCATTCCCGACACAGTTAAAAAAATCGGTGAAGCCGCTTTTAATGAATGTACTTCTTTAAAAAAGGTTGTTCTCCCCGAACAGCTTACTACATTGAAAGATGCTGTTTTCTGGTATTGCACCAACCTTAAAACCGTTGTTATTAAAGAAAACGCAAAATCCTTCGGCGATAATGTTTTCAGAGGATGCAAAAATGTTACCGTTTATGTCTATAAAGGAAGCAAGGCTGAAACCTTTGTTAAGTCTCAGAGCGACCTGAAATATGGCTACATGGAAATTACCTCTTTAAAAACAGCCAAAACTTTAAGTGTGGCTTTAGGTTCAAAGGCTAAAATGAGCGTAACTGTTAAGCCGTCGGTGGTTTATAACAGCAAGCTGAAATTTAAAACCTCTGATTCAAAAATTGCAACGGTTTCTTCAAAAGGTGTTATAACACCGAAAAAATGCGGAACCTGCGTAATTTCAGCCACCGCCACAGACGGAACAAAGAAGACAGTTAAAACAACCGTTACCGTTACACCGGCAATGATTGAAAAAATTACTCAGAGCAAGGTTAAAGCAACCTCCTTCAAGCTTTCATGGACCGCTTCTGAGGGCGCAACAAAATATGCAGTTTATAAATACAACGTAAAAACAAAGAAGTGGGCCAGAACAAACACTTCAAAAACAGCCCTCACTTTCTCTTCTCTTGAATTGGGAAGCACAACGAAGTTCAAAATTAAAGCCTATGTTAAAGTGGGAAAAGAAAACATCTATAGCCCCACATCAAAGACCTTCAGTTTCAGCGTTCTCAAACCCGGCGTTGTTTCAACACCGAAATTTGTTTCAAGCACTACTGACAGCGTTTCGATTTCATGGGCTAAGGCTTCTAACGCTTCAGGCTATGAGATTTATCGCTATAACGACTCTTCAAAGGCTCTTTCTTTTGTCGGAAGCACCACCGGATTGAGCTACACCGTTTCAGACCTTTCCCCCAATACTCAATATCGCTTTGTTGTTAAGGCGTTTCTGAAATATTCGGGCAAAAAATATCTTTGCCCCACCCACAGCGAACCTAACTACACCGCAACCAAGCCTTCTGTTCCCACCGGTCTGAAAACCACCGATGATGACATTACGGCAAAGAGTATTCTTCTTTCATGGAACAAGCTTAACGGTGCTCACGGCTATGAAATAGCCTATTGCAAAACCGGTTCAGACTTTAAAACCGTTAAGATTTCATCAGGAAGCGCAACATCTTATCTTTTTGATGACCTTGAAAACGGAGCTTCCTACACCTTCAGAATAAGAGCTGTCGGCGTGCATTTTTCAAAAACCTTCTTCAGCGATTATTCTTCTGACTACACCGTTAAAACCAAGGCTCTTCCCACAAACAACACAGAAGCAGTTAACTATTTTTCAACTGCCCTTGAAAAAACCTCACTTGTTAAAAACGGTTATTCTCTTTTTGTAACCCCTCAGTCAGCTAAGGTTACTGCAAATATCAGCTCAGAAAAAACCGCTTTAATCTGTGACGAAATTGAAGCCTCTCTGGCAACCGGCAAAAAATATTACACCTTCTCTGACGGTGTTAACCAGAATGGACTCAGCCTCGCAGAAGTTATTTCACCGGAAAAGAAAAGCCTCGCATTCTCTTCGGAAAACATTGTTGCGGAAAGTGCAGACTACTCTCTCAACGGCTCAGGCTTTGACCTCAGCTTTGAAATGAAAGACAAAACAGCCTGCCACTTCACTCCGTCGGTTGATTTTGTTTCAATTTGTGAAAACGGCGGCTATTCACTTCAGGGTGTTTCTTACACCACCAAGGTTCTCGATTTAACCAAGGTCAACAACGGTCTTCTTGATCTTCTTGAAGTTTCAGTTGATTTCAATGCCATTATAACCGTTGACGGCGAAGATGTTGTTTTCTCGGGAAGCTATTCATATCTCTATGTTTTTGCATGGTAAAACTTGTCGGCACCAAAACCGATAATGATTTATAAATTTTTATTTCAGGAGGAACGATTTATGAAAAGAATTTCAAAAATTCTCGTAACATTAATTTTCGCTCTCGGTCTTATTTGCTCCGGTGCTGTTCCTGCTTTTGCAGCAAGCCTCGGCAAAGTTAAGTCTTTGAAAGCAAAAGATGTTACATACAGCAGCGTAACACTCACCTGGGCTAAGGTTTCAGGCGCAAAGGGCTATGAAGTTGAAAGACTTTCAGGCAAAAAGTGGGTTTCTGTTAACGCAACAGTTAAAACAAACTCACTCAAAATCACCGGTCTTAAAACAGGAACAACCTATAAATACCGCGTTCGCGCCTATAAAACAAATTTTTTGGGAAGAAAAAACAGTTTCGGAAGCTACAGCTCAACAGTTTCTGTTAAACCCTCAGTTGCCAAAGTTACCGGCCTCAAGGTTTCATCAGTTAACACAACAAGCGCAAAATTAAGCTGGTCAAAGGTTTCAGGCGCTTCAGGCTACTACGTTCAGCAATATAAGAGCAAAAAGTGGAAGACCATCAAGACCGTTACCAAAAATTCATATAGCTTAACAGGTCTCAAGCTTGGCTCTTCCTATAAATTCCGCGTTGTAGCTTACAGAACAGTCAGCAAAAAGAAATATGCCGGAACAGCTTCAAGCTCTGTTACAGTTAAGCCCGCAGTTCCCGCAGTAACAAATCTCAAAGCAACAGTTGATGTTACAAGCGCAAAGCTTTCATGGTCAAAGGTTTCAACCGCTTCAGGCTATTATGTTCAGCAATATAAGAGCAAAAAGTGGTCAACCATTAAAACCATCAAGTCAAACAAAACTGTTTCTTTAACAGTTTCAAAGCTCACTCCCAACAAAACCTATAAATTCAGAGTTCTTGCTTATAAGGGCAGCTATAAATCAGCCGCTTCTTCAACTCTTTCAGTAACACCTCAGGTTTATGCTCCCACAAGCTTCAAGGCAAGCTCAATCAAAGCCGAATCTTTGAAGCTTTCATGGACCGCTTCTTCAAACGGCGAAGGCTACCGCGTTGAGCAATATATTGACGGAGCATGGACTCAGATTGCCGAAACAGCTGAAACCTCCCTCACCGTTAAAGAGCTTTCAGCAGGAACAACCTATAAGTTCAGAGTTTCTGCATATAAAGGAAGCTATGTTTCTTCTTACGCTTCAAAAGATGTTACCACTCTCTGCGCTCAGGTTGAAGGTCTCAAGGTAACAAGCGTTGTTACCGCTGCAAAAGCAAGCTCACAAAGAGTAACTCTTTCATGGAAAGAAACTCCCGCAGCCGCAGGTTACACCGTTTACTATGCAGAATCAACTGCTTCTTCATGGAAAACCTATAAGACCCTTGCTGACACAGAAGTAACCGTTTCAAATCTCAGCCTTAACAAAGACTATAAATTTGCTGTTGCCGCTTATCACAGCGAAAACGGCAGCAAGGCATACGGCGCTAAGAGCGACGCAGTTGTTGCAGGTCTCAGCAAGCAGGCAAAAACAGACTATATTCTTATGGCTGTTAACGCAATTAACGCTTCAAAGAAAGAGCAAACCAAGGTTACAGTTGACTACAACAACAAAATCTACACAAACATTGACAACATTGCTCTTAAATGGGGTCTTATTGACCATGAATTCGATGACATTGAAAGCCTTATGAAGTTCCTTGCTTCTGTTGGCGGAGAAGATATTGACACAAGCGATATTTCAACAGAAATGTCTGAAACAATTGATTCAAAAAAGACCTTTGAATACGGTCAATGCTGGGAAGTTAACCCCGAAACGGGCTATAACACCCTCACAACTCTCAACCAGCATATCGCTCCCACAAACGCTGAGGCATATCTTTATAAAGCTGAAGAAATTGAAAACATCGACAAGAAGGTTTCTAATATAACCTATACTGTTAACGAAGACGGAAGCTGCACTGTTTTGTTTAATGTTGTTCAGGAAACAATCAGCAACACAGGCGGCGGAACTCCCGTTCACGACGGTCTCACTCAGGGTAACACAACCATTTCAACCGACAGCGAAACCACAATGAAAATGGTTATGGGTGAATCAACAATTGAAGCAACCGTTAACGCAGACGGAACTCTTGATGACCTTTATATCTATTCACCCTTCACCCTTTATGCAGGTCTTACCGGAACTTCAGACGGCAAGGGCTTCCAGCTTGGAATCAACACCACAGGCTCTTACACCACATCTTATAAATTCTCAAGAGAAGCAATAAGTGAATAAAGGGTATTTTCACTAAAAACAAGGAGCTGTAAAAAACTGAGTTTTTTACAGCTCCGTTTTAACTTAACTCAAGAAAGGTGCAGATTAATCTGCAAAGCTTTTTATGAATCAGAAAAAACTCATTCAAATGATTATTATTTTTGTTGTTGGTCTTTGGGTTTTCTGTTTGAGCACAGTTACAGCCGTTAAAGTAAAAAAAGCGCAGGACGCAAAAAACACAACAGCTGCAACCTTCAACTTTGTTATTGAAACCGGAACAACACCGGCTTTTCAGTTCAACACAACAACAGCCCCTCAGATTGAAGAACCGACAGCTCCCCTTCTTTCAATGGACGGAAATAACGTTACAACCGAGGTTGTTGTTGGCAAGCCTGCATGGCAAATTGCTGAAGAAGAGTCTATTGAAGCTTCAAAGGAAGCCTCAAGAAAAGCTGAGGAAGCTAAAACAACAACAAAAAAATCAAATGTTCCGAAATCAAAAAAAGAAATAATCGCCGCTTATGTTTCAGCCGCTAACAAAGCAAAAAACACTCCCACCTTTACCGTTACAAAATCAATCAAGCTGGGAATTTTGCTAGACAACATTCAGATGGGTTCGGGAACCTCACTCGACATGGCTAAAGACATGGTTGACAAATATATTCAGAACAACTCCGGTGAGGAAGTTAATACCTATAATTTCTCAGGCTCCCTTGATTCAGCAACGGGAAAAACTCCCAATCAGGTAATTCCGCCTGTTGACGCCGCTGTTTCCCTTGATGAATCCCTTGTTACTTCAGCCAAAGCAACAGAGGGCTCAAATGGCTCTTATACAGTCAGACTCACCTTCGGAAAGCAGACTCAGACCCTTACTGCTCCTGCTCCGGCTTATTCAACCGCAATGAATATCATTGACATTTCAACAATCGGCCTTTCTTCAAGCATTGCCGTTACTGAAATGACGGTTGTTTATGATAAGGGTGTTATTGAAGCAACAATTGACAAAAACGGAAGGCTCACTCAGATGACTCATTCCTATGATGTTCCCGAAGGTTCGGGCAGCGGAAAGATGACATTTATTCCCGGCTCACTTAAAATGCACGGCGATTTTTACAGCACATATAAATTTTCATATTAACATCAAAAATTAATCGGTTTTTTATTGACTTATGGAGATTTGATGTGTATAATTAATTCAACTGAAAAAACAGGTTGAAAACAACCACGACTGGAGGAAATTCTAATGGATACATTCAAAAAAGTTCTTAAAGTTCTCGCTATTATCGCTGCTGTTTCAGCTGCTATCGCAGGTGTTTATGTTGCTGTAACAAAGCTTATTGAAAAGAAAAACGCAAAAGACGCTGACAACAGAGAAAACTATGTTTCCTGCTCATGCTTCGACGCTGACTTCGTTTCAGAAACAACAACAGCATAAGACCCTGAATATTAAAAGACAAAAAAGAGGTAACGCGGTGAATGTTACCTCTGATTTTTTATATTCTTCTTGATTAAGCGTCGAAAAAAATCTTAATGATGTTAACAGCATAAAAAACTCCATTTTTGTTTTTTCTATAGTTTTAAAGGGCTTCTTTCGGTTTTTAATTTACCAAAAGAAACCCTTTATTTGTATTGTTTTATTCGATCTTCACTTTTTCACAGACCGTTTTATTAAACTTCCTTAAACCAAAGAGTCTATTAATTCAACAAGATCTCCAACGGTTTTAATGTTTTCAAATTCTTCATCAGGAATTGAAATGGAAAATTCTTCCTCCAATTCAACAGCAAGGTCAACAAGATCAATGCTGTCTGCGCCGATTTCGTCAAAAGACGTTTCACTATAAATTCCGTCTTCTCCGATTTCAAGCAGGTGGCTGACAGTACTTCTTACTTTTTCAAAAGTATCCACATCTATCACTCCTTTTTCTTCAATAGCCTACGGTAATTTATTTTGGCAAAAGCTGAGCTCTCGCCTTAATGATATGATATTATTATAGACACATATTTGTCAATAGTAATGAAAAATTTTTATCTTTTATCTTAAAATATTTTTTTGATTTTCTTCTTCTGAATACAGTCACTTTAAGAAGCCAATAATCTAAGCAACAGAGGTGACTGCATATTATGAAAAAGCATATTTTTGAAATATCTTTATTGATATCTTTTTGTTTAACAATCGCGCTTAGTCTTATAAGCTTTGAAAAAGACTGCGTTTCAATCAGAGAAAATGTTTTTCGTCTTCATGTTGTTGCCAATTCAAACAGCAAAGAAGATCAGGAGCTGAAGCTCTATGTCAGAGACAGAATTCTTTCTGAGTTTCAAAAGCTGAAGGCAGACTGCCAAACGAAAAATCAAGCTGAAAAAACAGCTGAGGAAAACCTTTCGCTTCTAAAGAAAACAGCAGAAAAAGCTATCAAAGAAAAAGGCTATTCTTATAATGTTGATGTGTTGATTGAAAACTGCTTTTTCCCGACAAAAACCTATGATAATTTTACTCTTCCTGCGGGTAGCTATGATGCTTTGAGAATTCTCATCGGCTCTGCGGAAGGAAAAAACTGGTGGTGCGTAATGTTTCCCTCTCTGTGTATTCCTGCCGCACAAAAAGAAACAACCTTTTCCGATATATTATCTGAAGACGAGCTGAAAATTATTAATTCAAAACCAAAATATGAAATCCGATTCTGGTTTGTTGAAAAATTTCAGCTTATGAAAGAAAAGCTTAAAAATAAAACCAAATCTTAATATATTCTTATGAAATCTGTTGAATATATCGGTATAATATAAAACAAAGGAGGAAAGAAATATGGATAGTAAAAAGAAGGATTTTATGTCTCAAAGCGGAAAGATTATTATTGTTTTATTTGTCTTTGCCCTTATTATCGCCTCGGCCAGTGATTTGTTTGGCTTGAAAAATCAACCTGTTTCTTCCCAAACACAAAGCGAAGGCAGCTTTCTTCTTAAGGCAAGAAACCTGAGAATACGCTCAATCAAGCCCTCTGTTCGCTGCAGCAAAAGCTGTGTTTATTCTGAAGAAGACATTATAGCTGCGGCTGAAGTTGTTAAAGAAAACTTTATGAACAGAGATATTTATGTCAGCCTTTCTTCCGTTGAATATGATGAAAAGGTCTGCGACAAAATCAGAAACAGCTTTCAATATTCAGAAGAATACGGAGAAAAGAACTGTCTTGTTCTTCTTTGCAGCTATAATGTTTATAAGTCCCACGCTGCTTATTCTGCAGGATATTTCGAAGACTACAATGTTATTCTCGTCAGGGAAAATCAGTCTTCTTCCTGGGAGATTAAAGATCAGGGCTACGGTTAAAGTGTTTTTTGAAGGCTTTAGCTTTAAAAATGTTAAAAGGGTTTCTACAGATTTTTCAATCTATAGAAACCCTTTGTCATTTCAGCTTTATTTTGTCTGAACTTTTTTACAGCCCGATATCTATTTGTTAAATAAGCTTTTTTCTTATTTTAATGTGGGGTGTGTCAGCTTCAATAAAAACCTCAGAAATGGCTTGGAATCCGTTTTTTTCATAGAATTTGTAGGTTTCAAATTTAGCGTTGGCAACCATATATGAAACCCCTTTTTCACGGTAGTAATTTTCAACGAAGCGACTCATTTCCGTTCCCACATTTCTTCCTCTGTATGCCTCAACAATACAGAAACGCTCAAGCTTAACTGTGTCTTCTTTTTCCATAACACACCTGAAAGCACCAATGGGCTTTCCATGGTCTGTTACAAGAAAATGTTCACATTCAGCTTCAAGAGAATCGTTCCCGTCAATCTCGATTGATTCGGGAACCTTTTTTTCATCAATAAAAACCTTGCGTCTGACCTCAAGACAGCCGGCAAGCATTGCTTCGTTTTTAACAAGTTGAATTTTCATAGCTTTCAGGCAAAATTGCCTTCCCTTTCTTAAGATTTATGCTTTACGCTAATTTTTCATATTCAGCCATAAGAGCTGAAGCGGTGCTTTTTCCCGGAGAAAGAAGCTCATGATAGTGACCTAAGGTTAAGCCGAGAACATAGTCATTATCGGGAACAACATAGCCCAAAGTATCATTTGCAAGTCCGAAGACCAAAACGTCTTCGCCGAAAATTTCATAAACCGTTTTGCCCTCAAAGCTTTCTCCTGAATATGAGCCCTCAGCCGTCAATGAATTTCCGCCGCAGACCAGATCCTGACAGATTTCGCCGGGCATCAGAACGGCTTTGATATTTCCAAGCTGGACTGTTCCAATTTCTGTTGAAACAAAATATTTTTCGTTTTCCTTTATAACAGTGTGGTTAATAAGACCAAGCTTTGCTGCGATTTTTATAACATGATTTGTAATAGGAATTCTTATTGATTTAATATTTACATTAAGAAGAGGTTCAACAACCTTTTCTTCCTCTGCCTTCCAGTTTTCATACCAAAGAGTATATTCTTCATTTTCCATTTCTTCAGCGCTGTCTCCGGTTTCACTTAAGAACGGATCGTTTCTGATTTCTTCTTCTGTTTTTGATAGTGAAAGAAGCATTTTTCCGATTTCTCTTCCGTATCTTTGGCAAATTTCAATTCTTTCTTCCGGCTCCATTCCGTCAGCAGAAGGCTCTCTTCCGATATAAATTCCACAGACTGCGCCGTTAAAAAACATAAAGTTATAACCGGCTTGGTTGAGAGTTTCGCCAATATAATAAATATAGTCGCCCGAAATATAATTTCCGGCTTTGTCGTCGTTGTTCACGGGAAGACCGGCAACATCAGCGTGGGCAGACATATTTGCCATTATGGTGGGAGTTGAATTATCGTCAGGAACAAAACAAAATCTTGAAAGGTCTGTCATCAAAGCCGTGGCGCTGTCGCGGTTTTTGTTTTTAAAATATTCTTCTCCAATATCCTTCTGAGCAAAGGTCATCTCTCCGGTCTTCATTGAAGAAACAGCCTTTTCAATGCTTTCGCTGACTCTTTCAAAAAGAAATCTCATGTAATTTTCGTCTGTTCCTGAAAGCTTTTCAACCTTATCAGTAAAGCTTGAAGCGATATTAACGGGTATTTTTAAATAGTTCTGAGTCCATAAGCCCTGAGTATCAATTGCTGAGTGAGTATGGGTTGAAAAAATATTAATGCTGTTAATGTTTTTTTCAGCCACAAGATCTGCAAGAAGACTTCTTATTGTTCTGATGTCTCTGTTAGTCAGTCCAATGCTGTCAACCGTTGCAAAAACGCTGACGCCTCTTCCGCTTCCGTCAGAAAGAGCAACAGTTCTGACTGCCATATCGTCATAAACGCCCTTAACCTTGTTGATAAAGCCGTTTTCAAGAGCAATAAAGCCGCCTAAATAAAGCTTATAATCTTCCATATTTTCGGGAATTAAAGATGTGTAGTCATATCCGAGAGACCACCTTGCGCCTTCAGCCTTTTCAGAGAGAAGAGGCTCTGTTCCGCAATAGAAATCTTCAAGAAGAAAGCTTTCGTTTTCAACAAAGTTTTCGCCCTCTTTTAAAACGCTGTTCAAAGCTCCTGTCAGACCGTTCATAACGGTTGAAATTGCCTTAAGGGCAAGATTTTCAAAAAAGCGGCCCTCATCAGCAGCATAAGCAGGTGTTACCACTGAGCTCAGAAGCAATATCATTACAAGAACGACGGATAAAAATTTTTTCTTCATAATAATTCCACCTTTCCTTTGTTTTATGCTTAATTATGTCACAACATAAAGCATTTTTAATTCTCAATTAGAATTTTATAATGAAATATATATAAATTTTGTCTTGTTTTGAAATATATTTTATTGCTTTTAGCCAATAGTTTATAAAATCAAATATTCTGAAATATTTTAGCCTCATATTCTTGCATTTGCCTTTGGTTTATTGTATAATTTATCAGTATATTTATATTTGGATATTTTGGTTAATATTCAGATTTAACTTATTAAACACTTATTTTTACGGAGGAATAAAAAATGGCAGAGCAACAAAAAAGCAACAGCTTTATCCAGATGGAACACGACATTATGAGTTTCTGGGATGAAAACGACTGCTATAACAAAAGAAAGGCTAAAAACGAAGGCAAAGAGAGATTTCGCTTTATTGACGGTCCCATTACAGCCAACAACCCCATGGGTATTCATCACGCCTGGGGAAGAACTCTGAAAGACACATTCATCAGATATAAATACATGAGAGGCTATGACTGCCGTTGTCAGAATGGTTTCGACTCTCAGGGTCTCTGGGTTGAGGTTGGCGTTGAAAAAGATCTCGGCTTTGAGTCTAAGAAAGATATCGAAGATTACGGTATTGATAAATTCACCAAGAAATGCGTTGACCGTGTAAAGCAATATTCAGGCGTTATTACTGAACAGTCCAAGCGCCTCGGTCAGTGGATGCAATGGGATAATTCATATTTCACCAACACCGACCTTAACATCACAAGCATCTGGCATTTCCTCAAAACCTGCGACCAGAACGGTTGGATTAAAAGAGAATATAAGCCAATGCCCTGGTGTCCCCGTTGCGGAACCTCTCTTTCAGAGCATGAAATGACCGGCTCTTATAAAACCGTTACTCATAACTCTGTTTTCTTCAAGCTCCCTGTTGAAACCTTAAACAGCAAAATCATTGTTTGGACAACAACTCCCTGGACTCTTTCTTCAAACGTGGCTCTTGCTGTTAACCCTGAAATTGACTATGTTGAAGTTAAGGTTGCTTCAGATGAGCAAACTCTTATTCTTGCTAAAAACGCAATTAAATATTTAGGTGACGACAAGCAAGAGGTTCTCAGAATGTTTAAGGGCGAAGAGCTTGTTGGCCTTAAATATGAAACCTGCTTCCCCGAGCTCGAAGCTCAGCAGGGCTTTGAACACAAAATCGTTGCCTGGGAAGATGTTGACGCTGAAGAAGGAACCGGCGTTGTTCATATCGCTCCCGGTTGCGGTGCAGAAGACAACGAATTAGGCAAGAGATTGGGTCTTCCCGAAATCATGCCTGTTGACGATATGGGAATTTTCCTCAAGGGCTTCGGCTTCTTCTCAGGAAAGAACAGCAAAACTATTGCTGACGAAGTTTTTGAAGAGCTTAAAACAAGAAACAAGCTTTATCTTGTTAAGCCCCATGAACACAGCTACCCTGTTTGCTGGAGATGTAAAGAAGAGCTTATCTATCGTCTTGTTCCCTCCTGGTTCATTACAACAGAAGAGCTTAAACCCCGTCTTATCAAAAACGCAATGAGCGTTAAATGGGAGCCTGAATCAAACGGAAAACGAATGATTGACTGGCTCAACAACATGGGCAACTGGAATATTTCTCGTAAGCGCTATTACGGAATGCCCCTTCCCTTCTATGTTTGCGAAGAATGCGGAAACGTTCATGTTGTCGGCTCACTTGAAGAGCTCAAGGAGCTTGCTGTTGATCCTGCCAAGGTTGATTCTCTTCCCGAGCTTCACAGACCATGGATCGACGAGGTTGAAATCAAGTGTCCTAAGTGTAACAAGGCTGTTAAGCGTATTACCGACGTTGGTGACGTTTGGTTAGACGCAGGTATTGTTCCCTTCTCAACCACCGGATATTTCATTGATAAAGAAGAATGGAGAAAGAATTATCCTGCTGAATGGATTGTTGAAATGCGTGAGCAGGTTCGTCTCTGGTTCTATTCAATGCTCTTTATGAGTACTGTTCTTGAAGACAGAGCTCCCTATCAGAGAGTTCTTTGCCACTCAAGCGTTATTCAGGAAAACGGACAGAAATTCTCAAAAACAGGCTTCATGATCCGCTTTGATGAAGCAGCAGAAATAATCGGCGCAGATACTGTTCGCTATCTCTATGCCGGCGCTCCTGTTGCCAACGACGTTCGTTTCGGCTTTAACCTTGGTGACGAAGCCAGAAGAAAGCTCCTTTCTTTCTGGAATGCATACACATTCTTTGAAACCTATGCAAAAATCGACAAGCCCAACTTTGAGGGCTATACACCTGATAAAAACGCCATGACTGTTACAGATAAGTGGCTCCTTATCAGAACAAATGAATTCATCAGAAAAGCAACAGCTCAGATGGATGACTACAAGGCCTATAACGTAGTTAAAGAGTTTGAAGTTTTTGTTGACGATATTACTAACTGGTACATCAGAACAAACCGCCGCCGTTTCTGGAAAACAGGCGACGAAAGCGACAAGATGATTGCTTATTGGACTCTCTTTAACGCAATTAACGCCTGCGTTAAGGTAATGGCTCCCATCATCCCCTTCATGACTGAAAACATTTGGCAAAACCTTACAAGAAGGGTTCTTCCCTCAAGTGAGCTTTCAGTTCATCTCAGCGATTGGCCTGAGGTTATTGAAGGTTTTGAAGATGACGGCATTCTCAGTCAGACAGCTGACGCAAGAGACATCATTGCCGTTGCCATGAGACTTCGTAACGAAAACCAGATCAAAGTCCGTCAGCCCCTTTCAAAGCTTTTTGTTTCATGCAGCGAAGAGGAATTCTCAAAAATCAAAATTTTTGAGAAAAACATTCTTGATGAACTCAACATCAAAGAAATGGTTCATGTTACCGATTCTTCTGTTCTTGAAGACAGCTATCTCGCTGTTAATTTCAGAGCAGCCGGTGCAGTTCTCAAGCAGAATGTTAACAAAATGAAGCAGGCTCTTGAAAGCGCAACAAGTGAAGAAATGGCCTCATACACCGAAAAAGCCAAAGCCGGCGAGGCAATTCTTGTTAAGGGCTTTGAGGAGGCTTATGACTGCTCAATCTTCACTCTTATGTCTAAAACCAAAGAGGGAATTGTTTCAGCTGAATGTCAGAATAAAACAGTTGTTGCTCTTGACACCGTTCTGACTGAAGCTCTTATTAAAGAAGGAACTGTCAGAGACACAATCCGTCAATGTCAGCTTATTCGTAAAGAAGCAGGCTATGAGGTTGAACAAAGAGTTGTTATGGCAATTAACAGCAGCAGCGAATATGTTATGTCAACTCTTGCTGAAAACAAAGCTCACATGGCTAACGAGCTTCTTGCAGACGACATTATTCTCGGCGGCGAAATTGAAGCCGACCTTACAAAAACTTGCGACGTTGCAGACAGCAGCGTAACTATTTCCGTAAAGAAGGCTTAAACGCCTTCTCTGCGGAAATCTAAGGAAACCTATCAGAAAGGAAAATGTTTATGGCACAGCAGAAAAAAATGGTTGAAGATATCACTTCAATGGAAGAAGATTTTGCCAAGTGGTACACCGATATCGTTAAAAAAGCTGAACTTATTGAATACACCAGCGTAAAGGGCTGCATGGTCATTCGCCCCTATGGCTACGCTATCTGGGAAAACATGCAAAGAATTCTCGACGGAATGTTTAAAGAAACAGGCCACGAAAATGTTTGCATGCCCATGTTTATTCCCGAAAGCCTTCTTCAGAAAGAAAAGGACCATGTTGAAGGCTTTGCTCCAGAGGTTGCGTGGGTAACACACGGCGGAAGCGAAAAGCTTGAAGAAAGGCTTTGCGTTCGCCCCACCTCAGAAACTCTTTTCTGTGAGCACTATGCAAACATTATTCACTCCCACAGAGACCTTCCCAAGCTTTATAACCAATGGGTAAGCGTTGTTCGTTGGGAAAAAACAACAAGACCCTTCCTTCGCAGCCGCGAATTTTTGTGGCAGGAAGGTCACACAATTCATGCAACAGCAGAAGAAGCAGTTATTGAAACAGAAAAAATGCTTAATGTTTATGCAACCTTCTGTGAAAAATATCTTGCAATGCCTGTTATTAAAGGCAAGAAGACCGAAAGCGATAAATTTGCCGGCGCTGTTTCAACCTATGCTATCGAAGCTTTAATGCATGACGGTAAGGCTCTTCAGGCAGGAACCTCTCATTATTTCGGCGACGGTTTTGCCAAAGCCTTCGGTATTCAATATCAGAGCAAAGAAAACAAGCTTGAATATCCCCACCAGACCTCATGGGGCGTAACAACCCGCCTTATCGGTGCAATTATTATGACTCACGGCGACGATAACGGCCTTGTTCTTCCTCCTGCAGTTGCTCCCATTCAGGCTGTTATTGTTCCAATCGCAGCGCACAAGGAAGGTGTTCTTGAAAAGAGCGCTGAGGTTGCTTCAGGTCTTAAATCTGCCGGAATCAGAGTTAAGCTTGACGATTCAAATAACTCAGCCGGTTGGAAGTTTGCTGAATATGAAATGAAGGGTGTTCCCATCAGAATTGAGCTTGGTCCCCGCGATATTGAAAACAATCAATGTGTAATCGTAACACGCCACAACAACGAAAAAACTGTTGTTTCACTTGAAAATCTTTCAGAAACAATTTCTCAGAAGCTTGAAGAGGTTAACAGCGCTCTTTATAACAAGGCTCTTGAAAACAGAGAAAGAAGAACCTATTCCTGCACATCTATGGATGAAATTAAAGCTATTCTTGAAGAAAAAGGCGACGGCTTTGTTAAAGCCATGTGGTGCGGTGAAGAGGAATGTGAAGACAAGGTTAAGGAATTAACCGGTGTTGGTTCACGTTGCATCCCCTTTGATCAGGAAAATCTTTCTGAAACCTGCGTTTGCTGCGGAAAGCCGGCAAAACACATGGTTTATTGGGGCAAAGCTTATTAATATTAAAACAAACAAGGAGCTGTAAAAACTGAGTTTTTACAGCTCCATTTTTAATGTCTGGGAAAATTTTTGAAAATGAACTTCGTCTGCTTTTAGTGATTTTTATAGTTTTAAGGGGTTTCTTTTGATTTACCGAAAGAAACCCTTTATTTGTCTTGTTTTACAAAGCGTTTTTTATCTTCAAGGGAGATTATAAATCTAATTCCTTTATAACCTCTTTCAAACAATCGGCACTTTTTCTCAGCTTGATAAGCTCCTTGTCTGACAAAGGAAGAAGAAGTTTGCTGGTGGTTCCATGCCTTCCCACAACATTAAGAAGGCTGAGGCAAACGTCTTCAATTCCATATTCACCATTAAGCATGGTTGAAACTGTTAAAGGAGTGTCAATTCCACTCATAAGGCTTCGGCAGATATGGCAGACAGAAACAGCAACTGCGTAATAAGTTGCGCCTTTGTTTTCAATAACTCTTGCGCCTGATTCGCGAACAAATCTTTCACATTCATCAAAATCAAGGTCAGGAAAGGTTTTTCCGTCAGCGCGAACAACAGAAGAGCTATAGTCTTCAATGGGAACATTTGAAATATTGGCAAGTGACCAGGGAACAAAGGAGCTGTCGCCGTGTTCGCCCATAACATAAGCGTGAATATTTCTTTGGTTAATGCTGTAGATTTCTGAAAGATGCGCTCTGACTCTGGCTGTGTCAAGAATTGTTCCTGAGCCGATAATTCTTTCCTGAGGAATGTTTGAATACTTGCAGAAAACATAGGTCAGAATGTCAACGGGATTGCTGACGATGATATATGTTGCCTCAGGAGCATATTTTGTTATTTCCGGAATAATGCTTTTGAGAATGTTAACGTTAATCTGCGCCAGGTCAAGACGGGTCTGACCTGGCTTTCGGGCTGAGCCTGAAGTGATAATAACGATGTCTGAATCGTCAGCATCTTCATAAGTTCCGGCGTAAACTGTGCATGAAGAGCAGAAAGGAGTTCCTTGCTGAATATCAAGAGCCTCACCGGAAGCTTTTTTGTTGTTGATGTCGATCATTACAATTTTGCTTGCAAGACCCATAACTGTTAAAGTATAGGCAATTGTTGAGCCAACGCTGCCTGTTCCGATAATTGTAATTTTAGCCATATCAATACTTCCAATCTTAATAAGATAAAAACTTTAATATTTATTTTATATATTTTTTTTCAATTATCAAATGTAAATAATGCATATCGGTATTTATTTATTGATATATCATTATCGATTTAATTTTAATATTTAAGGAGCTATAAAAATTTAACTTTTACAGCTCCTTTTTTAAGGGTCAATTATTTCTTTTTAAAGGTTTTCTGCCATTTCCAGCCAAAGCGCAAAAGAAGCATCGGAAGGAAGCTTCAGGTCGCCTCTCGGTGAAACGCTGAAGGCTGTTGCCTTCACGCCGTCCGGTGAACAGCTTCTCTTAAACTGCTGAGTGAGAAAGCGTCTGTAGAAAATCTTGAGCCATTTGAGAATGGTTTCGCTGTCAAACCTTCCCTCAAAAGCCTTTTTCGCAAGAAAATATATTTTATCAGGAGAGAACCCATAGCTTAAGGTATAGTAAATAAAGAAATCATGAAGTGCATAGGGTCCCACAAGGCTTTCTGTTTCCTGAGAAATCTTACCCATGGCGTCAGGCGGAAGAAGCTCGGGACTTATGGGAGTATCCATAATATCACGAAGCACCGCTTCACTTTCGGGGAAAATGTTTTTTTCAATAACGCTTTCAATTATCCAGCGAATAAGCGTTTTTGGTATTGAGCCGTTAACTGAATACATGCTCATGTGGTCAGCGTTATAGGTACACCAACCAAGCATAAGCTCACTGAGGTCACCGGTTCCCACAACAAGACCCGAACACATTCCGGCGTAATCCATCAGAACCTGAGTTCTTTCTCTTGCCTGAGAATTTTCAAAGGTCAGGTCATAGCAATCAGCTTCATGACCGATATCTTCAAAATGCTTTAAAACGGCAGCTTTTATATTAATTTCTTCTGAAGTAATTCCAAGAGTTTTCATAAGCTCATGGGCATTATTATAGGTTCTGTCTGATGTTCCAAAGCAAGGAAGAGTAATTCCGACAACATCACTTAAAGGCCTACCGCTTTTTTTCATGGCGTAGGCACAAACCAAAAGAGCAAGGGTTGAATCAAGACCGCCTGAAACACCTAAAACAGCCTTTGTGTTTGTTGTTTTAAGACGTTTGAGAAGACCTGCAGTCTGAATTTCAAAAACCTCAGAGCAAAATTCAACTCTTTTTTCTTTTTCTGAGGGAATAAAGGGCAAAGCCTCAATTTTATAGTTTTCTCCCTCGCTTTTAAAAAGATCAGTTCCGCTGATAAAAATTTCTCTCACGGGATAATTTTTGGCAATCAGTGCAAAACTATCTTTAAAGGTTTTGTTTTTCAGTCTGATGTGTTTGATTTTTCCGACATCGGAATCAGCATAAATAATTTGGTTATCTGAAAGAAGTTCTTCGCTTTTGGCGGTTATTCTTCCCTCTTCTGCAGCAAGGCAACAGCCTGAAAAAACAACATCGGTTGTGGATTCGCTGCAGCCGGCGCTGACATAATAATATGAACAGATATTTTTAAGCGACTGCTGAGCAACAGTGGCCATAAGAGCCTCTCTTTTTCCGGCGCAGGCAATGTTAGCCGCAATGTTGAAAATCACCTGAGCTCCGCCAAGAGAGAGAAGAGTACCCTGAGAAACAGGAGCAAACATATCTTCACAAATTTCAACGCCAAATCTCAAGCCGCCTCTCAGAACAAAAACGAGGTCATTACCCACCGGAATAAAGCTGTCTTGCCACATAAAGCCCAGAGCTTTCGGGCAATATTCTTTTTTCTCAAGGTCACTTGCAGAGCTGAAATAACGTTTTTCTGAAGTGTCGGCATAATCGGGAATATAGGTTTTTGCAACGATTCCCTTAATCTCGCCATTAAAAATAACAACAGCGCAGTTATAAAGCTGGCCGCTTATTCTCAGCGGTGCGCCCACAATAATAATCTTTTTGACTTTTTGACTGACAGCAGCAATTTTTTCAATTCCCGAAATTGCGCCGTCGAGAAGTGCATTTTGTAAAAAAAGATCTGCGCAGGAATAGCCTGTTACACACAGCTCAGGAAAAACAACAAAATCAGCTTTTGACCCGGCAGCTTCATCAATCTTTTTAATAATTTCTTCCGTGTTAAACTTAACATTTGCAACTGAAACCGCAGGAACGGCAAGAGCAGCAGAAACAAAATCAAACATAGCCTTAACTGCATTTCGCCTTGAAAAACGAAACGCTTCGCTCCTTTCTTTTTTCTTAACATTATAATTATATCTTTTCCTTTTAAAATTATCAAGAGAAAAGCCGCTTTATTTGACAGATGTTTAATTTTATAGTATATTTAATTCGTATTGTTTTAAATCAAACAGCATTTGGGCTTCAACAAATTAACGAAGGTGGTGAGCTTTATGAAAAGTGGTCTTCTTTTTCTTCTTTGTTTTGTTTTTTCTTTTCAGACTGTGTTTTATTCTTCTGCTTTAAGCAGTTCTCCCCTTCCAGAGCCGACTTCGGAAAACAGCTCGCTTGTTATATATATCAGCGCACCGGAAAACCTGAGTATTTATAACGCCAAAGCAACCTCTCTGAGCGTTAAGTGGTCTCCGGTTTCAAGCGCAGAAGAATATACAGTTATTCTCAGAAACACTAAAAGCGGAAAAACTGTTAAAACAAAAACCACCAAAAAAAATTCGGTTAAGTTCACCTCACTTTCAAGCGCAACGCTTTATTCTGCAACGGTTGTTTCAAAGCTTCAAGGAGCTTCTTCAGAAGAGAGCAAGGCTGTTTCAGCAATGACAACTCCGCCAAAAATTAAAACCGTTAAAACATCTGAGGTTTCTGAAAACACAATTTCGCTTTATTGGTCAGAATTTAAAAAGGCAGAGGGCTATGAAATTTTTGGCTATGATAAAAAGGAAGAAAAATTCATTAAAATCGGAGAGAGCAAAAATCCGAGCTTTGATATATCAGGGCTAAAAAAAGGAAGAGTATATAACTTTAAAATCAGAAGCTATATTTTTTCAAACAAAAAGCGTTTATATTCTGATTTTTCAGATATTCACACAGAAATAACCTCCTGCGGAAAATATCCAACAACAAAAGCTCAGGCTGCGAGCATATATAACAATGCCGTCAACGAAGCAAAAGGACAAAAAAACATTTCGATTTCACACACCAAAACTCTCTCGGCAGAAGCTGAAAGCTGTTCATATCAGGCTCTTTTCAGAACGGTTAAAAATCTTGCAAGTCTCTATAACGGCGAAGTGAAAAACACACATAAAATAACTGAAAACACAAAAAATAATAGCGCCAACGATATTTTATATCCCTTTGGAAAGACTTCTTCCTTAAAAGGAGGAAACATTGAGTCCTATTCTTTAAAAAAGCTTGAAGACGGCGACTTCAGACTGACAGTTAAGCTGAAAAGCGACACTGTTTCATATAACGGAAAGAAAACAACCTCGCTTTCAAACAATGCTCAGGTAATCAAAACAAAATCCATTAAAAAAATCAAGGTCAAACCCCTTGTTATTGACACCTATGAACAGCTCTATCAGGGCGCAACAATAAAAATCCGCCTAAGTTCAAAGGGAAAAACCGAAAAAATCGTTATTGAAAGTCCCGTTTCTCTAAATGCGTCTTGCCATGTTGCTCAGGTAAAATTTTCAGCTAAGGTAAACTATTTAGTCAAAGAATCTTTTGCTTTGACCTATTAAAAGGCATACATTGGCAAAATTAATGAATTTTTTCTTTTTAATATGATTATTTTTTCTCAAAAACTGCAATTTTCATCTTGAAAGAAGCGCATTTATTTGATATCATAGATGTTGGTTAAAAATGGCCGAAAGGTCAACCAATAATATAAAATTCCGAAAGGAGATTGATTCCAATGAATTATTCACATGAAGTTCAGCAGATGTGCATGGTCAAAAAAGGACCTAACCACGGCCCCGCCCCCATTCCCGAAGAAGGAAAATGGGTCAAGGCTTATGAAGTTAAAGACATTTCAGCTTTCACCCACGGTGTTGGCTGGTGTGCTCCTCAGCAGGGTGCTTGCAAGCTCTCTTTAAACGTTAAAAACGGTATTATTGAAGAAGCCCTTGTTGAAACAATCGGTTGCTCAGGTATGACTCACTCAGCCGCAATGGCAAGTGAAATTCTTCCCGGCAAAACCATCCTCGAAGCTCTCAACACAGACCTTGTTTGTGACGCTATTAACACAGCTATGAGAGAGCTCTTCCTTCAGATCGTTTATGGCCGCAGCCAGTCTGCTTTCTCAGAAGACGGTCTTTCAGTCGGCGCAGGTCTTGAAGACCTTGGAAAAGGCCTTCGTTCACAGGTTGGAACCATGTATGGAACTAACCTCAAGGGCGTTCGCTATCTTGAAATGGCTGAAGGCTATGTTACAAGAATGGCTCTTGACGCAGACGACCAGGTTATCGGTTATGAATTCGTAGCTCTCGGAAAGATGACAGACTTCATCAAAAAGGGCGACGACCCCAACACAGCTTGGGAAAAAGCTAAGGGTACCTACGGCAGATTTGCTGACGCCGCTAAGTACATCGATCCTCGTAAGGAATAAGGAGGTAAAGGACAATGGCTTTATTTGAAAACTATGAGAGAAGAATTGACAAAATTCTTGCAGTTCTTAACAACTACGGAATTTCTTCTGTTGAAGAATGTAAAGATATCTGTGCTGCAAAAGGCATCGACCCCTATAAAATTGTTGAAGAAACTCAGCCCATCGCTTTTGAAAACGCAAAGTGGGCCTACACAGTAGGTTGCGCTATTGCAATCAAAAAGGGTTGCGTAAAGGCTGCTGACGCTGCTGCTGCAATCGGCGAAGGTCTTCAGGCTTTCTGTATTCCCGGCTCAGTTGCTGACAACCGTCAGGTTGGTCTTGGCCACGGCAATCTTGGCAAAATGCTTCTTTCAGAAGAAACAAAATGCTTCTGCTTCCTTGCAGGTCACGAAAGCTTTGCTGCTGCTGAAGGCGCAATTAAAATTGCTCTTAACGCAAACAAGGTCAGAACAGAACCCCTTCGCGTTATTCTTAACGGTCTTGGAAAAGACGCCGCAATGATTATTTCAAGAATCAACGGCTTCACCTATGTTCAGACTGAGTTTGATCCCTATTCAGAAACCGTTAAGGTTGTTAACGAAACAGCATATTCAACCGGCGACAGAGCAAAGGTTCGTTGCTACGGTTCAGACAACGTTCCCGAAGGCGTTGCTATTATGAAGCTTGAAAATGTTGGCGTTTCAATCACCGGTAACTCAACCAACCCCACCAGATTCCAGCATCCTGTTGCAGGAACATATAAGAAGTGGTGCGTTGAAAACGGCGTAAGCTACTTCTCAGTTGCTTCCGGCGGCGGTACCGGCCGTACTCTTCATCCCGATAACATGGCAGCCGGTCCTGCTTCCTACGGTATGACCGACACAATGGGCCGTATGCACTCCGACGCTCAGTTTGCAGGTTCTTCTTCAGTTCCCGCACACGTTGAAATGATGGGCCTTATCGGCGCAGGTAACAACCCCATGGTTGGTATGACTGTTGCTTGTGCAGTTGCTATTGAAGAGGCTTCAAAATAATCCTTGATTTACAAGGCTTTGTGAGACTTTTTAAGACTACTGAAGTTCTTTAAAAAATCTCATCACGTGAAAATTAAACATTAAAAACATAGACACATCATTTTTGAGTTTTCTCAGATGATGTGTCTATCTTTTTTTATGTGAATGTGAGGGATTTTTGATGAAGAAATTGAAGATGACGGCAACTAAAACTTTAACTTTTCAGGAGGGTTGTGAGTAGTATCTTGAGTGATGTCGGTGTTACAAAATCACAGTTTTTTATTTTAATTTTAACCGAAAAGACATAGTATATCTACCGAAAAGACAAAGAATTGAAATATGCTGTGTACTGTGTTATTATACAATCGTAGAATAACTTATTTAATACTCTTTTTGGGGTTGTTTTAATGATACGTATAAACATTTGCGATGACAGTAAACAGGATGTTGAAGTGCTGAAAAGAGAGCTTGAAAAATTTGAACTTAAAAGGCACATCGACTTTGAGGTTATTACGTTTGTAAAGCCGGAACTTCTTTCTTATGAGCTTTTGGATAACAAGCTTGCTGATATTTATATTCTTGATGTTTCGATGCCCGGTATGAACGGATTTGAACTTGCCGAAGAGATAAGAAAATATACCGATACAGCGGTTATTATATTTCTGACATCTGTGGAAAGTATGGCAACAATGGGTTACAAGTCAAGAGCTCTCAGATATATACTTAAGATGAATATAGAACGGGAGCTGGAGGAAGCTCTTGACAGTGCGTTGTACCAGGTTGAAAAAAACGATGAAAAGACGATAATAATACGACGATACAGCGAATACTGGCGTGTGAGTTACAGTGACATAATTTGTGTAAGCCGAATTTCAAGGCAGCTTGTGATTGCAACTGACTCTCAGGGTGAGTTAACTGACAACAGAGGTATAACAGAATTTTATAATGCTATCGACGATAACAGATTTTTGTTTATTGACCGTGGTTGTTTTGTTAATGTGGATTATATTTCTCAGCTTTCGGGCTATGAGTTGAAAATGAAAAACGGTAAGGTTTTGCAAATAAGTCGAAGATGCCTTCATGATGTTAAAAAATTTTTACTTGAGTATTGGGGTTTATAAATCGGGGTGATGAAATGGAAACGTTCTATAAAATCATTGGACTGTTAACTGTTTTTGCTGAAGGCTTTATTGTGTTTACAGTGTCAGGTAGTATGTGCGGTAAAAAATACAAAAAAATCAGGCACTTTGCTTTGGTTGCAGTTTTTGGATGTGTTTATACTTTACTGATGACCTGTGTCAGCAGTCTTGGAGTTCCTGTGGTTCTGATGCTTGCTATTGCGGTTGGTTTTTCCTTTGCTGTTAATTTTGCAGTTTCAAAGGGCAGTATGCTTTTGCGAAGTGCATCTATTGCAACAACCTGGTTTTTCCTTCATGCACTAAATTATGTACTTACATACGGCTACGAGTTTATAGCAGAACGGTTTGATATACAGGATTCTTACTATGCTGTATTTCTTGTAGCTAACGAAATTGTAAAAATCCTTATCTTTAGTTTGATGTGGAAGCTTTATCCGTTTTTCTCTGAACTCGGCAGAAAATATCTGGGCTTAATTCTGGCAATTTCTATCGGTGCATACTCAATAATGTACAGTTTTGCAGGAATTATAATCAGTGATTACGTTGCTATGATGCAGATGACTTCGTTCTTTTCAATTCTTTTTATAGTTGTGTCACTTATCGCAACTGTTTTTGCCGTTACTGTGAAAACCGGATACGAAAAGGAAAAGCGTGAGGCTGAACTTATGGCGACAACTAATTCAATTATGGAAAAGAATTTTCATCAGCTTGAAGCTTCTCATAGTACAATCCGTCAGCAGGTTCACGATTTTAAAAATCACCTTTTAACATTAAGAGGAATGCTTGAAAAGGATGAAAAAGCAAAGCTGTATATTGACGAGCTTTTGCAGGCATCTTACGATCAGGCTCAGTATTCGCTTTGCGGAAACGCTGTAATTGATTCTATTATCAACTGTAAAATTGTACAGGCAAAAAGGCATAATATAGAATTTTTCCACAGGGTAGTGCTTTCTTCCGAACTTTATATATCTTCGGTTGACATTTGTGCGGTTCTTGCAAATCAGATTGACAATGCTATTGAAGCTTGTATGAAGCTTTCCGATAACGATGAAAAGAAGATAAAGGTTGAAATCTGGCAAAAGGAGTCCTTTGTATTTTTCAAGGTTATAAACACCTGCCGTGAAAATCCTTTCAACAGTAATAATGAGCTTGTGAGCACCAAAAATGATCCGTCAGGCTTACACGGATACGGAATTAAAAACATCACAAAAACTACTGAAAGCTATGGTGGTACAATGAAGAGCCATTATGCTGACGGTGAATTTATATCGGTGGCAATGTTGCCGAATAATAAACATTGATGTGAAGGAGGAGAAAATTATGAGAAAAAACAGGATATTTATTGCAGCCTTTTTGTTGCTTATTACGTTATTTGTTTTAAGTGTTAACTCATCTGCTGCAGACACAGCAACTTGGGAAGGCGACTTTTTTTATAAGGTTGTTGATGGAGAAGCGATAATCCGAAGAGTTGACAGCACCGGAAAAAAACATATTGTTATTCCTGAAACTCTGGGCGGATATCCGGTAACTTCATTGAATATGGAAACTTATGCTGCGACTATAGGCCGTAGCGTTACGGCGATAACTTTACCTAAAACAATAAAGGTATTGGAAAATATAAACAAAATGGATGACTTTAAACAGATTTATGTAGACAGTCTTGAAACATGGCTTAATATTAAATTGCGGGGCAATTCATCAAGTTGTATTTCTGGTGCTACCTTGTATGTTGACGGAAAAGCTGTTACTGATGTTGTTGTTCCTGATAGCGTAACAGTAATAGATCACTATGTTTTTGGACTGAAGGGTTTTAAAAGTGTTACTTTTTCTGAAAGTATTCAATCTGTATCAGATGTCGCTTTCAGTCTTGGTTGCGTTGAAAAAATTTATGTGCCTGATATAGAAACCTGGTTCAGAATTTGTAACATAGATATACCTATGTATGCTGAAATATATATTAACAATGAAAAACCAGTTGATATAGTTCTTCCTGAAGGCATTGACATCATACCCAACAGGGCATTCGCAGACTTACATGTTAAAAGTATAACTTTTACAACACCGATAAAGGAATTCGGTTATAATTGGATTTTACCTTATAATAAGTTTGAAGCTTTTTATGTGGATTCCTTTGAAACCTGGATGAATTTTGAACATAAAAGTGGTCCTTTACAGTATGAAAAATGTTTGTATATAGATGGAGAACCTGTAACGGGTGATTATGTTTTTCCCTCAACCTGTACAAGAATAAGCAAAAAGGCTTTTGCTTATTACGATGCTTTGAACAGCATAACACTTCATTCGGGAATTGAACATATCGGAGATAATGCATTTTACGGAACAGGCATTGAAAATGTTTATGTTGACAGTCTGGAAACCTGGCTGAAAATATGTGACAATATATACACAAGCAATGGAAAGGCAACCTATTATGCCAATCCGATGCATCATGCTCAAAATCTTTATGTTGCAGGTGAACTGTTGGTTGATCTGGTTATACCTGAATCTGTAACAAGAATTCCCGTTTACGGATTATACAACATTAAAACAATTGAAAGCGTAACATTTCACAGTGGTGTAACGAGTGCGGATCTTGGATCCTTTATAAACTGTACTAATATCAAAGAGGTTTATGTGCCTGATATAGAAACGTTTATCAGAGTCAGTGCAGTAAAAGAAAGCTGTAATCTCGATACGATATACATTAATGGAGAACCCCTTGTAAATTTAGTTGTTCCTGAAGGTGTAACTGATATTTCTTCAGGTACGTTCAGCAATTACGATAAACTTGAAAGTGTAACGTTCAATCATGGCGGAATATCAATAGGTAATAATTGTTTTTCAGGTTGTGACAATCTGAAGAATGTTTATGCTGACAGCCTTGATACATGGCTCGGAATTAAATTTGCAGACGGTGCATCAAATCCCATGACAGTTGCAGAAAATCTGTATATAAACGGTTCGGTTCCGGAAGATATTGTTCTGGATGGAAGTGTTACTGAAATACCTGCTTATGCTTTTAAGAATTGTAAAAGTTTAAAAACTGTAACTCTTCACGGTAAGATTACAAGTATTGCTAAAGGTGCGTTTTCGGGTTGTAACAACCTGAAGGATGTTTATATTGACAGCTTTGATACATGGTTCGGTATTAAATTTGCAGACAGTGGATCAAATCCTATGACAGTTGCAGAAAATCTGTACATAAACGGTTCAAGTGTAGAAAACCTGGTTTTGGATGATAGTATTACTGAAATACCTGCCAATGCTTTTAAGGATTGTAAAATCATAAAAACTGTAACTGTGAACGATAAGATCACAAGCATTGGTCAGGATGCATTTTCAGGCTGCCCATCTATAGAAAGTGTATATGCTCCTTCAATTGAAAGCTGGCTTTCGATCGAATTTGCTACAGGCAGTTCTAATCCTCTTTTTAACGGAGCAGTTTTGTATATTGACGGAAAGCCTCTTACAGATCTCGAAATACCTGAGTCTGTTTCTCAAATCAAGCCAATGGCATTTTACGGTTATGCAGGTATTAAAAATCTCATTCTTTCAGGCAAGCCTTTGAAGATGGGTGAAGCAGCTTTTAATAAAAGCTCTCAGATGCAGATACAAGCCAAAACTATTGAAGATTGGTTTAATGTAACTTTTGAATCAGATGATTATACCGGCTATAGTAATCCGATGGGTTACGGAGCTACGCTTAATATAGGCGGAAGCCCGGTTGAAACACTTGTTATACCCGAAAGTGTGAAGTTAATTCCGTCTGGTGCCTTTGAGAACTGCAAAACTCTTAAAAAGATAACAATTCCCGCAACAACCTCAATAGGTAGCGGAGCTTTCAGTGGTAGTTCGCTTAAAGAAGCTGTGGTAGGAAGTCTTACCGAAAAAGCCGAACCGGTGGCTGTAATAACTGCAGCATCACTTAACTGTAGTTCATTGGAGAAAATCACCTTCGGTTACGGGGTGAAGAGAATTGAGAACAGGGCTTTTTATAAACACAGCAATCTGAAAGAGGTTGTTTTCTATAGCGGTATTGAGGAAATAGGTAAAAATGCTTTTTATAAAACAGGACTTATCGGTGTTGTTATACCTTCAACAGTGAAGCTTATAGATGAGTATGCTTTTGCTTCCTGTGGCTCTCTTACAGCACTTACTGTGGGTGACGATGTGGGTAAACCGGCAGTTATGGAAATAAAAAATTACGCTTTTTCATACTGTGGCAAGCTTGCGAAGGTTACATTCAACTCCGGCATAAAGAGAATGTTGAAAAATGTGTTCTACAAATCTACCGCTGTGGTTGACTTTTATGTAAATGATCTACCTGCTTATCTTGCTATAGCGTTTCTTCCTCTTTGTGAAGCCCAGGCAACCAACCCCAACTATTTTGCTGATAATATGTATATCGCAGGTGAGCCTTTGAAAAGTAATCTTGTAATTCCGGAGGGTGTAACTCGTATATGTGAATATGCTTTTTCCCACCGTGGAGAGATTGAAACGGTAACATTCCCGTCGACACTTGTTGAAATAGGCGAAGGTGCATTTCAGGCTTGTAATATTAAGAATTTAGAGTTGCCGGATTCGCTTGAAACAATTGAAGACAGTGCATTTATGTCCTGCAGGTCGATTACAACCCTTGAATTAAAAGCTAATGTGAAACATGTCGGTTTAGGTGCTTTTGAGTATTGTTCGGCACTTAAAACTGTTTATTTACATCCTTCACTTTCCGATGTTTCTGAATGGGCATTTATGGAATGTGATAATATTGAGATTGTTCTTTATAGCGGAACAGAAGAAAACTGGAACACATTTATTACACAGAATAAAAATATCGGCCTTGAAACAGTTGTTGTTTATTACGGATACCGCCCCGAGATGTTAAATCCACCCAAGAAAATAGAGGCTTCACAGATTACTTCCGACAGCGTTACTCTTAAATGGTCAGAGGTCAGCGGAGCAGGCGGATACAGAGTTTACATTAAAAAGGATGAGAATTGGAAATCCTTGAAAACACTTCAGGCAAATACTTATAAGATCACAGGGCTTGACAACGGTACAAAATACAGTTTTGCCGTAAAGACTTATATAAGTAAAGGTGCCTTTGTTCTCTGGTCTACAGAATATGCTGTGTTTGATGCAACAACAAAGCCGACAACGCCTAAAATAACCTCAACCTCAAAGTCAACAGATACAATCAGACTCAATTGGAATAAGGTGCCGGGAGTAAGCGGATGCACGGTGTATCAGTATAAGTCAGGCTCATGGTCAAGAATTGCCACAATTACCAAACCGGATACTGTAACCTACACAGTAGGAAATCTCAAGGCGGGTACAACTTATAAATTCCGCCTGAGAGCGTATAAGAAGTTGAACGGTAATACGCTCTGGAGTTCAGCATCATCAACAGTTAAGGTTACAACTAACTCTCCGCTTCCCAAGTTGACCGCAACCGCAAAAATTACCGCAACCAAAACAAGCTCATCCGTGACTCTCAATTGGAATAAAGTTGCCGGTGCTTCGGGTTATAGGGTATTCCAAAAAGTATCCGGTAAATGGAAAAAGCTTACAGACACATCAAAGCTTACTTATACTGTGAAAAACCTGAAAGCAAATACGAAGTACACTTTTGCAGTGAGAGCTTACGTTCTTGACGGCGAAAAGAAAGTTCTTGCCCCGAAGTTTAAAACTTTTACTGTCACAACCTCAAAGGTGTCATATACTCCCGGTCAGGTTAAGAATGTAAAAGCCAAGGTTTATACACAAACCGTTAAGCTTTCATGGAAAAAGGTAAGCAACATAACCGGTTATGAAGTGTTCTCATATAATACAAAAACCGAGAAGTACACTTCTCTGGGAAAAACAACAAAAACATCCTATACCGTTAAAAAGCTCAACCCTGCTACCGAATATCAATTTGCAGTCAAAGCCTATAATAAACCTGGAAAGAAGACTTATTACGGTAAGGTTTCGTCTCTTGTTAAAGTTACAACCAAACTTGCAATACCCACATTGAAGGTAACATCAACCAAGAAAGGTGTTGCAAATGTATCGTGGACAAATATTGCAGGGGAAACAGGTTATGAGGTTTACGGCTCATCGAAGAAGGAAAGCGGTTACAAGAAGATAGCAACAACCAAGGCAAATGTAATAAAAGCTACAAAGAATAAGCTTACAAGTAAGAAGACTTACTACTTCAAGGTCAGAGCATATAAGACTGTTAACGGTAAAAAAATCTACGGCAGTTACAGTGCTGTTCAGGGCGTCAAAGTTAAATAAGCTGAAACAGCCATCGGAATCAGTATCCGGTGGCTGTTAAACTGAAGTTTTACAAATCCAAGGTTTGCTGTGCCGCCGACTTTTGTTGGCAACTGAAGTTCAAACACAAAGTTTTCATCCTTCATTTTTTCATGAACAAGTGTGTAAATAAATCTGCTGGAAGATCCGAAAAATGCCATTTTGGGTGGATATTTAGGATTTTTATTTTTATCTCTTCGTACTTCAAGTTCAGAGCCACTGCCTTCACCGTAGCTTTTGCGAGCTAGCTCCGGCATACTTGCTTTGAGATTTTCGAAAGCTTCTTCTGACATGTAATTGTCATAAATGGCTCATCATCAATTCTGTAACCACAGCTTAAAGTAAGATGATTTTTGAACAGCTTACATCAATTTTCGGCTGATCAGAATCTCCTGGCCAGAAATATGAAAAAAGTCGGCGGAATAATTGAACTGCCCCAAATTGTACGGACAGCACAAAAAAGACCTTTATGGTAGATAAAATTAAATTTTAAGCAACATACTGACTTCGAAATTCCATCGGAGTCAGTTTTGTTTTTAGTTGAATTCTTTCGTTGTTGTAGAAATGG
>JAFUHX010000059.1 GCA_017474045.1 Clostridia bacterium | reverse complement strand
GCATAAAACGCAAAAACCTTGTTTTTGCCTGCTTTTGCTGATTTTTACAGTTTTAAAGGGTTTCTTTGGTAGTTCAATACCGAAAAAAACCCTTTAGTTATCTTGTTTTATGCGGTCTGCACTTTTTTTACAGCCCCTTTTAGTTTTTTGTAGCTTAAACTTATTTCTTTGCCTTTTTTCTGTAGTATGTTGAAAGAACAATAATTCCGATAACCATAACCACAGCATATATTATCAGATAGAAAAGAATGGGCATATCAAACTTACCGTTTGCCTTAGCGGCAAGATAAGGTGCAATACCGTGAGCATAAATTGCTGCACCAACCATAAACAAAGAAGCCAGAATTCCTGCAATGGGAGCAATTACACCTTTGAAGAAACCGAGACCCTTTTCTTTTTTCAGCATTGCAACAAAAATCGGAAGATACATTGCATAAACAGTAACTATAGGAAGCTCTGAAGCATCAAAAGAGAAGGAGCCGAACCAGGGCTTGTTGCCTTCAATGGTTGTAATAACGGAGCCATAGAAATAAAGAAGCCAAGCGGCGCTGAGAAAAAGACCGGCAATTGAAGAGTTGGTTGCCATATTGGTAACAGGGTCAACCTGCTTGAAAAGTCTGAGCGAAGGAATGTCGCAATGCATAGCGCAGGAATAAAGACCTCTTGTGTTTCCCAGCATAAGACCGTTGAGAGTTCCGATACAGGAAATTACAACGAAAACAAAAAGGAATGTTCCTGCAAAGTTGTTGAAAACAGAAGAAAAAGCGATTCTTGCGCCCTCTTCGCCGCCTTCCATCATCTCTTTGTTTGAGATTCCGCCGGCAAGACCGATATAATAGACAATATAGATAACAACAACAGCGATCGTTCCGATAACAAGAGCTCTGGGAAGATTTTTCTTTGCATCCTTCAGCTCAGAGTTAATACTTGTTGCAATAATCCAGCCCTCATAAGCAAAGCAGGTTGCAACAATAGCCTTGAAAAGTGAGTCGCCAATTGAAACAGATTCATCAACAACTGTTGTAAAGTTTTCAACAAGAAGACCGTTTGAAAGGCCCTTGATTGTTCCCACAATTGCCATAAGGAAAAGAGGAACCAGCTTGATTGCAGTTGTTGAAACCTGAAACTTGCCCGAAAGAACCGGTGAAAGAGCGTTAAGGGCAAAAGAAGCAATAAGAAGGAAACCGGCAATAATCATGCATTGCGGTCCGTAAACATCCCAGCCCATGAGAACGCACAAATATCTTGAAGAAATCCATGCAAGAACACCGGTAAGCGAGGGATAATAGAAAATAGCAAGGAACCAGCCTATCATAAAGCTATATTTTTTTCCAACAACGGCTTCAGCATAGTCGCAAACACCGTTAACCTTTTCATGTCTCGTTGCGAGAATTGAAAATGCATAGGCGCAGCAAACCATAACTATTCCGCCAAGAAACCATGCGAGAATTCCGACGGGAAGGTTTCCTCCGGTTTCTTTCAGAATTTTTTCGGCCTTAAAAAAAAACGCCGCTTCCGATAACGATGCCTATAACCATACAAATAGCCGTTGGCAAGCCATATCTTTTTTCAAATTTATTAGCCATATAATTTCTCCTTTTTCTTTCTGGTAATAGATTTTATACCGTCAAATGATTTTAACACACTTTTTTCATAAAATAAATATATTTCTTTTTTTTCAGCATTAAGCTCAAAAAAGCTGTTTTCGTTTTGTGCATTTTTTCAATAAAAACAGCTTCTTTTCCCGTTTATTTTCTCTTTTTCCATTGACAAAGACTCTTCTCGAAGTTATACTTGTAGGAAAAGTATAACCAAGCGAGGTGATGATATGCCGGGAGGTAAACACGTTTTAGGTCTTCCAAAAAACAAACACGTTTTCGGAACGGTTAAGGTCGGCGAAAAAGGCCAGATTGTTATTCCCAAAGAGGCAAGAACACTTTTTAACATCAAGCCCGGAGATACGCTTCTTATTTTAGGCGACGAAATCGGCGGAATAATTGTCAGCAGACCGGAGGTTGTCAACGAAGCGGCAAACAAGGTTTTTGACCGACTTGATAAAACTAATAAATAATTGAAAGGAATATAAAAATGCAATTAAACGAAATCTACAGAGAGCTTGGAATCAGCGACGCTGTTTTAAGCTTCAGCAATAATATTATTGAAAAGCTGAAGCCACGATTTGAAGAAATTGACAGCATTGCTGAATTCAATCAGGCAAAAGTTATAAACGCAATGCAAAAAAACAGAGTTAACGCCACCTGCTTTGCGGGAACCACCGGCTATGGCCACGATGACGTTGGAAGAGACACTCTTGAAAAGGTATATGCCTCTGTTTTTCACACCGAGGCTGCCTTAGTCAGACCTCATATTACCTGCGGAACCCACGCTCTTGCAATCGCTCTTTCAGCAAATCTTCTTCCCGGAGATGAGCTTCTTTCTCCCGTCGGAAAGCCCTATGACACCCTTGAAGAAGTTATCGGAATCAGAGAAAGCGCCTGCTCTTTAAAGGAATACGGCGTTACATATAAACAGGTTGACCTTCTTTCTGACGGAAGCTTTGACTATGAAGGAATTAAAAACGCTATCAGCGAAAAAACCAAGCTTGTTACAATTCAGCGCTCAAAGGGCTATCAGATGAGACCCTCTTTTTCAACAAAGCAAATCGGTGAGCTTATTGCTTTCATAAAAAACATCAGACCCGACCTCACAGTTATGGTTGATAACTGCTACGGTGAATTTGTTGAAGAAACAGAGCCTTCTGATTTCGGAGCAGACATGGTTGTCGGCTCTCTGATTAAAAATCCCGGCGGCGGTCTTGCCCCCATAGGCGGCTATATCTGCGGAACCCAGAAATGCATTGACCGTTGTGCCTTCCGTCTCAGCGCACCCGGAATCGGTCAGGACGTTGGCGCAAGCCTCAGCGTTATGACTTCTCTTTATCAGGGACTTTTCCTTTCACCAACAGTTGTTGCCGGTGCTTTGAAGGGCGCAATTTTTTCTGCCAACGCCTATGAAAGCCTTGGATTCAATGTTGTTCCCAATTCAACAGAGCCACGCCACGACATTATTCAGTCTGTTGAGTTAGGTTCAAGAGAGGGAATGCTTGCCTTCTGCCACGGAATTCAGGCTGCAGCCCCCGTTGACAGCTATGTTACCCCAATTCCCTATCACATTCCCGGCTATGACGATGAAGTTATTATGGCTGCGGGAGCTTTTGTTCAGGGCTCTTCAATTGAGCTTTCAGCCGACGGCCCCATGAGAGAACCCTACGCAATCTATTTCCAAGGCGGATTAACATGGCAACACGCCAAGCTGGGCATTATGATGTCTCTTCAAAAAATGTTGGACGCAGGACTTATAAATTTATAATGTGAGGTGAATATTAATGGAAAACAAATTAACACAAAACAAAAACAGAAAAATTCTTCAATCTGTTAAAACCGCCGTTGTTGTTATTATGGCTGTTTTAACCGTAGTTTTTGCCGCAAAGGGCGTTATCGGTCTTTACAGCGAAACAGGCGACTACAGCTTTTCAAAAACCGAAACCTTTATCAGACAAACCACAGCTGATGAAGAAGACTACAGCGAAGATGAAACTCTTTGCCCCGTTGAATACGCCACAGCAGACGGCGAATACACAATGATTGTTAACTACTCCTTCGAAGAGTGGGAAGCCCTGGAAGGAACGGAAGTAACAGGCTATATCTATGAAGCAGAAAACGGCCCTGCCGTAGCTTTCGTTTCAGAACCCACAGAAGAAGATATTTCAAAGGCAGTTAAAGACACCCGCGCCGACGAAAGCAACATGGTTTTCGGAATGGCAATCGCCTTCGCCCTTGTTGCAATCGGATTTTTCATCATGACCGTTTGGGACAGATTTTTCACCACCTATGAAAAGGTCTGGTTCCTTGGAATTCTGGTTCTTGCCTCAGTTGTTTCGCTTCTTTTCCCCGAAGAAAGCTGCAACGGTGTCAACGGCCTGTGGATCATGGTTCTCTATCTTCTCGATACCTTCCTCAATATTCTTTGTGAGCTCCTTATTTCAAAACAGAGCAAATGGAATTTCATCGTTTCAGTCTTTGTTGAAATAACCGAAATTCTTATTTGTGTTGTTCTTGCATATCGTTTTGCAACAATGGCTTCAACTCTTTTCTTCTGGCTCCCCATTGATATAATCAGCTTTATTAACTGGCACAAACACCCCGACAAAAAAGAAGAGGAATTAACCGAGGTCAGAAAGCTCAGCGGTCTTGCGGAAGTTCTGATCATAATCGGTATTGTTGTCTGGACCATGGGCGTTGGCTATTTCTTAACAACTCTCGACTTCGGAACTGACCTTTTCGGAGGAAACGAAACTCTGGAGGTTATTGTCTGCTATCTTGATGCCTGCGCTTCAGCTGTCGGAATCTGTAACGGTGTGTTTATTCTCTTCAGAATCCGTGAGCAATGGATTGCATGGTATATCTGCTCAATTCTTGAGGCAGTAATCAACATTATTTCAGGTCAGTATGTTCTTCTTGTTCTCAAGTTCGGCTATCTTACAAACACAACATACGGCTACATAAAGTGGACAAAATATATCAAAGCCAAAGCAAAAGAAAAACAAATGGCTGAGAAATAATTGTTTCAGACTCATGAGCCTTCCCCTATTTCTGCTTTATTGCTCAAGCCTTTACTTATCAGCTTTATTTTAAATTTTTAACCCTCCCGGTAATTTCAGTAATCTTTACTGTTTTACTTGGAGGGTTTGTTTTTTACCGAGTGTATCGGTTTTAAATCAGCCTTTCTCACCGGGTTTCGCCAAAGCTTTCCTTCCCACGCAGAAGTGTTTTTCTGTGTGTAAATACTGCATTTATATAATATCACAGCAAAAAAACAACCTGAGGTTTTCTCAGGTTGTTTTTATAGAATCTATTCTTCTCAGTTAATTTTTCCGTAGAGTGAAACGCCCTGAGCGCCGGCATCGGTTTTGGGTGCTCTTGTTGGAGCTGATGTTACGGCTGAGCTGTTTCTTGAACGGTTTCCGCCGTTTGAACGGCGTCCGCGGTTATTTCCTGAGCGACCTCTGTTGTAGCCACCCTTTGAAGGATGAGTGGGTTTTACACCCTCTTCAAGAGTAATAACAACTCTTCTGTCGCTGTCAGAGCCAACGGAATATGAGGTAACTCCCTCAATTTCCTGAATTGTTGTGTGAATAATTCTTCTTTCATAGGGATTCATGGGCTCGAAAGTTACGTTTCTTCCATATTTGAGAACCTTGGAAGCGTTTTTCTTAGCAAGCTCTGAAAGAGTATTTTTTCTCTTTTCGCGATAGTTTCCAACATTAACGGAAATTCTTGCGTAGTCTGAATCACCCTTCTTTTTATTGGCTGAAAGTCTTGTAAGATACTGAATAGCGTCGAGAGTTTCGCCTCTTCTTCCGATAACAACGCCGTAATCTTCGCCGCAATCGAGCTCAAGAATTACTTCGTTTTCGCCGGTTTCGAAAGCTTCGATGCTCACCTGAGCAACACCCATTCCGGTAACTATCTCTTTAAGATAGTCTGCGGCTGCTTTAAGAGTGCTGTTTGAATCAAGAGCAACGCTCTTTCTGATTTCTTCAGCTTCTTTTTCCTTAACCTGAACAGGCTCTTTTTTCTCTTCAGCCTTTTTAGCTGCTTTTTCGGCCTTAGCTGCCTTCTGAGAAGGAGCCTTTGCCTTGGGCTGAGGCTTCTTTTCTTCAGCAACCTCGTAATATGCTCTTGCTTTGGCAGGAGCGCCGCCGAAAAGTCCGAGAATTTTTTTCTTGGGCATTTCTATAATCTCGGTGTGAACCTCTGCGTCAAAAGGTGCACCGAGAGCAGCACGGGCATTTGCAAGCGCTTCTTCAGGAGTTGCGCCGATGCCTGTTGCTTCTTTTATCATTAATTTCACCACCGTTTTGTTAGTGTTAAAGTCAAATTCTGACAATTTTATTCTTCAACCTGTGAGGTTGACTTTTTTGCTTTTTCATAAGAACGTCTTTGAATTGTTTCTTCAACCATAAGCTTTGCAATAACTTTTCTGGGAGCATAGAAATGACCCATAACAAGTGTCTGGAAAAAGGCAAAAATGTTTGAAAGAATCCAATACATACCCATTCCTGCAGGGAACTGGAATGTGAAATACAAAGACATAAGGGGCATGGAAAGCATCATGCAGCCCATCATCTGGGCGTTATCCATGTTTGCGCCACTCTTCTTCTGTCTGACCTGAGTGAGAACGCTTGAAAGCATTGAGGTCAAAAAAGAGAGAATTGGAATAAGAAGAACGAGCTTTGCCTCTGTTGTTGCACCGCCGAAATTCTTAAGGGTATCCATGCTTGGAATTACACCAAGATCAATTCCGAAAACGGTGAAATCAAAATCTTTGATTTTCGCAATTTCTTCCGCATACTGAGCAGCAGTAGCGGGAATTTTGTTAACAAGGGTTTCAAAGTTTGTTAAAATGGCTGTTTCAACATAAGCTTCTGAACGGGCAGTCATTTCTAAGGTGTTTTTAGCAGCCTCGGTTAAAGCTGAAATAAGCTCAGCGGGCGCGTTGAGAACATAAGTAAGAGGCTGACGGACTACGCCATAAAGACCCCAAAGAATAGGAAGCTGAAGAAGAAGAGGTGCGCAGCCTGCTGTCATTGCGCTGTAGCCTTCGCGCTGATAGAGAGCGTTGGTTTCCTCCTGAATTTTCATGTTTCTTTCGTTGGGTGCGTAATCCTGATATTTTTCTCTGATACGCTTGATTTTTGGCTGAAGTCTGACCTGTTTTGCAGAGCCTTTCTGTTGCTTGATGTTTGTGGGCAAAATAATAACTCTGAAAAATACTGTGAAAATCAAAAGTGCAAGTCCGTAGTTTCCGATAAAATCATAAAGAATTCTGAAAAGGAAACCGAAAATAGAATAGAAAAAATCGAACATTGTTTTTCCTTTCATCTGGTTATTTTACCCATACAGTGCTGCGGCAATTAATTTTTTCGGTCGTTTTTTTGTTTCTTCGGCGGAACAGGGTCATACCCTCCCGAAGTCAAAGGACTGCAACGAATTAAACGCCATACTGTTAAAAGGCTGCCCTTCAGTGCGCCGTGAATTTCAATCGCTTCAATAGCATAGACCGAGCAAGTGGGATAAAACTTGCAGCTTGAGGGCAAACGGGGAGAAATATGTTTTCTGTAAAAGCGAATTATTTTAATCAGAACGCTTTTCATCAATAATTCCCAATTCCTTTAAAGAGTCAGCTATTGCGTTGGCAACAACTGTGCTTTTCTGAAACTTCGTTTTGTTTCTTGCAACAAAAACAAAATCCCAGTTTCCCTTAATTTGATTATCCCTGAAAACATTTTGCCATGCAGCTTTAATAATTCTGCGTGAGCGGTTTCGTTCAACTGCGTTGCCGATTTTTTTGCTTGTAGTAATTCCGATTCTGCAAACTCCTGCCCTGTTTTTTGCCGCATAGACAACAACGGAGGGCTTGGCGCAAGACTTGCCCCTATAATAAAGGCGCAAGAAATCTTTGTTTTGATTTAAAGAAACATACCTTTGCAAAATTAATCATCCTAACGCATTAATGAACATACGGTCCCTGACCGTTAAATGTGATTAATAAGTTAACTGCTTTCTGCCCTTTGCGCGTCTGCGGGCAAGAACTTTACGGCCGTTTTTGGTTGCCATTCTCTTACGGAAGCCGTGTTCCATCTTTCTGTGGCGCTTTTTGGGTTGATAAGTTCTTTTCATTTGTGTTACCTCCTTTAGTTTTATTAAAACGGGACATATCACCAAGGAGTTTGAGAAGTGGGGGTGATATGGTGTCCGACGCTTTCAAAAAAAGTCTGCAAACATAGTTCACAGACATACATTATATATCAAAGCCCGTGGGTTTGTCAATGATTAAAAAGAATTTTATAATCAGGATTTTTATCGCTTTGAATACATTTTTTCATAATATTTAACATATTCGCCGTTAATGATGTTTTCCCACCAGGGTTTGTTTTCAAGAAACCACTTGACTGTTTTTTCAATTCCCTCGTCAAAGCTTGTTTCAGGATACCAACCAAGCTCATTTCTGATTTTTGTGGGGTCAATGGCGTAGCGCATATCGTGGCCGGGACGGTCTTTAACAAAGCTAATAAGACTCTCGCTTTTTCCGAGAATTCTTAAAACTGTTTTAACAACCTCAAGGTTTGTTTTTTCGTTGTGACCGCCGATATTATAAACCTCGCCCACTCTTCCGTTTTCCAAAATCATGTCTATAGCTTTGCAATGGTCTTCAACATAAAGCCAATCGCGAACATTTTTTCCGTCGCCATAAACAGGAAGGCTCTTTTCTGCAAGGGCATTTGCAATCATCAAGGGAATGAGCTTTTCGGGAAAATGATAGGGTCCGTAGTTGTTTGAACAGCGGCTTATGGTAACGGGCAGGCCGTAGGTTCTGTAATATGCCATAACCAACAAATCAGCAGAAGCCTTGCTGGCTGAATAGGGCGAAGAGGTGTGAATAGGTGTTTCCTCAGTAAAGAAAAGGTCGGGCCTGTTCAGCGGCAAATCGCCGTAAACCTCATCGGTAGAAACCTGATGATAGCGGATGTTTCCGAATTTTTTTGCGGCGTCAAGAAGAACCTGCGTTCCCAGAATATTAGTTTTCAGAAACACTTCGGGCTCATCTATTGAACGGTCAACATGGGACTCGGCGGCGAAATTGACCACAAAGTCAAACTTTTCTTCTTCAAAAAGAGAATACACCGCTTTTCTGTCGGTAATATCACCCTTCACAAAGCGAAAATTAGGGTTTGCCATTGCTTCCTTCAGCGTTTCGAGATTTCCTGCATAGGTTAAGCTGTCTAAGCAAACAACTCTTAAGTCTTTGTATTTTTTAAGCTCATAATAAACAAAGTTTGAGCCGATAAAGCCTGCGCCGCCGGTTACAAGGATTGTTTTCATGAAAAAAACTCCTTTTCTTTTCTTTTCTGTTTATTATACATTAAAAAAACTCTTTTTACAAGCCCGTGTCTTCAGCCGATGTCAACCTTCGGGCTTCCCGTGTTTTTCTTGAATTTTGTCTGACAATAGGGACAGCTTATTTCAATTTTTCCTCTTCCCGAGGGGACTCTTAAAACATGCTTACATTGAGGGCATTTATAGTATTTATGGTCTTTGTCGTCCATCTGCTTTTTCTTTTTTTGAAAAAACGCTTTTGCCGGATTCCAATATTTTAGAAAAACGGCGTTTTCTTTTCTTCGTTTTTCAATGTCTCTTGAAAGAAATCTGAAAATAAAGATCAGATAAGGAACATAGCCAAGAAGTCTGAAATAGGAAACATCTAAAAACGAAAGAACAAAAGTAACAACACAGCCCAAAATAATAAGGGCTATTCCCAACTGGTCGGGACCATATCTTCCTATCATGAATTTCTGAAGTCTGTTCATAAAAATCACCTTTCTTAACTTAAATAATATTATAGTTTATATATGCCAAGAATATCAATTAAAAATATTTAATTTATTGCTTTCAAAAAAAAGAAGTGTTATAATTTTCTCATCTTTAAACAATTTTAAAAAAGGAAGTATAAAAAATGAAAAAGCTGTTTAAAAGATATTTTGTTGATGCAATGAGCGCAATGGCTCTCGGTCTCTTTTCTTCTCTGATAGTCGGACTCATTATCAGTCAGCTTTCAGAAATTCCTCATTTAGATTTTCTCAAGCCGATGTGTAAGGTTCTTGAGGCTTCTTCCCCCGTTGTCGGCGGTGCGATCGGCGCCGCAATTGCCCACGGTCTCGGTGCAAAGCCCCTTGTTGTTTTTTCCTGCATTGCTGTCGGTGCCTACGGCTACAGCTTAGGCGGACCGGTTGGTGCCTTTGTTTCAACCGTTGTTGCCAGCGAGCTGGGCTCTCTTGTTTCAGGAAAAACAAGAATTGATATTGTTGTAACGCCCATTATAACCATTATTTCAGGCGGTCTGTTAAGTGCGTTGGTCGGACCCTATCTCTCTCAGTTTATGACCTGGCTTGGCTCTGTTGTCAACGCCGCAACTCAGCTTCATCCCTTCCCGATGGGAATTGCCGTTTCCGTTCTGGTTGGTCTTGTTTTAACAGCGCCCATAAGCTCAGCGGCTCTTTGCATTATGCTTGGAATTGACGGAATTGCCGCCGGTGCCGCCGCAGTGGGCTGCGCCTGCCAGATGGTCGGCTTTGCCGTTACCAGCTATAAAACCAACAAAATGGGCGGCTTGATTTCTCAGGGTCTCGGAACCAGCATGCTTCAATTCGGAAACATTATGCTCCACCCTCAGATTGCCCTCGCTCCCACGCTGGCTTCTGCTGTTCTCGGCCCGATTTCAACCTGCGTTTTCAAAATGACAAACAACAGCTCCGGCGCCGGAATGGGTACCAGCGGCCTTGTTGGTCAGTTCGGAGCCTACGCCTCAATGGCCGATGACTTCGGCAAGGCTCAGGCAATAATACTTATTGTTTTAATGCATTTTGTTTTTCCCGCAATTCTTTCTCTTGCCTTCCATTTCATCTTCAAAAAAATCGGTTGGGTAAAGGACGAATATCTTCGCTTAAACAAAGTTAATTAACTGAAAGGATTTATGTATGAACGTTTTCGATTTCGATGAAACAATTTATGACGGCGAAAGCTCGGTTGAATTTATTCTCTATTATCTTCGCCACGACTTAAAAATAATTAAATTTCTTCCAACTGTTTTCAAGGTTTTCTTTCAGTATAACAAAGGAAAAATCACTTTTGACGATTTCACTCATAAATACGCCGGTGAGCTTAAGAATTATTTTGAAAAAAATAATGTTGATTTGTCCGGTCTTGTTGACAGCTTCTGGAACAAGCGAATGAACAAAATCAAGCCTTTTTATAAAGAAATTCAAAGAGACGACGACGTTATCATAACCGCCTCACCCTATTTTATGATGGAAGAAATCTGCAAAAGAATAGGCGTAAAAAACCTGATTGCTACCGATTTTGATATTAAAACAGGCGAAGTTAAAACAGCTTGCTTCAGAGAAGGAAAAATCGACTGCTTCAGAAGTGTTTATCCTGACGGTGAAATTGATGATTTCTACACTGACTCACTCAATGATGAATTTTTGTTTCCCCTTGCCAAAAGGGTATTCATGGTTAAAAAAGATAAAATTACTCAGATTAAATAAGAACAAGGGAAGATGTTGCTTCAGCATCTTCCCTTGTTTACTTTAAAACTTTAAGTTTTTCCGTCTTAAACAGAGCCATTTCCTCTTTTCTTGAAATGTTATTGAGTTTATGATATAATTTTAAAAAGATTATTCGGAAAGGTCAGCTTATGTATATTTTAGGTATTGATATAGGCGGCACGAAATGTGCTGCAGTAACAGCAGAATATAGCGACGGAAGCGTCACGTTTCTGAAAAAAGAAAAATGTGAAACTGACCTTGAAATTTCCCCTGAGCAGATGATAGACAGAATTATCTGTCTGGCTGAAAAAATACTGACCAAAAATCCCGAAGCAATCGGAATTTCCTGCGGCGGTCCTCTGGACTCAGAAAAAGGAATTATTATGAGCCCGCCAAATCTTCCGGGCTGGGATAATGTTGAAATTGTTAAGCAGATAGAAAAGCATTTTGGAATAACGCCCCGATTAGAGAATGATGCCAACGCCTGCGCAGTAGCCGAATGGAAATTTGGCGCAGGAAAAGGAAAACAGAACATGGTTTTTCTCACCTTCGGAACGGGACTTGGTGCAGGTCTTATTCTAAACGGAAAGCTTTATCGCGGATCAAACGGCAATGCCGGTGAGGTCGGCCATATCCGCCTTGACTCTTCCGGCCCTGTGGGATATGGAAAAAAAGGCTCTTTTGAAGGCTTCTGCAGCGGCGGTGGAATTGCGCAACTGGGCTATTCAATGGCTCTTGAAAAAATTCAAAAGGGAGAATATCCTGCCTATTTCAAAAAGGGAATGACCGCCAAGGATGTTACTGCAAAAGCAATAGCAGAAGCCGCTGATCAGGGCGACGAAACAGCAAAAGAGGTTTACAGAATTTGCGGCGAGTATCTTGGGAAAGGACTTTCAATCCTCATTGATATCCTCAACCCTCAATTAATTGTTATCGGCAGCATTTTCGGACGCGCACACCACTTATTATGGGAAAGCACAAAAAAGATTATTGAAAAAGAGGCTTTGCTGAATTCGTTTCTGTGTTGCAGAATTGTTCCTGCCGAGACCGGCGAAAGAATCGGAGATTACGCCTCAATCGCTGCAGCATTGGAGTGACAGAAATTGAATGACTTATTAAAAAGATATCCATGTTTATCAGAAATCAAAGAAGAGATTATTAAAGCCAAAGAGATAATCATAAGCTGCTATGAAAACGAAGGAAAGCTTCTTCTTTGCGGCAACGGCGGAAGCAGCGCCGATTGCGACCATATTGTTGGAGAGCTGATGAAAGGTTTTTTAAAAGAGCGCTGTCTCAGCGATGAAAAAAAAGCACAGATGAAGAAAAACGCACCTTTTCTTGAAGATGAAATTCTTTCAAAGCTTCAATGCGGCTTACCTGCCATTTCCTTGCCTTCAATGACAGCTCTCAACACCGCCTTTTCCAATGATATTGAGCCTGAATTGGTTTATGCTCAGTCTCTTATGTCTTTAGGAAATGAAAACGATGTTTTGGTTGCAATCAGCACATCCGGCAATTCAAAAAATGTTTCTGCCGCGGCAAAGGTTGCAAAAGCGCTCGGTTGCAAGGTTATTGCCCTGACGGGAGCTTCCGGCGGAAAGCTGAAAGAGCTTTCTGATGTTTGCCTTTGCGTTCCTGAGGAAGAAACCTTTAAGGTTCAGGAGCTTCACCTCCCGATTTATCACTATCTTTGCGCTCAGACCGAAGCCCATTTTTTCAAGTGAGGCAGGATGGAAAATATCTTTATTAATAGTGTTTGCTTTAATTTTAAGGTTCAGATAATATAAATAAATCATAACAGTTGATATTTTATAACAGGCTGCAAAAAAACTGCAGACCTCCAAAAAAGAAAAACAAAGGGTTTCTTTTGGTAGCATAAAAACCGAAAGAAACCCTTTAAAAATTTAAACATCATTCTGAGTGTTTTCCTATTTCCTAAACAAAAGGATGTAAAAACTCGTTTTTACATCCCCTTATAATTTTTTATTATACATTTCTGATATTATAGGCGGCAACAGAAGCTTCTTCGTTTTCAGTATCTTCTGTTTCTTCCTTTTTAACTGCACCGATTCCGAAAACCTCTCGCAGAATTGCAAAAATCATATCAAGAATTCCAAGTAATGAGCCTAAATCGAAATTCATATTTCTTTCTCCTTTTCATATATTAACTATGGTGTTATTTTAATTTCTGTTTATGAATAATTTAAGAATATAGTTTAAATAATGTAATAATTATACAAAACATTTTGCTATTTTTATTAGATTTTATTAAAGATTTATACATTTTGACCATAATTCTTTCATTCAAGGCTCATTTTTCAAAAAAATCAGCCCCCACCTTAGCGGAGTGTTCGTAAGGACACTCCGCAGTTTTATTCGCCTTACAGCGAGTTTTTTTGCTTCACAGTTATATTCGGCTGACGCCGAGTGTTATTGTCCTTCGGACAGTTTTGTGCGAATAAAATAACACTGAAGCCGTAAGGCTTCAATAACACTTTTGATTTATCAAAAATATCACTGCAAATTTATATTTGCAATATCACTTAATACTCTCCGAAGAAAATATTTTCACTTTGGCATAATTACCTTCAAAGCATATAACCCACTATGACACTTTCAAGCCGAAAGTGTCACTTTTTATATAAAAAAACCGGGAGCACTTCATTACAAAGTGTCTCCCGATAATTTTATCTGTCATTAGCAACCTTGCCCGTTTTCGGTGGGGGCTTCGTTATTCATTTATTATGAATATACAAGATCATCGCCATGAGCTGCATACATATCAGGACAGCATACAACTTTCTTTCCGAAGAGTCTGTAGATAAGGTTAAATACCGTTACATAAATTCTTCCTAAGAATGAGTGGCAGAGACATCCGCAGTCGTTGTCGCCGGCAACTTCACCGGGTTCAGGTTCAGGAAGCTGAACACGAATTGTGGGAATATTACCGTTCTGGTTAGACTTAACAAGCTCTTCACCGTTAATAGTGAATGTGAGCTGAGCGTTGTTTGCCGTAATTGTTACTGTGTATGTTTTTGAATATGTGAGATTGAAGATATATTCGCTGTTTTCGTTAAGCTCTGCGCCTCCGGCATAGTTATTATTGCTGTCAATAATCTGAACTACTGCACCGGGAACGGGTGAACCGTCATAAGCAGCTGCCGCAATTCTCACATTATATCTGATGGGATACTTGTTATATTTAGCATAGAGGTGAATAATACCCTTTTCAGCGTCAGTCATGTATTTGTTATAAACTTCGGGATCGGTATTACCCTTGAGGTTGGGATCATATTCCTTGTATGCAGGATCTTCAACTCGAAGCTCGTTAACATTAACAGTCTTGCCGTTTGAAAGCTGCCAGCCAACAAATGAATAGTGATATGTGTAGTCGGAAGCGATTGACATATCCTTCGGTGTGCAGTCGGGCTTGGTTGCGTATTCAAATGTTCCTTCAGAAATTACGTTTCCGTTAATACCGTGGAAGAATACGTAATAGGTCTTGGGAATTTCATCATAAATTGCAACTATTGTTCCGCTGCTGTAAATTTCTGAATAATCGCGGTTCCAATGGCTGAATTCATATTTATAGTGAAGGTTATCAGCCGTTGTGGGATCAGCGAAGGGATATTGAGCGCCGTGACCGTGGAGAATGGTTTCAACGGTTGTGAGCTTAGAGCCGTCTTTGTTAGCAAAGTCAACCTGATAATAAACGTCGTATCCTGTAAACACAGCGTTGAGAACCATGTTTGAGGTTACATTAGCTGCACTCTGTGTTCCGGATTTAACTTCCCATGAAAGCTTGTAGCCGCCAAATTCCTTAGTGGGATATCTCTGAGGATAAACTTTGTTGGGGAACTGGGCTGCTGCGCCTTCTTTAACGAAGATTTCAGCAACAGTTTCTGTTTTGTAGTTTCCGTTTTTCTGAGCATCGCTGTAGGCAAGCTTTGTTCCGTCTTTAGCAACATAATAGTTTGTTGCTACCCATTCATTAACATAGGTTACCTTGAAATATTTCTGAGCTTCTGTTTCGCTGCCTTCAACCATTTCATATTCATAATATGAACATTCGTCTCTTCCGCAATCACGCTTGTTGTAGTAGTATTTTCCGCCTTCCTGAGCGCTGAAATACCATTCGCCCATGTCGTGACCGAGGGCAGGCTTGTTTTCGTCTTTAACAAACTCAGAATATCCGCATCCGCTTCTTGAACAGGTGTAGGTAATTCCGCCGTCTTCTGTGCAGGTTGCTTCAGAAGAGGTTGCTGTAATGTCATGACCAAGAGAATCAACAAAGTTTGTTCTGTATGCTACGCCGCAGCCTTCACAAGCCTTGATGGTGAAACCAACCTCTGTGCAGGTGGGAGCAACAATTGTGTCAACAAATTTGTGTTCGCCTGTTTTTTCAAGGGTTATTGTTTTTTTGCTGTCGCAACGAGCGCATTTATAAATTTCATAACCGTCGTTCTTGCATGTTGCTTCAACAGTATCAACAAGAACTGAATAGTCATGGTTAAGAGCTACGCTGTTCATTTCAATATAGTTGAAGTCGCAAGCTGAACATTCATATAAGGTGTATCCAATGCCTTCGCAGGTTGCTTCAACCTTAGCTCCGGCTGAAACATTGTGACCCTTGGCGGCAAGAACGGTTGTTACTTTAACTGTAGGATCGCCACATTCAGTACATTCTGTTACAACTGAACCGGCAAGATCACACTTTGCGTCAACAACTGTTGTTGAAAGAGAATGACCCTTAGCAGGAATTTCTTCGGTTTTTGTTTCGTCGCAGTTTTTGCAAGTATAGGTCTTCACGCCTGTTCCTTCGCAAGAAGCTTCAACAGTTACAACGCCGTCGCCGCTGAAATCATGATAAAGGGCAGGGATCTCCTCTTTTTCAATTTCTTTATTGCAGGTTTCACAAACAATCTTTGTGCTTCCCTCTGCGGTGCAGGTGGGAGCAACATAAACAAGCTTTTCTGTGTGACCTGTTGCGGGGATTTTTTCTGTGTAGTTTGCTGAGCAATCTGTGTGAACTGAGCAGGTGAATTTCTTTTCGCCCTCAGCTTCGCAAGAAGCAGGAGTTGTTATTGTTTCGGTGAATACGTGGTCGCCGATGGGAGCAATTTTGGCAATTTCAACTTCGCCGCAAACAGAACAGCTTCTTTCTTTAATTCCGTATTTATCGGCTGTTGCTGCCTGAGTTTCAGTATATTCACTCCATGAGTGACCCTTGGCGGCTTCAATAAACTTGGTGTAGGTATCGCCGCAAGCGCAGGTGTAAACCTCTGTTCCTGCAGTTGTGCAGTCTGCATCTGTTGTTTCACCCTTAACATAGCTATGGCCTGTTGCAGAAATTTCTTCTGTATAGCTTTCACCGCAAGCGCAGGTGTAGGTCATTAAGCCTTCTGTTGTGCAATCGGGAGCAATTGTTTCTTCAGCTTCATAATCGTGACCTGTTGCAGGTTTGGATGCATCATATTCGTTATAGGTGAAGGTACAACCGTCAGCAGTACACTCATAGGTTGTGTAACCGCTTGTTGTGCAGGTGGGAGCTACTGCTGTGCCGTTGTCGAGTGTGTGAGGAACAACGGGAATTTCCTCTGTGCTGAAAGTCTTGCCGCAAACTGAGCAGTAAGCTTCAACTGAACCTTTATCTGTGCAGGTTGCTTCGTTTTCTCTTTGAGCAACTGTGTGCTGAGCTACGGGAACTGTTACTTCAAGGGTAACGCCACAGTCATCGTGATTAGTGCAGGTATAAACCTTTATACCTTCTTTTGAGCAGGTTGCAGTTTCTGTAACTGTTCCGTTATCCCATACGTGACCGCCCTTGGGGATTGTGATATATTCAACATGGTCTTCATTGTTAGCGCAAACACGCTTCCACTGACCGTCTTTGTCGTTTGTTGCTTCTTCAACAACTTCCCATTCGCCATAGCTGTGTCCGAGCTTGGGAAGAATTTCGGTTTTTGTTGCTGTGCAGTTTGCACACTTATATGAAATTGAACCGTCTTTTTCGCAGGTTGCATCTTCTTTTGATGTCTGCTCCCATACGTGAGCATTTGCCTGAGCACCATTGGGAACACTGATTATTGTTTCACCGCAACCGTCTCTCTGACAGGTGTAGGTTATGTAAGCACCGCTTGTGCAGGTCGCAGGAGTTTCAACGCCGCTGTTCCAATCGTGACCGAGAGGCTGAATAACGGTTCTGTTAACATCACCGCAGTTTTCGCAGGTGGAAACTGTTTCGCCTGCTGCTGTGCAGGTTGCGGCAGTTGTTGTTGTGGTGTAATTGTGGTTTGTTGCAGGAATTACTTCTGTTGCAATAACGTTATTACACTTTGAGCAGGTCTTTGTCTGATAGCCCTTGCCTTTGCAGGTTGCAGGAACTGCAACAACCCATTCAAGACTGTCAAGTGCATCATGCACAAGAGCAGGAATAGAATCAAGATTTATATGACCGCATTCTGTACAAGTCTGCTTTTTCACGCCTGCAACACCGCAGTGAGCTTCGGAAACGGTTTCCCAAGCGCCATAGCTGTGAGCAACAACGTCTGTGTAATTATCTCTGTAAGAATGTCCGCAGTCGGCTCTCTGGCAGGTATATTCTGTGTATCCCTTTGTTGTGCAAGTGGGAGCTACAACATTTTCAGCATAATCATGCTCAAGTGCAGGAATAATTGTGTGCTCACAAACACCGCAATCGTCACAAACCTTTGTCATGATGCCGATTTTTCCGCAGCTTGCTTCAACAGCAATGGACTGTGAACTCCACTGATGGCCGAGAGGATCAATAGCTGTAATATCCTTCTGTGCATCGCAGAGTGTACAATGAATTGACTTTGAACCTGCTACTGTGCAGGTGGGTTCAAGGTCAGTTGTGAACCCTGTTTCCCAAGCGTGATCGCCGTAATCTGTTTCGCCGTCAATGTAGCTGTATCCGCAGGAGCAGGTATGTTTTGTTGCGCCCTTCTGAACACAGGTTGAAGGAACGGTTTCAGTTGTGAATGTATGTGCTGCAGCTGTGAAAACAGGCTGAATTACAAGGTCGTCAACAACAGATGCGTATTCATCAGTATCCCAACCGGTGAATGTATAGTGATTTGTTGAATCATAATATGAATCACTATAGGAAGGAGCTGTTACGGCTTCTTTATATTCAACATCCTTTTCATAAAGAAGGATTGCGCCGTCTTTGTCAAGGAAAATTACATCAAACTTGTTGGGGTCAAGACCTGCAATGGCATCATTGATTGCCTGAGCATAGCCGTCAACTGTTGATTGCTGAGTTCTGCCAAGACCTGTTACAACAGCATTAATTGCGCTGTCAAGAGCTGCGCGGCTTGCAAGAGTATATTTCAGCTCATAGTCGGTTCCGTAATTTGCTTTGATTGCATTAGCGGCGGCAATAGCTTCGTTAACTGCAGAATAGTCAGCACCAACAAATGTACCATCGTCATAATCTGCAACATAGGTAGCAGCTCCTGTTACAGTTGTGTTAACTTCGGGAGACCAACCTTCGAATTTAAAGTCATAATCCGCCATATCAGCTGAAACATAAATTGAAGGAGGAACAGGAGGTGTAACGGTTTTTCCATAATACACATCCGTCGTTTCCGTTATGTCTTCACCGTTTGCATTTTTATACTGGAACGTGATTGTATAAAGGTTAGCCTGCCAAGCGGCATACCAAGTTTTATTTTCTTTTACTATTCTGCTTGATGTAAGCTTTTCACTCGTTGCAAGATTGGTTTCATAAGATATGCCATGTTGAGTTGAATACATACCTAAGAATGTATGACCTACTCTTGTTCCACTACTTGGGAAACTACTGCCAATTGTTCCGGCGTAATATTTAACAGCCGAATCCATATTAACGGTTCCACCGTTACCATTATATGTATATTTATGCTCAGGATTGTAAATGGTAAAAGCACTACTATATGTCTTGCTTCTGTATTCACTTTCAGCATCGTAACTCGTATTAGCTGACTTCCATTTTGCAACTACTGTTGCAGTCTGCGATGTTCCGTTTTCATTTTTTGCATTATTTGCTCCGGTAACTGTCAACACAGAACCACTTTTGCTTGTTGTAAGACCAGTTGTACCACAAACCGAACCAGAAACGGTTATAGTTTCAGGATCTATGTAGTTTACACCATACTGGTCTGTTGCCTGTCCTATTGTTACAGTGTTGCTACTATAGCGACCACTTGTTATTATATCCGGAAGATATATATCCCTATTTTTAGTAGCCGTAGGAAATGTATTTACATAGGGAAAAGTAGATTTAGGAATCGTAACCGTATCAGTAAAAGCTGATGTTCCGCTATGACTGCGAGCAGTTGTAGATTCGGTATATAAAGTAGAATAAGAAGATCCACCAGCTTTTGTAACATATACATTTATGCCATATTTAACTGAACTCCACCACAAATTCAAACCAGTACTATAAACTCGAACTTGATAAGGAAAACCTGGAATGTTATCAACCTCTTTTGTAACATCTCCATCATTAAAAGAGTCAAATGTAGCAGTACCATTAGTTGCAGATGTACCCATACCATTATTGGTATAGTAATCGATGTAAATAGTTTGATCCCCAGAATATGCTGAATCATTGATATCAAGCCAGACTTTAACCTTATAATTACCCGCCGTAGCCGCGCTTGCCTTCTCAGGAACGACCCAGACCCATGCTGTCAGAACCATCATAACAGCCATAAAAACAGACAGAGCTTTTTTTCCTGTTTTCAAAAATGTTTTCATTTGAAAATCCTCCTTGGTTAAATAATATATATTGAAACGGATCATACCGATAAAAAAGGTTTTCAGCATTTTGCGCTCCGAATGTTGCTTTAGCCTCAGCGCAAATGCGGATAATCCTCTCTGAATGTTTCTTTTCAGCTTCATTTTTACCTTTCGAAATAAAAAAAGAAACACCTATACAATTATCCTATGATACATGGTTATAATAACTCTTTTCATAATAAAAGTCAATGTCTAACAGAAAAATATATCTATTTTGTTACCGGAAAAAACCTTGGAATTCACAGTCTTTTTTCATCTTTTTATTTTTCTTAATTTTTTGGAAACACCTGTTTTAACTAATCTTTAATTTGACAATAAATAATTTAGGTGCTAATATAGAAAAGAGTCCTGAGGGCTCTTTAAAAATACCATTATTAAAATCGGAAGGTGTTTTTTATGAATAAAAAAAATAATGTTCTTTTAATCGTTAACCCCTGCGCCGGAAGAACAAAGGGGCGCGCCGGAACTTTTGATATCGTTAACAAATTTTCAACTAACGACTTCAATTTTTCAATACATACAACAACCTGCCGCGGAGATGCCACAAATATTGTTAAAAAGCATTATGAAGGCAAGGACCTTGTTGTTTGTGTTGGCGGCGACGGAACATTGAACGAAACAATCAACGGAATTATGGATATGCCCAACCGTGTTCCCGTCGGCTATATTCCCACCGGAACAACCAACGACCTGGCAACAACTTTGGGTATTCCCTCCGACATTAAAAAAGCAACCGACCTGATTATGTCGGGTCAGACCAACAGCTATGATGTCGGACTTTTCAACAACCGCTATTATTCCTATGTTGCCTCTTTCGGTGCCTTCTCCAGCGCATCCTACACCACCAGCCAGAAAATGAAAAATATGTTTGGCCACTCTGCCTATTTCGCAAAGGGCCTTATGGATTGGAAGTCCATCAGATCCTACAGAGTAAAAATTGAACACGATGGCGGCGTTATGGAAGAAGACATTATGCTTGGCGCAATTACAAACTCAACCTCTATGGGCGGAATTTTTAAGTTTGACGAAAACGCCATTAAGCTTAACGACGGCTATTTCGAAGTTCTTCTTATTAAGAAAATTAACCCCGTTATTGTTCCGAAGCTTTTCTTCGCCGTTCAGAAAAAAGATTATTCTCATAAAAGCTTTGTTTTCCTTAAAACAAGGCAGATTAAAATCACCTGTGAAGAACCGATTGACTGGACTGTTGACGGCGAATTTGCCGGCTCCCACAAGGTTGCAAACATCAACGTTTTAAAAAGAGCTCTTGAAATCTGCTCACCGGAAAACGAGCTTTTTGAAAAAGAAGAGGTTCCCGAAATCGACGATGATGTTGAAATCCCCGAAGGTGTTAAGATTGAAAAAGGAAGACTCAACTGGCGTGCCAGAAGAGCCCAGAAACAAGCCGAAGAAGAAAAAGAAAAAACAACATCTGTTGATAAAAGCGAAGCAGGCGAAAAAATTGAAAAAGGAAGATTTTCAAAAATTCTGAAACGAAGCAAGGCTTCTGAAAGCGAAGAAAACGGCGGAGCTGATTCCGAATCAGCCTCAGACCCTTCAAAAGAAACCGCAGATTTACCCCAATAAACGCTCTGCGGAGTTTCCATGATTTTCTTTGCTAAAAAGTTAAATATTTTTGAATAAATTGTTGACAAACTCAAAAGATTAAGATATAATCATTGTGTTGAAATAACATTTTTATGTTATTTGTCTATTTTGTTAGTAAGGAGGATCGTCAATGGGAACTGATAGTCAACAACAACAGCCTCAGGAGCAGCAGAACTTTTGGGTTGCTTTGATTAACTTTATTTTAATGCTTATTGCCTTCTTTAAAAAGAGTGACGACGCCCTTGAGGACGACGGTCAAACAACCAAAACTGTTTATTAAGGCAAATTTATATTTCCCGTGTGGCATGCTTCCTGAAAAGGTAGTGTGCCACAGTTTTTTTATTTTTAACAGCTTAAATCTTTTGGAAAATAAAGGTTTCTGCCCTTTCGCCTCTTTACTTTTCGCTGTTGGTATGATAAAATTTTTTCAATCAAAAAAGAAGGTGATTCTTTTGCAAGGCGTTGTTATGGATGAATTAGGCATGAAGCGTGCCTTAATGAGAATTTCTCACGAAATTATTGAAAAAAACGAATCGGTTGAAAATCTTTGCGTTGTGGGAATACGCCGCAAGGGTGTTCAGCTTGCAAACATAATTTGCCAAAATCTTCAGGACCTTGGCGCCAATGTTAACAACGGCGTTCTTGACATCACCCGCTACAGAGACGATATTACCCACCGCGAAATTGATGCCCGTGTTAACGAAACTCTGATAGATTTCAGTATTCACGGAAAAACCGTTATTCTGGTTGATGACGTTCTTTACACCGGAAGAACTGCCCGCGCTGCCCTTGATGCAATTCTCGCCTTGGGAAGACCCGAAAAAATTCAGCTCGCCGTTCTTGTTGACAGAGGTCACAGAGAGCTTCCAATCAGAGCCGACTATGTTGGAAAAAACATTCCCACCTCAAAAAGCGAAACCATCAAGGTTTGTATCCCGCCCTATGAAGAAGAAGCGCAGGTTAAAATCATCAGACAAAGCTGAGAAAAAAGCCTTTTTTACCCTTTGAAAAAGAGAAAATAAAAAACTTCAAAAAATTTGATATTTTTTGAAAAAAGGACTTGACGAAATCAAAAAGATGTGATATATTATTTGAGCGTTGAAACGCTGGTGTAGCTCAGTTGGTAGAGCAGCTGATTTGTAATCAGCAGGTCGGGGGTTCGAGTCCGTCCACCAGCTCCAATTTTAATATGGGTAGGTTCCCGAGTGGCCAAAGGGAGCAGACTGTAAATCTGCCGTCAACGACTTCGATGGTTCGAATCCATCCCTGCCCACCAGAAAATAGACTTGCTTTTGCAAGTCTATTTTTTTATCCATTGCGAAAGCAATGGCATATCATCAACGATAGCGTTGCTATCGTTGTATCTCATCAGTCCGTCAGGACTGTATATCATCACGCGTTAGCGTGCATCAAAAAGCTTTCGCAATAATGATATACAAGACTTCGTCTTGATGATATGCAATTTCTTCGAAATTGATGATATACACGGCTTCGCCGTGAAAGTGGACATCTGACAAAACAGAAAGAACCAAGACCTGAACGGCCTTGGTTCTTTTGCACGGTTATTAATTTGCTTTGTGATTATCCGTTGACGGCATTGTCAAGTGAGCCGGGATTTTCGTTTGTAAGATTAACAAGGAACTTGAACATTGCTGTGAGCCAGCGGAAGAAAGCCATAAGCTTTGTAACTACTGAAGGCTTCTGTGTTTTTGTGTCTTCTGAGGTGTCGTTCCAGTTGCTTACGTTTGCGTTTTCTTCGGTCATCTTTTCAACTCTTGACGTTTCGGCATCTTCACGACCTGTGTCGGGATCAAATTCACCTGTGCCGGGGATACGGACAACGAACTGGGGAAGGTCGGGGTCTGAATTTACAGTGAAGTTGTCATTAGCGGCAAAAGCCTCAATAACCTTATAGTCATAAGCCCATGCGTTGTGAGGCATATTCTTTTCGTACCATACGGAATCCTTGAAAAGACTTGTTGAAGCATCAATCTGCTTGTCGGGTGAGATGTATTTGTCGGTTCCGTTTGCAACGGCAGCCTGAATGTAAGAATCGGGAAGCACGTCATATACACTCTTGGCAACTGTTGCACCGAAGGAAGCGTGCTCAAGATCTGCCATTTCGTCGGAAAGCTGATCCTGACTCTTTACAAAGGGATACATCTGAACTCCGTATTTGGCTGTTGCACCGAAGTGTATGCCTTTTTCCTGACAAGCCTTGATGATATCTTCCTTGCAATTACCCGTCTGATTAAAGTAGTCCTCGATCTTTGCGATAACGCCTGCATATTTTGTGCGGTATTCACTGCCCTCGGGACCGAATACAAAGTTGATTGCTTCGTTAAGACGTTCGGGCTGAATCATTGTCCAATAGCCGGGCATTGTGCCGTAGAAGGCGATGACGAGCATGGGAACAAGAACCTCATATACCTTCTGGTAAATATCGTCAATTGTCTGACCGAGCATATCAACAATACCGAGCTGTACAAAAAGATCAAGTGTTGTAACAATTACCTCATTGATAACGGGAGAAGCATCAATCATACCGGCAATGGTATCTGCATCAGCGTCGATATATTCGTCTGCGAATCTCTGGAGACTCTTTGCATCAATTTCGATGTCACCGCAGAAAACGTCAGTAAGAATAGCGGTGCTGTTACCGACTGTTGAGTTGAAAAATACGTTTTTGACATAACCCTCATCTCCGTATTCTTCAAGGTAAGCGAGAACATATGAGCCGCCGAGACAGTTGCCTGCAAGAGTAACCTTTCTGCCGCCGTTAGCTTTGCTTACATTTTTGATGTATGTGTGAAGAAGGTCAACGATTCTTACAGTTTCACCGTAGGGGATATCGTAGGGTGAAAGACGCCAGTCATAATAGAATGTGTAGTCCGTAGCACCGTATTTAGCCTGGTATCTGCGGTCAACATTACAGCTTGTTCTGTTTGAATTCAAGCTTGAAGAGCTGATGCCTGAGCTGTTGCGGGGAGAACCGTTTTCGTCAAGAACAACGTCTGCCATAATGGGTGAAAGCTCTTCATAACAAACCTTGTAGTAGTTATCCCATTTATCAAAAAGAAGACCCTCTGTAAGAAACGGAATAAGAATGTTCTTTGCGGTTTCACCGATTTTTCCGTCGAAATCACTTGCACCTATGGGCCAGATTTCTGTTTCGTTGCCGTTTTCGTCTCTGTTGACCAGTTCAACACCGTCACCTCTGAGAATAACGACAGGTGTGTCGTTTGCATCTACCGCACAGGCAGCAGGTGACATAATTGAAAGAGAGAGAATTACGGTGAGAATAAGTGCAATAAACTTTTTCATTATATCTACCTCCACTTTTTAATCAATTAATTATATCATAGGTTTATACATAGTTTCAATGGTATTGTTAAAAAACATTTAACAAAATTAAGAACGCATTAACAGCATTATCTATAAAAAACAGACCTCCTTTTCAAACGGCGAATACAATTCTCCTTTTTTCGTGTTCTCATTTGCAATGGGCTACGGCGGATATTACTACTATTATTAATTTAATAAAATGCAAAACGGTGCAGCCCTTCGGGGGTGCACTTTTTTGTTAAAAAACTGTAATAAATATTTCCCTTATCTGCCGAGTATTATTGTTTTGCGGGCTTAGAGTGACGAACGTATTTTGAACCTTGCCCTAAAGCGTAAATTTACACGGCTTTTCGTCGATTCGGATTAGAAAGGCGGCAGTCCACCAAAAAACAGACTTGCAAAAGCAAGTCTATTTTTTTATCCATTGCGAAAGCAATGGTATATCATCAACACGGCATTGCCGTGTTGTATTTCATCAGTCCGTCAGGACTGTATATCATCACGCGTTAGCGTGCATCAAAAAGCTTTCGCAATAATGATATGCAAGACTTCGTCTTGATGATATGCAATTTCTTCGAAATTGATGATATACACGGCGTCGCCGTGATTTTCTACAGCACAATTCTCCGCCAAGATATATTCGAACCACCGAAGTAAAAATAATGGGCAGATTTAGTGATTTGATGTCGCCAACTCTGCCCTTTTTCGTTTATATAAATGTCTATTTTTTGAAGATTGGACAAAGGCCAAAATCGACAAAAATATGAACTCTTGATTTCACTATATGAAGTTCTTAAAAAATATGGTATAATCAGTTCGATAAATAAGAATGGTAGGTGAGATAATGATTATTTTAATTACAGGAGCATCGCATACAGGCAAAACTGCACTTGCCCAAAAATTGCTTGAAAAATATCAATATCCATATCTATCGATAGACCATCTGAAAATGGGTTTAATTCGTAGCGGTAATACAGAACTTACCCCTATGGACGATGCGGATTTAGTCGAATATCTGTGGCCGATTGTTCGTGAAATGATTAAAACCGCCATTGAGAACAAGCAAAACTTAATTGTCGAAGGTTGCTATATTCCTTTCGATTGGCAAAAAGACTTTGAGCAGGAATATCTTGAACATATTAAATACTATTGTTTGGTGATGAGTGAGGACTATATAAGAAATCATTTTGCAGACATAAAGGGATATGCAAATACCATTGAGAATCGTTCGGATGATGAATGGTGCACAATGGAGAGTGTGTTGGCAGATAATGCAGAAGTGTTATCCCTTGCCAAAAAGTATAATGTGAACTATATACTCATTGAAGACAAATACGAAATAAGCATTGAATTATAACGACTAATTCCAATTTGTAGGTAAGTAAATATGAAAAAAATTATTGTGATCGGATGTCCCGGAAGTGGCAAGAGTACCTTTTCCAAGTCATTACACAAAATCACAAAAATTCCACTGTATCATTTAGATATGTTGTTTTGGAATGAAGATAAAACAACTGTTGAAAAATCAGTTTTTCTTGATAGACTATCAAAAATAATTGAAAATAGTGAGTGGATAATTGATGGTAATTATGGTTCCACAATGGAATTGAGAATGCAAAAGTGTGATACGGTTATTTTTCTTGACTATCCATTAGATGTTTGTCTTGATGGTATTAAGGAGAGAAAAGGAAAACCAAGAAGTGATATGCCTTGGATAGAAAGCGATGAAGATGATGCAGATTTTATTGAGTTTATAAAAAACTACAATTCACAAAGCAGACCAAAAGTAACAGAACTATTGAAAAGATATTCTCACAAAGATATTTACATATTTTCAAATCGCATCCAAGCAGAAGAATTTCTAAATAAAATATAACGACAAATTCCAAT
>JAFUHX010000058.1 GCA_017474045.1 Clostridia bacterium | reverse complement strand
GATTAAGCGAATAGATGTTCATAACAGCATCAAAGGTGATGATGGATTAAAGCATGTTCCTGTTGATATTTCATTTACTGCGGCGGGTATCATAAACATTCCGACAGAACAAGAGATTCTTGAAACAATTCAGGAAATTTGTGAAAATCCGCTAAAAACCGCTTGAAATAAGGAAAACGGCGTAGCCCTAACGGGCTACACCGCAACCTGTTTCCAGACTGTCCTTTAGAGTGCGACTCTAAAGGTTTGCTGTTTTTTTTATTAAAAAAAGCGGCCGATTGACCCCGGGGGTCAGGCACAGAGCACGACCGCCGCCGGTGGCGGATGAAGGGAGTGCGATTGTGGCGCCGCGGTCAAAATTTCTCGGCGCACCAAGCCGAAAGAAATTTTGGGCACCGCAAGAGGTAGCCGCAGGTTCAAATGAGTCTGCCGAACTATATTGAGTATTCATAAGGGATTTGACCTGTGAATACTCAATTTTTTATTTTTATATCAAAGTATATAACCACTATGACACTTTCAGTTGTGCTGCAAAGATGTCAGGTGGGATTTTTTATTAAAGTGTTGAAATCGCGTAAACTTTTGTGTTATACTAATCGTGCCAAACAAAATCTAATATTAGAAATAGGGGTATTTTATCTTTTAGGGATAATATGCTCTTTTTAGCAAATCACATTTTTATGGAATTTGGTAAAACTGCAAACTCCACTAAGTGTGATTTGAGAGTATTATCCCATTTCTATTTAGATTTTGTTTGGCGACAATCGGAGTTTGCGTTTTCGGTGCGTTAACTACGGTTGGCGCACTTTTTTATTTTGTGGAGTAAAATCGTGTAGCTATTACGGAAGGAGAAAAGCGAGAAAATATCCACTTGACATTGATGTACCGCAAAGTACAAGAGTAGCGGTACAAAATTTAACACAGAAAGGATTAAAAAAACATGGAAGAAAAAATTTTAATTGAAGGTAATGCAAAAGGTGCTAAACTTATTCCTATTATTGTAGCAATTCTCTCAATAATATCGTTTGTAGCAGGTTTTGTTGCAGTTGCGATGGCTGAAGACTATATGCTTGTACCTTTATGTGTTTTGGGCGTAATTTTACTGGTGGCATCAATTACTCTTTTTGTGTATTGCAATAATTGTACAATTTGTGTAACCAATAAAAGGGTATATGGAAAAGCTAGTTTTGGTGCAAGAGTGGATTTGCCAATTGATTCCATTTCTGCAGTAGGCGTTCTTACTATATGGAATGGTATTTCGGTTGCAACATCTTCTGGAGCAATAAAATTTCTTTATATAAAGAATGCTGACGATATACATAAAACACTAAGTAATATAATTGTAAACAGGCAAGGCAAAGTATTATCAACATCGTCTAGTAGTGCTGACGAACTAAAAAAATATAAGGAATTATTTGATGACGGTACAATCACTCAAGAAGAATTTGACGAAAAGAAAAAACAATTACTCGGCTTATAACAATCCCTTATGAACACCCGCACCAAGAAAAACAGCAGACCGAAAGGTTTGCTGCTTTTCTTATTAAAAAAAGCGGCGCGCTTCACCTTGGGCGTGTATCACCCCATCAATCAGGAATAAACGAACCAAATCTTCTCAAATGTGAAAGAGGATGTTCTTTAGCTTGTTGACATAAAAGCTGAAAATGTGATAACATAATCTTTGCAAAGCGAAGGAGTGTTTATTATGAAAAAGGTTGCAATTTTAGGCTTTGGTGGCAGGGGGAGCATTTACAGCGCACTTTGCCGTTCAATGAAAAAAGAATACGAAGTTACAGCGGTTATAGACATTAATCCTGATAAATTGGCAAGGGCAAAAAAGGAACTGAAGCTCTCTGATAACAGACTCTTTTTGTCTCTTGATGAATTCCTTAAGGCACCAAAAACAGCAGACTGGGTTTTCGTCTGCACACAGGACCAGCAGCATATTGATCATGCTGTTAAATGTCTTGAGGCAGGATATGACCTTTTGCTTGAAAAGCCTGTTGCGTGTACCATTGAAGATTGCCTGAAAATTGAAAGCACCGCTAAACAATACGGCAGAAATGTTGCTGTCTGCCACGTGCTTCGTTATACAAAATATTACACCAAAATCAAAGAAATAATAGACAGCGGTGTTCTTGGAAAAATCATTGCTATTGACCAGACAGAAAATGTTGGATATTGGCATCAGGCACATTCATTTGTTCGAGGTGACTGGCGTAATAAAGAAGAATCCTCGCCTATGATTCTTGCGAAGTGTTGCCATGACCTTGATTTAGCCGTATATCTCACAGGAAGCCATTGCAAACAGATTTCTTCCGTTGGTAAGCTTAACTTCTTCAAAAAAGAGAATGCCCCTGAGGGCGCAACAGAGTATTGCCTGAAGGGCTGCAAGGCAAAGAAAGACTGCCCCTATGACTGCGAGAAGATTTATGTTAATTCAATCAAGCCAATACCTCAATTCATTCGAAAGCATATTTCACCGCATGTAAGACTCACCCCTGATGGTCTTGTGACTATTCCAAAGCTTTATGATGCTATGAATAACTCTGATTTCGGCAAGTGTGTTTTCATGTGTGATAACAATGTTGTCGATTATCAGGTAACAACTGCTGTTTTTGAAAACGGAGTAACCTCAACGCTGACAATGACTGCTTTTTCAAACTGGCTTTATCGCTAAACACGAGTCAGAGGCTCTCACGGCGATCTGATTTGTAACATGGATAAGGGTATTCTTGAACTGAAAGTTTTCGGAAAAAAGAAAAAGACTTTCCGGGTCGGTGTTCTCGGCTCACATGGCGGCGGTGATATCGGCCTTATAAAGAATCTTGCCAAAGATGAACTCAGAACCGATATTTCTGTTTCAATAGAAAGTCACCTTATGGCTTTTGCTGCAGAAGAATCAAGACTCAATAGCGGTGTACCCGTTATCATGAAAGAAAGATTCGGCAGATAAATAAAACTATGCTTATTAATTAAGAAAGGAAACACTATTATGGTTTTTTCAATTGAGCTTTTGTGGCTTCTCTTGGCTGCTCTTCTTATCAGCTCTATCGGCTTCAAAAATTATGTTTGGTTTATTTCTCTCGGTTATGGCTTTTCCATTGCAGGCGAGGGCTTGCTGATGTTGATTCTTTATGGAAAAGAGCTGAGTATTGGTGCTGTTATCTGCTGCGCTTTGTTTGTTCTTTACGGCTTGCGCCTTGGCGGCTATCTGGCAATTCGTGAATTCGGCAGCAGTTCATATAAGAAAAATATGAAAGGCGAAATCAAAGACGGAAAAACTGTTCCATTCGGCGTGAAAATTGCAATATGGGTAACCTGCGCATTGCTTTATGTAACTCAGGTTTCAGGTGTGTTCTATCGCTTGAGCAATAATAGCGAAGATAATATATTTGTTTATGTTGGCGCAGTTATAATGGCTCTTGGACTGGTTCTTGAATCTCTTGCAGATATTCAGAAAAATAATGCTAAAAAAATAAATCCGCGCCGTTTTGTTGATACGGGACTTTATCGTCTGGTCCGCTGCCCCAATTATCTTGGAGAAATGATTTTCTGGACCGGTGTTCTTGTTTCGGGAATAGGTGCTGTTTCAGGCTGGCAATGGGCAGTTGTTGCTGTCGGATATGTGGGAATAATTTTTGTTATGTTCAGCGGCGCCCGCCGTCTTGAAATCCGCCAGAATAAAAACTACGGCAATGACCCCGAATATCAGAAATATGTTAAAAGTGTACCGATTTTGCTTCCTTTTATTCCTTTGTATAGCGTGGAGAAATATAAGTGGCTGGTTGCTTAATTGCTGTGTAAAAAAATAAGGCTCTGCAGTTTAAATTTGCAGAGCCTTGTTTTTTTGCTTTAATTTTTGTTGAATGTTAAGTTTATTTATGATACAATAAAAACAGAAAGGAGATGAAAAATATGAGGAAATTAACAATTAAAAGAGCAAAAAAATATGTCGCATGGATGTCGAAGGTGAAAGTTTATATTGAAGATTCTGTTTCGGGCGACACAACAATTAATAATGTACCCTGCAGAAAAATCGGCGATTTAAAAAACGGCGAAGAAAAAACCTTTGAAATAGGGAATGAGGCCGCGAAAGTTTTTGTAATTATTGATAAGCTCAGCCGAAATTATTGCAATGACTATTATGAAATTCCTGCCGGTGAGGAAGATGTTTATCTTACGGGTCAAAACAAATATAATCTTGCCAACGGAAACGCATTCGTTTTTGATAATAATTTCAGCGAACAAGCGATTTTAAACCGAAAAAAGAACAAGAAAAAGGGCTTGATTGTTTTCATTGTTGCTCTTCTTGTTGGTCTTGTTTTTGGTTTTGCCACAACCTATTTTGAAGAATCAGCAGATGCTGAAAAAGTCTTTTCAGCCGAGGAAATGAAAATTACTTTGACCGGCGAGTTTTTTGATATTGGTGCAGATGGTTATACTGCGGCTTTCGGAACAGGAGATGTTGCAGTGTTGGTTTCAAAAGAGAAATTTGAAGATTATGAAGGGCTTGAAAAAAACACACCGGAAGAATACGGAAAGCTTGTTATTGAGAATAACGATCTCAGCGGATCTGAGATTGTTAACAAAAACGAACTTATTTATTTTACATATAGTTCTGTGGTTCCCGAGTCAGAAGAAAACTATAAATACAATGCATATATCTTTAAATCAAAGGAAGCCTTCTGGCTTGTTCAATTTGCAACCTTAGTTGAAATTTCAGAAAGCTATTCGTCTCAGATTGAACAGTGGGCAAAAACTGTTACCTTTGAAGAATAAACAAGTCAGAATTTTATAAGCCGCATGCCTTCAGGTATGCGGCTTTTTAAACCGAAAAAGCCATCGGATTGTGAAATCGATGGCTTTTAGTTAATTAATAGTGTGCTACTCCGCAAGAGCAGACCTTGTTAGTTCCGAATATTTTATAGAAGAAACAAAGAATTTTCCAGATGAAGCCTGAAATATCCTTATTTGATTTCAGGAAGACTTGCGGCAGCAACTGATTGACCCACGCGGCGAGAGTTCTCGTCGGGAATATGAAGCTTAATAGATTTAGCAAGGTCGGGGAATTCTCTGTTAAGAACCTCCTGGGCTCTGTTTAAAAGAATAACGCCGCCTTCGCCTGAAGTAACTCTTCCCATAATAAGAACATGCTTAATGCTGTAAAATTCGCTGTAATAAGCAATGGCATAGCCAAAATAAGCGCCGATGGTTTCATAAATCGCAGCAGCTCTTTCGTCGCCTTCAGCCATAAGCTTCTGAACAACCTTAAGCTTTTCAGCAGGTGAAAGAGCCTCATCAAGCTCAATGTTTGCATAGGGCGCAAGTTTGATTACGCCATCCTGAGAAAAATATTTAACTCCGCAGCCATAGTCGCCTGACCATTCGTCAACCATTGCTTCTTCACAAAAATCAAAGGGAACAAAAGCAAGCTCGTTGAGCCAACCGGTAATATTTCCCTGAGGATCAATATAGCCGCCGGCTTCGCTGGTTCCCATTGCAATTCCCAAAACAGAGTCGTCGTTAAGCTCCATGGCTCCGGCAAGGGCAGTAACGTCACCGTCGTTGGCAACGGTTACGGGAATGTTTTCTCCGATTTGTCTGGCAACATCAATATACATGTTTTTAACCTTTTTTTCAAAGTCTTCTTCGCTGACCTTGAGGAAAAGAGAAGCGTTCATAATTCTGTTGTTGATATAAACGCCGGCTGATGAAATTCCGATTGCATCAACACGGGGCATTTTTGAAGCGGCAGTTTTCATGGCTTCGAGAATACCGTTGTAGTGATATTCGGGGTCTGAGTTGGTTTTGGGGAACCAGACAACCTCTTCAGAATAAATGCTTTCGCCGTCAACAACTGCGCTGACTTTTCGGTCGCTTCCGCCTGCGTCAAAACCGATTCTGCAGCCTTCTAAATGTCTGCCGATAGGTGCAGCAGAGGATTTGTCTTCAGGAGCATCTTTCAAGTCGCGGATTTCAACGCTGAAGGTGGTTTCATAAATATGCTGCATGAAGTCAACATCAAAGTGGCGAAGACCGCCGATTTTAAAGGCTTCTTTAATTTTCAAGCCGACTGTTTCGCTTCCGGCGATAATAATTTTATAGCCGCCTGCAATCCAAAGGAGTGTTTTGGCAATTCTTTCAATAAATCTGAAGTTTTCTTCGTCGTGTCCTGTTCCGTCGGGGAAAATTCTGGTTTTATAGGTTGAGGTGTAGCCGTTATGTCTTTCAACAGCAATAACAATGTCCTGACCGTTTTCTTTTGTTGCCTCGCGCATATCTCTGACAACTACAGAAAGGGGAATACACTTTTTATCTAAAAAGGTTGTGATTTCAGTTTTCATATTTAATTTTTCCTCCAATAATAGTTTTTTTAATATCAAACTTTTCGTTTGCAATAATTATGTCGGCGTCCTTGCCGATTTCAAGAGAGCCCTTTGTATTTTCAATCCCCAGAACTGTTGCGGGATTAAGCGAAGCGCAGTTAACACATTCATAAAGAGGAATGTCTGAGTTTGAAAAAACATTCCAAACGCCTTTGTTGAGCTTAAGAATACTTCCGGCAACCGTTCCGTCTTCAAGGCGGCAAACAATTCCTTTATAAATAATCTTTTGACCTCCGAGTGTGTATTCACCCTCAGGCAGACCTCCGGCAGGCAAACAATCGGTTATGAAGCAAAGCTTTCGCCCCTTGAGCTTCCAAAGAAGGTCATAAAGACTGGAATCAACATGGAAGGTATCAACAATCAGCTCACAGCTGACGTCGGCGTTCATAGCCGCTGTAACAACGCCCGGGGCTCTGTGGGCAAGGGGAGTCATGGCGTTAAAAAGGTGAGTAACGTGTTTAACACCGGCGTTAACCGAGCTCATTGCCGTTTCATAGTCGGCGCTTGTGTGCCCCATTGAAACCACAACATCTGTGTCGCGGCAGATTTTTCTAATGGCTGAAAAATCGTTTTCGTCGGTTTCCGGCGCAAGAGTGATGGTTTTGATAATGTCGGAATATTCCTTAACGAAATCAGCGTCGGGTTTAAGAATATAGCGCGAATCCTGGGCACCCTTTTTGCTTTCGCTGATAAAAGGCCCTTCAGCGTGACAGCCCAAAATAATGCTGCCGTCCCAATCCTTGCTTTCTTCCTTAAGACTTCTGCAGGTTTCCAGCGCCTTGCGGATAACCTTCATGTCAACGGTCATGGTGGTGGGAAGATAGCCCGTTACTCCGTTTGAAAGAAGACCCTTCGAAATAGTACGGATGCTTTCTTCCTCACAGTCGCAAACATCTTTTCCAAGATATCCGTGAATATGCAGGTCAATAAGTCCCGGGGCAACATAGCCGCCTTCAGCGTCAATAATCTCCCAGTCAGAAGAAACATTTTCTTTTGGAATAATGCCCTCAATAACGTTTGAAAAAACAAGGGCATGGTTTTCGATTATTCTGTCTTTTAGAATAATTTTTCCGTTAATAATAGCTTTCACAAAACTCCCTCCACGAAAAAAATTTCTACCAATAAATTCTATCAAAAATAAAAATATATTTCAATAGTTTTGGTTTATTTTAAGAGGAACAACAATAAAAAAAACGAAGACTCAGAAAAAGCCTTCGTTTTAATAATATAATTTTTAGTTTGCAACAAGAAGAAGGGGAGTCAGGGCAATCATGTATTGACCGATGTAGTATGTTGCATGGTTAAGAACAAAATTAACCGGAGTGTTCTTTCCTTCGCCGAAATACATGGGAGAAAGAATAAGGTCTGAAAGAAGGAAGAAGACTGAACCGATTGTATAAACCAGGAAAGCAGGCTGTTTTGTTTTAATATAAGCCATGAGGGCTGTTCCTGCCATTGTTCCGAGGATAAGACCGTAAACAGTAACAATAGCCTTAAACTTTCCGAATTTTTGTTGGGTGGGTTTTTCAAGAACGAGGTTTCCTAAAGCCAAAACAATACCGATAACAACAGGAATGAGCATATCTTTTGCTTCAAAGCCAGCGTGAATAAACATTGCAGCCATATAGAAAAAGTGTCCTATTCCGAAAGAAACAAAGCCCATGTTAAGATATTGGTCTTTGTGTTCAGAATAAAGCCATTTCTGATCGAGATAAATGTCGCCCATAAGTCCAAAAACGCCGCCCATAACAATTAAGAGCGCATACTTCCAGACATCAGGATAAGAGCTGTTGTTGAAAGCACCGGTTACTGTGGTCAAAAGGAAGAAGATGCTTGTGAGGTTTTTGATGTAAACACCGAGAACGCTTCTTTTTTTATTACACATAATCATAAATGCAAGAAGAAAGCAAGCGCCGATTGCCATTGATAAATAGGTTGTCATTTTTTTGTTCCTCCGTATTAAAATAAAAATCAACTTGCCAAAATGGCTTCGTTTAAATTAATTATAACAAACAAAATCAGGCTTATCAAGAGAGAAAAAGAAAAACACAGAAATTTTAATCTGTGTTTCTCTTCAAAAATATTTTTCGCCTTTTTTCAATACCCAAACAAGTTGATATTATAAAATCTCTAAGTCCGCTTTTTTGGATTATTTTCCCTTTAAGTCTTTCGTCCGAGCAAAATTCTTGACATAGCCATAATAAAATTTTATAATTGACCCGATAAAATTTTTTTGGTTAAATAATTTTTTTCTTTGTTTTTTCATATATGATAATGGGTGATTATATGAAAAAATATTATTGTTTCGTTTTGAAAAAAGGACCGTTGGTTTTGCTTCTCCTTTTGATAACTGCGGCTTTGTCTATGAGTGTTCATTTTTGCTTTTCGGCTCTCAGCAGCCAAAGTGTAATGGCACAAAAAAAGCAACCGGTAATAATTATTGATGCCGGTCATGGCGGAGAAGATGGCGGAACAGTTTCCTCTTCGGGAATTATTGAAAAAAACATTAATCTTTCCATAGCTCTGAAGCTTGAAAAAATTTTTTCTGAAAAAGGCTTTGAAACAGTTATGACAAGAAATGAAGACTGCCTGATTTATGACGAAGACTGCAAAACGCTCAGGCAAAAAAAGGCGTCTGATCTTCATAACAGAATGAAGATTATGGAATCTTATAACAACTGTCTTTTTCTGAGCGTTCATCAGAATCATTTCAGCCAAAGCAAGTATTACGGTGCTCAGGTGTTTTATTCTCAAAACAGAAGCGAAAGCGAGGCTCTGGCAAGGTATATTCAGGAAAGCATCGTCAGTTCTCTACAAAAAGAAAACACCCGTCAGATCAAGCCCAGCGGTTCAGAAATTTTTCTTTTATATAATGCTTCGCAGCCTGCCGTTATGGTAGAATGTGGTTTTCTTTCAAATCCGGGTGAGGCTCAGAAGCTAAACAGCGAAGACTATCAGCTTCAGATGGCTGAAGCAATTTATAAAGGTGTATCAGAATATTTAATCAGGATGTGAAATAATGGCAGCGAAAACAAAATCAGTTTATGTTTGCAGTGAATGTGGCTACGAAACAGCCAAATGGTTGGGAAAATGCCCCATGTGCGGTGAATGGTCAACTCTTCAGGAAGAAGTCAGGGTTGATTCAAAAGCCAAAGAAACGGCAAGGAAGGTCAGCTCTCATTCGGTCAGGGCTTATGCTCTTTCAGAAATAAAGCCGGATATAGAAATCCGCTATAAAACAGGAATGGAAGAGCTCGACCGCGTTCTCGGCGGAGGAATTGTTAAAGGCTCACTCGTTCTTATCAGCGGTGATCCCGGAATCGGAAAATCAACAATTCTTCTTCAGATTTGCCAATGCCTTGGCGAAAGACTAAAAATCCTCTATGTTTCAGGTGAGGAATCCTATAATCAAATCAAGCTCAGGGCAGACAGATTAAAGGTCAATTCCGAAAATCTTTTTGTTCTTTGCGAAACCGATGTTCAGGCAATAAATGAGCATATTCTTGCTTCAAAGCCCGATCTTGTTATTGTTGACTCAATTCAAACAATGAGCCACAGCGAGCTGACTTCTTCTCCTGGCAGCGTTGCTCAGGTTCGTGAATCAACCAATCTTCTTATGAGAACAGCAAAGAGCATTTCTGTTCCCATAATCGTTGTAGGCCACGTAAACAAAGACGGAAACATTGCCGGACCGAAGGTTCTTGAGCATATTGTTGACGCTGTTTTATATTTCGAAGGCGAAAGAAACCTTTCTTTCAGAATTTTAAGAGCAGTTAAAAACCGTTACGGTTCAACTAACGAAATCGGTGTTTTTGAAATGACAGATGTGGGACTTGACGAAGTCAAAAATCCTTCAGAAATGCTTATCTCGGGAAGACCGAAAAACACTCCGGGAACCTGCGTTGCCTGCGTAATGGAGGGGTCAAGACCGATTCTTGCCGAAATTCAGGGTCTGGTTACTCCAACAAGCTTCGGAAATCCCAGAAGAATGTCTAACGGCTTTGACTATAACAGAATGGCAATGCTTCTTGCTGTTCTTGAAAAGCGCGGAGGCTATTTTTTCTCAAATATGGACACATATATCAACGTTGTCGGAGGAATGAAGCTTGATGAGCCTGCGCTTGATTTAACAATTGCTTTGGCGCTTGTTTCTTCTCTTAAGGAATACGCAATTAAAGACGATGTTCTGGCGTTCGGTGAAATCGGACTTGCCGGCGAAATCAGAGCCATTTCTCATTGTGAACAGCGAATTAAAGAGGCTGCAAGGCTGGGCTTCAAAAAATGCGTTGTTCCGGTTCATAATTTAAGAGCGCTTTCCTCCTCGGTAACAAAGGGAATTGAGGTAGTGGGTGTCAGAACAATAAGACAAGCCTTTGAGGCGATTGTTTTATGAGTGAATTTGTTTCGTGCCCCGGCTTTCCTCAGAAAAGAGTGAGAACTGTTTTATGCGGTGACTGCGACAGAAAAATTATCACGCTTTTAAATCAGTATTTTGAAAGAGTTATTGTTTTTGAAAAAAATCCTTTTCTTGATAGCCGCGTTTCTTTTCATACTGACTTAAATGTCTTTCATAAAGGTGAAAACGAAATAATTCTGTCGCCATATCAGAAAAAGCTTTATGAAGCTCTTTCTGATATGGGAATGAAGGCTGTTTTTTCAAAAAGCGAGGTCAGATCGCCTTATCCTTATGACTGCAGATTGAATTGCGCAGTATTTCCGGGGTGGCTTTTCTTAAATAAAGCGGCAGATGAAAGTGTTCTGAGCTTTGCTGAGGAAAAAGAACTGAAGCTCTTGCCTGTCAGGCAAGGATATTGCAAATGCTCAATTCTTTTGGTTAACGAAAAAGCCTTTATTACCGATGATGAAGGAATTTTTAATTCCGCGACGGAGAACGGCTTTCGCTGTCTTCTGGTTGAAAAAGGCGATGTCAGACTTCATGGTTTTGACTACGGTTTTATCGGCGGGTGCGGCAGCCTTATTGATAAAAATCTTCTTTTGTTTTTCGGAGATATAACCAAACACCGAAACTACCTTGAAATCAAAGATTTTCTTTTGAAAGAGGGCTGCAGCTTTGTTTTTGAAGAAGGTCTTGAGCTTTCGGATATCGGTGGAATTGTTCCTTTGATATATTAAAAAGAACTTGAAAAAAGTTCAGACATACAATAAAGGGCTTCTTTGGCAATAAACTGCCAAAGAAGCCCTTTAAAACTATATAAGAAATCTAAAATCAGAGAAAAGAAATTGTTTTATGCTGCAAACAAACTTCGTCGTAACGACTTTATATGTCTTCGGCTCTGTTAATTTATTCTGTGCATTTTTCATAGCCTTTTCAGCTGTTTTTCTGAGCCCTTTTCATTTTGTTCCAGTTAATAAAACCGTATAGATCATTAATAAAAAACATAGCAAAGCAAATCACAACAGAAAGATAAGAAATATTCTCTCTGGCTGCAAGGCTCCATAGAAAAATCAGAACCAGGTCATTGAGAGAATAAGCGATTGCAAAAAGAGGGCTTCTTCTGAAGGTAAGATAAACAGCTGCAAAGCTCGTTGTGACCGACAAAGTGCTCGGAACAATGTTTGCGGTGTTAAAATGCTTCAGAATGAAATAAAAAATAAAAGTTACTGCCGCTGTCAAAATAAGCATCAAAACAAATTCTTTGGTTGAAATGGTATTGACTTTAACTTCTGCCCTTCTTTTTTTATAGGGATTTTTAAGCCATGCAATGAGAGAAAAAAGAGCCATTGGTGCCGTCATTCCCAAATATGTAATCATTTCACCGTAATAAGAAAAGGAATAAGAGATTACTCCGTAAAGCAAGGAAAAAATAACCATAAGAAATTGACCGAAGGGGTTCCCTTTAGCGCTGAAAATAAGTGATGTTACGCCTAAAACAGAGGAAAGGGCAGTCAGATAGTTTTCTCTGTCAAAAATAAGAAAAGAAACCATAATAATCAAAACAGAAAAGCTCCACAAAACAAGCTCTCCCAAAGAAAAATAGTGAAAGTGTTTTTTCAAAATAATCCTCCTAAAAAAAGAAAGCATTTAACACACATCTTCAAAGACCTAACGATGTGTATTAAATGCTGTTGCATTCATCTACCCGGTGGCAGTAGAGTAATTATATCATGCTATGCAAAAAAAGTCAAATGCTATAAAATACAAAGAAGTCACCATTTTGTGAACTGCCCCAAATTGTACGGACAGCACAAAAAAGACCTTTATGGTAGATAAAATTAAATTTTAAGCAACATACTGACTTCGAAATTCCATCGGAGTCAGTTTTGTTTTTAGTTGAATTCTTTCGTTGTTGTAGAAATGG
>JAFUHX010000057.1 GCA_017474045.1 Clostridia bacterium | reverse complement strand
GCATAAAACGCAAAAACCTTGTTTTTGCCTGCTTTTGCTGATTTTTACAGTTTTAAAGGGTTTCTTTGGTAGTTCAATACCGAAAAAAACCCTTTAGTTATCTTGTTTTATGCGGTCTGCACTTTTTTTACAGCCCCTTTTGGCAATTAACTGAGTATATTATATTTATTTTATTCAATCATTTTTCTGAAGTCGTCTTCTGTTATAACGGTAACACCAAGATCGTTAGCTTTCTTCAGCTTGCTTCCGGCGTCTTCTCCGGCTAAAACATAGCTGGTTTTCTTTGAAACAGAAGAAGATGTTTTTCCGCCGAAGCGTTCAATAATTTCTCCGGCTTCGTTTCTTGTGTATTGCGAAAGAGTTCCGGTCAGAACAAAGGTCAGACCGCTGAATCTTTTGTCAATGAATTCTTTTTTACTTTTCATATTAACGCCGGAGGCTTTAAGCTTTTCAATAAGTTCTCTGCTTGAGACAAGAGAGAAAAAGTCTGAAACGCTTTTTGCCATAATTTCTCCAAAGCCTTCAATAGAAGAGATGGCTGCCGAATCAGCGTTCATGAGCGAATCAATATCTCCGAAATGCTCGGCTAAAAGCTTTCCTGCTTTTTGACCGATATGGCGGATGCCAAGAGCAAAAATCAGCTTTGAAAGGTCGTTTTCTTTCGATTTTTCTGCCGCCGAAAGAAGGTTGGCGGCGCTTTTTTCACCCATACGCTCTATAGCGGCAATGTCTTCTTTTTTCAGATGATAGAGGTCATCAGCTGTTTTAACAAGTCCCTTTTCAACAAGGGTTTCCAGAACTGCCTCACCGAAGCCCTCCATATCCATGGCATCTCTTGAACAAAAATGAATAAGCGTTCTCAGAAGCTGACTGGGACAGTCAAGGTTTAAACATCTGATAGCCGCTTCTCCTTCTTCTCTTGCGGTTTTGCTTCCGCAAGAGGGACAGTATTCGGGCATGACATAGGGAACAGAATTTTCGCTGTGAGAAACTACAGAAAGAACCTCGGGAATAATGTCGCCTGCTTTTCTGATAATGACCTTGTCACCGATTCTGATTCCTTTTTCGTCAATGAAGTCCTGATTGTGAAGGGTTGCTCTGCTGACTGTTGTTCCGGCGAGAAGAGTGGGTTCAAAAACACCGGTTGGTGTTAAAACCCCTGTTCTTCCAACATTGATTTCAATATCAAGAAGGGTCGTTTCTTTTTCTTCAGGAGGATATTTAAAGGCTAACGCCCATTTGGGAAATTTCGCCGTTGAGCCAAGCTGTTGTCTTATGGAAAAGCTGTCAACTTTAATAACAGCTCCGTCAATATCGAAGGGAAGCGTTCCTCTTTTTTCGCCGATTTTTTCAATTTCCAAAAGAGCCTCTTCAATGCTGCAGCATTTTGTGTAGAAGGGTACTGTTGAAAAACCGAGCTCTTTAATGTAATCAAGAGATTCCTTATGAGAAGAAAGCTCCTTTCCCTCAATTTGCTGAATATTAAAAACAAAAATATCAAGTCTTCTTTGGCGTGTTATTTTCGGATTCTTTTGTCTGAGAGAGCCTGCGGCGGCGTTTCTTGGGTTTTTAAAGGTTTTTTCTCCGTGAAGCTCTTGCTGTGCAGTAAGATTCATGAAAACATTTTTAGACATATAAACCTCGCCTCTGACCTCAATTCTGGGCAGGGCAACAGGAAGCTTCATGGGTATGGACTGAATAGTTTTCAAGTTGGCAGTAATATCTTCACCTACAAGTCCGTCACCTCTTGTTGAGCCTCTGACAAAAACACCGTTTTCATATTCAAGGCTGACAGAAAGTCCGTCAATTTTAGGTTCAACGATATAAACGGGAGAAGAAACAACATCTCTAACTCTTCTGTCAAAAGAATAAACATCCTCTTTGCTGAAGGCATCCTGAAGGCTCTCCATGGGAACGGCGTGAACAACGGGCTCAAACTGACCGTCTGCTTTGCCGCCGACACGATGAGTGGGGGAGTCAGCTGTCAGAAGCTGAGGGAAAAGCTCTTCAATGTCAATCAGCTCATGAAGAAGCTTGTCATATTCAAAATCTTCGATTTCGGGAGCGTCATTTTCATAATATTTTTTATTGTGATATTCAATAATAGCCCTGAGCTCTTCAGCTCTTTTGGCTGCTGAGTCAAAATCCATAATAAAACCTCCGTAATAAAGCTACCTGAAAATTATACCATAAAAACAGGATAAATACACCTTTTTCTTTTATTTTTTTCTGTTGAAAAAATCAAGTGGCTTTTGTATAATGTAAAAGAGGTGAATTTATTATGAAAATGATTTTTAAACAGCGGCTTTTGACCTGGCTTGACGGCTATAAAATTTATGACGAAGGCGGAAGTCTTCTTTTTAAGGTTGAAGGAAAAATTTCTTTTGGACACAGACTTCATATCTATAACAGCAAAGGGAAGCATATTGCAACTGTTAAAGAGAAAATTATTGATCTTCTTCCCGAATTCAAGCTGTATGTCGGAAGAAAAAACATCGGTACTCTCAGAAAAAAGATAACGCTCTTAAGACCTGCTTATAAGCTGGCTTCAAAAGGATGGACAGCTGAGGGCGATTTTTTTGAATTTGACTATGAAATAAAAGACAGCAAAGGCAGTCGTGTTGCCCATGTTGACAAGGTGTTTTTCCGCTTGAGTGATACTTACGAAATCAATGTTGAAAACCCCGAGAATGCTCTTTGTGTTCTGATGATGGTTCTTGCCATTGATGCTGAAAAGTGCTCACGAAAGAGAAAAGAAGAACGCGATGAGAATTGATTTTTTGTTAAGAATAAATTTTATGAAAAAGAAGATAAATCTGTAAAAACTACCTTGAAACTGTTTTTTTGTTGTGATATACTCAACATAATAGCGTAATATGTGTTTTTGCGCCAAATTTATCCATAACGGAGGAATAACTAATGAAACAATTAAACATTGGAATCATCGGTGCCGGAAGAATCGGCAAAGTTCACATGAAGTCTATTACATATAACGTTCCGGGAGCCAGAGTTCTTGGAATTACCGATGTATATAAAGACGCTCTTCCTGCTCTTGCCGCTGAATATTCAATTCCCAAAATTTACGATAGCTATAAAGATATGCTTGCAGACAGCGAAATCGATGCTGTTCTTGTGTGCTCTTCAACCGACACTCACGCTGATATTTCAATTGAAGCTGCTGAAGCCGGAAAACACGTTTTCTGCGAAAAGCCGGTTGATTTAACACCTGAAAAGGTTAAGGCAGTAATTGCTGCTGTTGAAAAAGCAGGCGTTAAGCTTCAGGTTGGCTTCAACAGAAGATTTGACCATAACTTCTCTCACATCAGAGAGCTTATCAATGAAGGAAAAATCGGCAAGCTTGAGCTTGTTAAAATAACCTCCCGCGATCCTGAACCCCCACCGGCAGAATATGCTGCAGTTTCAGGCGGAATTTTCCTTGATATGACAATTCATGATTTTGATATGGCTTGCTTTATTGCAGGCAGCGAGGTTGAAGAGGTTTATGTTAATGCAACTTGTCTTGTTGATCCCGCAATCGGAGAAGCAGGCGATGTTGACACTGCAATTGTTAACCTTAAGTTCAAAAACGGAGCTTTAGGCGTAATTGATAACAGCCGCCGTGCCGCATACGGCTATGACCAGAGAGTTGAAGCTTTTGGTTCTCTCGGTGCAGCAGTTGCTGCTAACGACACACCGACTAATGTTACTCTTATGACAGCTGAAAGCGTTCAGACCGATAAGCCTCTCTATTTCTTCCTTGAAAGATATATGCAGTCTTTCCGCGATGAGATGATTCAGTTCGTTGATGCTGTTCAGAACGACAAGCCCACTCCCACCACCGGAAAAGACGGTCTTGACGCAATTCTTATTGCTCTTGCTGCAAAGAAATCTGTTGCTGAGGGCAGACCTGTTAAAATTTCAGAAATCGGCTGATTTTAAGAGAGGTGTAAAAAATGCATATTAAAGGACCTAAAGAGTTTCCCTATGGCTACACAGCCATAACAACAATGGACGATAAGGTTCAAAACACTCTGATGAATTTTGGAATTCTCAGAATGAAAGAGGGCGACACCTTTGAAAACAGCGATTGTCTCGAAAGAGCATATCTTCTCGTTTCAGGAAAGGTGAAGCTTGAATATGAAGGCGAGTGCTGCGAAATAGAAAGAGAAAACTGTTTCGATTTTGAGCCTTGGGTGCTTCATGTTTCAAATAATGTCAGCGTAAAAATTACTGCTTTGGCAGAGAGTGAATGGTGCCTTCAGTCAACTGATAACGAAAAAACCTTCCCCTCAAAGCTTTATACACCCGAAGAGTGTGCCAGCGAAAACAGAGGTCACGGAACGATGCGCGAAGCGTCAACAAGAATTGTCAGAACTGTGTTTGACTATTCAAATGCACCTTATTCAAACCTTGTTGTTGGTGAGGTAATCGGTTTTCCGGGAAAATGGAGCAGTTATCCTCCTCATAATCATCCTCAGCCCGAAATTTATTTCTATAAATTTAACCCTGAAAACGGTTATGGTTTTGCTGAGCTTGATGAAGATGTTATTAAAACCCACAACAATTCAACAGTTTTAATAACAAAATGCGAAACCCATCCTCAAACAACTGCGCCGGGCTATGCAATGTGGTATCTTTGGATAATCCGCCATCTTGACGGTAATCCGTACATCACACCCTATTTTATTCCAGAGCATCGCTGGGTAACAGACAGCGCCAATGAAAAAATCATGTGGCCGCCCGAAAAATAATCATTGACAGGAGATTTTATTTATGAAACTTACAATGGCTCAGGCACTTGTTAAATTTCTTGATAACCAATATGTTTCCTTTGACGGAAAAGAAACAAAATTTGTAAACGGTATTTTTGGAATTTTCGGTCATGGCTGCGTTGTTGGTATCGGTCAGGCTCTTGAACAAGGTGGCCATAGCTTAACCTATTATCAAGGTCATAATGAGCAGGGCATGGCTCACGCTGCCATTGCTTATGCAAAACAAAAAAACAGAAGAGAAATAATTGCCTGCACATCTTCAATCGGCCCCGGTGCTATGAATATGGTAACGGCCTGCGGAACTGCAACAGCAAACAGAATTCCTCTTCTTGTTCTCCCCGGAGATACCTTTGCTTGCCGTCAGCCCGACCCGGTTTTGCAACAGATTGAGCAGCCCACAAGCGTTGGAATTACTTCAAACGATGCTTTCAGAGCTGTTTGCAAATATTTCGACAGAATCGAACGCCCCGAGCAGCTTATGACTGCCTGCATTAACGCTATGCGCGTTCTGACTGACGCTGCAGACACCGGCGCGGTTTGTATTGCTATGCCTCAGGATGTTGAGGCTGAAGCCTATGATTACCCCGATTATTTCCTTCAGAAGCGAGTTTGGTATATGGACCGTAGTGTTCCTTCTGAAAGAGCATTGGCTCAGGCGGCTGAAATGCTCAAGGCTTCCAAAAAGCCTATGATGATTGTCGGCGGCGGAGTAACATATTCTGAAAGCTATAAAGCTGCGCTCAGCTTTGCTGAAAAATATAATATTCCCATTGGTGAAACTCAGGCGGGAAAGGGTCAGATTCCCTGGAATCATCCTCTCAATATGGGCGGATGCGGCGTTACCGGAACAGGAGCTGCCAATGCAATTGCCAAGCAGGCTGATCTCGTTCTCGCTGTCGGAACAAGACTTACTGACTTCACAACATGCTCAAAGTGGGGTTTCCAGAATCCCGATGTAAAAATGGTTTCAGTCAATGTTTGCTCTTTTGATGCCTTCAAAATGGATAGCACCGCTGTAATCGGCGATGCAAAGCTTTCTCTTGAAGGAATGGAAAAATACCTTGACGGATATAAATCTTCCTGGTCAGATGAATATAAAAATGCTCAGGCTGAGTTCTTCAAAGAGATTGAAAGAAGCTACAGCGTTGAGCTTGAAAACGGCTTTTCTCAAACAAGAGCTTTGGGAATTATCAATGAAGTAATTGCTGACGACGCCGTTGTAATAGGCTCCTCAGGCTCACTTCCCGGTTGTCTTCAGAGACTTTGGAAGTCTAAAGGCGAAAACACCTATCATGTTGAATATGGCTATTCTTGTATGGGATATGAAATCTGCGGTGCTTTGGGTGCAAAGCTTGCTGTCGGCGACAGAGAAGTTTATTCAATGGTTGGTGACGGAAGCTTCCTGATGCTTCACAGCGAACTTTACACAGCCGTTCAGGAAGGCAAAAAGATTAATGTAATGCTCTTTGACAATAGCGGATGGGGTTGCATTGAAAATCTTCAGAATAATCAGGGAACCGATACCTTCGGAACACGTTTCACCATGAGAAACGCTGAAAGCGGAATGCTTGACGGTGCAGTTATTGTAACCGATTACGCCAAGATTGCTGAGGGCTATGGCTGCAAGGCATACAGAGTTTCAAACGCCAATGAACTTTATGAAGCTCTTGAAGACTCAAAGAAACAAACAATTCCCACTCTTTTCGATATAAAGGTTGCTCATAAATCAATGTCTGATGGTTATGATTCCTGGTGGCGTGTTGGCGTTGCTGAGGTTTCAACAAGCGAAACTGTTCAGGCTTGCTATGAAGACATGAAAGAGAATATTGAAAAAGCAAGAAAATATTAAGGAGAGACTAATATGCTTAACAAAGAAAAAGTGAATCTTGCCATTGCACCTATTGCGTGGACAAATGATGATATGCCGGATCTTGGCGCTGAAAACACCTTTGAGCAATGCGTTAGCGAAATGGCCCTTGCCGGCTTCACGGGAAGCGAAATCGGCAATAAATATCCTAAAGATGTTGAAACTCTCAAGCATAAGCTTGAAGTCAGAGGAATGAGAATTTGCAATGCATGGTTTTCATCTCTTCTTCTTTCTGAAGGCTATGAAGCAACTATTGAAGCTTTTATTAAACACAGAGATTTTCTTCACGCTCTCGGCGCAAAGGTAATCGGAGCTTCAGAGCAGGGTAACAGTATTCAGGGAAAGCCTGTCAGCATTTTTGGTGAAAAGCCTGTTTATACTGATGAACAGTGGGAGCTTATTGCAAAGGGCTTTAATGAAATGGGTCGCCTTGCCAAAGAAAAAGGAATGTATTTCACCGTTCATCATCACATGGGAACAGGTGTTCAGACTGAAGAAGAAATCGATAAGCTTATGGAAATTACCGATCCTGACCTTGTTTATCTTCTTTTCGATACCGGTCATCTTTCATTCAGCGGCGAAGATGTTGTTGGCGTTTTGAAAAAATATGTTAACAGAATTAAACACGTTCATCTGAAGGATATCAGAAAAAATGTAATTGAAGATGCAAAAACCAAGGGCTATAGCTTCCTTGATGCAGTTCGTGCCGGTTCCTTCACAGTTCCCGGCGACGGCGATTTTGACTTCACTCCTGTTTTTGATATTCTCGATGAAGCGGGCTATGAAGGCTGGGTTGTTGTTGAAGCTGAGCAAGACCCTGCAAAAGCCAATCCTTATGAATATGCCGTTCTTGCAAGAAACTATATCAGAGAAAAAACCGGCTTATAATTAATTTGCAGGAGCTGTCTTTGGCGGCTCCTGCTTTTTTTAGATTGGGGAAATTTATGAAGAATTTTAGTTTTTATCATGTTTCAGATTTACATCTCTACGCAACCAAGGCAATTGGCTCTTTCGGAAAGTTTTTTGAAGCAAGATGCAACACAGACCAAAAATGTATTGCTGAGTCAGAGGCTATAATCGATAGTGCGTTTTCTGAAATGCTTCAGGATAAAGAAACAAAGCATATAATAATTTCAGGCGATCTGACCAATGACGGTGAAAAAGAAAGCCATGCGCTTCTTCTTGAAAAGCTTAAGATGTTGAAAGAAAAGGGAAAAACAGTTTATGTAACCTTTGCTACTCATGATTATTTTATGGAGGCAAAGCGCTATACTGATGAGGGTGAGGAGCTTCTTCCGACTTATTCAAGAGAAGAGCTTCGTCAGCTCTATAATGATTTCGGATGGAATGAAGCTGTTTCAGAGCATGTTCCTTCCTATTCCTACGCCGTGGTGCCTCATAAAAATGTCAGAATTTTAATGCTTAATGATGATGGCGACGGAAAAGCATTTTGTGGATATGATGAAAGCCTGATGAACTGGATTGAAAATCAATGTTTTGAAGCGAAGGAAAAAAATCAACGCATAATCGGTGTAACACATCATCCGGCAATGCCGCCGTCAATTGTTTTTCCGCTGTTCTCCCACAGAGATATGCTTGGTGACTATGAAAAAACAACTCCGCGACTTGCAGATATGGGCGTTGAGTTTATGTTTACCGGTCACACTCACATGCACGATATTGATTATTTAGACACAGAAAAAGGCAATCGCCTTTATCATATAAACACCGGTTCAGTGGTCGGCTATCCGGCTCCTTACAGAAAAGTTACTCTTGAAGAATTCGGAATAGACATAAAGACTCTCAATGTAAAAGATTTTTCCTGGGATAAAAAAGGAATGACGACTGAGGAATATCTGAAAGATCATTTCAGCTTTATGCTCAGAGATCTTTTTGATTCAATGGAAAATGATATTGAACAGTTTAAAGAATATGCCATCGGATTTAGCATGGAAAGAGAAACCGTTGATAAACTGAAGCCTCTTATTAAGACTTTAGGAAAAACTGTTAACTCAATAACCTTCAAAACAGTTGGAAAATTACTTTTTATCGGCAATAAAATTGACAAATCAATAGAAGATAAAAAGGTTAAAGATTTTGTTGTTGAAATGATAACGGGTGTTTTCTCAGGAATAAAAAACTATCCTCCCCATACCTCTGAATATAAGGCGGCAATGGCTCTGGCAAAAAGGCTTTCGCCCATAATCAGATTTAAAGATTTCTATGGAAATGCAATTGAGCTTGAAGAAATCATGAAGGATCTTCTTTATAACACTTGTGCTTATGACAACAGCAATGCATTTTTGCCCTATTAACAGGAGGAAAAACCATGCCTTTAAAAATTGTCAGAAACGATATTACAAAAATGGCGGTTGATGGCATTGTCAATGCCGCCAACGGAAGTCTTTTAGGCGGTGGCGGAGTTGATGGTTGCATTCACGCTGCAGCAGGACCGATGCTGCTTGAAGAATGCAGAACTCTCGGAGGCTGCGAAACAGGCGATGCAAAAATAACAAAAGGCTATAATCTTCCTGCCAAATATGTTATTCATACTGTCGGCCCTATCTGGTACGGCGGAAACAGCGGCGAAAAAGAAAAGCTTCAGTCCTGCTATAAAAGGTCTCTTTCCCTTGCTCTTGAAAATGAGTGTAAAACAGTTGCTTTTCCGCTTATTTCCTCAGGAGTTTACGGTTACCCTAAAAAAGAAGCAATAGAAGTTGCTGTTGAAACAATCAAAGAGTTTCTTCTTGAAAATGAGATTAAAGTTTATCTTGTTTTGTTTGATAATTATTCTTTTGAAATCTGTAAGGAGCAGTTTCAGGAGCTTTTAGATGTGTAACTTTTCAATCAGCTTAATAAAACTTGTTTTCAAATCAATTATTTCAGAGCTGTAATTTTTTTAATAAAAATCTGATTTACTATTGACAAACTAAAGTTTTATTGCTAAACTCAAAACACTACAGAGTAGGTTTGTGTGCGCCTTAGTGCTCTGAAAACGGGGAGTTGTTTCAGGGACGAAAAAGCTTTTGCTTTGCGATACACAAATTGCATCCCGCTGTGATATACCGAGGCCAAAGCTTCCTTATTTTTCGGCGAGTGCAAGTAAAAATAAGGAAGTGTTTTTTTATGAAAAAAGTTTCAAAAGCACCGACAGAAGTTTTACTGCACCTTGTTTGTGTTGCGCTTTTAACAGCGCTTCAGGTGGTGCTTTCAAGATTTTTGTCAATTCAGTTGTGGAATTTAAAAATCGGTTTCTCTTTTGTTCCCGTAATTATTGCGGCTCGTCTTTTCGGGCCTCTCAGCTCTGTTGCTGTTTACGCTATGGGTGACTTAATCGGAACCTTTTTGTTTCCAACGGGACCGTTTTTTCCCGGCTTTACCTTAACAGCCGCTGTTTCCGGTTTGATTTACGGAGTTTTTCTCGGAAAAAAGTTTTCAGCTGTCAGGGTAGTGGGCGCAGCGGTTTTAAATCAGCTTATCTGCAGTCTGCTGATGAATTCTTTCTGGATTGCATATACCTCAGGAACGACCTTTACGGCAATGCTTTCGGTCAGATGGCCGCAGAGCCTTGGAATGTGTATTGTTCAGATAGTCTTTATGATGGTTGGTCTTGAGCCGATCTGCAATGCGGTTAAAAAAATCCTCAAAAAAACCATGAAATAGATTTTTCAAAAAGCCTTTTTCGTTTTTTCGGAAAGGGCTTTTTATAATAGCTTATCAAAAAAATCTTTTGTTTCGATGCCTGAGGGTCTGTTGTATCTTCCAAGGTTGAAGAGACAGTCAGCGTTTCCTCTTGAAATTGTGTTAATTCTTTCTTCGCAGACAAATGAGCTGATAAAGCCGATTTTTTTAATGATTTTAAGCGTGTCTTTTGAATAGAGGCCATAAGGATAAACAATGCAAAGAGGTTTAATTCCGCTGTTTTTTAAAAGAAGTGAATTCATTTTTTCCAAATCCTTAGTCAGAGCTTTTTCATATTCTTTTGATGTTTCATTTTTTTGTTTGGAAAGACCGTTTCTTTTTCCTTTTTCATTATGATGCATGTTATAGGTGTGGCTTTGAACCTCAAATTCATCGCTTTTTTCAGCCTGAGCCAATTCCTCCCATGTCATATAGGCATAGTTTATGTTTTTGTCTCCGTTTTTGCTGTAAAGCTCCGTAACGCTTCCGACAGGCGAAATAACTGCCTTCATTTTTCTTTCTTTCAGAAGCGGTCGGACAAGTCTGAAAACGCTTTCAAAGCCATCGTCAAAGGTAATCATAATAATTTTTTCCGGAAGATCAATTTTTCCGTCTATATAGTTTTTCAGGTCTTCAACAGTAACGCAGGTGTAGCCTTTTTCCAAAATGTAGTCAAAGTCCTTCTGAAGTTCTTTTGTTGTAATAACATATTTTCCGCTTCGTTTTTCATTTTGTGTAACATGATGATACATTACAATCGGAAGTCGTAGTGACGAAGTTGAAGAAACGGCTTTTTCCTGAGAAAGAAGACTAAAAATGTTGGCAAAAAGAAAAACCGTAATAACAAAAACAGTAAAAATCAATGTGTGAATTTTTCTTAGCTTTATAACCAATGAAATCATCTCCCAATAAATTCTATTTCTGAAAACTGAAAGTGATTACTCTAATATTTTACAACTGCAAACTGTTGATTTAATCCGCAGTTTATAGTATAATGACTGTCGTATTGTAACTAAAGGAAGGCTAATGTATGTCAGAAAAAACAATTTATCAATCAATGCCCACAGTTGCGCTCAGAGCAATGGTGATGTTTCCTAAAATGAAGCTTCACTTTGAAGTGGGAAGAAAAAAATCAATTGCCGCAATCAAAGCGGCTGTTAACGATAAACAAAAGGTGTTTCTTGTTGCTCAAAAGGATGCTACAGTTGAAAATCCCAATGAAAAAGATCTTTTTGAAATGGGAATTGTGGCTGAAATCAAACAGATTATCCGAAATGGCGAATCCGGAAACATCAGGGTTGTTGTTGAAGGAATAACAAGAGCAACCTTAGTTCGTGTTTGCGAAAGCGAAGAATATTTTATCTGTGATGTTGCGGCTAAAAAGTCATATTCTGTTCCTGCCGAAATGGATGATTATGCGGAAGCAATGGTCAGAAGGGCTAAAAATATTTTTGAAGAATATATTGAAGCTTCAGCCAAACTTGCCAAAGAGGTTGCGGGCGAAGTCTTTTTCAGCGGCGATATCGACTATTTGGGCGATTATATTGCTTGCAATGCCTTAACGGAATACACAAGCCGCCAATTTATTCTTGAAGAGCTTGATCCTGTTATAAGGCTTGAAAAGGTGTGCACGATTCTTTCAAGAGAAATTGAGCTTTTGAAAATCGAAGAGATCATTGACCGTCGTGTTCAGGAGCAAATGGATAAAAGCCAACATGAATATTATCTTCGTGAACAGATGAAGGCAATCAGTGCTGAGCTGGGCGAGGGTGAAGACGTTCTTGCAGAAGCAGAAGACTATAAAAAAAGAATTCTTGAGGCAAGACTTGAATCTTCAATTGAAAATAAGCTTTTAAGAGAATGTGTTAAACTTTCAAAAATGCAAAGCAATTCAGCTGACGCCAATGTAATAAGAAACTATCTTGATGAATGTCTGAGTCTGCCTTGGAACACACGCACTTTCGATAATTTAGACATTGTTTCAGCCAGAAAAATTCTTGACGAAGACCACTATGGTCTTGAAAAGGTAAAAGAACGTTTTATTGAAATGTTGGCTGTTCAGTTTACTTCACGAACACCCTCAGCTCAGATTATTTGTCTTGTTGGCCCTCCCGGTGTGGGCAAGACCTCAATTGTTCGCTCTGTTGCCAAAGCAATGGAAAGAAACTATGTTCGAATGTCTTTGGGCGGCGTTCGTGATGAGGCAGAAATAAGAGGCCACAGAAAAACCTATATCGGTTCAATGCCGGGAAGAATAGTTTCTTCTCTTATTCAGGCTGGAAGCTTGAATCCTGTTATTCTTCTTGATGAGGTTGATAAGCTTGGAAGCGATTATAAGGGCGACCCTTCTTCAGCACTTCTTGAGGTTCTCGATCCCGAACAAAACAACAATTTTAAAGATCATTATCTTGATTTTCCCATTGATTTAAGCGAAGTTCTTTTCATAACAACTGCCAATGATGCTTCAACAATTCCTGCTCCTCTTCTTGACAGAATGGAAGTTATTAATCTTTCAAGCTATACTCTTGAAGAAAAGCTCATGATTGCCAAAAAACACATTGTTAAAAAGCAGCGCCTCATTCATGGAATTTCCGGCCGTTCACTTCGTTTTTCCGACGATATTTTGCGCCTTATTATTGATGGCTACACAAGAGAAGCAGGCGTAAGAACCCTTGAACAGCTTATTGCCGCAATCTGCCGAAAAGCAGCGGTAAAGATTTGTGAAGACAAGGTAAACTTTGTTAAGCTCAATGAAAAGGTTGTTTATGAAATGCTCGGCCCTGTTAAGTATAAAGGCGAAAGGGTCGAAAAAAGCGACCTTGTTGGTGTAGTCAACGGTCTTGCATGGACAAGTGTTGGCGGTGAGCTTCTTCAGGTTGAAGCTGTTGTTATGGACGGAAGCGGAAAGCTCGAATTAACAGGTTCTCTGGGCGATGATATGAAGGAGTCTGCCAAAGCAGCATATAGCTATATCAGAAGTGTTGCCCATCTTTATGAAATTGACAGTGAAATTTTCAAAACCAAAGATATTCATATTCATGTTCCTCAGGGTGCTGTACCAAAAGACGGGCCTTCAGCCGGTGTAACGATTTCAACAGCGATTCTTTCTGCTTTAACAGGAAGAACTGTTCGCCATAGTGTTGCCATGACAGGTGAAATTTCTTTAACAGGTCGTGTAATGGCAATCGGAGGCCTGAAAGAAAAAGCAATGGCTGCCTTTAAATCGGGAATTAAAACTGTGTTGATTCCTGCTGATAACGAGGCTGATTTGTGGGAAGTTAATCAGGAGGTAAAAGAAGCTGTTGAATTTATCAGCGTTAAAAAGCTGGAAGAGGTATTTTCTCTTGCTCTCAGCGGCGAAAGAAAGGCTGCTGAGAAAAAGCGTTCCAAAGTAACCATTGAAACTAAAGAAAAAAGAAGCGGTGCTGTTGCACAGTAAAAAGGTGAAATTATGAAATTTGATAACGCTCAGTTTGAGGCTTCTTATGGAACAGCCGCTCAGCTCAAGCCTTCTACCTTGCCTGAAATTGCCTTTTCAGGAAGATCCAACGTTGGAAAATCTTCTCTTCTTAATAAGCTTCTTGGAAGAAAATCTCTTGCCAGGGTCAGCAGCGTTCCCGGAAAAACCGTAACGGTTAATATGTTTAAATTGGCGTCATGCCGTTTTGTTGACCTTCCGGGCTATGGCTATGCAAAAGTCAACGATAACGAAAAACGCCGTTGGTCAGAGCTTATGGAAGCCTATTTTGATTCAGGAAGAGATATTCGCTTAGTGGTTCAGCTTATAGATATGCGACACGAACCCACAGCTCAGGATCTTCAGATGATTGAATATATGAATGAAAAGAACATTCCTTTTGTTGTTGCTTTAACCAAGTGCGACAAGCTCAACAAAACTGAAAGGTCAAATCAGCTCATGTCAATCTGCTCTGTTTTAACAAAATACGGAAATATAAGTGTAATTCCTTTTTCCGCCACAAAGGGTGACGGTGTTGATGAACTCAGAAGATATATAGAAAAAGCTGTTTCGGAGGTTGAAAAGCAATGAAAGAGATTTTCAGAAAAAGAATGGAAAAAAATCCCGTTATTGCAGCGGTTAAAGATATTTCCAGACTTGAAGAAGCAATAAACTCAAAATCTGAAATAATTTTTCTTCTTTGCGGAAATATTTTTAATCTTGAAGATGCCGTTAAAAAAGCTAAAAATAAAAACAAGCTGATTTTTATCCATGTTGATTTGATAGACGGCTTTTCAAAAGATTCAACAGCCCTTAAATATATCAACGAAAAAATCAAGCCCGACGGTATAATTTCAACAAAAAATAATCAGCTTAAAACAGCAAAGGAGCTTGGACTTCTGACTGTTCAGCGACTTTTTATAATTGATTCTCTTTCAATTGATACCATTGTCAAGGTTTCAACTGCCATCGCTCCCGATGCTGTTGAAATAATGCCCGGCATTATGCCGAGAATAACTGAAAAGCTCAGCACTACTTTGAAAATTCCTGTAATTGTGGGAGGGCTTATCAGCGAAAAGAGCGACATTGAAAAAGCGGTCACAAGCGGAGCTTTAGGAGCTTCAACTTCAGATTCTTCTTTGTGGAATATTTAACTAACGGAGGGCAAAAATGATTTCTGTCAGAAAATATGAAAAGAAAGATAAAGAGGCTTTAAGAGAAATTTGTATTGAAACCTCAGCGTTTAACGTTGAAGCAAAAAACATGAAAAAGTTTCTCTGCCTGATGTTTAACGATTATTACACAGAGGTTGAGGGCGACAACTGTTTCGTTGCTGTTGATGAAAATGACAATGCAGTAGGCTATCTTATTTGCGCCAAAAACTTTGATGAATACTATAAAATCTTCAAACATTTTTATCAGCCTGAAATTGATTCTCTGGGACTGAAATATGCTTTGATGTCACGAAGCGAGATTCTTATTCATAAGCTTTTCAGCAAGAAATATCCGGCTCATCTTCATATTGACTTGACTGCAGCTTGTCGCAGACAAGGTGTAGGCAGTAAGCTGATTTCTGCTTTGAAAGATGACCTTAAATCAAAGGGTGTCAATTCTTTAATGCTTTCTTGCGGAGCAAGCAATGAAGCTGCTGTTAAGTTTTATAAAAAGAATGGCTTTGAAATTGTTAAAAATTTCATGGGCAGCTATATTATGGCAATAGAATTTTGATTTTAATAGAATAAACAACTCCTTTTGTTGCAATAATACAAACAAAAGGAGTTGAATTAATTATGCTTGATAAAATATCTCTTACATTAACTATTGTCGGCGCACTCAACTGGGGTCTTATCGGCTTGTTTCAGTTTGACCTTGTTGCGTGGATCTTTGGCGGTCAGGGAGCAATCATCAGCCGTATTATATACACCGTAATCGCCCTTGCAGGCATTTGGTGCATATCAATGCTGTTTCAGGATAATTCTGCCGAAGGCACAAATAACGACACCGGCAGAAACGACATGGCGGCTTAAATTAAATGGGATGCAAAACTCGTTTTTCGCATCCCATTATTTAATGTTTTGAAAAAATACTCATAATGAACATTTTCTTTTCAGAATCTTTTTATGGCTTGCATACCTTGCATGCATCATAACCTTTTGCTTTTGCCTCACTTAACGATAGGGCAGTTGAAGTGCTTGAAATATATCTGCAAGTTGCTCTGTGATATTTCTTGCCGCTTGGAGTTACATAAACTGTGTTTGCGCTTTCCTCTTCTGTTGTGTCAGAAGAATTTTCTTCTTCGTTTTCAGTTGTATCAGTATTGCTTTCGTCTTCAGATTGAGAAGCTATCTGAGTTTCAGATGTTTCTTCAGAAATTTCAGTTGTTTCAAAAATACTTGATTGTCTCTGAATTTCCCTATAAACATAATCACCGTCAGTTTTCAATAAAATATAGCCAAAGGTTTCCTTTATCTCTCCGTTTTGGTTAATTGAACCGTAAGATATAACTGAAAGGTCAGTACCTCTGAAAACAATTCCGGTTGAGTCATTGAATTTAATAGTGAACCAACAGAAATTTTTCCCTTTTATTTCATTGTTGATAAAAAGCTTGAATTCATCAAGGGTAATTTCTTTAAAAACATCTTTATCGAAACTGACTTCACCTTTTTTATAAGAAGAGATGTCAGAAGGAAAAACCGCTGTAGCTTTAATCTCAGGGATAGGCAGAAGTCCGGATGCATCGGTTATATCCGGCTCGATACTTTTCAGTGTTGTTTCTTTTGTTTCATGATTTGTTGAAACTTCAGATGAAAACCCAGATTTAAGCTTATTAAAAGAATTGTCTGAAGCCTTTAAGCCCAGAGCAATCAAAGCTGAGGCAAAAAGAAAACAAACGATAAATGTAATACCTGTTAAAATCTTGCTTTTTGTTTTACCGGTGCTTTTGCCGGGATTTTTATTGCATACGGGACATTTTTCACTTCCGTCAGGAATAATTGCGCTGCATTTTCTGCAAATCATTGTTTCAGCTCCTGAATGTTATTGTTACCGCAAGATTATAACATAACTTATTCTTCAGTTCAACAAATAACGACACAAAATATCAATTATTGTTTAAGAAATAAAAAAACAGCCATTGAAAAGCAAAATCGCTTTCCAATGGCTTTGTTTTTTTATTCAGTTAATAACCTTAACCGTTAAATGTTATTGCTTAAAAAGCTCAGATGCACCTGCGGCAAGACCTGCAATTCCCTGAATTTCAGAGGGAATAATAATCTTGGTGGCTTTTCCGTCAGCAACCTTTTCAAGAGATTCAAGAGAACGAAGAGCAACAACTTCTTTTGAGGGGTTAGCTTCGTTAATAAGCTTAATACCCTCAGCTTCAGCTCTTTGAATTGCAAGAATAGCCTGTGCTTCACCGTCAGCCTCTCTGATTTTTTGTTCGCGAACAGCGTCAGCTCTGAGAATAGCGGCTTCTTTTTCAGCTTGTGCGGCAAGGATTTTGGCTTCCTTCTGACCTTGAGCAACAAGAATTTCACTTTCTCTGTCGCCTTCTGCGCGAAGAATCGCTTCACGGCGTTCGCGTTCAGCCTTCATCTGCTTTTCCATTGCATCCTGAATTTCTCTCGGGGGAAGAATGTTTTTGAGTTCAACTCTGTTAACTTTAATTCCCCAAGGATCAGTTGCCTCGTCAAGAATACCTCTGATTTTAGCGTTAATTGTGTCACGGGAGGTGAGTGTGTGGTCAAGCTCAAGCTCGCCGATAATGTTTCTCAATGTTGTTGCCGTAAGGTTTTCGATTGCTGAAAGGGGATGCTCAACACCGTATGTATAGAGCTTCGGATCAGTAATCTGGAAGAAAACAACAGTGTCAATTTGCATTGTAACGTTATCTTTGGTAATAACGGGTTGGGGAGGGAAGTCAACAACCTGCTCTTTGAGTGAAACAATTTTAGAAACTCTTTCGAAAATAGGAAGCTTAAAGTGAAGACCTGTCTGCCAGGTTCCCTGATATGCACCCAATCTTTCAATAACGTATGCTTTTGACTGCGGAACAATTTTGATGTTTAAAGCAAGAACGACAACTGCAATTAAAATTAAAATAATGAACAAGAAAAATAAAGGACCCATAATAACCTCCGTTTTTAATTAGTCAATTTTTTGTGTAACAATCAGCTTAACACCTTCAATGGCGGCAATTGTAACAAGGCTTCCTTCTTCAATAGCGCTTCCGTCAGCACTTCTTGCCGTCCAGACTAAGCCGTTGATTTTAACCTGACCACTGCCTAAAATATTGTCGATTTTTTCGGTAACAAGAGCTTTCTGACCGATACACATATCAGCGTTGGTTGGTTGAACACCTGTCTTAGTGAATTTTTTAAGATAAGGTCTGGCAATAATGAGAGCAAGAATAGAAATTGCAACAAATGTAATAAACTGAATGGTTTCGTTTGCCCCGGCAACGTTGGCAATAATTGCACCAATTGACCCTGCGGCAAACCAAATTGTAACAATCTGCGCTGTCAGCACTTCAATAACAATAAAAATTATGCAGAGAGCAATCCAGATTATGAGCAAAGTATCCAAAAAAATTCCACCTCCTTAATTGTTTTTTATTATAACATAATAGTCCTTGGTTTTCAATAAAAATTTATAAAATATTTGCAATACTGATTTTTTGTTCTTCCATAATTTCTTTAAGGCTGTTTATTGCTTTCTGGCAAAGCTCAAAAGCCTCGTCTGCGCTTTTTTCATTTGAAAGATTTTTAATGGTCGGAATATCAACGCTTATTCCTTCAATCGCATCGTGTTCAAGAAAAATTGCCATAACGGGTCTGAATTTTTCCCATTTCTGATTGGTGATTTCCGATTGTTCAAAGGCTTTTTGAAATTCTTTTTCTTCCAGATGAAAACAAACGGCTTCCAGTTGATTTTTAAGCTCATCAGTCATAAAATTCAAAGAAAAATAGCTGACAAAACAAAGAGAAAAACAAAATAAAAGAAGAACAGCGCTGATTACAAGTCTTTTTGTCATTTTTTCTTTTTCTCCTTTAAAACAATGTTATTTTTCTGATCTTTGGAATATGTCATAAGAAAAATATCTTTTGGTTTCAGATTCTTCTTTTTCAGAATGTTTTTAAGCTTTTCCTTTCCTAAGCCGCATTTTTCCATTTCACTTTCAAGAATTTTTCCGTCGCTTATAATCAAACAGTCAATATATTCTTTCGGCGGTTTTTCTTTAAGGTCACCTACCGTTGCCGGAGAATACTGAGCCTTCAGTTTAACGCTCATTGTTCCGTTGGTTTCAATAAAGGCATAATCAACCTGAGAAAGATCAAAAACATCTTTAAGCCTCAACGATTCAATAAGGTCGTCAACGGTGAGCCTTAAAAGCTTCAGGTTTTTCTGAAGAATTTTTCCCTCTGAAATAACGGCAACGCTTTTTCCTTCAACAAGATGGCGGAATTTTATTGATTTTACCGTTATAACTGAAAAAATTATTTCAAAAGAAACTAAAAGAAAAACCGAAAAAAGACATTGCAGCAGCGGAACCTCTGAATCTTCAAGAGGCATTGAGGCAATCTGGCTGAGCAAAATTGTAACAACCAATTCCGAAGGCTGAAGCTCGCCGATTTGTCTTTTGCCCATGATTCTGACACTCGCCACAATAACAATATAGATAATCAGACCTCTTATTAAAATAGGAAACATAAAAAGCACCTCTCAATCAACAATAGTGTTGACAAATAAGAGGTGCAGTATAAAACTTTTTAAATTATCTTTCAAAATCTCCGAAAACTCTTGCAAGCTCGTCAATAACATCTGTGGGAAGCATTCCCATTTGAGAAAGTCTGTCGCTGGCAAGGTCAGCACAATGACCGTGAATATAAACAGCAGAGGTGGCGGCTCTTTCGGTATTCATGCCCTGAGCGCAAAATGCACCGATTATTCCGGCTAAAACATCGCCGCTTCCGCCTTTAGAAAGTCCGCTGTTGCCGGAAGCATTAATATAAACTCTTGGGTTTTCAAAGTGGGCAACAACTGTGTTTGAACCTTTGAGAACCAAACAGACGTTTTCTGCGTCAGCTGTTTCTTTTGCCCATTTTATTCTGTCTGACTGAATGATATCTGTGGGCATTTTAATAAGGCGCGACATTTCTTTCGGATGTGGTGTTAAGATGAGAGGGCAGGAGGCTTCTTTTAAAATTTCAAGATTGTCGCTGATAACGTTAATTGCGTCAGCGTCAATAATAACGGGAACTTTTGAATTTTTAATAACTGCTTCCACAATTTCTTTAATTCCCTCATCCTGAGTTAAGCCGCAGCCGATTACAATTGCAGAATACTTATCAAGATTTTCAAGAAGCTCAGGAATGGCGTTTTTGCTCAAAGAGCCGTTTTCGTTTTCATCAAGAGGCCAGAGAAGAGCTTCGTTAAGCTTGTTTGCCATAATTGAATAAATGCTTTTCGGAAATGCTGCTGTAACAAGGCCAACACCACTTCTGAGGGCTGCTTTTGCGGCGAGATAGGCAGCGCCGGGCATTCTTCTGCTTCCGCAAATTGAAAGAAGGTGACCGAAATCGCCTTTGTGGCTGACTGCTTTTCTTGCGGGAAGAAGGTGACCAACCTCAGTTTTGCTCAGGGTAAACATTGAATTATTAACGAATTTGAAGCTTTCTTCGGGAATACCGATGCTGGCAACAATAATGTCGCCGCAACAGTCGCAGGCAGGGTGAATAATATGAGCCGGTTTCAGCGAGGAAATCGCAATAGTGTAGTCAGCAATAAAACAGTTTGGGTCGCAATAGCCGCTGTTGCAATAAACACCGCTGGGAATATCAACAGAAAATTTAATACCTGTTGCGTTGTTCATTGCTGAAAAGAGCTCAAAAAGGTCTGTTTTAACAGCTCCGTAGAAGCTGAAGCCGAAAACAGCATCAATAATAACCTCAGCGTTTCTGATGGTCGAAACGGCCTTTTGCTTGTCAGCGTCATACCATACTGTTGAAATAGAAAGGTCAACCGCCATTTTATACATATAAACAGCTTCTTCAGAAGAGGGGTATCCGGTTGCAAGAACAATGCAAACATTGTAGCCGTTTTCCGAGAGCTTTCTTGCAATAACAAAGCCGTCGCCGCCGTTGTTTCCTTTTCCGCAAACCACAACAACGCTTTTTTTCATTGAAGATTCTCTTTCAATAATGCTTCTGATGTTTCTGGTGCATGCCGCGCCGGCATTTTCCATCATTCGTTGATAGCTAAGACCAAATTTAGAGGTGTATTGCTCAACCTGTTTCATTTCTTCACAAGAAAGAAGTCTCATAAGAAAGCCTCCAAAAAAATAATTTTCTTTATTATAACACATTGTTTGTTTTTTTCAAATAAATTTTATTAATACTCTTGAAATAAAAAAGAATTTATGCTAAAATTCTGAAAGATAACGCAATGATGAAGAGAGTAAGTGAGAAAAGAACTCTCAGAGAGGGGCGCATTTTGCTGAAAGCGTTCTGTTTTCTGTCTCACCGAAGTTCACTTCGGAGCGGCTCGGCTGAAGCCTTTTGTTTTCTTAAATGGGTTGTAGGTTGAGACGGTTTATCCCCGTAAACAAGATACAAGGAGTGTTTGCTTCAGGCAAAAATTAGGGTGGTACCGCGGAGTCAGCTTCGTCCCTATTGTGTGGGATGAGCTGTTTTTTTTCGTCCCGAATCTGAATATATTTTGAAAGGATGTAGTTTATGAAACAGCAGTTGGAATCAATTCGTCAAAAAGCTAAAGAAGAGCTTCAAAGTGTTTCTGCTCTTGCTGAAATTGACGCAATTCGAATCAAGTATTTAGGAAAAAAAGGTGAATTAACAGCTATTTTGAAACAAATGGGCAAGCTTTCAGCTGAAGAAAGACCCATAATCGGTCAGTTGGCTAATGAAGTTCGTGCAGACATTGAAAACGAAATTTCAAAAGAAACACAAATCATTAAAGAAAAGGTTCTTGAGCAGAAGCTTAAAGATGAAAAAATCGACGTAACTCTTCCTGCAAAAAGAAATGCAATGGGTCATAAGCATCCGCTTTCCATCGTTCTTGATGAGGTTAAAGATATTTTCTTCGGAATGGGCTTCAACGTTGCTTCAGGTCCCGAGGTTGAATGGGATTACTATAACTTCGAAGCTCTCAACATTCCCAAAAATCATCCTGCAAGAGACACTCAGGATACTTTCTATATCACAGAAAATATGCTTTTGAGAACTCAGACTTCTCCTTGTCAGATTCGTGTTATGGAAAAGCAGCAGCCTCCCATCAGAGTGATTGCTCCCGGTCGTGTTTATCGTTCAGACGCTGTTGACGCAACTCATTCTCCGATTTTCCATCAGATCGAGGGTCTTGTTGTTGACAAGGGAATAACAATGGCTGACCTTAAAGGCTGCCTTGAAAGCTTTGCCAAAGCTCTTTATGGCGAAGACACGAAAATCCGTCTTCGTCCCCATCATTTCCCCTTCACAGAGCCTTCCTGTGAAATCGACGTTTCTTGCTTTAATTGTGGTGGCGAGGGTTGCCCCATGTGTAAGGGTGAAGGCTGGATCGAAATTCTCGGTGGCGGAATGGTTCATCCAAAGGTTCTTCGCGGCTGTGGTGTTGACCCTGATGAATATAGCGGTTTTGCTTTCGGAATCGGTCTTGAAAGACTTGTAATGTTCCGCTTTAATATTGATGATATGCGTCATCTTTATGAAAACGATGTCAGATTTTTAAGTCAGTTTTAAGGAGGTGTCTTGAATGAATTTATCTAAAAAATGGCTTGGTGATTATGTTGAACTCAACTGCACCGATAAAGAATATGCTGATGCTCTCACTCTTTCAGGCTCAAAGGTTGAAGGCTTTGAAAAAGAGGGCGCTGAGCTTTCAAACATTTTAACCGGAAAAATTGAATCTCTTGAAAGGCACCCTGATTCAGATCACATGTGGATCTGTATGGTTAATGTCGGCGCTTCTGAAAACATTCAGATTGTAACCGGTGCCCAGAATCTTCAGGTGGGTGATGTTGTTCCTGTTGCAATGGATAACAGTGTTGTTCACGGCGGTCAGAAAATAAAAAAAGGAAAGCTTCGCGGTGTTGAAAGCTGCGGAATGCTTTGCTCATTAGGTGAGCTCGGTCTGACTCTTCATGATTTCCCCTATGCAATTGAAGACGGAATTTTTGTTCTCGGCGATGATTGCGACAAAACTCTCGGAATAGACATTCGTGAAGCAATCGGACTTAATGATACTGTAACAGAATTTGAAATTACCTCAAACAGACCCGATTGTCTTTCAATAATCGGCCTTGCAAGAGAGAGCGCTGCAACCTTTAAAAAGCCTCTTATAATCAAGGAGCCTGTTGTTAAGGAAGGCGAGGGCGATGTTAATGAGCTTCTCAGCGTTGAAATTCTCAACGGTGAAAGATGCTACAGATATTGCGGCGCCGTTGTGAAAAATGTTCGTGTCAAGGCTTCTCCCCGTTGGATGAGAGAAAGACTTCGCGCCTGCGGTGTCAGACCAATCAATAATATTGTTGATATTACTAACTACGTAATGCTTGAATACGGTCAGCCTATGCACGCTTTTGATCTTCGTTTCCTTGAAGAAAACAAGGTAATTGTCAGAACAGCGAAGCCCGGCGAAAAAATAACAACTCTTGACGGTATTGAAAGAGAGCTTACAGAAGAAATGCTCGTCATTGCTGACGCTAATAAGCCTGTTGCCGTTGCCGGTGTAATGGGCGGCGAATACAGCGGAATTATGGATGACACAAACACAATTGTTTTTGAAAGTGCTTGCTTCAATGGTGCAACAACCCGTTTAACAGCTAAAGCTCTCGGAATGAGAACAGAAGCTTCCGGAAGATATGAAAAAGAGCTTGACCCCTCAAATTGCATGCCGGCATTAAAGCGTGCTCTTGAGCTTGTTCAGCTTCTTGACGCCGGTGATGTTGTTAACGGAATAATTGACTGCGATTGCAGCAAGAAGTTTGACCATGTTCTGCCCTTTAAGCCTCAGTGGACAAATGATTTTATCGGAATCGATGTTAGTGCTGAAGAACAAAAAGAAATTCTTGAACGCCTTGATATTAAGGTTGAAGGCGAAAAACTGATAATTCCTTCTTTCAGAGCTGACCTTGAAGATGTTGCAGACATTGCTGAAGAAGTTGCCCGTTTCTATGGTTTCCACAATATTCCCAACCGTCAACTTTCAGGTATTGCTAATGCAGCATTAACAAAAGAGCAGAAGCTTGAAAAGCTTGTTTCAACTGTAATGCTTGCTTGCGGTTTTGATGAAATTGCAACATTCTCATTTATCAGTCCGAAGCATTACGATAAAATCCGTCTTCCTGAAAACAGCGAAAAGCGCAACAGCGTTGTTATAACCAATCCTCTTGGTGAAGACACCAGCGTTATGAGAACAACTGTAATTCCGTCAATGCTTGAAGTTCTTTCAAGAAACTATAACAACAGAAATGCTGCTGCTTCACTTTTTGAAATTTCAAATGAATATATCTGGAAAGGACCTGAAACTCTTCCTGATGAAAATGTAAAGGTTACTCTTGGTATGTATGGCGACGGCTGCGACTTCTTTACTCTTAAAGGCGCCGTTGAAGAGCTTCTTTATAAAACCGGTGTTGAAGATTATGAATTTGAAGCACTTACCGATGATCCAACCTTCCATCCCGGAAGAACAGCAACTCTTTCTGTCGGCGGTGAAGTTATTGGCATAATCGGCGAAATTCATCCTGTTGTTCTTTCAAACTATGAAATTGAAACGAAGGCTTATATTGCTCAGGTTGATTTTGCTTCTCTTCTTAAATTCGGAAGTGACGAAAGAGTTTATAAACAGCTTCCCAAGTTCCCTGCAAGCACTCGTGACCTTGCTTTCGTTTGCGATGAGGATATTCCCGTTAAGAAGATTGAAAAGGCAATTTCAGGAGCAGTTGGAAAAATTCTTGAAGAAGTTGCATTGTTTGACGTTTATGTTGGCTCACAGATTCCTCAGGGAATGAAGAGCGTAGCTTTCAATATCAGAATGAGAGCTGCCGACAGAACTCTTACTGATGAAGAAGCCGATGCTGCAATGAAACGCTCAATTAAAGCTCTTGAAGCAATGGGAATTTCACTGAGAAGTTAAAAAGATATTAAATTTTTAAATAAACCATTGTTTTAATCGTCAAGATGTTATATAATAATAAAAATCTATTTTGAATGGAGGGTCTGTTATGACTGACAAGACTAGAGAATTTTCATTTTTCAGAGAGGACAACGCCGAAATGAAAGAGGTGCTGACCACTGTTTATGAATCCCTTGTTGAAAAAGGCTATAATCCTATTAACCAGATTGTCGGTTATATTCTTTCAGAAGATCCGACATATATAACAACATATAATAACGCCCGCAGCCTTATCAGAAAAGTTGATAGAGACGAGCTTCTTCAGGAGCTTGTCAGAAGTTATTTAAACAACAGATAATTGCGGGAGAACGGAGTAAAACATGGCAGAAAAATCAGCAAACGAATTTCTGATGTATAAGGGCATGCCCTTTGTCAGAAACGGTAATACTATCTATTACGGCAATTTAAGCGATGATTACTATCTTCTCATCAAGATTCTTTCCGCAAAAGATGAAGGCGGAATAAAGGTTTCAGACAGAGTAATGGTTCATCTTATTAAAAACGACCCCACACTTAAGCCAAACGACAGAATTGTTCACCGAGTTGAAAGAGACGATCTTCATTCAGCAATGGTAATTGGTGTCAGCTGGCTTGAGCAAGCGCTGTCAGCCGAAGGATAAGTTTTTTAAAATATTACGGCGGCGGTCATTGAGGCTGCCGCCGATATTTCCGTCCATGGCGCAATTGGATAACGCAACAGATTCCGATTCTGGAGAATGGGGGTTCGAATCCCTTTGGGCGGGCCAAAAAGAATACGGCACCTTGTGTGCCGTATTCTTTTTGGTTCGGATAGCAATACAAAGGGATTCGAACAAGGAGGGAGCGAAGCGGAAGAAAACAGTCCGGTGGACTGTTTTCGCCGACGGGGCAACGAGCGAAGCGAGGCGATAGGCGCGGGAGCGCCGGGACAAAATCCCTTTGGGCGGGCCAAAAAACCTCGTTCTTTGAACGAGGTTTTTTCATTTATGTCCGCAGGACATAACTTCATTATGAGCGAAGCGAGTACTTCATTTGACAGCTTGCTGTCAACTTCATTGTCCGAAAAGCGGACATAAACGAATGAAGTTGCCTTACGGCAAATGAAGTGCTGACGCAATGAAGTGTGCCTACGGCACGACGAAGTTGCCCTCCGGGCAAACAAATTTGACTTTTAAGGTTTGTTGTTATACAATGAACCTTAGGTGATAATATGGGCAAAATTATCTATACATATCTTAATGATAATGATTTGAAGAATATATTAAATATATTTTCCGAATATGATGTTAAATGTATCAACGCAGATTATGATGATATAAAAGCGATAACAAAAGGTTTGCCAACATTTTATTTCGGCAATAATGACGAAACATATATAAATTTTATTCCGTGTTTCTATACACTAAATCAACTTCAATGTGCTACATTTATTATTGAGAATGATGACCCGATTCTGAATTTAGTTTTTTCGAAAATTAAAAAACATATTAAATCATCGTACATAATATCAAAAGACAAATCATTTTGTATAGGTCCTGAATTTTATAAAGAGTGGATAGAGAATAAATATTGTCTTCCGTCTCTGATTAAATACGATAGTTTTTTTGTTGTAGAAAACAATTTAAAAGAATTATTTGATAACGTAATTGAAAACGGCAATATTATAAGAAATAACAATATCAGATTGCGAAATGTTAATGATATTGATTTATCTGCTGATTCTTTTGTAATATTTAATAATGAATCAAAAATGCTAACAACAGTCTTGAGGAAAAGTTTAATGCGTTATGAATGCGGTTCTGAATGTATTTTTATTTTTAAAAGGAAGAAAGGCATTTATGAATTCATTCTTGATGGCAGACTTTCTGATAATTCTGAATGTTCTGTAGTAAAATTGTTTTTTGAAATAAAGGAAAATTTTGCAATTTTATATTGATTCATATTGTTGCCATTTTAAGCTGTAAACACAAAAAATCCGACAAGTTTCGACTTGTCGGATTTTTTTTATCCAAGCCGGCAGGCTTGGTATATCATCACGCGTAAGCGTGTATATCATCAACACGGCATAGCCGTGTTGTATCTCATCACACCGAAGGTGTGTATTTCCGTCGGCTTGATGATATGCAATGCTTCGCATTGATGATATACAACCTCTTCGAGGTTGATGATATGCAATTCCTGCGGAATTGATGATATACAAGGCTTCGCCTTGATTTTTTGTTTTGCCTGCTATATAATGATTTCGATAATTAAATTAGTTAACAGAGGGGATATTATGATTTTTGATTCTTTAAATAATTGCAATAAATATTTTGAAACCCACAAAAATTTTGAAAAAAGCTTTAGCTTTATAAAAAGAGCTGTTGAGGAAAATCTTCCCGTGGGACGATACGAAATTGACGGAGATAATGTTTTTGCTTCTGTTCAGGAATATATTTCAAATTTTGAATCAGACGGTTCTTTTGAAGGTCACAGAAATTATATCGATATTCAGTTTATCGTTTCCGGAATTGAAGTTATGGATGTTATGAGCGTTTCAAAGGCAATTTCTGAAATCAGCTATGACTCAGCAAAAGATATTGAGTTTTTCAAAAATAATCATAAGGCAGGAAGACTTGTTCTTGAGGCGGGTGAATATGCAATTTTCTTTCCTTCAGATATTCATAAGCCCGGTCTTTGCTTTGGTGGAGAAAAGGCATCGGTTAAAAAAATCGTTGTCAAAGTTAAAGTCTGAAAAAGGAATTTTAATTTAATCTTGTGAGGCTGAGATGTATATAACTTTTAAAAATCATAGTTCTTTATGTAAGCTTAATATAAAAACAGGCAGTAAAAGCTATTCAATCGATCCTGATTCAAGCGTTGAAGTTTTTGTCGGCTCTTCTGAGTCTGTTTTCAGCGCAGAGTTTTCATCGCCTGATTTAGCTGAAGGCTTTGAGGAGGATTGTAAAGAAGGAAAGCTTATTCATAGAATAATATATAAGCTTTCCCGAAAGTTTCTTGAAAAAATACCGGAAGCTGCGGCTTTCAGCTGTGCAACTTTTAAGCTGAAATCTGATTTTCAAAATGTTACCGTTGATTGCTTTGAGGGCGAATATGCCTTTTGCTATGGCTCAATTGCAGACTTTTTCGATTTCTTTCCCGTTTGTCTTGTTTTCCCTCAGGCTGAGGTTGAGTCAGGTAAGGGCGAAATCAGCTTTGATGATATTTATGTCACAAACCGAAAGAAATATCTGAAGCTTATGAAAAAATTTATTCTTTTTATAGATTGGGGTCTTATTCTTCCTGACTTGTTTTTATTTATTCCGAAATATATAATTCTCAGATTTTGTTCTTCAGATTTTTATGTTAAGAGTGTGATTAAAAAATTATACTTGCTTTCTCCTAATCAAAGAGCAGAAAAACTTCAAAGAATCAGTCAAAAAATTGATAATGAAAGCGAAAAAGGGGGTTGCCTTTCGGGAATTCTTAAAGCTGTAGTTTTTCTTCTTGTTTTAATCGCCTTGGTTTATTGGGCTAATACTTAAAATTTATGAGCTGTAAAATATTAATTACAGCTCATTTTTTCTTTTTAAAAATACCTTTCAGACCGATGATAACAAGGAAAGAACCAAATAGCTTTGAAAGAAGGGATGTGTCGATAAAATCAATTATCCAAAGCCCCAGAAGGACACCAACGGCGCCGAAAATAATCAGCCATGGAAGAAATTTCTTTTCAATAAGCTTTTGCTTCGAATAAATTAAAGCTGCAAATAGTGCGCATGGAATGAAAAAAATCAGATTTATTCCCTGTGCTTTGAGTTGAGGAAAATTTTCAATAGCTGTCAGATAAATAATCAGAATTGCTCCGCCGCCAAAACCCATAGAGCCCAATACTGCGGCAAGGAAAGAAAAAATGATTAGTTGAAAATTCATCTGAAAATCATCCTTAGTCCTGCCCATATCATGAAAAGCGAAAAAAGCTTTCCTAAAAAGTCGTTGTTGATTTTTTTCAAAATCAAAGATCCGAGAACAGAACCAAAAAAACCGGGCAGAATATAAATAAAGCTGTCTGAAAGGCTGAGATAGCCCTTTAATAAATAAAATGTTGAGGTTATAACAGTCAGCGGAAGAATAACGCAAACGGTTGTTGCCTGAGCTCTTTTTTGTTCAATTCCCATTTTTTTCAAAAGGGAAACGCAAACAATACCGCCGCCGGCTCCGAAAGCTGCGTTAATAAGTCCGGTCAATAAGCCGAAAAAACAAAGCTTCTTTTTCATTTGATCACCGTTATTGTTTTTCCCTGAAAATAAAAAAATAACAGAGGAAAACCTCTGCTAAATTCACCCGCCATGCCGGGATGACCGTAGTATAACCTGCTCTTCGCAGGGTGGTGATAGCCCATTGACTTCACGCTCCCTTCGTCCTCATTACCGGATATACCGATAAATCTTGGGAGGTCTGCAATCTTTCAACGGAGCGTCTCTCCTTTAATATAGGTGTTGGGTTATATCGGCCAAAGTGACCGAACACGGCAGGATATAAACATTTTATTCAAAAAAACAAAAATTATTCTTCTTCATCAAACTCGAAGCCGTATTCTTCTGAAAGTCTTTCGATGAAAATTTTGCCGACTTCATCTTCTGTTTCCTCGTCTTCAATGTTAAGAAGATAGTTTTCGCCACCTTTTTCAATAACCTCAAGAACGATCATTTCGTTTGAGTTAGTGAGAACCTCGTCGTCATTTTGAGGAACCTGAACAACTGCAATATACTTTTTGCCGTTATCAAGCTCAATTCTGTCCAATTCTTCAAAAACATATTCTCTTCCGTCGTCATCAATAACGGTAATAAGGTCGTTTTCGCTGAAAAAATCATCTTCTGTTTCAATAAGATCTTTGTCTTTGCTCATAATTTCCGCCTCCTTTTTTCTGTTTATATTTTAACTGTTTAATCCGTTATTGTCAATACACTTTCCTCTCTAAAAAATTTTAATAAAAAATTATCGGAAAAAACCAAATTAATTAAATAAATAAGTGGCTTTTTTTGTCTATATATGGTATAATATAAACTAAGTATATACAATTATCAGTTTTAACTTGAGTTTTACTTGAAAATATAAATTAAACATAAAGGAATGAATTAAATGGCTCAGTCTTTTGAAGGTGTGTTTGGAAAATGGAACACAGAAAAATGTATCGGAACAGGAACAGACGGAAGGGTATATACCCTCGTTTCAGTTGATGAAAACCAAAAGAAAACAAGAAGTGTTTTAAAAACAATCAGAGTAAACAGCAACAGAAGCGAAAGCAAGGGCTTTAACCCTCTTGGTGAAATTGAAAAAGACGACAAATCTGCTTATGTTGATGAAATAATTGAAAACATAAAAAGAAACATCAAAACCATTCAGACCTCTGACGGAGGAAAGCGCTTTGTTAAATATGAAGATGTTGAAGTCAGAGAGACTTCAGACGGAAAAGGAAAAATTATTCTCATAAGACTTGAAGAAATGCGTTCTCTTTCTGATCTTCTTAATGAATTTTCTTTTACTCTTGAAGAAACAATAAGACTTGGAATAGAAATTTGCAAATCTCTTATTCGATGCCGCGATTTTGGCTATATTTATCCGAATCTTAAGCCTGAAAACATTTTGTTTGACGCAAAAGGAGTCTGCAAGCTTGGAGACTTCGGCTCCTTCAGTCTTCTTGAACCTTCAAAAACCTCCGTTGCCTATAAGCGCACGCAGCACTATATGGCTCCCGAATATCTGAAAAACGACAGCATTAATTGCACAAGTGACACTTATTCTCTTGGTCTGATTCTCTATATGCTCATAAATCGCGGAAGACTTCCCTTTACAGAACAGTATCCCCAGGAGGTAACTCTTAACGGTCTTAACCGTTCAAAAGAAAACAGATGTCTGGGAATGAGCTTTCCGGAACCTGCAACTCAAGCACCTATGCTCATGAAGGTAATTTCCAAGGCATGCGCTTTTAAAGAAACTGACAGATATCTGACACCGAAACAAATGCTTTCAGATTTAAATGCCGCATTAAGAAACAAGCCGGCTTCTGAGACTGAATATGACGATATATATTCCTATTCTGCTCCCACAGGTGACGAGGCTGATGCCATTGCCGATGTTGTGGAATACAAGGAAGAAAAGGCGGAAGAAATTTCATATCCTGAGTTTCCCGTTTCTCTTCATGAAGAAATTCCCGTTCCCGATGTTTCTCCCTTTGACTATCTTGATTCAGATAAAAAACCGGTTAAGCGCCGTAAAGCAGTTGCTTATACCTCTGTTCCGAAAAACAAGTCGCTTCATACCGAGATCCCTCTTGATGTTAAAAAGCTGGCGGCAATAATAGCGGCAATAATTTTGGTTATGATTTTGTTTATTGTGTCTTTAAGTCTCAGAGGCGCTGAAAATTCTGTTTCAGATGTTCAAGCAACTCTTAATCAGGGAATAATTTATTTATCAGAGGTGATATCTTTTGGCAGCTGAAATGATTAATGCAGTTTTAAAAGCTGAAGCTGTTGCAAAAAAAGAAGAAACCAAAGCTACCAAAATTGCTGAAGAAATCAGACTTCAGGCAAAGCTTGAGGCTGAGGTGATTTATGAAAAGAGAATTAATCAGGCGAATATAAAAGCTGAAGAAATTATCCGAAAGGCAATTGATGATGCAGACGGATATGTAAAACAAGCCAACACATTGGCTGATTTAAGAGAAAGAAAAATGATTTCTGACTCTGAAAAAAACTATAGAGAACTGATTGAAATGGTAAAGACCTGCATTTTAAAATAATTTTCCTGCTTAAAAATATCAAAAGGAGGTGGAGCTTTGTCTAAAGTAAAACTTGTTGGCTTTGAGCTTGTTTCTCTTCTGGAAGACAGAAAGAAGCTTACAGATTTTCTTCAGCTTTCCGGTGTGACTCATTTGAAAAACATCTGCAATGAAAAGCTGAAAAAAACAAACACAGAGTCGTCTGTTGAAAAATATGAGCTATTATATGAAAAAGCGAAAGAAGCGGTCAGCCTCCTTGAATATTCGTGCTCAATTAAAAAGAGCTTTTTAGATTCAATCAGCGACTATTCTGAAATAGACTATTCAGAATATAAGCTTCTCTGTCAGAAGGCTGAAGCGATTGAAGTGGTTGCAAATAAAATCTGTTGTCTTAATAAAAAAATTAAAGGCTTAGAAAAAGAAGCCGCCGACATTGAAGCCATTATAGGCGAAATCAGACCTTGGGAAAAGCTCGATATTCCTTTGGGCAGTCGTTCAACCTCCGGAACATCAATTTTTATCGGAACATTGAAGGGTGATTATTCAGCTGAAAAAATTTCAGAAAAGCTGTCTGAAAATGAAGAATTTTCTTTTGGCCTTGAAATTCAGGTTATAAGCAGTTCACCGTTCCAGACTTGTTTCGTTTTAATGTGTCATAAAAGCGAAGGGAAAAAGACTGAAGCGGCTCTTGAAAAAATTGGTTTTTCAAAGCCGAACACAGCTGTGATGAAAATTCCCTCTGTTGCAATAGCGGCTTTTGAAAAAGAAATAAAAGGTCTTAAAGAACAAATTGAAAAGCTCAGTCTGGAAATTGCTTCCTTTGCCAAAGAATACGAAAATCTAAGGTTTTTGTGTGATTTTTGTCTTGTAACCATTGAAAAATATAGAGCGATTTCTCTTTCTGCGGCAACTGAAAACGTAATTTATTATGAAGGCTATTTGCCGGAAAGAGAAAGCGAAGAACTCAAATTTGAAATTGAAAGGCGCTTCAGAGCGCAGATTGAGTTCTTTGAGCCGGATTATGAAGACAACGAGGTTCCGGTTTTGGTTAAAAACAGTTCTTTTGCTGCCGGTGTTGAAAACATTACCGAAATGTATTCACCGGTTTCAAATAAAGATGTTGACCCAAATCCCATAATGTCTGTTTTCTATTATGGTCTTTTTGGCTTAATGCTGTCTGATGGCGGCTACGGAATTTTAATGATTGTTTTTTCTCTTGTGGCAAAATTAAAACTGAAAGTTACGGGTGGCGCAAAAAGATTTGCTGATTTTGCTTTGTATTGCGGAATTTCAACAACCGTTTGGGGAGCAGTTTTTGGCGGCTGGTTCGGAGATTTGATTCCCACAGTATGCAGAACATTTTTAAAAATCGAAAATCCACCTGAACTTGCTTTATGGTTTAATCCACAGCAAGACAGCATAAAAATGCTTCTCTTTTCGTTTTTGTTGGGAATAATTCATTTGTATTTCGGTCTGGCAATAAGATTCTTCAATCTTTGTCGTCAACGAAAATTTTTCAGCGCAATCTGTGATTGCGTTCCGGTTTATGTTTTTGTATCGGGTCTGGCAGTTGTTGGAAAAAACTTTATTGAGCCTGTCAGCGAAGAAGCAACGGAAACTGCAATAAAGCTTTTGATTGCAGGAGCAGTTCTCATTGTGTTAACCTCGGGGCGAAGCGCTAAAAATATTTTTGGCAAGCTTGGCGGAGGCCTTTATGGCGTTTACAGCATAACAACAGGTTATCTTGGCGATATTCTTTCTTATTCAAGGCTTCTTGCCCTAAATCTTGTAACAGGTGTTATCGCCATGGTTGTTAATATTCTGGCTTCAATGCCCAAAAACATTTTTATTTTTGTTTTAATTTTTGTTGTCGGTCATGGCGTGAATTTTGCCATTAATTTAATTGGTGCCTATGTTCACACTAACCGTCTTCAATATGTTGAGTTCTTTTCAAAATTTTATGAGGGCGGAGGAAAGAGCTTCACCCCGTTTAAAATCAATTCAAAATATTTCAAACTCAAGGAGGAAACAATCAATGATTAATTTAGGTTTGGCTATTGCAATGTTAGGTGCAGCCTTTGCTGCCGCTTTTGCCTGCGCAGGCTCAGCTAAAGCTGTCGGTCTTGCCGGACAGGCTTCTGCCGGCTTGATTTCAGAGGAACCCTCAATGTTTGGCAAAGTTCTTGTTTTGCAGCTTCTTCCAGGAACCCAAGGTCTCTATGGCTTTATTGTTGCTTTTTTTGTTCTTGTGAAGACTGGAATAATCAGCGGTAACCCTGTTGAAATTTCATGGGATCTGGGTCTTCTTTATTTTGCTGCTTGTCTTCCCATTGCAATCGGCGGCTATTTTTCAGCTATTCATCAGGGAAAGGTTTCCGTTGCAGGTGTCAGTCTTGTTGCCAAGAAGCCTGACCAATCAGGCAGAGCAGTTGCAATGGCTTCTCTTGTTGAGTTCTATGCAATTTTGCCCTTCCTTATTTCCATAATTTCTGTTTACAGAATAGGATAAGCTTTCCACAAAATCCTTCAAAGGAGATGAGAATGTGACAGGTCTTGAAAAAATAATCAGCAAGATTGCGCAAGACAGCGAAGAAAAATGTTCTTTAATAATAAGCACCGCTGAAAAAGAAGCTGAAGAAATCAAAGCCAGAGCAAGAGCTGAGAGTAAAATTGCTTCCGATAAAATTATTTCCGATGCTGAAGAAAAGGCTAAGCAAAGAAATTCTGTTTCCAAGTCAAATGCAGACACAATAACCCGAAACCGATATCTTGAGGCAAAAAACGCAATTATAAACGATATTGTTTCAGCAGCGTATGAAGAAATAGCAAACGCCGATGATTCTAAATATTTCTCTTTCCTTCATGCAATTTGTGTAAAATATGTTGCCGAAGGTGAATGTATATTATATTTGAACTCGCGGGATCTGGCTCGTTTGCCTTCAAAATTTGAAATTTCAATCAATTCAGAGGTTTATGAAAAGGCTGCTGTTCAGATTTCAAAAACACCAAAAAACATTCCAAACGGCTTTATTCTCGATTATGGTGATTTTGAAATTGATTGCACCTTGAAGTCAGTTTTTGATGAAAAAATGAGTTTGATTAAAGAGATGCTTTCTGAGATTTTGTTTAAAGACTGACGGAGGTAGCTATGATAAAAAATGATTATGCCTTTGCTGTCGCAGTAATCAGGTCAAAAGAAAAAAATCTTCTCACCGCTGAAGAAATTATGAAGCTTGCTCATACCGATTCATTTGAAACAGCTGTCAGCTTTTTAAAAAGCAAGAATTGGGCTGTTGACTCGGGCAATACTTCGGAAATAATAAAAGCTCAGGAAAAAACACTTTCAGATTTAATTTTTCAGCTTGTTGATGATGAAAATGAGCTTTTGCTGTTTACTGTTTTAAATGATTTCTTTAATATCAAAGCGGCTATTAAAGGTTATTTCTCAAATACCGAAATTAAAAGCCTTTTCCGCTATCCCACATCTATTGATCTTGAAAAGCTCGATAAGGCCGTTGAAAGCCATGATTTTTCTCTGATTGATGAAAAATACAGAAGCTGTGCCAAAGAAGCATTTGAAGTTGCTAACGAAACAAAAAGCGGAATGAATGTTGAAATCATTCTTGATTGCGGTGCGCTGAGGCTCCTGAGGGAATTAATCAGAAAAAAAGAGAATGACCTTGTTTTTCAGGCTTCAGATTTTTTTATTGCCGCAACTGATCTGAAAATCGGATATCGTTGTTCTTGTTTTGAAAAAAATCTTTCTTTCTGCCGAAAGGCTCTTGGAGAAACGACTCTTTTTTCTTCTGATGAGTTAGCAAAAGCAGCTTCTGAAGGTACTCAGAGCTTTTTTGAATTTGTTAAGAAAACACCTCTTAGTGAGTGTGTTGAAATTTTAAAGCAAAGCTATTCCGACTTTGAAATATGGGTTGAAAGGCACCTTTTAACTCAAATTAAAAAATCAAAGTTTATTTTCCTTGGTTTTGATCCGATATATACCTATTATCTTGCCGCAAGATCTGAGATCAAGAGCGTTAAACTGATTCTTTCAGCAAAAGAAAACGGAATTTCAAGCGAAACAGTTAAAGAAAGGGTGAGCGCTCTGTATGAATAAAATTGCAGTAATAGGAGAAAAGTCCTGTATTATGGGTTTTTCAGCTGTTGGCTTTGAAATCTTTCCCATGAGCGATGCTTATTCTGCGTCTGCTTGTTTAAAAAAGCTTGCTTTTGAGTCTTATGCCATAATATTTATAACAGAAGATCTTGGCGAAAAATTAAAAGACGAAATTGATAAATATAGCGAATCTTTGACTCCGGCAATAATTTTAATTCCCGGAAGTTCAGATAAAAGCGAAATCGCAATGAAAAATATTCAGAGTATGATTAAGCGTGCAGTTGGTTCAGATTTAGCTCCATAATTAATTTGAAAAGGTGATTTTATGAAATCAGGAATAATCACAAAGGTTTCCGGTCCTCTTGTTGTGGCTTCGGGAATGCGTCATGCCAATATGTTTGATGTTGTCAGAGTCAGCAACAAAAGGCTGATTGGTGAAATAATTGAAATGCACGGCGAAAACGCTTCAATTCAGGTTTATGAAGAAACCTCAGGAATTGCAACGGGTGAAACTGTTGAAACAACAGGGGAACCCTTAAGCGTCGAGCTTGGCCCCGGTCTTATCGGCGGAATTTTTGACGGAATTCAGCGTCCTCTCCTTGAAATCATGGAGCTTTCGGGAAATAATCTTGAAAGAGGAATTGAAGTTCCTTCTCTTTCTCGCGAAAGGCTCTGGAATTTTGTTCCGACGGTTAAGGTGGGTGATGAGGTTTCAGAAGGCGACGTTTTAGGCTTCGTTGATGAAACAGAAATCGTTAAACATAAAATTATGGTTCCCTTTGGTGTCAACGGAATAGTTGTTGCAATTTATGAGGGCGAATTCAGAGTTGAAGATAATGTTGCCGTAATCGAGAGCGAAAACGGCACTGTGTATAATATTTCACTTTTGCAAAAATGGCCCGTCAGAAAGGCGAGACCATATTTAAAAAAGCTTTCACCTGAAATGCCTCTTATAACAGGTCAAAGAGTAATTGATACTCTTTTTCCCCTTGCTAAAGGCGGCGTTGCGGCAATTCCCGGTCCCTTCGGAAGCGGAAAAACAATAACTCAACATCAGCTTGCAAAGTGGTCTGAGGCAGACATTGTTGTTTATATCGGTTGTGGTGAAAGAGGCAATGAAATGACCGACGTTTTAAACGAATTTCCGAAAATAATTGATTCTGAAACAGGAAAATCAATTATGGAAAGAACTGTTCTCATTGCCAACACCTCAGATATGCCGGTTGCGGCGAGAGAGGCTTCGGTTTATACGGGAATTACCATTGCTGAATACTATCGTGATATGGGATATAATGTTGCTTTAATGGCTGATTCAACTTCCAGGTGGGCTGAGGCACTTCGCGAAATGTCCGGCAGACTTGAAGAAATGCCCGGTGAAGAAGGCTATCCGGCTTATCTTGGTTCCCGTCTGGCTCAGTTTTATGAAAGAGCCGGAAGAGTGGTTGCGCTTGGCGGTGAAAGAAGGGAAGGAAGCCTTTCAGTAATTGGTGCCGTGTCTCCGCAGGGCGGCGATATTTCAGAGCCTGTTTCCCAGGCAACTCTGAGAATTGTTAAGGCTTTCTGGGGGCTTGACAGTGCTCTTGCCTATAAGCGTCATTTCCCTGCAATTAACTGGTTGACCAGTTATTCGCTTTATGCTGAAAGTCTTAGTGAATGGTTCAATAAAAATGTTAACTCAAAGTGGACTGAAAACCGAAAGCGATTTATGAGTCTTCTTTCTCAAGAGGCTTCTCTTGAAGAAATTGTGAAGCTTGTTGGTGTTGATTCTCTTTCAGCCTCCGACAGACTTGTTCTGGAAGTTTCGCGCTCAATAAGAGAAGATTTTCTTCATCAGCTTGCTTTTCATGAGGTTGATACCTATACATCATTGAAAAAACAGTTTTATATGTCGTCTCTTATTCTCAGCTTTTATGATTCAGCAAGGCAGTGCATTGAAAAGGGCGTTAACATAAACGATGTTATTCGCCTTCCGATAAGAGAAAAAATCGGAAGATTCAAGTATGTTTCTGAATCTGACACAGAATGTGAGTTTAATGAAACACTTAAAAAAATAAAGCTTGAAACAAACAATTTAATGAAAGGGGAGTCTGCTGATGCTTAAAAGCTACAGAACAATTGAGGAAGTTGCCGGCCCGCTTATGTTTGTTCGCGATGTTGATGGCGTTTCATATAATGAGCTTGGTGAAATTGAGCTTGAAAACGGCGAAAAAAGACTTTGTCGCGTTCTTGAAGTTAACGGAAGAAATGCTCTTGTTCAGCTTTTTGAATCATCGGCGGGAATTAACCTTTCAAACAGCAAAATTAAATTTACCGGAAAACAAATGCAGCTCGGAGTTTCAACCGATATGCTTGGAAGAGTTTTTGACGGCTTGGGAAGACCTGTTGATTCAGGACCGGAAATCATCCCTGAAATGCGTCTTGATGTTAACGGAAAGCCAATGAACCCCGCTGCAAGAAGCTATCCTCAGGAGTTTATTGAAACGGGAATTTCAGCCATTGACGGCCTTAATACTCTTGTCAGAGGTCAGAAACTTCCGATTTTTTCAGCTTCCGGGCTTCCCCATAGTGAGCTTGCAGCCCAGATTGCAAGACAGGCAAGGGTTCTTGGTGCCGACGAAAAGTTTGCTGTAGTTTTTGCCGCAATAGGAATAACCTTTGAAGAGGCAGATTATTTTGTAAGATCCTTTAAGGAAACGGGAGCTATTGACAGAACTGTTATGTTTTCTAATCTTGCCAATGATCCTGCGATGGAGCGAATTGCAACACCGAAAATGGCTCTAACAGCGGCTGAATATCTTGCTTTTGAAAAAGATATGCATGTTCTTGTAATTTTAACTGATATAACTAACTATGCCGATGCGCTTCGTGAGGTTTCGGCGGCTAAAAAAGAAGTTCCGGGAAGAAGAGGCTATCCGGGATATATGTACACAGATCTTGCCGCAATTTATGAAAGGGCAGGAAGACAGAAAAACAAAAAGGGAAGCATAACAATGATTCCCATTCTGACAATGCCAGAAGACGATAAAACCCATCCCATCCCCGATCTTACCGGCTATATAACAGAAGGTCAGATTATTTTAAGCCGTGAGCTTTACCGAAAAGGAATAACTCCTCCTATTGATGTTCTTCCTTCTCTTTCAAGGCTTAAAGATAAGGGAATTGGCGAAGGCAAAACAAGGGCCGATCATTCAGATACTATGAATCAGCTTTTTTCTTCTTATGCAAGAGGGAAAGACAGCAAAGAGCTGATGGTAATTCTCGGTGAGTCAGCTCTTAGCGATATTGATAAGCTCTATGCTGAATTTGCCGAAAGGTTTGAAGAAGAATATGTTTCTCAGGGCAGCGGAGTTTCGCGAAGCATTGAAGAAACTCTTGACCTTGGCTGGAAGCTTCTTTCAATTCTTCCTCGAAGCGAGCTTAAAAGAATCAGCGATAAGCTTCTTGATAAATATTATCACGCATAGCCGTAGCGTGTGTTTTGATTTTTAAAGAAAGGAGACTGCTTTATGGCAATTATGAAAGTTAACCCAACAAGAATGGAGCTTTCCAATCTGAAAAAAAAGCTTGTTACTGCCCGAAGAGGACATAAGCTTCTGAAAGATAAGCGAGACGAGCTTATGAGGCAGTTTCTTGTTTTAATAAAAGAAACTAAAGAGCTGAGACTGAAGGTTGAAACTGCTTTAAAAAAAGCCAACAGCGCCATGAATCTTGCAAGAATAGTTATGGATGATGAAGCAGTTGAAACTTCGCTTTTAATGTCTTGTCAAAAGCTCAGCGTGGAAATTAAAGAAAAAAACATTATGAGTGTCATTGTTCCTGAGTTTGAAGTGAATGGTGCAAGCGCTCAAAAAGAAGAAATTTTTTCCTATGGCTATGCTTTCAGCTCAGGCGAGCTTGACGAAGCTGTTAAGGCTCTTAACAATGTTTTGCCTGATATGCTTCTTCTTGCGGAAAAAGAGAAGCAATGTCAGCTCCTTTCGTCAGAAATTGAGAAAACAAGGCGAAGAGTCAATGCTTTGGAGAATGTTCTGATTCCGCAATATGAAGAAACCATAAAATATATAACAATGAAGCTTGAAGAAAATGAGCGTTCAGCAACAACAAGGCTGATGAAGATGAAAGATTTAATGCTGAATAATGCTCACGGATACACAGTATGACAGATGATAAGATTTTATTTTCTCACGCGCGTGATCTGAAAAATCGCTGTGAAAGCAACTCAATGATTACATCAACCTCTTTTCTTGATCTGAGACAAAGAAGCTTGCTTTCAGCGTTGGAAAAAGAAAACAACAAAAGCGTTTTAACCTTTTATTTCGGAGGCTACAGCGAAGCTGAAAGAGTTGTTGCAGTTTTTGTTCCGTCATTTTATGAAACTTACGAAAACATAGAAGAGTATTTTTCAGAAAATCGTGAAGATAACCCCCTTTCATTAATAAGAATTGATAAAGATCGTTTTTCGACTCTTTCTCACAGAGATTATTTAGGTTCCCTTATGGGACTTGGTCTTAAAAGAGAGGTTCTGGGGGATATAATTGCTGACGATGAAGGCTGTTTTCTTGTGTGTCTGAAATCTTCAAAAAGCTTTATTTGTAATAATCTGAAAACAGTCGGAAGAGGAAGCGTTACAGTCAAAGAGGTTTCTTTTGACAGAATAAAAGAAAAGAAAGAAAATTTCGATGAAATAAATTCTTTTATTTCATCTGAAAGACTTGATAATGTTGTGGCTGCTGCCTTTTCGCTTTCAAGGTCAAAAAGTGTTGAGGCAATTGAAAAGGGCCTTGTTTTTGTTAACTCCGCTGAAAACCTGAAGCCTGATTTTAGGCTGAATGAAGGCGATAAGGTTGTTTATCGAGGAAAAGGCAAAATTGTTTTTTCAAAAATAACAGGGCAAAGCAAAAAAGGCCGACTTCATGTTCTCATTAAAAAATATAAATAAAAGAGAAGGGGAAATAATGAACAAAACAAAAAACGAAGAAAAAATCGCTTTAAACGAAAGTCGGCAGCTTGAAAAACTGAAAAAAATTCAATCAAAGGGCTCTTCAGCCTTTTATTTTGCTGTCCTTTTGTGTCTGATTGCCCTTGTCAATATTGTTGATGAGGTTGCAAGTAACCTTTCAGTAACAGTTCAGTCATCACTCGTTACTGAGTTTTTTGTCAACAATGCGCTTTTCGGAAAGACCTATACCTATGAAGAAGGCTTGGCGCTTCATTCAACAATCGGTGTTTTCAGCTATGTTTTCGGCTTGGTAACTCCTTTTTATAAGGCTCTGGCAGACAAATTCGGAAGAAAACCTCTTTTTGCTTTTTCAACCTTTGGAATGAGCCTCGGAATGTTGATAACATATTTTTCAACTAACTACATAGTTTATCTTATTGGATATGCTGTAATCGGCTTTTTCATGGGGCATGATATGCAGATTATTTTTATTCTGGAAGAGGCACCTAAAAAGCATCGCGCAAAAATATACAGTATTCTGAAAGCTCTCGGAATTTTGGGCGTTGTTTTTGTTCCGACGCTTCGCTCAATTCTTATGGGTAATGATCCAACCTTGTGGCGAAGAATTTTTCTTGTTCCTGCTATTGTCGGCTTTCTGGCTTGTTTGGCTGTTATTGTTTTTGCAAAAGACACCAAGGTTTATATAAGCGAAAAAATTGAGTATCTTTCAAAGCCTCTTGAAGAAAGAGAAAGAGAGAAAGCTCAAAGAAAGGCTGAAAAAAAGGCTCAGGAAAAACAGTACGGTGTAATTAATGCGGCTAAATATATTTTCTCAAACAGCGACACAAAGGCTCTTTTAATTTCACATATTGTTTTTGATGTTGGAATTGCCGCCGTGGGTCTTTATTTTGAATCTTGTATGCACATTGCAGGAATGACTACCGATCAAATAACAAAAGCTCTTTTTGTCCTTCCTCTTGTTTATGCTTCTCAGACCTTCCTTTCCGGCTTTATTGCCGACAGAATCGGAAGAAAAAAGACAATTGCTCTTGCCAGCTCAATTTGCGTTGTATTCTTCATTTTGTTTGCTGTCGGAATCAATAAGCTCTGGAATCCCTATTTAATCGGCGCTTTCGCCGGCTTCTACCAAGGCTCTTTCTGGACAGGAAGAGACTATATGAATGTAATGATGACAGAAAAGGTTCCCACTGAAATAAGAGCTTCTGTTGTCGGTGCTGAAGGTCTTCTTGTTATAATCGGAATGGCTGTGGGTTATATTTTAATGGTTGTCGGAATTTTAAAAATTCCTGCATGGCTTATGTGCCTTATTGTTACTGTTCCTTCTGTTTCTGTTGCTGCTGTTATGCTCATGACAAAGGTTAAGGAAACAAAAGGCGCAAATCTTGAAAAGGTTGAAGTTTTATAAAACATAATAAAGACGAGCAGCACGCCTGAAGCAAAAGCTTTTTGGTGTGTTGCTCTTTTTTTTGTGTCAAAAACAAGCTATGTTTCATAGACTGTAAAGAAAATAATCAAATTTTAAAAGGGTGATTTTTTTGAATAGTTTTGACAGCCTTATTGAAAAATACTCAAAAGAACTGATTGAAGCTAAGTCAAGGTCAATTCTTCAGGCAATTGATGAGGTTCTCAGCGATGAAGCTTTGGTGGTTGAAGCCAATGCCGATTTGAAAATTGATGAAGATAACCGGAAAATGAGTGAAAATCGTCTTGAAAGTGAAGTTTACCCGATAAAATCTGAACCGGATAAAAACGGAAAACTTAAAGTTCAGGTTTTTGCCGCAGACAGAGTTTATCCAATATCCAGCGCTTTAGTTTCGGTTTATGAAACCAAAACCGATAACCGTTTGTTTCAGGGATACACAAATTCAAGCGGGGAAGTGGGTAATATTTTTCTTCCTGCTCCTTCAAAGGTCAGCTCGGAAGCGCCGTCAAACGTGAAGCCTTATTATCAATATGATATTATTGTTTCTCATCCGAGATTTATAAGTCGGAAATATATCGGTGCTCCGATTTTTGAGGGTATTGAAACTATTCAGTCAGTTCAGCTTGTTCCGACGGAAAAAGGCGACAACATGGAAACAACAGTTGTTGAATCTGAACCTAATAATCTTCTTTTAGGTGAAGGAAGAGAGGTATTCAATGGCTGAAAATGTTGTTGTTCCCGAATATATAACCGTTCACCTTGGCTTGCCTCAGTCCGCGGCTGAAAATATAACGGTTCCTTTTGTTGATTACATTAAAAATGTTGCTTCCGGTGAAATATATCCAACATGGCCTGAAAGTGCTTTAAGAGCAAACATCATTGCTCAGATTTCAATTACTCTTAACAGAATATATACTGAGTTTTATCGTTCTCAGGGCTATGATTTTGATATTACAAATTCAACTCAGTTTGATCAGTCTTTTCAACCGGGCAGAGACTATTTTTCAAATATTTCTGAAATAGTCGATGATATTTTTAACACCTATGTTGTAATGCAGGGCAATATTCAGCCTTATTATACGGAGTATTGCGACGGAATCAATGTTGTTTGCAACGGTCTTTCACAGTGGGGAACAGTTGAATTGGCAAACGAAGGCTACACGCCCTATGAAATTCTTCAGTATTATTACGGAGATAACATTAATTTGAAAAAAGCAGAAACAGGTCCGAATATTCCGACTTATCCGGGTGAGCCGATCAGAATGGGCTTTGCCGGTCAGGAGGTTTTAAACATTCAGCGTCAACTTAACCGAATTGCAAGAAACTATCCTTTGATTCCGGTGATTCCCGAAACAGACGGCGTTTTTGATAAAACAACAGAAAATGCCGTTAAAACTTTTCAAGAGATTTTTAATCTTACCCCTGACGGTGTGGTGGGTAATGCAACCTGGTACGCTATAAAACGCGTATATAACGCTGTTAAGCGCTTGTCGGAGCTTTATTCTGAAGGAATCAGTATAAGTGAAGCTCAAAGGGTATATCCTTATCCGCTAAGTCTCGGAAGTTCAAATATTTATGTCAGAATAATTCAATATTATCTCGATTTCATTGCTTATTTTAACGGGCAGCTACCGAGAATTTCAGCAGACGGTGTTTTTGGTCAAGAAACAGAAAACGCGGTCAAAGCCTTTCAGCGATATTATTCTCTTGAAGAAACCGGAGTTGTTAACAGCGAAACCTGGTATGAAATTTTAGACCAATATAATGTAATTTTGCAATCGTTACCTTATGAGTTTCAGTCTTATTCCTCGCTTTTATATCCCGGATACGTAATTACTACCGGCGCAACAGGAAAAACTGTTGAACAGCTTCAGACCTATCTGAGTGTAATTTCTCAAAACATTCCGTCTGTTCCGAGCGTTACTGTTGACGGAGTATATGGAATACAGACAGAAAGGGCAGTTGAGGCAGTTCAGTCGCTTTATGGTCTTCCCGTAACGGGTGATGTGGGTGTTTTAACCTGGAACAGTATTGTTGAGCTATATAATGATTTCAGAACCTTTTAGAATAAAACAATGAAATCTGCCAAAAATATTTTTGGTGATAGTTTTGAGTGATTTTAATAAAAGCTATGAAGAAAATCTTGAAATGATTGAAAACAAGCTTCGTGTAAGTGAAAGCTTTGATATGCTCATTAAAAAAATTAAAATAGCAGACAGAAAAGCAACCTTCTATTGCATTGATGGCTTTGTTAAAGATGAAATATTTGAGAAAATGCTTGAATATATGTCAAGGATATCAAGTGAAGAAATAGAGGATATAAAATCGGCTAAAGACCTTCTTGATAACAATATTACCTACATTGAATCAAGCGTTGAAACAAGCCTTGAAAAATTCACGGTTTTCGTTTTGTCCGGCGCAATAGGAATGGTTGTTGAAGGCTTTGATACGGCAATAATTATTGATTCCAGAACCTATCCTGCCAGAACGGTTCAGGAGCCTGAATCCGATAAGGTTCTCAGAGGCTCCCACGAGGGCTTTGTTGAAACGGTAATCTTCAACACGGCGCTTATAAGAAGAAAAATCAGAAATACTTCGCTGACGATGAAATGTGTTCAGTTGGGAAATAAATCAAAAACAGATGTTATTGTGTGCTATCTTGAAGACACAGTTGATAAAAAAGTTCTGTCTGATGTAATGGAAAAGCTAAACAGCGTTAAAACTGAAAGTCTTTCAATGGCTCAGGAAAGCTTAAGAGAATGTATTTTGCCATATCAACCTTGGAATCCGTTTCCAAAGGTTAGATATACCGAAAGGCCGGATACTGCCGCAGCGTGCATATATGACGGCAATGTTATAATTCTTTGTGACGGTTCGCCGTCTGCAATGATTATACCAACGGGGATTTTCGATTTTGTTCAAGATATTAACGACTATTATTTTCCTCCTATGGTCGGAACTCTTCTTCGTTATGTCAGAGCCGTCGTGTTCGGCCTTTCACTTTTGCTTGTTCCGTCGTGGTATCTTTTGACCCTATACGGTGAAAAAGCGCCCGACTTTTTAAAGGTTTTCCTTGTTAAAGAACCAAATGAGATTCCAATAATTTTTCAGCTTTTAGCTGTTGAATTTGTTGTTGATACACTGAGGCTTGCTTCGCTTAATACTCCCAGCGCACTCTCTAATTCTTTCAGCGTAGTCGGTGCCTTGGTTCTTGGAGAATTTGCAGTGTCAACCGGTTGGTTTGTTAATGAGGTTGTTTTGTTCATGGCTTTTGCGGCTATTTCAAACTTCACTCAGCCAAGCTATGAATTGGGCTATGCAATCAAGGTTTCAAGAGTACTGATGTTGATTTTAACAGCGTTTTTTGGCTTAACCGGCTATTTCGTTTCACTAATGATAATCCTTCTTGTAATCTGTACAACAAAAACCATAAGCGGCTTCACTTATTTATATCCTCTTATTCCCTTTAACAAAGAAGCGCTTGTTGGCCTCCTTGTAAGAAAAAGTCTTAAAAAAAGAAATGAATAACTGAATTTCAACCGTTTATTTATAAGTCGTTGCTTTTACGCCGAGCTACCACAAGAAATTTTGTTCGAGAAACAAAAGCTGCCTGTGGGAGCTCGGCGTATGCGGCGGCTTTTAATTTTTGTTTTTCAAAAAATCATTGAAAAACTATCAGTAATGGTATATTATTATAATCAGAAAAATAAGAGGAGGAAATTATTTTGATAACTAAAGAAACAAAAATCAAAAACATTCTGAAAACTCCTGCAGGGCATGATATTATTATGAAGGCTCTTCATGAGTTTGGAATTGACAGCTCTCTCCTGACAAAAACACCTATTGGAGAATTGAAGCTTTCTTCCCTTCAGAAGCTTTCCATGGGAAAAATTGACGATAGCTTTATTGATGCTCTCTTGGGTCTTTTAAACAGCGAAAAAGCTATGCCTCTTGAGGATAACGCTCCGATTGAAAGAAAGTGGTGGAAAGAAGCTGTTTTTTATCAGATTTATCCGCGCTCATTCAACGACTCCAATGCAGACGGAATTGGCGATCTTTGCGGAATAATTGAAAAGCTTGATTACCTTAAGGAATTGGGAATTGACGCCATTTGGTGCAGCCCCGTTTATGATTCGCCTAATGACGATAACGGCTACGATATAAGAAACTATCAAAAAATCATGGAAGAATTCGGCAGCATGGAAGATTTTGACCGTCTTCTCAGCGAGGTTCATAAGCGCGACATGAAGCTTATAATGGACCTTGTTATAAACCATAGCTCTGATGAACATGAATGGTTCCAAAGCAGCGCAAATGACCCTGATTCGCCCTATAAGGATTTTTATATCTGGCGCGACGGAGACGAAAACACACCGCCTAATAACTGGGATTCAATTTTTAAAGGCGGCGCATGGAACTATTACCCTCAACGAAAGCAATGGGCGCTTCATCTTTTCTCAAAAAAACAAATGGATTTCAACTGGGAAAATGAAGAACTCAGAAAAAAGCTTTATGAAATGATAAATTGGTGGCTTGACAAAGGAATTGACGGCTTCCGATTAGATGTAATCAGCTTTATTTCCAAAACTCCCGGACTTCCTGACGGAAACGAAATAATTGGCTCAATGATGGGAATGAAAGGCTGTGAACACTATTTTTATGGCCCCCGTCTCCATGAATTCCTTCATGAAATGAACGAAAACACCTTCTCAAAATACGGTGCTTTTACGGTTGGTGAATGTCAGGGAACAGGAATTGAAATGAGCAAGCTTATGACCGGTGACTATCGAAAAGAGCTTGATGTTGTTTTCTCTTTTGATCACATGGATAACCCCGGAAAAGCGAGATTTACTCCTTATAAATATGATCTTCGTCCAATGGCAAAAGAGCTTGTCAATTGGCAGCTTAACTACGGAAATCATTGTTGGCCGGTTGTTTTCTTTGAAAACCACGATTGGCCGAGAATGACTTCAAAGGTTTGTCCTGAAGGCTTCTACAGAAATGAGCTCAGCAAGCTTTTAGCCCTTATGCAAATGACATTTAAAGGAACACCTTTTATTTATCAGGGTCAGGAAATCGGAATGACAAACTGCGATTTTAAAGATATTTCTCATTTCAGAGATGTTGAGTCAATCAATACCTATAACCAGAGCCGCGAAAGAGGCGAAACAGACGAAGAGGCGCTGAAAACTCTTCTTGCAGGCAGCCGCGACCACGCAAGAACGCCTATGCAATGGTCTTCAGAGATAAATGGTGGCTTCACTACCGGAACACCATGGATTGAGGTTAACTCAAACTATGAAAAAATCAACGTTGAAGCTCAGCTTGAAGAGGATTTTTCTGTTTTGAATTTCTATAAAAAGATGATTGAAATCAGACATAATAATCCCGCTTTAATCTATGGCGATTTTGTTCTTGCCTCAAAAAAGAGTTCAGATGTTTTAGCTTATTACAGAACATACGGCGATGAAAAATATTATATCGAAATTAACCTTACTGATAAGGTTGCCAAAAGAAATGTTGCTGTTGATAAATTCGTTCTTCTGGCTTCAAATGTTCTAACAAGCTGCAAAGGACCGCTTTCTCCTTTTGAAGCCAATCTTTATAAAGTTAACTGAAAAAACAACCCTTGCTGACTGTTGGCAAGGGTTGTATATTTCTCCTTTTCTTTTAATAGAATTAAAAAGGGGAGGGCAAATTATGAAAAAGAAATATGCTTCTGTTTTATGTTTTGTTTTGCTTTTCGTTTTTTCTTCATGTTCAAAGGGAGAGTTTATAAATCTGGTTGATTTTGTTGATAATTATAATAGCAATGGCGAAGAAGAATTTTTACTGACTGATTTTTTGAAAACGCAGTCAGACAGCGAAACAAACATTTATTTTTGTGAACTCAATAGCGAAATCACTCTTATCGTTTACGCTCAAAGCGATAATGTAATCAGTCACGCAAAGGTAATAGTTTCAAAGCTTAATGAGAAGAAAAAGACTGTTTTGCTGTCTGATGAAATAAGAGGTGCTTTTCTGAATTTGTGTCAAAAAACAATCTGTGCCTTTTGTCAGGTTGAAGAAAAGGCTGCAGAAAACATTCTTAATGAAATAAATATCTCAGATTTGAACTTGAAAGAAACAGAAAAGCTTTTTGAAAATGGTTCATTCCGATTTATCTATTTTTCAAATGAGCTTTGCAGCGAGTTTATAATTTATAATAAATGGCTTTATGATGTGGGCGAAACTCTTAAGCCCGAAAGCAAAGCAGGTTTTCCGCAAAATCCTGAAATCAGAAAAGAAACAGTACCACACAGATAAAAATGACTGTACTTATGACTATATTTGTATAAAGCAAAAAACATAAATAAATCGTTATCATATATTTTTACTGATTTTTATAGAATTAAAGGGTTTCTTTGGTGAAAAACCGAAAGAAACCCTTTGCTTATTTTATGAGGTCTGAACTGCTTTTATAGTTATATTATGCCTTTTTTCCTTTACGCTGAACCTTGGTTTTGTTGCCTTTTTCGTCAACAATATAAGTGTTTTCAAGGTTGGCAACAAGGCTTGCCTTGTAGGAATCAATATAAGCTCTTCTCAAAACAGCCTGCTCACTTTTTTCTTCTTCAGTGAGACCTTCGGGTGTTTTTGATTTTCTTGCCAGCTCGTTGATTCTGTCAATTTGTTCTTTGGTAATCATTTTTCTTCCTCCCATTTCTTCCATTCATCAGGGCAATAGCCCAAGGTTGCCTTTTTTCCGTTTCTGACAATGGGCGTTTTAAAAAGCTCTTGGTTTTCAAGAAGCTTCTCTTCCTTTGCCTCTTCAGAAGCAAGATATTTAATGAAGGAGCTTTCATATTTTTTTGATTTTTCATTAACAAGGTCTTCTAAACTGCATTTTAATGAGGTTTTAATACTACGAAATTCACCTTTGCTCATTCCGAATTTTGAAAGATCAACAAACTGAAACTTGATTCCTCTTTCTTTAAAATAACGCTGAGCTTTTTTTGTGTCGAAGCATTTAGCTGTTCCGTATATCTGAATATTCATTGAAATACCCCTGCTTGTTGTTTTTTTACCGTGATAATATATCATAAATCTTTGTTGCCGTCAAGGCTTGAAAGTTCAAGTTCAAGCTGAATATCACGGTCAAAAGAAAGCATTGGTTCAATTTTCAGCCCTTTCTTTCTCCTTAAATAGTTTTGAGTAATTTTCCTGACTGTACCCGATAAAAACAAGAGTGAAATAAGGTTTGGAATAGCCATAAGACCGTTAAAAATGTCAGATATTCCCCAAACTACTGTAAGCTCTGTTATTGAGCCGACAAAGACGAAAATAATGTAAAGAAGCTTATAAATTTTAATTGCTTTTTTACCAAAAAGAAACTGTGATGCCTTTTCTCCGTAGCATGACCAGCCGATTATAGTTGAAAATGCAAAAAGACAAACAGCAACACAAACAATAATTGCCGAAAAAGAGCCAAATCGTTCTTTAAAAGCCAGTCCCACAAGGGAAACACCGTTAACCTCTGAAAGCTTGATTTCGCCGTTTTCACCTTTAGTCAAAAGCATAATATTTGTAAAGGTTTCTTTTTCTGTTTTAATAACCGTTCCCTCGCTGTTCACTTTAAAAGTATTGTTTTTAATATTTCCTGTTAAAAAGACTCTTCCTTCAAAAAAATCAGTATTGTTACCAATATAAACGTAATGTGAGCTCTTTGAACAATCGTTTATTGCTGTTTCAAAATTAACAGCATCAACCTGAGTTGAAATTATAACAAAAGCTGTCATGGTGCAAACAATAATTGTGTCAACAAAAACCTGAAAAATTCCCCACATGCCTTGTCTTACCGGCTCCGTAACATCTGAAAGTGAGCTGACAGTAACAGAAGCGCCTAAACCGGCTTCGTTAGAAAAAATTCCCCGTCTTATTCCAACGGAAACACATTCTTTAACTGCAAAGCCCACAATGCCGCCTGCAGCTGAATTAAATGAAAAAGCGCCTTGAAAGATTGAAGAGAAAACATAGCTGATGTTTCCGATATCATAAAGAAAAACCAGCAAAGAGGCTGAAATATAAAAAAGAGCCATAAAAGGAACAAGCTTTTCGGTAATTTCTCCGATTCGTTTAATTCCGCCTGAAATTATAAGTGCTGTAATTGCTGTAATGATAATTGCAGTTAAATAAAAAGAAACATTAAAAGAAGAATTAAGCGAAGAAGAAACTGTGTTAGCCTGTGTCATGCTGCCTATTCCAAAAGCGGCACCGACAAGAAAAAAAGCATATAGCTTTGAAAGAGCAGAAGAAAAATTACCAATAATTTTTTTGTTTTTTAATCCGTCTCTTATGTAATACATAGGCCCGCCGATAAAATTTTCTTCCTTATCTTTAAGTCGGAAAAAAACACCTAAAGTGTTTTCGGAAAAAGCAGTCATCATTGAAAAAACTGCAGACAGCCACATCCAGAAAACTGCTCCCGGTCCGCCAATTGTCAGCGCTGTGGCAACTCCCGCAATGTTGCCTGTTCCGATTGTTGAAGCCAATGCAGTTGAAACAGCCTGAAACTGACTAACGCCGCCGCTTTTTTTCTTTTCCTTCTTAGAACGGAAAAGGGAAAAAAGCGTTTTATCTAACCAAAGAAAAATATGAGAAAATTGAAAAAAACCTGACTTAAAAGTTAAATAAACACCGGTTAAAAACAATAAAATAACCGTCGGAGGACCCCACACAAGTTCGGTTGCTTTTTCAACGAAGCTTCTCAACATAAAAATCACCTTTAAAAATATATGTTTTTCTAAAAGTGACTATGACCTTGTTTTTGAGCTTTATAGGTGCTATAATCAATCAGATGAAAGGCGGTGTTTGAATGTCTGTTTGCTATATAATCGGAGCAGGGGAGTGCAAAAACCTCAAAATAAACCCCAAGATTGATGATTACGTTATCTGCGCTGACGGCGGACTTAAATATGCTGAAAAGGCAGGGATAAAGCCAAACCTTGCTATTGGTGATTTTGATTCCTACGGCAAAGTTCCGAGTGGAGTTGAAACGGTTGTTCTGCCTTGCGAAAAGGACGAAACCGACACTCATCTTGCAATTAATCTTGCTCTTGAAAAAGGCTATAATGAACTCAGACTGTTTGGAATGTTGGGTGGAAGACCTGACCATAGCTTTGCAAACCTTCAGCTTCTTTCCTTTGTTTGTCAAAAGGGCGCAAGAGCAACCATATTCAGCCACGATTACTGCGCAACTGCCATAAAAAATTCCGTCATGAGCTTTTCAAAAAACAATAAAGGAACAGTTTCTGTTTTTTCTCTTTCTCCTGAAAGCAAAGGAGTAACCATTAAAGGCTTGAAATATGAGATAAATAATTTTTCTCTTCGCTCAGATTGTCCAATGGGTGTCAGCAATGAGTTTGTGGGAGAAGAAGCCGTAATATCCGTTGAGGACGGAATTCTTCTTATTATGTGGGAAACTCAGGAATAAAAAAGGGCTGAAAACATTTGTTTTCAGCCTGATTGTTTAAGGATTGGTTTTATTCGGTCTGCATTTTTTCACAGCCCGTTTTTATTCGTTGTCGAGAAGATATTTATAAAATTCGCAATAGTCTTTTCTTCCGTCGGCTGAAAAGCTCATAGCATCTCTTGGATGGCGGTTGAGCTGACCTGTAAACATATATTGGAGATCATAGCCCCAAGAAACAGTTTCTTTTAACGGAAGCATGTATTTTTCAATAAAGGTAAGAATACTATAAAGATTATATTTAGGATTTTTCAAAAATCCTAAAAGAAGCTCCGTTGCGCAGTTACCGGCGCCGCGTCCTATGCCCTGAACAGTTGTGTCAAGATAAGAAACACCATATGAAAGGGTGTCAATTGTGTTGGCAAAAGCGAGGTTCTGGTTGTTATGAGCGTGGAAACCAACACTTTTTCCAACCTTTTCAGCCGCATTGATATATATTTTTGAAAGCTCAGAAGCGTTTTCGGGATAAAGAGAACCGTAACTGTCAACAAGATAAATAACATTAACGCTGGATTGGCAAAGCATATTAAGGGCTTCTTCAACCTGAGATGTTCCGGCTTGAGAAATTGCCATAATGTTGCAGGTCGTTTCATATCCCAGAGAATGAAAATGTTCAATCATTTCAATTGCTGCGGGAATCTGGTGAATATAGCAGGCAACTCGCACCATATCTATAACGCTTTCGCTTTTTGGAAGAAAATCTTCTTTAAAATCACATCTTCCAACGTCTGCCATAACAGAAATCTTCATGTCTGAAATGTTGTCTCCGACGATTGCTCTTAAGTCTTCTTCTTTGCAAAACTTCCATTTGCCAAAGTCTTCTTCCTTAAAAAGCTGACGGCTTGCCTTGTAGCCAAATTCCATATAGTCAACGCCGCATTTAATGTTTGCTTTATAAAGCTCTCTGACGAATTCATCTGAAAATTCAAAATTATTGCAAAGACCGCCGTCTCTGATAGTAGCGTCAAGAACCTTGATGTCAGGTCTAACGCTCATAAGATTACCTTTTCTCATAATAGCCACCTTTTGAAATATAAAATTTAACGCTTTAAAGCTTTAGAGAATTAAAGCGAATTGTATGAATTATATCATTAGAAAAGTTTTTTGTCAAATGTTTTTCAAAAAAATTTTAAAAAGAGAAATTTTTGATTTTTTTCAAGAAAAGACTTGACAATGTCCGTTTATTGTGATAATATTTCAAGGCAACAAACGGAGAGGTACCGAAGCGGTCATAACGGAGCGGTCTTGAAAACCGTCGTACGGCAACGTACCGTGGGTTCGAATCCCACTCTCTCCGCCATTTTTTTTATAATTTTATACCTGACATCAGCAACTCGGAGAAGTACTCAAGTTGGTGACGAGGCGCCCCTGCTAAGGGCGTAGGTCGGGAAACCGGCGCAGGAGTTCGAGTCTCCTCTTCTCCGCCAAAAAACGACGTGTTTCGACACGTCGTTTTTTTAACTTAATCTCAGATGTTCTATCATGAATTAAAAAGCACTTGCCAGAGCAAGTGCTTTAAATTTATCATCAATCAAAGGGAATTGATCATTGAAAGGTGTTCAACATAAAGTGGCTTTATGTTGTTAACAAAAGTCAGCCCATCATAACAGATAACATCATTGAACAAATTCGTTGAAAAATAAACATAAAACTGCTCCTTCATTTGTTTATGTTCAAATAATACCTGTAAATTTCCGAATAGTCAATTAAAATCGCTTAATTTTGAATTAATAATGTTATAGCCGTAAAACTGAATTTATTCAACAGCTTCAAAGATGATCTTAGATTTTTTATCAAGATATATTTTGTCATACATAATTGCGCTTTTTAGCGTACCGTTTTCGAATGTAAGTTCGATATATCTGTTATCTCTTTTTTCGTACCAATTCTTCTCCTGCGGATTAACTATACCGTAGCAATAAAGCCTGTAATAATGCTTTTCAACTTCGTTTTCTATTGAAAATCTTTTTGAATATACAGAGCCTAAATCTACATCAAACCTATTCATTATTTCAGCTTCTGAATTGCCTTTTTCTAAGCTTCTGAAATAATCCGTCATCGAATGCATGTTGTGGTTGAACTCAAATTCTGAATAGCCGAAATTATTCTCATCGTCATACATCGTTTCTTCTAAATTGCCTATACCTTTTGCAATAATTATTCCGTTCTCTTGTTTTATACCCACAAATCCGTTACCTATGGGTCTGTTTTCGATTTTAAACCAAACCTCATATCCGTCAGCAAAGTTAAATTTTTCATAGCTGTTTCTGAACTGCTTAAGCTCAATCCTATCTAATGTTTCTTCATAAGCTTTTGCTGTTGTGTAGCCCTGCGAAATCAGCATATTGCTTACATTATAATAAGAATCACCAACTGAAATGTTGTCAAACATGGTTTCACTTTCATCACTTATGTAATTATTGTATTCATTAAACCAAACCTTATAATCATTATTATAAGCGAGACCTTTAGGTAATAATGCGCTTGTAAGAATTGCAACCATTGAGAATACTACGGAGAATATTATAATCTTTTTCTTTGGATTTATAATATTTTTAGCTGACCCTCTTTTTATTTTTACAGCTTCTATGAAGCAATAAATAGCAAAAATAAACGGAATTGCTTCCCAAACAACCAAAGGAACAACATTATAATCCCCGTAAACGATATAATCACCTATGGAAGCGGGTGTAAAAACATCTATAAGATAAACTAAATTGTGTGCTATTGAGTAAACGGCACACTGCGAATAAAAATTAAGCAAGAAAACTCCGCCTATGACAAAATTAGCAACGCCTATTGAAACAAGCATTTTACGGTATTTTTTCACTCTTGCAAAAGTTATCAGCCCACAAACAGCCAAAATCATGCCAAAGCTTATTAATGAACTCAGTGGTGTAGGATCATCATTAAAATCAGCGGAAGTTACCCAGATGTCTAAAGGAAAACAAAGATAATTCATTAATAATATCCCAAAAAGACTGAGTATAGCTAAAAATCTTTTTTCCGAGTAAAGCTCTTCGAATTCATTAAATATACTCTTTTTCATATCCTCGTCGGTGCCGAAATCAGCTATGGCTTTTTCTTTGCTGTCTTCATCACCATAGCCTATTTCCTTGTAAAAATCGATTTTTTCAAACAGATGATTTTCCAGTTCTCTTATCAGCAATAAGCGTCTTTTTTTTGATAGGTTTTTGGGAACAAACTCATCAATAAAATCAGAAATTTTATTCATATCTTCACCCCGTTCAAGCGAAAACGGATGCCGGATTTACGTCTATTACCTTTCCGACAGCCATAGTATAAGCTTGCCATTCTTCTTTAGTTTCTGCCAAAACCTTCAGTCCTTTTTTTGTAATTTTGTAATATTTGCGGTTTCTTCCATCCGCCTCAACCCAATAAGATTTAACATAACCGTTAGCTTCAAAATTATGAAGAATAGGATAAAGTGTTCCTTCTTTAAACATAAAAGTATTATCGCTTTTTTCTGCAATACGTTTAATTATCATGTAACCGTAAAGCTCTTCTTTTTCAAGTACGGATAAAACCAACATTGCGCTGCTGCCTTTAGTCAATTCTTTTTTTATGTTCATAGATAATCCTCCCTAAAAAAATGTGTAGAACTGCTATGCATAGAAGCTCTATGTATAAAGTAGCATAACTGATTACATTTGTCAATAGCATAATAATATTTATTTTCTTCTTCCGAAGAAGCCGTATTTTGACATGCAACTGATCTTGCTCAAGAAAAGTAGATTTAGTTGAAAAAAACACCTTTTATCTACGGATAAAAGGTGTTTTTTTTCTGCGAAAGAGCAGTATAACGGTATGTAAGTAGGGAAAGAAAAGTGATTAGGTGGGTAACTGCGCTGTTCGATAAATCGGAATTTGTTTTTCCATAACTTAAATAAAAGCTATGACAATTAATGTAATTACAGCCACCCAAATCAAAACAAAAGGTATCGCATAATACCATTTTTTAGGTTTACCGTTTTGCCACATACCTTCAGATTGTGCCTGACATTCCGCAAACACCGATTTCGGAATCAGCTTCAATGTCAAAGTTATCAACGCAGGAAGTATTATAACATCGTCTAAAAAACCGAGAACAGGTATAAAATCGGGAACTGAATCAATAGCCATGCAACCCTCACAGAACCATTACCAAAGTACCAATGCCGATAAATATACACCCAATCAATGATTTGGTTGTAAACTGTTCGTGTAGAAATACAAAAGCTAAAACCGATGTTATTACAACACTTAATTTATCAACAGGAACAACCTTTGATGCATCACCTAACTGTAACGCCTTGTAATAGCAAAGCCATGAGGCGCCTGTTGCAAATCCCGATAAAATCAGAAACAGCCAACTCTTTTTGCTTATTTCACTAATTCCGTTTTGTGCATTCGTGAGGAAAACCATTCCCCAAGCCATAACTATTACTACAACAGTTCTGATTGCAGTTGCAAGATTTGAGTTGACTCCTTCTACGCCGACCTTCGCCAGTATAGAGGTAAGTGCTGCAAATATTGCAGACAGTAATGCGAATATAAACCACATACAATTTTACCTCCACAAATTCAAGTTAGTTTAATAGATTATACCATAATTCTATAAAGCAATCAAGGCGAAGCATTGTATCTCATCAAGTCTAAGGTAATACAGCCTTCGGCTGATGATATGCGCCTACGGCGATGATATACACGCTGACGCGTGATGATATGCCAAGCCTGCGGCTTGGATAAAAAAAGAAGTAACTTTTGTTTATCAAAAGTTACTTCTTTTTTGGTGCGGACGATGGGACTTGAACCCACATGAAATTAACTTTCACTGGAACCTGAATCCAGCGCGTCTGCCAATTCCGCCACATCCGCATATTAAATTATATTTTTTATATTGGCAGCCGCGCTTCCGCGAGACTCTTGCGGTGCCCGAAATTCGAAGCTCGCTGTTCGCATCGCTGAATTTCGACCGCTGCGCCTTTTCGCTTTCCCTCAATCGTCCACAGGACGCGGTCAAGCTCAAAGCTGCCAATTCCATTACATACGAATGGGGTTTTTGTAATAAAAAAATCCCTAATTTTTACACGGCAGGGATGGCCGAGGCGGATCATACAGATAACTCCGCAAATGGTGGAGATAAGCGGGATCGAACCGCTGACCTCTTGAATGCCATTCAAGCGCTCTCCCAGCTGAGCTATACCCCCAAGTGCTTTGATATCTTATCATAATTAAACGAACTTGTCAAGCAGTTTTTTTGCATAATTTTAAATAATATGCAAAAGATAAATATAAAATTATGGAGGTGCATGAAAATGTCAGACCAAAACGCTTTTTCTCCCGAAATAAGAGAAAAATTTAAAACCTTGCCGTCTTTTGTTCAGGAATCAATTATGCAAAGCGGTGTGAAATTCAATAGTGTAAAAGAACTTGACGATATTGCCGCTGATATAATTAAAGCGGCAGACGAAAAATAACATTTTAAAAAAGGAAGATTTGTGTCTTTTAGGAGATGAGTCTTCCTTTTTTCTTATATATTAATTTACAAAGGTTTTTCTTCTTGACACAAATTGCTTTTAGGTGTAATCTAATAGTGTGAATGTTTATTTTAACCTTATTCACAGGAGATAAACAATAATAGGAGGAAAACAAATGTCAATGATTTTAACCGATGAACAACAAGCCATTTTAAACGGTGAAAAGGGCGAAGTTCTTGCTAAGGTTATGAAAACCTTGGTTATGTATGGAGAAACCTTCGGTGCCGAAAAAATGGTTCCCGTTACAAGTGAATATAACCACCTTGTAACATCTTTCGGACTTGGTTCTTTGAAACCCGTTTATGAGCTTATGGATAAACTTATAAACGCCGGAGCAATTTCAAAACAAAAATTTTCGTGTGATCCCCGTCCTTTAGATAAAAACGTACCTTCCAATTTTATTCAGAATCTTATCTTCAAAAAAATCATGTATAACAGCCAGGACTTCTATGAAGGCCAGCTTAATAAGCTCGGTCTTATGGAAAAAGATGCCTTTACCTGCACTTGCTACATGAACGAAGTTGGAAACAAACCCAAGGAAGGCGATGTTCTCAGCTGGTCTGAGTCTTCTGCTGTTGTTTACGCGAACTCTGTTTTAGGCGCAAAATGCAACAGAAACTCCGGAATAATTGATATTATGGGTTCTGTTGTTGGCTTTGTTCCTTATTTCGGACTTCTTACTGATGAAGGAAGAAAGGCAAGCTGGATAATTAAAGTTGAAACATCTAAAAAGCCTGAGGCACAGCTTCTCGGTTCTGCAATCGGAATGAAGGTTATGGAAGATGTTCCCTATGTTGAAGGTCTTGATAAGTGGCTTGGAACTGAGCTTGATGATGCTGCTTGTACCTATCTTAAAGATTTTGGCGCCGCTACTGCATCAAACGGTGCTGTTGGTCTTTATCATATTGAAAACTTGACTCCTGAAGCTAAAAAGCAGGGTAAGGCTCTCGTAAAAGATGATGCAAATGTTTATGTTATTGACGACGCAGAACTTGAAAAGGTGAAAAATAACTATCCTGTAATCTGGAAAAATAAAGATGCTAAACCCAAACTTTGCTTTATGGGATGTCCCCACATGTCTCTTCAGCAGCTCAAAGACTGGACAGACAAGGTTGAAGCCGGACTTAAGGCTTCAGGAAACAAAAAGGTTGTTGTTCCAACCGTATTCACAGCGGCTCCTGCAGTTCTCAAGGAATTTGAAAAAACACCCTACGCTGCAAGACTTAAGGCAACCGGCGTTATAACATCCTATATTTGCCCGCTTATGTATATGAACAATCCTCTTTGCGGAAAAATGCCTGTTATAACTTCTTCAAATAAGCTGAGAACCTACACAACAGCAAGATATTATACCGACGACGAAATTCTTGTTCAGATAACAAAAGGAGGAAGCAAGTAATGAAAGAGTTTAAAGGAAGAGTAATTATTCCCGGTACTGCAACAGCTCCGGCTCTCGTTTCTCATGGCGGACTTAACACCCTTGCGTCTTTCCAGAAGGCACTTCAGTTCGGCGATAAAGAAGCTACCTGCGGTGACCAGAACAATCCTGATCTCTACGGAAAACAAATGCACGGAAAAGCCCTTTGCATTCCCCAGACAATTGGCTCAACAACCGGTGGTCTTGTTATTTATTGCTGCTGCGATATGGGAAGGCAGCCGGCTTGCATGCTGTTTTCAAACCATATAGACTCTCTTGCCGCTTCAGGTGTTATTCTTGCTGATGTATGGCTTGATGATGTTAATATGCCTGTAGTTGACTGTCTTGGCGATGAATTTCTCAATTATGTTAAAGACGACATGAAAATAACAGTTAAAGAAGACGGAACGGTTGTTGTTGACTGATTATTTTCGGGGGATTTTAAATGGAAAAAAAAGAACTTAAAATTTCAAAAAAATCAATTATCAGAAGTGCAGCAATTTTCCTTGGTGCCATGGTATTTCTTCTTCTTCTGACTGTTATTGTTTCAGGAGGAGATTTCGAAATTATTTTTGATGATGAAATCATGCTCTATATTGGCTTATTGGCTGTTGTTTTTGTCGGATGTATTGCGTATATGATCTATCTGAGAAAAACCAATATACTCTACTATGGAGATTTCGGATTCAGCGTTAAAGGAACAACCTATTCTTTTAACCAGGTAACCATGCTTAAAACTGTTTATCACAGACAACGCTATGGTCACACGGTTCGCTATCACATTTATGTTGAGGGAAATGTTGTTTTTAAGTTTTCAAGATCTTATGAAAACAAAGATGATTTTGTTGCCCTTCTTCAGAAAAACGGTGTCAGAATTGAGCTGTAAGCGTAATACTTTTTAACTGTTTGCTAAAAAAATAAACCTCCGACGCGGTTTACACATCTTCTGTGTTACCTTGTCGGAGGTTTTGTTTTCTTATGTCATTTCAGCAGACCAGCAATAGCTGAATTTCTCGCCGGCGAGAAGACAATTAATGCCTGTTTTTTGAGAAAAATCATCTTTTTTAACCGGAGAATCATTGAGTCCTAACCATGGCTCAATGCAAACATAAGGTGCACCGGGCTTTGCCCATATACCTAAATAGGGAGCTTTACCTAAATTAAAGCGAACGCTGTGACCGTTGGTGTTGAGCGTAACAAATTCAGATTTAACGCCTTCAAAAATTAAGGCATCTTCGTTAAAAATATCTTTGGTAATAACAAGATCTGTTTCATTTTTCAAAACTGAAACAGTTTCAGAAAGAAGGAGAGATCTTTCAAGGTCGATCTTAAAGGTGTCAAGAGTTTCTGCTTTTTCAAAAATCAGCTTGTCTCCGATTTGGCAGTTAAACGCCGGGTGAGCACCAAGAGAAAAAAACATTTTTTCTTTTCCGGTATTCCTGATTTCATGAAGAACAAAAAGCTTGTTTTCCTCAAGCTTGAATGTAATATAAAACTCAAAGCTGAAGGGATAGCTCTTCCTTGTTTCTTCTGAATCCATCAGACAAAAGGTCATACTGTTTTCGTCTGAAGAAAGAAACTCCCATTCAGATCTTCTTGCAAAGCCGTGTTTAGCCATTTTATAGGTTTTTCCGTCAAATGAATATTCATCGTTAAGAAGTCTTCCAACGATGGGAAAAAGAACCGGTGATTGACCGGACCAGATTTTTTCGTCTCCTTGCCAAAGATATTCAAAACCTGTTTTTTTAGAATAAATGCTTGAAAGCTCACAACCGAATTCTTTAACCGTAATTTTTAAATGCTCATTTTCAATGCTGTGTCTCATACTTAACACCTTTCATATACTTATATTGTAAATCGATTTATTGAATAAAAATCAATTTGAATTTGGACTGTAAAAATATTACAGCCCAAAACTTAAGTTAGTTAAACAATTTTTGATTTAAAGAAATCTGTCATATTTTTAATAAATCTTTCTGCAGGCTCGGTATATGGGTCAACAACACCGAAAACATGAGGAAGATATTTTCCGTTGATTTTGTCACGGTAGTTTTCAAATTCACATTCAACATTATATTTAACAAGAATATCCCAAAGCTTAAAGGCTTGTTTCTGAAGAAAATCACCGTTAGAAGTAACCACATAAAACGGTGGCAAGCGATAAGATGCAATTTTTTCAAAGTTCATGTATTTATAAAGCTTGCTTTGTTTGTATTTTTCTCCAAGAAGCATTTTAAGCTGAATGTTCAGGGCAATATCAGGTGATGCAAGGTCAACGGCAGGACAAATCGCGCCGACTGCCTTGAAATTCAGACCGCTTGCAGTAACACCAAAATCCTTCTGATAGTCGGGAGTGATTTCTGTTGCCATAGAAACGCAGGCAAAATGTCCTCCTGCGCTGTCGCCGCAAAGAAAAACATTGTTAAGGTCAGCAGGGTAGGAAGAAAGGTTTTCTTTAAGCCAATGAAAAGCAGAAAAAATGTCGCGAATCTGGTCATCAAAATAAACTGTGTCAGCCAGTCTGTAATTAATTGAAGCGACCAAAAAGCCTTTTTCGGCCAGTTTAAAACAAAAATATTTGTTAATCTCTTTGTAGCCATACATCCAGCCCCCGCCGTGTATATCAATAATAACAGGAAGCTTATCGGTTTCTTTAGCACTTTCAGGATAATAAATGTCAAGAAGGTGGGCTTTCATTCCGTCTTCAAGATAGCTGATGTCACAAATTTCTTTAATTGAGTCAATCGGGGTCTGAGAAGCGATGCGCTTGTTATCCATTTTCTCTGTGTTTTTCCAAAGAATTTTTAAAATAGGCTGAAAAATATCCATAACAATCTCCTTGCTCTAAATTGATTATCTAAATTTTATATATTTTTTGCTGTTTTGTCAATATTTTATATTATTGTTTGACAAATCAGATTTTAAGAGTTAAAATGAAAAAGGAATTTTATTCTAAAATTATGAAAGGGCGCGTTATGAATTCAATAATGCGTTGGGGATTTTATGGAAAACGAAAAAAAGAAACTTTGGAATCCGTTCAGTAAAGAGGCTGAAGAGGGCAATGTTCCAAACAGAGAGCTTCTTTCTTATTCTGCAGCCCTTATGGGTCAGAATCTTACCTATGGAATTGTTAATGGCTGGCTTTTTTACTTTTGTACTGATATTTTACATATTTCACCCGATAAGGTTGGCTATTTAACCGGCTTTTCAAGAATATGGGATGGAATCAATGACCCGATTGTCGGAACCTTAATTGACCGAAGAAAAACAAAGCCGGGGCAGAAGCTTCATCCATACCTTGGAAAGTTACCAATAATAGTCGGATTGTTAACGGCTCTTTTATTCATTGATTTTGGTGTCAGCGAAACTGTTTCACTTTGCATTATTCTTGCTATATATCTTGCCTGGGATTTTACTTATTCATTCCAGGATGTCGCCTTGTGGGGAATGATGGCTTTGATTTCGCCTCACGCAAAGGAACGAGAGCGTGTTTCACAGTGGCTTAATATCGGTGTTGGCGCCGCAGGAATTTTTACCGGTCTGATTCCCATGGTAATCGGCGCAAAAGAAGCCTTAGGAGTCAGCGAAAAAACGCTGTTTGTTTTCTTTGGTATTTTCTTTGGCTTTATTGGTGAATTAATCTCGAGTCTGGCTTATAAAACAAAAGAAAGAGTTGCTTATATTCCGAAGGAAAATCAGCAGTCTCTTTTAAAAGATATTGCCGAGCTTCGCCACAACAAAATTCTTCTCTTGCTTCTTCTTTCTCAGCTTCTTGATTTTATCGGTGGAGCAATTTCACAGATTTATTTCTTTAAATATTGTGTTACTGTTGAAGTTGCAGGAAAAGTTATTAACGGTGAAACCGTTCAGACTGTGTTTGGCTTCCTTGTTGGTGCTTTGGGCTCAGTCAGTATGTTTTTTGCTGTAAAGCTTGCAAATAAAATCGGCGGAATGAGAAAAACTGTAATCCTTGCTCAAACGATGAATACCGTTGTCAGAATAATTGCTTTCTTTATCGGCTTTGATACCATACCTCAGATGCTTGCCTGTGCAGCTCTTCTTGCTGTTGCAGCAATTCCTTCAAACATGATTGGTATTGCTCAAAGAGCTATTCTTTGTGATGCAATTGAATACGCTGAGTGGAAGACCGGAAAGCGAACTGAGGGAATCAGCAACTCAATGCAAAATCTGACAAACAAGGTTAAAGACGCGTTGAAGCTGATAACCAGCGGACTTGTTTTAACCGCTCTTCATTATGATGCCCGTCTCGGAATTGATGGACAGAGCGAAGCTTTTTATAAGGCACAGTGGCCAATTTTTATTCTTCTTCCTGCGCTCGGTTCAATTCTCTATTTAATTCCTTTCCTTTGTATTCGCTATTCAAATGAAACCAAGGCTCAGGTTGAGTCTGACCTTAAGGCAAGACGTGCTGCCGCTGAGGCAGAAACAGAAACAGCATAAAAAGAAGCGGCTGTAAAAAACAAACGTTTTTTACAGCCTGATTTTTATTTTTTGATGGGTTCACCTGTTACAGCGTTGATAACATTATTGAAAACACAAATATGAGTTGTGGAAATAAATTTATCCATGTGGAGAGAGCCGAAGTACCAATGCTTGAACTGACAGGTTCTGCTGACGTCATCAAGATAGGTATTAATAGCGGTAATGCTGGCTTCCGAATTGGTCTGAAGCAAGAGGAAATCTTTAATTTTTGCCGGCGGCTCGTGAGAAATAACAATGTCAATTTTTCCGCCGCATTTCTGAAGGTTATCAACACCTTCAATAAGCTCATCTCTTGTGGGAATTTCCATTTCTGACCAGGTGTTCATTTCAAAACGAATTTCAATATCAGGACTTTCACCGCCGCCCATTGTAAAAATCTTCTGGTTGTCAATGTTGAAAACCTGACCGCGCATAAGGTGAAAAATATTGTCGGCAATCTGATGCACCTTTCCGCCTTTCCACTTTTTGATTTTCAGCTTGTTGAGCATATCAAAATTTTCGTGGGTTCCGTCAATGAAACAAATGTTATATTTTTTTTTGCTGAGCTTTTTTAAAACATTCAGCTCGTCCTTTGAGCCATCCCATAAAAAGCCGAAATCACCGCAGATAATCAAAGTGTCGTTCTTTTTTAAAGAGCGAAGCCTCGGATCATCAAAACGAGAAGAAATTCCGTGCATATCACCGGTAACATAAATCATTTTAACATCATGCCTTTCAAATCAATCAAAGAATTATGATAAATTTTAAAAATAAGATTTTTTCAAAAAAGCGTTTATTTTTTAATAAAAAAATGGTATAATCAAATAAATATTGAAAAATTGCTGTTTTGTTGTTCAAATATATCTGTATTTTAACACATAATTGCCGATAATGCAAATAATTTAAGGAATTTCAAAAAAATAACAGGAGTCAGACATGAAAAAATTAATCGCATTTATTTTCACAATTTTAATAATTTTATCTTCAGTTTCAGCCTCGCTGATTTCTTCTGCAAATTTCAATTCTGAAGAAATAACAAAAAATCTCAAGTCTTATGCATATTATATGATCAGTCTCGATGATTCCAGCGAAATGTTTTCAAAAAATGAAAACGAAAAGGTTTCGCCTGCGGCTTTTTGCAAAATGCTCGGCGCCATCGTTGCCATTGAAAATTGGCAAAGTCTCGATGAAACAGTGAAGGTAACAGAAAAATCTCTTTCTCTGATTAAATATGACTACGGTGTCAGAACTGCCGGAATTGAAGCCGGAGATACCTACACAAAAAGGCAGCTTATTGATTGCATGGTTGTTTACAGTGCCAACGATGCTGCAAGCGTAATCGCCTATGAAGTTGCCGGTTCTGCCGAAGCCTTTGTTAAAAAAATGCAGGAAACGGCTGATAAAATCGGTTGTAAAAATACAAAAATTGTTGATATGCTGGGCTTTGACGCTGAAGGTCAATACACAACGGCTAAAGATGTCAGCTTAATAATAAAACATGGTCTTAACTATCCTGCTTTTAATGAAGCGTTCTGTGCAACAAGCGTAACAATGCCGGCTTCTTCTGCGAAAGGCGAAAGAACCTATCAGGGAAGCAACAAAATGCGAAATGTTTCAATAACTGATTATTATCACAGCTCAGTTGTTGGCGGAAAACAAACCTCAACCGATGAAGCTGGTGAATGTATTGCAGTTAAATCAACCGAGGACGGATATTCATATCTGACTGTTGTTATGAAAGGCAAGCTTGAAGATATCGATAATGATAAGGTTGATGAAAACACATGCATGGTCGATGCTAAAAAAATGCTTGATTGGGTCTATAAAAACATCGCTCTTCGCGTTGTTGCTTCACCCGGACAGATAATAGATTGCGTGGATATTGCTGCCGCAAGAGATACTGATACACTTCAGTTGACTGCTGAAAAAGAAGTTTCTGTTCTTGCTCCGAAAAACACTTCAGTCAATTCTGTTCTTTATGAAATTATTGAAGAAAGCGTTCCTGAAAACATAAAAGCTCCCGTTAATAAAGGAGACATAATCTGTCAGGCAAAGGTTCTTTATGCAAACAAAGAGCTTGCAACAATTAATCTTGTTGCCGCCGGAGATGTCGGTCTCAGCCTTTTCGGTCTCTTCATTGAGGGAGTTTCAGCTGTTTTGAAATCCGGAATTTTTATTGCCCTTGAAGTAATTGCTCTGATTGTTTTAACTGCTCTTGCAATAATTAAGCTTAACGAAATGCGAGGCGGTGAAGTTCCTCAGCTCGAAGCAATTATCGGTGGAAAAGCAAAAAGCGATAAAAAAGAAAGCGGCAAAAAAAGCCAAGCTAAGCCGGTAAAACCCAAGGCTAAAAAACAAGAAAAAAAGATTGATGAATAATCTATAAATTTTGTTTTCTTATCTTGGTTTTTGTTGATTTTTTGTTGTGTTTATATTATCATAAAAATGAATTTTAAAAGACGTTGTTTTTGTTATTTAAAATGACGGGAAGGAAGATCTTTATGAAGAAAACCTTTAAAGCCCTTTTAATTTTGTCTTTGGTTATTATGTCTGTCTGTGCATTCTCCTTATTCTCTTTTGCTGCAGATGATGACGATAAGTGGGTAGGAGCCTGGGGAACAGGCTCAACCAGCGTTTCTCTCGAAGATTACGGCAATATTCGTTTTATTGCGAACAATATGAGTGCAAGAACTGTTGTTACCCCAACAGCCAGCGGAACAAAGATCAGAGTAAAGTTTACAAACTATTATGGCGCTTCTGACCTTGTTATAACAAGAGCAACAATTGCCCGAACCGCAGGTGTTACTTCTCTTGATCCTGACGAAGCCACTTCAAAAATCGACAAATCAACCCTTAAAAATCTTTCTTTTGATGAAGGTGCTCCCGGATTTACTCTTAAGCCGGGCGAAGAAATATATTCCGATCCTATTAAATTTGATGTTGATGCTCTTGAAAATGTTGCAATAACCTTCTATGTCGAGGGTACTACTGAAATCAGCACTATGGGACTTTCAGGCGGAACGACCTATCTTGGTCTTAACGGAGACATGACACTTACTGAGGAGTTTGGTTGGACAAATCTTATTGATGATGACCAGGTAATTGATCTTCTCAAGGCTATTGCTGAGCTCGCAAAGATCAACACAAATATGCCTCTTGCCTATAAAATTGTCAGAGTTGTTCCCATTGTAACCAATATCGATGTTCTGCCCGAGGATAATGAGGGCTACAGCATTTGTGTAATCGGTGACTCAACTGTTGCTAATGAATTCCCGCTTTATCTTGGTGAAGCTATTAATGCAACAGGAACAAAAAATGTTGGCGTTGTTGGCAAGGGTATTATAGGAAACATGCTTTGCGGCGATGAGGAGAGTCTTGCCAGCGATATTTATGGCGAAAACCTTCTTAAGCGTTTCAGAAGAGATGTTGGAAAATATTCCGGTGTTAAATATATCTTTGTAAAAATCGGTGCAAACGACATAATGCATCCCGTTTGCGGCGAAAATGCAGATATTTTTAAGCAGCCGTCAGCTGATGAGTTAATCGATGCTTTTAAAGAGCTTTGTGAAATAGCTCACGAAGAATTCGATGCAAAAATCATTTTCAGTACTATTACTCAATGGAAGGGAACCAAGCGAGATTATTTTGGTGATCCTCTTTATGACAGAACTCCCGCAGAAGAAAATGCTGACTGGGAAATTGCTCTTGAGGTTAATGACTGGATAACCGATTCAGCTAATACATATCACGACGGATATGTTGATCTTGCTGCAATTTCAGGTCCAATTGATAAAGAAACAGGAAAGCCCAACGGCTATTTTAATCCTGAGTATTCTGAAGATGCAATTCATCCCACCAGAGATCTTCAGAAAATCTGGGCAAACAACATTCCTCTTGGCCTTTTCGGTGTAACGAATAAAGTAGGTAACATTAAGCTGGATTCTTCAAGCAAAACAGTCTATGTCGGCGACGATGCAAGTCTTAAGGTGACATCTGTTCTTCCTGAAGACGCCGAAAACAAAAATGTTCATTGGGAATCTTCAAACACTTCTGTTGCAACAGTTGAAGGAACCGGTGAAAACGGTCATATAGGAAAAATAACAGCTCTTAATAACGGAACCACCTTGATTCGTTGCGTTTCAGAGGATGGTTATGCTGTTTCTTCTGCTGTTGTAACAGTCAAAACTCATGTTTCAGAGGTTCAGATTCCTGAGACAGCAACTGTTTATTCAAGAAAAACCGTTAAGCTTAATGCTAATGTTCTTCCTGCCTCTGCTTCAGATAAGAGTGTAACATGGAAATCTTCTGATCCTGAGCTTGCTGAAGTTGACCAGAACGGTGTTGTTTCTGCTTATGCTTCAGGAACTGTAACGATTACCTGCAGCAGCGTTGACGGAAAAAAGAGTGATACTTGTAAGGTAACTGTTTTAAGACCTACCGATGTCGTTTCTGTTAAAACAAATGTAACCAAAAAAACAATCTATAAAGGTTCATCTTATCAGTTAACAGGTCAGGCTGTTCCTTCAGATGCAACCTTCCCTCAGATTCAGTGGAAATCAAGCAACAAAAAGGTTGCAACTGTCAGCTCAACAGGTCTTGTAACCGCTGTTAAAGCCGGAACTGCATATATTTATTGCACTTCAGTTGATAACCCTCTCGCTTATTCAAAAATAACAATTACTGTTAAAGTTAAAGCAGAAGGTGTTAAGCTTAATAAATCAAAGCTTTCAGTTTTTGAAACTGATACTAAAGCTCTTTCAGCAACCGTTCTTCCTTCTGATGCAACAAACAAAAAGGTAACATGGAAGTCTCTTGACACAAAAATTGCTAAAGTTGATTCCTATGGTGTTGTTACCGGTGTTAAGGAAGGAAAAACTCAGATTGTCTGCACTACCTCAGACGGCGGCTTTACTGCAACATGTAGTGTAACAGTTAAAGAGCTTGTTGAGTCAACAAAGGTTAAGCTTAACTATAAGTCAAAAACAATTAAAGACGGAAAAACTGTTACCTTGAAGGCAACGATTTCTCCCTCTGATGTTTCTTTCAAAGATTGCATCTGGTCTTCCAGCAATAAGAAGGTTGCAAAAGTCAGTTCAAAGGGTGTTGTAACCGGTGTTAATCCCGGAACCTGCGTAATTACCTGCAAAACAAAGGATACGGGCAAAACCGCTAAATGTAAAATTACTGTTAAAGAGGTTAAGCCTTCCTCTGTTGAACTTAATAGATCAAAAATCAGTATCAAGCCGGGTGAAACCTATACACTTAAAGCAGAAGTTTCTCCTGAAAACACAACAAACAAAAAGGTAACATGGAAATCTTCCAACACCAAGGTGGCAAAGGTTAACTCAAAGGGTAAGGTTACAGCTGTTGCTCCGGGAACTGCAAAAATTACTTGCACAACCGAAAGAGGCAAAAAGGTTGACACCTGCAATATAACAGTTAAACATATTTATCCCACCTCTGTAACCATCAGAAAATCAACTGTTGATTTAGCAATGGGTAGCAGCACAACTCTTAAAGTTAAAATCAAGCCTTCTAATGCAACTTATGAAAAGCTGACATGGAAGTCCTCTAACACAAAGGTTGCTACTGTTGAAAAAAACGGCAAGGTTAAGGCTGTTGGCGAGGGCAAAACACTTATTACCTGCAAACCGGCTAAAGGTGGTGGTAAGGGAAGCTCATGCGTTGTAACTGTAACAAAGATTCCGGTTCTCGGAATTAAGCTTAATGTTACTTCTCTTATTTTAAACGGTGCCGGAAAGACCTATCAGCTCACAGGTGTTGTTGTTCCTGAAAATGCAACCAACAAAAAGGTTATCTGGTCAACAACTGACCCGAATGTTGCAACAGTAAACAATAAGGGCAGAGTTACCTCAAAAGGACCGGGAACCTGCTATATCAGAGCTACTGCTGTTGACGGCGGATATGTCGTTACTTGCAAGGTTATTGTTAATTAAATCAATGAAGGAGCTGTAAAAAAATTACAGCTCCTTTCTGTATAATGTTATTGTATCTAAGAGGTAATTTTTAATATCCTCTGATGACATAATAAAATGCTTATTGTAAAATTTATCTATATATTAATATAAAAATAAAGCTTGTTTGAGTTGATTTCTCAAACAAGCTTATATTTATTGTGGTGTGATTTTATTTAATAATGCTTACTCCGTCCATTTCTTCGGGCTGGGGAAGTCCCATAATTTTAAGCATTGTGGGAGCAATGTCGCAAAGCTTTCCGTTTTCACGAAGCTCGCAGTCATAGCCAACAACAACGAAGGGAACGGGGAAGGTGGTGTGCGCTGTGAAAGCGGTAACGCCGTCATCTTCAAGCATTTTGTCTGCATTTCCGTGGTCAGCTGTTATGAGCATTACGCCGTTCATTTCGGCAACTGCCTGAGAAACCTTACCAACGCAGGCGTCAACCGCTTCAACCGCAGCTTTAGCTGCAGCGAAAACGCCGGTGTGTCCAACCATGTCGCAGTTAGCGAAGTTGAGAATAATTGTGTCGTATTTTCCGCTTCTGACAGCTTCGCATACTTTGTCGCAAACTTCATAAGCACTCATTTCGGGCTGAAGATCATAGGTGGCAACCTTAGGTGAAGCAACAAGTATTCTGTCTTCATTTTCATATTGTTTTTCAACGCCGCCGTTGAAGAAGAAGGTTACATGAGCATACTTTTCTGTTTCAGCGATTCTGAGTTGAGTTTTGCCCATTTTTGCCATGTATTCGCCGAAGGTGTTGTTGAGAGTCTGAGGCTTGAAAGCAACATGAACGTTGGGCATGGTGGCGTCATATTGAGTCATGCAAACATAATAGAGGGGGAAGAAGCCGTTTCTTCTTTCGAAGCCGTTAAAGTCTTCGTCAACAAATGTTCTGGTAATTTCTCTTGCTCTGTCGGGGCGGAAGTTAAAGAAAACAACGCTGTCGTTTGCGCCGATCTTTCCGTCATCACAGCAGACAGTGGGGATAACAAATTCGTCGGTTAAATATTTTCCGTCTTCGTCAATTGTTTCATAAGACTTTTTAATTGCACAAACAGGGCAGTTTTCAGCTTTGTTTCCTTCGCCGTAAACCATTGCGGCATAAGCCTTAGAAACTCTTTCCCAACGGTTATCACGGTCCATTGCATAAAATCTTCCCATAACTGTTGCAACTTTACCAACGCCGATTTCTTCAAGCTTTTTCATGGTTTCAGCAACATAGTCTGCACCTGAAGCGGGAGGAACATCTCTTCCGTCAAGGAAGCAATGAACAAAAACTTTTTCAAGTCCCATCTTTTTTGCAAGCTCAACAATAGCAAAAAGGTGAGTGTTGTGGCTGTGAACGCCGCCGTCACTCATAAGACCCATAAGGTGAAGAGAGGAGTTATTCTTTTTGCAGTTTTCAATTGCGCCAACAAGAGCTTCATTTTCAAAAAAGTCACCGTCTTTAATAGCTTTGGTTATTCTTGTAAGCTCCTGATAAACAACTCTGCCAGCGCCGATATTTGTGTGTCCAACCTCACTGTTGCCCATCTGACCGTCAGGAAGACCAACATCCATGCCTGAAGCTCCGATATATGTCATCGGGTTTTCAGCCATAAGCTTGTCGAGGTTAGGTGTGTTTGCGGCAACAATAGCATTGCCGAAATCTGAGGGATTCTTTCCGAATCCGTCCATAATACAAAGTAAAACAGGTTTTTTCATTTCTTAACAACCTTTCTTAAAAAAAGCCTTGTACTTGACAAGGCTTAAAATTTTTATTTGCTTGCTGCTTTAACAATTGCTGCGAAATCAGCTGCTTTAAGAGAAGCACCGCCAATAAGACCGCCGTCAACGTTAACCTTAGCAACGAGCTCATCTGCGTTCTTAGCGTTCATAGAACCGCCGTACTGAACTGTAACAGCTTCAGCTGCTTCTGCGCCGTATGCTTCAGCAACAGCAGCGCGAACAAAACCGTTTCCTTCGTCTGCCTGATCAGCAGTTGCTGTAACACCTGTTCCGATAGCCCAAACAGGTTCATAAGCAATAACAACATCTTTAAGCTGGTCAGCAGTAACGTTTGTAAGAGCCATTTTGGTCTGATATTTAAGAAGAGTTTCTGTGTAGCCGAGTTCTCTCTGTTCAAGAGTTTCACCAACACAAACAATGGGTTTAAGTCCTTTTTCAAGAGCCTTAAGAGTGCGAAGGTTAACAGTCTGGTCTGTTTCGCCGAAGTACTGTCTTCTTTCGCTGTGGCCGATAACTACATATTCAACGCCGCATTCTTTAAGCATATCGGCTGAAACTTCTCCTGTGAAAGCACCGCTGTCTTTGAAGTGAACGTTTTCAGCGCCGATTTTGATGTTTGAGCCGGCTGCTGCTTCAACTGCTGCTGCAATGTCAACAAAAGGAACGCAAAGAACAACTTCGCAATCTGCGTCAGCAACAAGAGGTTTCATTTCGTTAATAAGAGCTGTTGTTTGAGCAGGGGTGTTATTCATTTTCCAGTTACCTGCAATAACTGCTTTACGAGTTGCTTTATTCATTTTTAAAATCTCCTTAAAATAAAATTTTATATTTTTCATACCCACCGTTGAAGTAGGGTGGGTATGAATTTTTTATCAGTCTTTATCGTTAAGAGCAACAACGCCGGGAAGGTCTTTTCCTTCAAGGAATTCAAGTGAAGCGCCGCCGCCGGTTGAGATGTGGCTCATTTTGTCAGCGAAGCCAAGCTTCTGAACTGCAGCTGCTGAGTCGCCGCCGCCGATGATGGAAATTGAACCGCTTTCTGCAACAGCAGTTGCAACAGCGATGGTTCCGCTTGCAAAGTTTGCCCATTCAGAAACGCCCATAGGTCCGTTCCAAATAACAGTTCCGGCGCCGCGGATTGCGTCTGAGAAAAGCTTTTCGGTTTTGGGGCCGATATCAAGACCCATCCAGCCGTCAGGAATGTCGTCTGAATCAACAATCTTGTTTTCTGTGTCAGGCTTATATTCAAGGCCGATTCTGTTGTCAACGGGAATGAGGAAGTTAACGCCCTTGGCTTTAGCTGTTTCCATCATTTCTCTTGCAAGATCAATCTTGTCTTCTTCACAGATTGAAGTGCCGACTGTGTGTCCCTGAGCAGCAAAGAATGTGTATGCCATACCGCCGCCAACGATGAGTGTGTCAACCTTGTCCATGAGGTTTGTAATTACGCCGATTTTGTCTGAAACCTTAGCACCGCCGAGAATAGCAACAAGAGGTCTCTTGGGATTTTCAAGAGCTCCGCCGATGTATTCAAGCTCTTTACGGATGAGATATCCGCCAACAGCGGGAAGATAGTCAGCTACGCCTGTTGTTGAGCTGTGAGCTCTGTGAGCTGAGCCGAAAGCGTCGTTAACATAGATTTCTGCAAGTGAAGCAAGTGCTTTTGAGAATTCAGGGTCGTTCTTAGTTTCTTCAGCGTGGAAACGAACGTTTTCAAGAAGAAGAACTTCTCCTTCTTTGAGGTCGGCAGCGAGAGCCTGAGCGCTTTCGCCAACAACGTCTTTAGCCATTTTAACTTCAATACCGAGAAGCTCACCGAGTCTTACAGCAACGGGAGCGAGAGAAAATTCGGGCTTGAATTCACCCTTGGGTCTTCCGAGGTGTGAACAAAGAATAAGCTTCGCGCCGTTGTCAAGAAGATATTTGATTGTGGGAAGAGAAGCAACAATTCTCTTGTCGCTGGTAATAACACCGTCTTCCATTTTTACGTTGAAGTCGCAACGAACAAGAACCTTTTTGCCTTTTACGTCGATATCTTCAACAGATTTTTTGTTAAGTACGTTCATTTTAAATCGTCCTTTCGAAAAATTTATTTATTTGCAAAAATAACAACAAACATTTTATAATAATTTTGTCAATTTTTCAAGTGTTTAGCCATAAAAAATATGAATAAGTTTATGTCATATTTATATATATCAGCTATGTGTATCTGTTTAAATAAAAAATCTTATTTCCAGCCCTTCAACAAATCAGCAAAAGGATTATTTGCGCTGTCGTCTTTTTTCTGCTTTTCCATGTATTTTTTAACGTCATATTTTCCGGCTCCGTCGCTTTCATGGCGTTTGTTGAAGTCAGAAAGTCTTTCACGATAGCCGCAAGTGCAGAAAAAGCCTTTTTTCTCTCCTTCACCTCGAAGCTCCATTTTTTTGTGGCAATTCGGACAGCGTGCGTTGGTAACCTGAGTCAATCCTTTGCGATAGCCGCATTCTCTATCCTGACAGACCAGCATTTTTCCCTTTTTCCCATTGACTTCAAGAAGATATTTTCCGCAGTCAGGGCATTTTTCTCTTGTAAGGTTATCGTGGACATAGCTCTCATTACTTGCCCTCACCATAGAAACCAAAGAGGATGAATATTTTCTCATTTCAACAATGAATTTTTTCATATCGGCTTTGCCTCGGCTTATATCTTGAAGCTGTTGCTCCCATTTTGCCGTAAGCTCAGCAGATTTAAGGTCAGCAGGAACAATTTTGATAAGCTGTTTTCCTTTTGCTGTCGGATGAATTTCCTTTCCGACTCTCTCAATAGAAAAATTAGAGAAAAGCTTTTCGATAATATCTGCTCTGGTTGCCGGAGTTCCGAGTCCGCTTGTTGTTTCAATAATAGCCTTAAGAGCCTTGTCGGTAATTTGCTTAGATGGATTTTCCATGGCTGAAAGAAGGGTCGCCTCTGTATATCTGGCAGGCGGCTTTGTTTTGCCTGTTGCAATTTTAAGGTTTAAAACAGGAAGGGAGGCTCCTTGCTTTAATTCCGGAAGCTGTTGCGATTTGTTTTCAAGCTCTTCATCTTCGTCGTCTGAAACAATTCCATAGATTTCCTTCCAGCCTGCGCTTTTAACAACCTTTCCTTTTGCATAAAAGCTATGGCCTCCGATATCAAGTGTCAGCTTTACTTCGTCATATTCAAAAGGCTCTGAGAGAACGGCAATAAAGCGTTTGACAACCAGGTCATAAATATTTCTTTCTTCAAAGGTGAACTTTGAAAAGTTTGCTGCTTGTTCAGTGGGAATAATTGCGTGGTGATCAGTAACCTTTGAATTGTTAACAATATATTTTGTGTTAAGCGGCTTTCTGTAAAGTGTCATTGCCGCTTTTTGATAAGGACCTTGGGCAATGCTTCGCAATCTTTCGGGGATAGTTGCAACAATGTCGTCAGTAATGTAGCGCGAATCCGTTCGGGGATATGTCAGAACCTTATGTCTTTCATAAAGAGATTGCATAAGTGAAAGTGTCTGTTTTGCGCTGTAGCCAAACTTTTTGTTAGCGTCCCTCTGAAGCTCTGTCAGATCATAAGCAGCGGGGGGAGGAGTCTTTTTAGCTGTTTTTTCAATTTTTGAAACAACGGCGTTTTTACCCTTGATTTCCGATGCAATTTTTTCAACAAACTCTCTGTTTGAAAAACGTGTGTTGTTTTTTGAGTCTCTGAAAGTGGCGTTGAAGGTTTTGAAAACAGCCTGAAGAGTATAATATTCGCTTACTTTGAAATTTTGAATTTCTTCTTCTCTGGCAACAATCATGGCAAGAGTCGGGGTCTGAACTCTTCCGGCTGAAAGCTGAGCGTTGTGTTTGCAGGTCAGCGCCCTGGTAACATTAAGTCCCACAAGCCAATCTGCTTCAGCTCTTGCCTGAGCTGAAAAATAGAGATTGTCATAGTCTTTCGAAGGCTTAAGATTAGAAAAGCCTTCTTTGATAGCTTTGTCAGTCTGAGAAGAAATCCAAAGTCTGAATGCGGGCTTTTTGCAGCGTGCTTTCATCAAAATCCATCTTGCAACAAGCTCGCCCTCACGTCCGGCATCAGTTGCAATAATAATTTTATCAATATCAGTTCTTGAAAGAAGCGATGAAACAGATTTATATTGCTTTGATGTCTGTTTGATAACAACAAGCTTCATTTTGTCGGGAAGCATGGGAAGTGTTTCCATTTCCCAACGTTTGTATTTATCGTCATAGGCTTCAGGGTCAGCCAGGGTAACCAGATGGCCAAGAGCCCATGTTATAACATATTTTTCGCCTTCAATATAGCTGCCGCAGTTTTTCTTTGCGCCTAAAACCCGAGCAATATCGCGGGCAACCGAAGGCTTTTCAGCAAGTACCAATGCTTTTGCCATAATTTAATCTCCTGTTTTTTTATTTTATAACCGAAAGAGCAACAAGCTCTTCGCTGAAGTTTTGTCTGAGAATTTTTTCAACATCGTCTTTGCTGATTTCGCGATAAGCTTCAATTGAGCTGAAAAGATTGCTGTTTCTGAAATAGCTTTCAACAATGTTTCCGGCGAGATCATCAACATCGTTAAATGCTCTGATCTGAAGGCCATATAGTCTTTTTCTTGAAACTTCAAAGTCTGTCTCAGAAATACCGTTTTCTTTAAGAAGTGCAATTCTTTCAAGAATTTTTTCTTTGACCTTTTCAGGCTCTGAGCTTTCACCTGAATACATGGGAACGCTGAAGCCTCTTCCTTCAAAATATTCATAGCCGAAATATTTGTTTATAAGTCCCCCTGAAAGCATCTCTTCATAAAGTGGAGAGACCTTTCCGGCAACAAGATCAAGAAGAATGTTTGTGCAGGCGATTTCTTTCGGTGTTCTGACGTTGCCCAACATTTTTTCTTTAAAGCCGATAGCAAATTTGGGAATGTCAACTTCCATTTTTTCTTCATAATAAGAGCTGAAAAGGTTTTCAGGCTCCTCCGGAACAATTTGCTCAATTTCAACCTTTTCTTCTTTTTTCAAAACCTTGTCTGCAACAGCAATGACCTGCTCGGCAGTAACATTTCCCACTACAGCAAGAGCCATGTTTGAATTGTTATAGAAGGTGTTATAACAGCTGTAAAGTAGCTCGGCGTTGATTTCAGCAATGGATTCAACTGTGCCTGCAATATCAATCCTTACGGGATTGTTTTGATAAATACAGCGAAGAAGATTAAATATAACCTGCCAATCCGGACTGTCCTGATACATTTTGATTTCCTGGCCGATAATGCCTTGCTCTTTATCAACAGTTTCCTGAGTAAAATAGGGAGCCTTGACAAAGTCCAGAAGAATTTCAAGTGATTGATCAAAATTATCACTGCATTGAAAAATATAGCAGGTTCTGTCAAAAGAAGTGAAGGCATTTGCGCTGGCACCGGTTTTTTCAAAACGGGCAAAAGCATCTAAATCTTCGCTTTCAAAAAGCTTGTGTTCAAGAAAGTGGGCAATTCCTTCGGGAACCTTTGTGAAATCAGAGTCTCCTTTTCTTTTGAAGCAGGTGTCAACAGAACCATATTTAGTTCCAAACATTGCAAAAGCGCCCTCATAGTCTTTTTTCGGCATGACAAAAATTTTAAGTCCGCTTGAGTGGTCGAATTCATAATACTCTTCTGCAAGAAGGTCGTTTTTTATAATCTTTTTTTCCATAATTATTCTTCCTCCTTTTCGCCTTCAAGGATATAAACTGTGTCTAAGGTAATCAAGCTTGCAGCAACAATAATTTCTTCTTTAGAAACAGCGTTAATAAGCTCGCAAAGCTTTTCGGGCGAATAATATACACTGTCAACACTATAAGAAAGCATCCAGGAATCAATAGCACCGCTGTTGTCATAAATACTTTTAAGGGTGTCGCAATAGCTTAATTTAGCGTTTCTGAGTGTTTCCTGAGAAAAATTCCCCTTCTTAATTTCTTCAAGCTCATTTTTAATTGCGATGAGGGCTTTTTCTGTGTTTTCTGTTTCAACGCCGCTTTGAACAACAAGAAGTCCTTTTGAAGCAATGAGCTGAGAAGAGCAATAGTAGCAAAGGCTCATTTTTTCTCTGACATTAGTGAAAAGCTTTGAAAAAGTTCCGCCGCCGAAAAGCATGTTCATCAGCTTAAGAGCAGGGAAATTATCGCGGTCATAGGTCATCCCTGCGCGCCAGCCGATAACAAGCTTGCCTTGTTTAACGTTTTGCTTTTCGCGGATTGTGTTTTCCTCATGAGCGCTTGTGATAAAATCAGTTTTAACAACGAGAATATCTTTTCTTTGAAGTGAAACAAAATAGGGAAGAACGGCTTCTTCAATAATCTGAGGGTCAGCACTTCCAACATAGTTGATCTGAACAGGTGAATTAACAATAAGCCTCATCCATCTTGTGAAAAGTTCTTTTTCGGTAAGCTTTTCAATCTCTTCAATTTTTCCGAATTTGTTTAATCCGTAAGCCTCTTCGCTACACATTTCTTCAATAAGGCGGCTAAAGGCATAGGCTCTTTTGTCGTCCTTTTCGGCCTCAATTTTCTCAATCAGAAGGCGTTTTTCTCTGTTAACATCTTCAGCAAAAAAGCCATCGGGAGAAACATTGGGACGAAAAACACATTCACACAAAAGCTCAACGCAATCTTTGCAGATGCGTTCGTTTTCAAAAGTAAATCTGTCATCAATAGCCGTTAAAATCAAAGACAGAACCTGCATATCGCCGCATTTTGAAACATTACAGCTTAAAGTTGCACCATAGAGTGAGGCGAGCTTTCTGTTCATTTCAGAAATTGTTTTATATTTTGAATTGGTTGCTGAGAGAAGATGCACCACCAGAGAATTGGCAGAGGTGTGCCTACCTAATGAAGTAATAAAAGAAAAAGAGAGTCTTGCTGTTTTAAATTTATCTGTCTGATGAGTGCAAAGCTTAACTCCTTTGCAAATTTGTTTCATTTCCATTGTGTTGCCTCCTGTTTTAAAATTATCCTTAATATTTTACCACAAAATCCCTTTCAATACCATAGAAAAACAAAAAGAAGTGTTAAAAAACAACACTTCTTTTTTAATTTAAGAAATAAGTCTATGGCATATCCGGATTATAATAAATTTCAATTATTCCTTCTTTGCTGTAAATCAACTGATAGCCTGCTGCAAGATATTTTTCATTTCTTCCCGCGGCAACAGCTCTGCTGGTGTCAAGAACAAAATATTGAGTGCTGGGAGTGTCATGATATTCATCTTCATAAATAACATCTCGGCTGGCAAGGTGGGGAAGATAATAGGTTGTTGCCGTAACACTTGCGTTTTCAGGAATTATCTCAAGAGCCTGAGTAATTTCGTCGTATGTTTCGCTGTTAAACTGCTGTTTATCATAGTATGCAGCAGTTTTCGGCAAAACGATCATGATAAACAACATCATTGAAGCTATGACCGAAGCAAAAGAGAGCTTTGTTTGTTTTTCTTTTTCAATATCAGCAAGGTTGAGAAGAGAAAAATATGAAAGAAAAACAGAAATACCAAAGGTATATTGGAAGGTTATGTCATACTGATAGGGATATTTAGTTAAGAGATTAATAAAGATCGGAAGGATAAGAATATATCGTTTAAAGTCCTTCGACATAAAGGGAAGAAAAACAAGCGGACAGAAAATTTCAGCAATATAAAGGAATTTTCTTATGTCGTTGTCTTTTGTAACGAGAACTTCGCCAATGGCATATCCGGGATTGACGATAATAGTTTTTGCCGCATCAATCAGACTTCCGCCGTCTGCAAGATTTGAATATCTTGATTCCATAATTCCTGTGCCGAACGTTGTTAAAATCAAACAGCAGATTCCAAAATATGCGACTGCCGAAACCAACAAAACTGAACCGGTGAGATATTTTTTTCTTGCAACCAAAGTATAAATGGCGAAAAAAACAATATAAACAAAAGCGTCTTCTTTAACTGAAAGAACGAGCGCAGCAGAAACAAACATAAAAAGCTTATTGTCTTTTTCAAAGAAATAGAACATCCACATAAGAAAGGGAACGAGGAAACAGTTTTCGTGAAGGTCATAAAAACATCCCGTCGAAAGTGGTGCATAAACTGAAAAAGCGATTGTTATAAACATAACTGCATTCTTTGAAAGTTTCAGATGCTTTGCAAGAAGAAAGAATGGAATAACAGCGCTGAAAACCACAATGGGCTGAACAACTGCCAAGGTAATGGGAGACGGAAAAATCCAATATACCGGCAAAATGAGGTAAAAAACGGGAGAAATATGAACGGCAAAATGAGAAAGCAGCTTGTCTCTCTCGCAGGTCGTAACCGCCATTCCGCTTTTTTTCATGTTATAAAACATATTGCAGAAAATTCCGAAATCATAGTTTGGCGAAGAATATGTTGTGTATCTCAGAACAGAAATGGCAAGAACACAGCCGAAAGCAAGAAGTGCAAAAGCAACAATCAAAGACCATTGGATTTTGTCAGAAACATCCTTGTTCAGATGTGTTGGCTTATATTTGTTGTCAAAGCAATAAAGAGAAATCATTATAACAATGAATAAAACAATATAGACTTCTGTTTTTCCAACCTTGGCGGCAAGAGAAAAACAGAAAAAACACAAAGCACAAAGAAAAGAAAAGCCCTTAACGATTTCTGAATCAAAATAAGAATAAAGCAATAAGAAGATGATTGAAAAACCGACAACCATAGCAATGAAAAAAGGTAGATTCACAAAGCTCGAAAAGCTTAATTCAACACCGGCGCCGGCTGTAAAATTAATTAAAATACCAACGGCAACCAGCCAGCCTGAAGCAAAGGCTGAAATAATTACCTGAAAAAGTTCACTTAGTTTTTCTTTAGCTGTCATCAAAATGCTCCTTTTGCGAATATAAAAAATATGAATCAATTTTAATTTTAGAAAATTAAAAAAAGGTTTCATATATGTTAAGCTTTTATTTCAATAAATGATATCACTTAAAAAGAAAACTGTCAACTTAACAAAAGCTTTGATTTAGCCGGAACATTAGTCAAATTGTACATAGAAATTTTTTAAAATTAAATTTTCGTTTAAATTTTAAAAAAACGAAAAATTTATTGTCATTTTTAACAAAGAACTTTTAAGATCAAAAAAGCTAAAAAATAAGGGAAAAATGCCAAATTTTATAAGAAAATTAGAAATAAAATTGACACGCTTGAAAAAATAAATAAAAATTTTAGTGATTTATATTGCAAAATGCCGATAAATTCTGTATAATATGCAAAGTGACAATAGTCAAAATACATAAACGGCGATTTTAAACACGTTTAAAGTTGGAGGGTTATATATGTCCAATAGATTGTTTCAGGGAATCATTCATCAGATGAGAGACGCGGTCGATCGCATCATCGGTGTCATCGACGAGAACGGCGTGATCATTTCGTGCAGTGAGCTGGTCAAGATCGGCGAGTGCTGCAAGAAGAACGGCATCACAATGATATACCATAACCATGACTTCGAGTTCATCAAGATGCCAAACGGCCAGTATGGTCTCGACTACATCTACAG
>JAFUHX010000056.1 GCA_017474045.1 Clostridia bacterium | reverse complement strand
TGCTTTTTTCTTGCTTCTTGTGTTATCATATTCATGAGAAGTACTTCTTTCTTACGGTAAATGTTTTGTAGCAGATTCATTATACCATATTTTGAAGTTACTTCTCTTTTTTATTGGGTCACATCATTTTAGCACATACAAATAAAGTAACTTTAAATCCAACATAAAGGCGGAAAAAAGAATGAAACCAAGACTGATTATTTGTTGTTTTTTAACTTTATATCTTTTGTTAATCCCCCTTGTTTTCAACAATGTTTTAATTAAAAATGACAAAACGGATTCAACAGAAAAAGAGACAACCTTAGCTGTTGAAACCACCGAAGAAATTAAAGAACTTTCTGTTTTCAGAGAAAGCAAAAACGAAACTTTAAAAATTTCAACAAATGAATATATTTATGGTTGTGTTTCGGCTGAAATTTCACCAAGCTTTAAAGAAGAAGCCATTAAAGCTCAGGCCGTTTTATGCTACACATATACACTCTGGATGATTGAAAACGCAGACAACACTTCTTTTTTCAGCGCTGATATTTCAGACAACGATGATTTTCAAAGCTACTACAGCAAAGATGAGCTTGAAAAGCTGTGGGGCGATAAATTTGAAATATATTATGAAAAAATTGTTAACTGCTGCGATGAGGTTTTCGGTGAATACATAACATATAAAAACGAAGTCATTCTTCCCTATTTTCATGCTGTTTCACCCGGCAAAACAGAAAGTGAAAAAAATATTTTCGGAAGCAACCTACCCTATCTTAAAAGCGTTTCAGCTCCGGGAGACATTCTCTCTCCCACCATTGATTCAACGGTTACATTGACCAAAGAGCAGTTTAAAGAAAAAATTGAGCTTTCGGGAAAATTAACTCTTAAAAAGGATTTTTCAAAATGGTTGGGTAAAATTCAAACAGAAGGCTCAGGATATGTTTCTGAAATCGAAATCGGCGGAAAGAAATTTGACGGAAATGAAATCAAAACAATTTTCTCGCTTAAAAGCCCTTGTTTTTCTGTTAAGTTAAAGGATGAAAGCTTCGTCTTCAGCGTCAAGGGTGTTGGAATTCCCCTTGGAATGAGCCAATATTCTGCTGATTACATGGCAAGACAAGGCAGCAACTATAAAGAAATTATTTCGCATTTCTTTTCAGGCGTTGAAATTAAAAAATGAGCCCTGACAATATCAAAGCTCATTAAAGTCTGATTATTTCCGTTGAAAAGGTTTCTTTTTCAAATTCATTATGCGTTGTGAAGATTATCAGTTTATCTTTTAGCTTTTCTGATAAATAAAGTATTATTTCTTCGGCAAGCTTTTTGTCAAGACCGGAAAAAGCTTCGTCAAAAAGATAAATATCTGCATCATGAGCCAGTGCCTTAGCAATAGCAACTCGTTTTGTCATCCCTCCGCTGAGTTCAGACAGAAGCTTATTTTCATGCCCTTCAAGCTTCATTGCTGAAAGGAATTTTAAAGCAGTTTTTTCATCTGAAACCAACGAAACATTCTTCTTTGCGCTATACCACGGAAGAAGATCGTTTTGTTGAGAAACAAGAGCAATTTTGGGTTTTGAAAGTAAAAACTCAATTTTTCCTTCGTCACACTTTTCAATTCCGCAAATCAATCTGAGCAGGGTTGTTTTTCCAACACCTGAGGGCGCCTCAATGCAAACACGACTTCCACAATTAAATTCAGCTGAAAAATTCTCGATTATTTTTTGTTTTTTATCATAAGAAAAAGAAAGATTGGAAATTTTAAGAATCGGTTTCGTCATTACCTACACTCCTCTTCTTTCTTTTGGCATTTTCCTTCAGAATCAGTTTAATCAGTTTTTCAAGTAAAACGCTGAGAACCACAACAACTGCTGTCCATGCAAAAAGATCAGCTGTTTCAATATTGATTTTCGAGCGATAAAGATTATAGCCCACAGACATCTGAGGCATTGCAAGTACCTCGGCCGCAACGCCTGATTTCCAAGCTAAGCCCAAAGAAGAAACACACGCGGCTGAAAACAAGGGCAAAACGCTATGAAAATAAATTGCCCTGACCTTTTTGAAGAAAGAAAATCCATATACTTTTGCACTTTCAAGATAAGTTTTCGGTGTTTCTTCAATCGCCTTCGAAACATTTGAATAAACAATCGGAAAAACTATTAACAGAACAATAAAAACCGGAACATAGTCTTTTTTTATCCAGACAAGAGCGAGAATGATAAACGAAGCAACAGGTGTTGCTCTTCCGAGGCTGATTATCGGATGAAAAAGCTCTTTTAAAACTGAAGAAAAACTTGTTACAACAGCCAATACAACACCAAAAACCACACCCAGAAAATAGCCTGAAATAATTCTTAAAAAAGAAAAGAAAATACTTTTCCAAAAATCAGTTGTTGCAGTCAGAAATTTCAGACGACTGAAAACTTCCGCCGGCGAAGCAATTAATATTTCTTTATTTATCAGGCAAAACACACCTTGCCATACTCCTAACCAGAATAGGGGTATGGCAACTTTTAATATTAATTTTTTAAGTTTTTCAGTTCCTTTATTTTGAAGCATAATAAATATCATCAGCAGGAACTGCACCGCCAACAGAGGTGGGTTCTGCGTTGAAATATGTTTCAAGATTTGCTTTAGCTATTGCTTTCATTTCTTCGCCGTCAATGAAAACAATGTTACATCTTGAGATTATTCCCTTAACCTTGGTCTCTTTAAGAGCTGCAGCGTCTTTAGCTGTTTCATCAACAGCGAAAACTCCTGCATCAAGAATTCCGTTTGAAACAATTTTTTCAGAAGCTGCAACGGGATTTGTGTTGAGATATTCAACAGAAGCCTTATTGTCGTTTATAAACTTTTCAACTGATTCAGGATTTTCTTTGATAAATTCAGTTCTGGCAATAACACAGCCCTGAGCAAGCTGAGTATCGGGGTTAACCTCGTTCCACTCTTCAGTCAGGCTGAGAGCAACCTTTATATCGGCATTTTTTGATGTTGCAACAGTAACAAAGGGTTCGGGAAGTATAGCGATTGAAGCGTTGCCTGAAGCAATTTTAGCGGCAAGCTCACTATGTTCACTTAAATATTCAACAGTTACCTTATCTTTAAGATTATTTTTTTCAAGAATACTGTTAATAATATATTCGGGAGTTGAGCCCTGACCTGTTGCATAAACAGTTTTTCCTTCAAGATCTTTGATGTTTGAAACAGTTTCACCATTAGTTAAAACATAAAGAACGCCTAATGTATTAATTCCGAGAATCTGAATCTGTCCGCCGGTCTTCTTATAGAGATTAGCGGCGAGATTAAGAGGACAAGCAGCAATATCAACACCTTTTGTTGCAATAAGTGAAACAATTTCAGTAGGATCACTTGTCAGCGTGAATTTATAAGCATTGCTGTTCATAAGATTAACCATTCCCATTCCTGTGGGGCCTTTGATTGCTGCAACCTTGATTGTGGGGCCGCTGTAGCTGTCAACGGTTGTTTCCTCAGGAAGAGTTGTTGAAGTTGTTGAAGTTGTTGAATTGTTATTTGCAAAAGGATTTGAACAAGCAGCGAAAGCAAAAACAATGGCAACAACGGTAAGAAGAGCTAAAATTCTTTTAAAATTTTTCATGATATATTTCCTTTCATTATTAAGAGCAAAAGCTCAGATTTATGATATAAGGGATATTAGTCCCTCTTTATCAACGAGTTTGATTTCTTTCCCCTCTTTCTCAATGATTCCACAGCTAATCAAGCTGTCAAAAGCACGATAAAGAGAAGCGCGGCTGATATCAAGAGAAAACGAAAGCTGAGTCATGGATCTGTCGAGAACATAGGTTCGCTCTCCACCGAAACACGAAAGAAGATAGCCTGCCAGTCGGCTTTCAGCGCTTCCACCGGTAAAATTTTCTATTCGTCGGTTTAAAAAATGAATTCTTCGCGAAAGATATCTGATATAGTCAAAAGCAAAGTTGATATCAGTTTCCATTAAATCAACAATCACGGATTTGTCTAAATATAAAACAACCGTTTCACCGCAAGAAACTATTTCATTTGGGAAAAATTCACCACCGATAAACAGAGCCTGACAGCCGAAAATATCACCTTCGGAAAGACGGCTGACAAGAACCTCTCCACCGCTTTTAAAAACCTTGGCGCTACCCTTAACAATAACACCCACAGAGTTTTTATATTTCTTGGATGAAAAGATTGTTTCCGTGTTTTTATAAGAAACCAACCGAGCGTTATTCTCTGTCAGAACTGATGAAATTGCGCCGAAATCAGCCTTTTGAAATAAATCAGTTTTTGAAAGAATGCTGATAATTTTTTCGTTAAGCATCATAAACCTTCTTTCAATCTGTAACTGTCTCAAATGAAACACTTTTAATGAATTATAGCATTAAAAATTATATATGTCAATAAATTAAACCATATATAAACAACATTTCGCTTATTCTTTTTTTATATAATTCTTTAAAACCATGAAAAAATTTATTTTAAAGGTTAGAAAATAAAGCTAATACATTATTATTTTTAAAATAACTGCTTCTTTTGTGTTATTAAATTTCTAAATCAGAATTAAATATTAATAATACTGTTATATAATGTAGCGGCAAAAGAAAAAAACAAGAAAGGAATTTATCAAATGGAAAACAGCAAGTTTATTCCCAATGAGGGAAAAAATATAAACATTGAAACCGCAGACTTTGGTTCATATTCAAGATTTCCAGTTAAAACTCATGTTATTATGAGTGACGAAAAAATTAAAGACGTTTTAGACAAATATGTTGTCGGCCATGTTGAAAAGGACGACTATATGTTTATCAGCGAAAAGGTTATTGCTATCACTCAGGGCAGAGCCTTTAACATTGACGACATCAATCCCCGCCCCTTAGCAAAATTACTTTGCAAATTTGTTTATAAATCACCCTATGGAATTGGGCTCGGTTCTCCCTGGACAATGGAGCTTGCTCTTCGAGATGTGGGAACCGCAAGAATGCTTCTCGCAGCTTTTTGTTCAGCTGTTACTAAACCCTTTGGTGTCAGAGGAGTATTTTATAAAGTAGCCGGAACAAAAGCCCGCGCTATTGACGGTCCTTGCGACTGCACAATTCCTCCCTACAATCACTTTGCCAAAATGGCTCCTGCAGAACCCGACAAGGTTGCCCGTGAGCTTTCAGATTATCTTGGCTGCAAGGTTGTTGTTATTGATGCAAACGATATCGGCGTTGAGGTTCTTGGAAGAAGCTCTGAAGAAATCAGTATTGATTTCTGTAAACAAGTATTTAAAGATAATCCTCTCGGTCAGTCAGACCAATCAACCCCCATTGCTATTGTCAGAAAAGTTTAAATAATATTCAAGCCGACAGATTCACGTTCAGATCTGTCGGCTTATTTAGTACTTTCGATTTGTTAGTGTGTTTTTATTTTTTATTATTTCTTTTTGCCAATGGGAATTCCGAAGAAAATGAATAATGTCGCCGGAATGATACTAAGGATGAACAAGACCAGAGAAACAGGGTTTTCTTTGAAATAGCCAAACATAGAGCTGAATGCTTCCGGCTGATAAAGAGTAATTAAACCCACGGCAACAGCAACAATTGCGCTGACAAGAACAGCACCTGAGCCTGCATCCTTTGCCCTTTTAGCGTATTCATTATAATCTTTTGTTACCATATCAACAACATTTTCAATGGCCGTGTTAACAATTTCACCTGAAATAACCAACGCGCAGGCAAGAAGTATTGCACACCATTCACCCTTTGAAAGCTCCCACCAATCAGTCAGAAGCAAAAATGAAAACATATAGATCATGCAGGTCAGATGAATTCTCATGTTACGTTCTGTATTAACCGTTGAGAGAATTCCTCTGAAAGCATAGAAAAAGCTTTTAAAAAGATTTATGTAATGTTTCATGACTCCACCAAAAGCCACTGAGAGTGGCTTTCTTTTTTATTCATTCATTGTATAGTAGCTTCCGCTTCTGACAAGACCCAGCTGTGTTAAAACAGCTTCTTCTTTTTCCCTCATTCTGACCAATTCAAGACCTCCGGGCTCATGGTCATAGCCAAGAAGATGAAGCATTGAATGAACGGTGAGAAAAGCAATTTCACGATTTAAGGAATGGCCGTAAAGCTCAGCCTGTCTGACAGCTGTTTCAATAGAAATAACAATATCACCCAAAAGCTGAGCTCCGGTGTCGTTATTGATGTCATAAACTCCGTCAACACCCAAAGGGAAAGACAAAACATCGGTGGGTCGGTCGATATTTCTGTGTTTTAAATTAAGCTGATGGATTTGTTCATCATCAACTATGGTAACACTGATTTCAGCCGGACCTTTAAATTTTTCGTTGACCAAAACTGCATTGCAGCAACGTCTAATCAACATTCTCATTCCTGCAGGAATTTTTATTGAAAACTGATCATTTGTGATTATTACCTTGATTTTATCTTTCATTTTCTTTTCTTTGCCTCCTCATATTTTTCATAAGCTTTAATTATGTCTTGAACAAGCTTATGTCTGACTACGTCTTTTTGAGAAAATTTGCAAACTTCAATGTCTGAAACATTTTTAAGAATTTTTATTACCTCAACCAGACCGGAACGTTTTCCGTCAGGAAGGTCAATTTGAGTAATATCGCCGGTTACAACAATTTTTGAGTTGAAACCAAGACGTGTCAGAAACATTTTCATCTGTTCGGGAGTGGTGTTCTGAGCTTCATCGAGAATTATAAAGCTATCATCAAGGGTTCTTCCTCGCATATAGGCAAGAGGTGCAACCTCGATGAGTCCTTTTTCCTGACATCTTTGAAAGTTTTCGGGACCGAGCATATCAAAAAGCGCATCATAAAGAGGTCTTAGATATGGGTCAACCTTTTGTTGAAGATCACCGGGAAGAAAGCCAAGCTTCTCACCCGCTTCAACAGCCGGTCTGGTAAGAATTATTCTGTTGACCTCTTTTGCCCTGAAAGCAGTTACTGCAAGAGCGACAGCAAGATAGGTCTTTCCCGTTCCGGCAGGACCAACGCCCAAAACAATGGTGTTGTTTCTTATTGCTTCAATATATTTTTTCTGTCCGAGAGTTTTGGCTTTTATAGGCTTTCCTCTTGCCGAAATACAAACACAATCGCCCATTGAAGAAAGCTTATCGTCTTTTCCTTCCCTGACCATTGAAATTACATATCTGACACTTTGTTCGTTTATTGTTTCGCCCTTGTTAAGCATTAATAGAAGAGCATTGACTGCCCGTTGAGCCGCAGCAACATTTTCAGCCTCGCCATGAATTTTCAGCTCAGAGCCTCTGCTGATAATGGAAACTGAAAACTCCTTTTCGATCATTAGAATATTTTCATCAAAAGAACCGAAAAGTCCGACTGCCTGCTCCATTCTTTCAATATTGATTATTTGCTCAAACAAAGACAACACCTCGTGATATTTTCTGAAAAAGTTTCAAAACACAAAACTTTTTTATAATTATATCACAAAAAAGCGAAAAGAAAAATACTTTTTTGAATTTTTCTTATTCAATTAAAATTTTTTCTTTTTTTCCAAGAAAATCAATACATTCATAGCTGTATTCAAGGCTCAACAGACCGTTTCTTTCTTTAATTGAATATTTTTTATCTGTGACAAGAGTGTTTTTCATTTTTTCATAATTTTTTTGAAAATAAAAATCAAGAAAGATATTGACGTCCGGTAACTTTTTATCAGAATCTTTATAATAAAGTCTTGTTACTTCTATTATTGAAAAAGGAAGAATTTTTCCGTTATATTTCATTTTATTTTCGCTTACAAACTCATCATAGCCCTCTTCTTTTTTGAAAAAGCCTAAGGGTATTGTTACATTTAATATTTTGATTTTTTTAATCCTTTTTATATCAGCAAAGGCTGTTGTTTCATTTAAGCTATCTTGCGAAAGCTTTCCTGATACGGTGTGCTTGGCCGTTATTTCTCCTGAAGCGTCAAGAAATTGGGATGATAAATCTCGGTTTTCAACTATTCCGCTTATCAGAAGATCTCCTTTTTTGACTGCACTTCCTTCGTTGACTTCTTTTTTTCCGTTAAAAACATCTATTGACAAAATCAGGCCATCAAAATCAGCTATAATATTGCTTGCTTCACGATAGGTTTCGTCCTCTCGCCATTTAATGTAGTCTCTGGCTTCAACAACAGCCGTGCTCCCTTTTATGTTAACAGCAAGCCACGAAACTTCACCTGAAAGCGACATCATTGCTTTATCTGCAAGCTCATAGGCATTGATTTTTTTCTTTGGCGCTCCGATATATAAACCCAAGGCTTCAAGCTCCGTTTGAATAATTCTTTTGTTAGCTTCTTGTGTTCCGGTTATCTCAATGCTCCAGACAAACTGCGTTGACACTATCAAAAAAATCACCGACAATAAAAGGCCTATGAGCAGACCTATTCTTTTTTTATTTTTAGCGGCAAAAAACGGAAGACCTCTTTTATCTATTGCCCTGATTTTCATTCCTGAAAGGTGGGAAATTTCTTTCAGCTTTTTATAGCTTTTTATTGATGTTTCGGCATAAAGCGTGTTCTCATAGATTTTTATATTTCTGATTTTGATTTTTCTGACAGAACAAAGATTAATAAACCTTTCTGTGAATCCGCCTTTAGCATTAAAACATACATAGCCAAAAAGCAATCGAAACAAAACAACGAACATCGCTTCACCTCAATATGAAAATTCTGTTGAAATAATTTTTCCGCAAACCCGAATTCTGTCGTTTTCCATTCCTTCAAGAATAAGATCAAAACCGTTTATTTGAAAAATCAGATTTCCGCAATTTATTCTGACTGTTTCTTCGCTATATTCAATAATTCCTTTGCTCCCCTCAATCAAGCATATTTTTCCACCGTCAATTTCAATATGCGGCGCACCGGTTTCACAGATAAAGCCCTCATTTTTGTTTTCATTTTTTGCTTTTGTATTCAACATTCTATCAACCGCCTTGTTAATTTTAATATATTTTATGAAAAAGTGATTTTGACCATGACAAATTAATAAGATTAAATGGGCGGTGATTATATGTCTGAAAGAATTAAAAAATTAAACATATTTCAAAAAGAAGGAAGGCTATTAATTAAATATCTTATTTTTTCTTTTATCTTTTTTCTCACGGCAATGCTTCTTTTAAAATATCCCACAGAGGTTGGAGACGGAATAAAAAAAGGGGTTTTTCTTTGCTTTGAAAAGGTTATTCCCTCGACGTTTCCCTTTTTATTTTTTTCAACTCTTTATCTCAGCTTTAAAGGCAACAGACCCTCTAAGCTGAGCCAAAAAGCTTCAAGCTTTCTTTTCAATCTTCCCGCCGACAGTGTTTCAGTTATTTTCATTTCGTTAATCGGCGGTTATCCTGTCGGAGCAAAAATGATCTGTCAGCTTAATGAGAGAAAAAAGCTTTCTCTTGACGAAGCGAGAAGAATGCTTCTTTTTTGCGTCTGCCCCGCCCCATCGTTTGTTATAGGCTTTGTTGGCTCTTATATTTATAAAAGCACAATAATGGGAGTTATAATTTATTTAAGCGTTGTTTTATCTTCTCTCTTTCTGGGTTTTCTGACAAAATTTATTTCTAAAGAAAAAACTGAGGAAAAAATTTTTTCAATCAAAAGAGAAGAAAACAAAAAAGATTATGTTAATCTATTTGTATCTGCAGGAAATAACAGCGCTTTTTCAATGGGGATTATTTGCTGTTGGATTGTTATTTTTTCAGGTGTTGTTTCTCTTGTGAACATTTTTCCTTTATCAGAGAATCTTAAGCTATTTTTATTTGGTACCCTTGAGGTAACAAATGCAGTCGAAATATGCTCCGGCAAGCTCACTCCGGAGCTTATTGCCGGAATTATTGCCTGGGGCGGTCTTTCTGTTCATTTTCAGATTCTGTCTCAGGGAACAAAAATAATGCCTGAGCTGAAGCATTTCTTTACATCAAGAATTATCCATTCAGCCTTTTCAATGGTTATTTGTAAAATCGCAACCATGATTTTTCCCATAAGTATTAAAACATCTGCCCCTTCGGGAGAAAGCTTTTATTTTTCAAATGTATCTAATATTCCCCTTTCGATTTTTATTATTATTTCCTGCATTATTTTTTTGCTTGGCAGAATTGAAATTAATCACAAGGTTGAAAAGGCGAAATAATTATGTTATAATATAAAAAAACATAAAGGCTGTGAAAATCTTGCAAAAACTGATTGATGAAAAAAAATATGACCCCAAATGTGAATACTGCCGTTTCGGCCGTGTTCCTGACGATAGAAAAAGCGTTCTTTGCTCATATAAGGGAATTATGCAGTTAGACGATTCCTGCAGAAAATTCAAATATGATCCGTTAAAAAGAATTCCGACAAAAATCAAAATTGACACTGATTTCTCTGAAAACGAATTTAAGCTTTAATATATTTCCCGAAGAAATGATTCTTCGGGTTTTTGTTTGTCTATGTTTTTTTATATTTTTATTGTTTTTTTGATATAATAAAGACTTCTAATTATTTAGAATGACATATAGCTTATTTGGGAGGCTGTTTTTATGATTTCGCTTTTAGTTGTTATTTATGTTGTTTTTATTTCTTTAGGTCTTCCCGATTCACTTTTCGGAGTTGCATGGCCTGTTGTTCACACAGAATTTTCAATTGATGAAAGCTTCGCTTCAATTTACAGCATTATTACCGGGGTTTGCACCGGTGGCGTAAGCTTTGTTTCGGGAAAGCTGATTAGAAAATTCGGAACGGCAAAGGTAACATTTTTCTCAACCATTCTGACTGCCTTAGGCTTATTGGGAATCAGCTTTTCCGGAAACATTGTTGTAATGATGATTTTTTCGGTTATTCTCGGCTATGGCGCCGGAGCGATAGACACAGGATTAAACAACTTTGTTTCTCTCCACTATAAAGCGCAACACATGAACTGGCTTCATTGCTTCTGGGGTGTTGGAGTTACACTCAGTCCGATTATCATGTCAAAATTTCTTTCAGGTGAAAGCGGCTCCTGGAGAAGCGGCTACAGAGTGGTTACTCTTATTCAGCTGATTATTGCTGCCTTTGTTTTGTTTTTTATTCCGAAATGGCAAAAAATTGAAAAATCGGTTAAATCCTCGTCAGAAGAAATCAAAAACGCTTCAAATGCAAAATTCACAGATATTTTGAAAATCAAAGGTGTTATAAGCGGAATTCTTTCTCTGGGTCTATATTGCAGCATGGAATTCCTTTTGGGAACATGGGGTGCGTCATATATTGTTAATGTTTTTTCTTTCTCACCCGACATGGCTGCTAAATGGGTTTCTTTATATTACGGCGGAATAATGCTTGGACGAGTTGTTTCAGGTTTTGTTTCAATGGCTCTTTCGGACAAGTGGCTTATCAGAATCGGAATTTGTGTTTCCTTTGTCGGAATTCTCTTTCTCTATCTTCCCTTTGCAAACATTTCCCTTTTCGGTCTGCTTTTAATAGGATTTGGCTTTGGTCCGATTTTCCCCAGCGTTTTACACAGCGTTCCTGAGCGTTTCGGCTCAACCTTCAGCGCCGACATAACGGGTTACCACATGGGAGGAGCTTATGCAATCGGCTTTTCAGTTCAACTCATTTATGGCTTTATTGCAACAGCCACAACCTTTAAAATCACTGCGTTCATTTTAACTGCACTTTCTATTTGTCTCTTTGCTGCAAACGAATTTACGATTAATAAGACTAAAAAGATTAAATAAAAAATCAAAAAAGCATATAAAAAAAGAAGCTGTTCAAAATGAATTTTTGCAGCTTCTTTTTGTTTTATAAATCAGCAATACTTAATGAATTTCCGTTATCAATAAGTTCTTTGAAAACCGGTCTTTCTTTTCCGGTTTCGTTTGGAGAATGGAATGTTAAAACCTTTTTATCACCAAAGGCAAAAACCATTCCGTGACCGCCATCGTTTTTCAAAACAGGCTCGAGATGATTAAACTGAGTTCCGATTTCCTGATTCTCAAATCTAACTAAACATTGAGAATATTTATGGTTAATAAAGGTTGACCACAGCATAAAAAGATCGCCGCTTTTTGAGCGATACATAAAAGGACCATCGGTAACATAATGCTCTCCCTTGGGCTTTTTGTCTGCCCACGAAGGTTCAGATGCACTAAAAAGAGTTGTTACTTCTCCAACAGTTTTTTTCAAATCTGAAGAAAGCTCCACAAAACAAATTGTTCCGTCAACAATCTGAGTATGTTCATGGCAAAAAACAAGAAACGGTCTTCCCTCTTTGTTTAAATATAATGTTCCGTCCAAGCACTCCCACTCCCAAGGTGTTAAAGCGGTTTCACTATGAGGAACAAAAGGTCCTTTGGGATTATTGGCTTTCAAAGCAAAGGTTCCCCTTAAGCCATTTTCTTTTGTGAATGTTGCAAGCATATAATATTCACCGTTGTACTTATGTACCTCGGGTGCCCAGTTAACCATTGTGTTCATATTGTAGTCAGAGCTATTGAAACATTCAAAAGGTCCGTCCCAATCTTCAAGGTTATCTGAAATATAAACATCAAAGCCACCAACCTTGCAGCCAAAATCAGCGGCTCTCGTTCCGTAAAGATAATAAGCACCGTTTTCACAAAGGATAAACGGATCTCTTATATTAATTTCATGCTTTTTCATTTGCTTCACCTTTTTTATAATATAGTTAAATATATCACAGCAAAATAATTAATACAAGTGTATTTTAATATGCGCATTATTTTTCTTTTAAAAATTGCTTTTGGCTACAAAATGTGATATAATTTTTATATAAAATATTTTTGGAGCAGATTAATGAAGATTAAAGCTTTTTTTATTTTTTTAATTATCTTTATTCTCGGCGTCTTTGTTGCTTTCAGCATTAACGGAAATTTGCTGCAGCTTTCAAATGATTCTGATAAAAATGAAGTTGAAGTTACCTATCCGCACGCTCAGGAGCTAACATTTTCTCCCAGCTCAAAATATGTTAAATATATTGGAAGAACAGTTTATTTTAACAATGTTTGTTGGGCTTCCATGAGTGGCAGCGGAATTGAATTTGAATGTGAAGGACAATACGCTCAGTTTGTTGCATACTGTGAGAACGCAGAGTCTCTGACTTCAAACCACAAGCCAAGAATTGCTGTTTATGCAAATGACGAGCTGATTGTTGACTCTGTTTTAGCAGAAAAAGAACAGCTTTTTCAGGTTGACCTTTCACCTTATGATGAAAAAGCTATCATTAAGGTTATTAAGCTTTCTGAATCCATGTATTCAGCCTTCGGAATAGGAAACATTAAGACCTTTGGAAAAAAAGATATTAAACCGACTGATAACAAAAAAATTGCCATTGAATTTATCGGCGATTCATTAACAGCAGGCTATGGTATTGATGAAGAAAGAAGCCACGCAGAGTTTTCAACCTCCACAGAGAATTTTTCAAAATCCTATGCCTATCTTTTGGCTGATGAGCTTGATGCCGATTACAGTGCTGTTGCTTTTTCAGGATACGGCGTTTTATCGGGCTACACAAAAAGCGGCAGCCTCAACAGCGAAGATACTCTTATTAACTATTATGACAAAGCCATTACCAACATAAATCTTGAAGGCGGCTTTCCGGACGGATGGCAAAACACAAGAAACTATGACTTTGTTATTATTAACCTTGGAACTAATGACGCTTCATATTGCTATACTGCTGAAAGACGAATTGAATTCACTTCAAAATATAAAGAGCTTTTAAGCGCAGTCAGACACTTCAATCCCGAGGCTTTCATTCTTTGTGTTTTAGCAGATGTTAACAACTCGATGTTTCCCTATGTAAAAAAAGCGGCTGAAGAATTTTCTTCTGAAAATAACGACATCAAAATAGCGTCGGCTCTTATTGAGTTTGATATGGGCGTTAACGGGTCAGTTATCGACGGTCACCCCTCTGAACAAAGCCATATTAATGCTGCTCAAAAGCTTTCACAGATTATTAAGTTTATTCTCGAGCCTGAAGCTTATGAGCTGGAAACGACACTTCCAAACAGTTTTGACACTTATTTTGGCGTTAACGAAGATGAACAGACCACCAACGAAGAAAACGGAGAAGCTGTTACTGCAGATAATAATGAAACTGTTTCAGAAACTGAAGAAGCTTCAAAAGATGAAGGTTTTTCCGATGCTATTACATCAGCTTCTTTTGAAAGTTCTCCGACAACCGAAGACATAACAGAAAGTTCAGACGAATCTGAAACTTCTCAAACCACTGAAGAATAAAGGAAATCACCTGACGGCTGAATGTTAACTGCCTGCCGCCAGGTGAAATATTTATATCATTTTTATGGTTTCTATTATTGCGGAAAAAGCTTCTTCAAGCATTTCCATATTAAATCCGGCAACAGACATCAGCAAAACAGCCTGACCGTTTTCTTCGCCAAGTGGCTCAAGTTTGACGGAGTTTTCAAGAAAAAGCGAGCTGATTTCTTCAGCTGTTTTTGAAGTTGATATTTTAATTTTAATTTGGTAACAAGCTTCACATTCCTCAAAAGAACAGCTTTCAGGTAAAACCTTGTCGGCTCTTTTCAGAATTTCGCGCCGCTTTGAAATATAGTGTTTTCTTTGTTTTCTTATTTGTGAAGAAAGATGTCCGTCGCGTATATATTGGCAAAGTGCTATTTGCTCAACCTTCGATGCAGTTTGATTATATAGCGATTTTCTTTTTTCATATTCTTCCAAAAGATCAAAAGGAAGAACCATAAAACTGATTCTGATTGACGGAAGAAGCAGCTTCGAAAAGGTTCCGATATAAACAGTATTCTGACCCCCACTCAAGCCCTGAAGAGAAAGAGCCGACTTAGAATAATAGCGAAACTCACTATCGTAATCATCTTCAATTATCAACGATTGATTCTCCAAAGCAAAGCTGAGAATTGACATTCTTCCTGAAAGCTGCAAAACTCCCCCATCTTTATTAATGTGAGACGGCGAAGTATAAATAATTGAAGGAGAAAAATCTTTCAGGCTTTCAAGCTGTTCAACAGGCGTTTCATTAAATGAAACAGTTTTTCCGTAATCTTCAAAAACCGCCCTGCCTTGCCTGAAATCTGAGCCCACAAAGGCAACATTTTTCCTTTCTTTTGTTATTGCGCAAAGAATTCCGATAAGATTCTGTGTTCCCGCAGCTATAACGATTTGTGAAGGAGTGCTGACAACGCCGCGCTCTTTATTAACATAGTTACAAATTGCCTCTCTTAAATCGCTTTCGCCTTGCGGCTCACCGTAATATAGAAGCCTTTCATCCTGGCGCAATGCACTTTTTACATATTTTCTCCAGACCGAAAAATTGAAAACAAGCTTATCGGCTGAAGAAGAAACAAAATCAAACTTGATTTTCTCTTTTTCATTTTTAAGCTTATTATCAACTATCTCCACCTTCTTCAAGCCTCTTAAATCAACATCGCAAACATAAAAGCCGCTTTGTGCTTTTGAAATAATATAACCCTCTGCAGAAAGAAGATCATAGGCAGTTTCAACTGTTGTTCGGCTGAGACTGAAGTTCTCAGAGCATTTTCTGATAGACGGAAGTTTTTCATTCGGTACCATTACACCTGAAAGAATCAGGTTTTTATAATATTCATATAGCTTGATATATTTTGGATTAAAAGAATCTGAATTAAACATGGTATCAACTGTCCTTTAAAAAAATATTGTTTTTGTGCATTTTAACAATGACAGATTACAGGTATATTATATCTGTTAAAGATAAAAAATCAATATGGTTGGTGATTTTAATGAATTATGATGTTATTAAATCGCAAGCAATTTCTGTTATTGAAGAGCTGATTAAAAAAGCTGAGTTAAAAAGCGGTCAGCTTCTTGTTATTGGCTGCTCTTCCAGCGAAATTGTTGGCAAGACAATCGGTCAGGGCTCAAGCGTTGAAGCGGCTGAAATTGTTTTTGACGAAATTTATCGAATTCTCAAAGAAAAAAACATTGAGCTTGCAACTCAATGCTGTGAACACCTGAACAGAGCTCTTATTATGGAAAGAGAATCAGCCGAAAAAAGAGGCTATGAAATTGTTTGTGTGGTTCCTCAGCCTAAAGCCGGAGGCTCTTTTTCAACTGCCGCTTTCAAAGTTTTTTCTGACCCGGTTGCAGTTGAAAAAATCAACGCAGACGCCGGACTTGATATAGGTCTGACATTAATAGGAATGCATTTGAAAGCTGTTGCCGTTCCCTTGAGACTTGAAAATAATAGAATCGGAGATGCTATTATTACAGCCGCAAAAACCAGACCGAAATTTATCGGTGGCTGCAGAGCTCACTATGAATAAAGAATTGTTGCAGGGCTTTTCTGTCCTGCAATAAATTTTATAAAAGGATTGAAACAAAATCAATTTTTTGTTATAATTAAAAAGATATTATAAACAGAAAGGCAACAAATTTTATGCCAATTAAAATTGATGACAGGCTCCCCGCTAAAGAAAGCCTTGAAAAAGAAAATATATTCGTTATGACAGAAAGCCGGGCTCAGACTCAGGATATCCGTCCGCTTAAAATTATTATTCTCAATCTGATGCCCACTAAAATTGAGACGGAAACACAGCTTCTTCGCCTTTTGGGTAATTCTCCTTTGCAGGTTGATATTGAGCTTCTTCAGACTGCTACTCATAAAAGTAAGCACACTGCAGAAAAACACATGCTCACATTTTATAAAACCTTTGATGAGATTAAAAGCAATAAATATGACGGAATGATCGTTACCGGCGCTCCTGTTGAATTAATGGATTTTGAAGAGGTTGACTATTGGGATGAGCTTTGCGAAATTTTTGAATGGTCAAAGAAAAATGTTTATTCAACGTTTCATATTTGTTGGGGCGCTCAGGCAGCCCTATATTACCACTACGGAATTCCTAAGTATCAGCTTTCTGAAAAGGTCTTCGGCGTTTTTAAGCATCGTCCTCTTGACCTATATCATCCGCTTATGAGAGGCTTTGATGATATTTATTATGTTCCTCATTCAAGACACACGGAAACAAGGCTGAAAGACATTGCGCTTTGCAAAGATCTTCAGGTTCTTTCATATTCTGAAGAATCCGGCGTTCACCTTCTTTCAGACATTGCTTGCAGAAACTTTTATGCAACAGGACATTCTGAATATGACGCCGATACATTGGCAAAAGAATATTTTCGCGACTTAAAAAAGGGTTTGGAAATTAAGATGCCATATAACTATTTTCCCGATGACGATATTACTCAAAAGCCAAAAATGACCTGGAGAAACGTTGGAACTCTGATGTTTACAAATTGGCTTAACTATTTCGTTTATCAGAAAACACCTTATGATATCAATCTTCTTTAAAATAAAAAGGGCTGTAAAAACCTTGGTTTTTACAGCTGTTTTTTTATTCATCCAGTAACTCATCAGAAAGGCGCATAATCTCCTCGGCAACAATTTTTCTCTGATAAGCCGTTATTTTGGAATAGATTGGAAAAGCAAAGCAAATTCCGGCTCCGCCGATTAACCCTATTATCAAGCCCAGAATCATTTTGTCCCAAACCATAATAAGACTCATTCCCAAGCCAAGAATTAGTGTTCCGATTAATCCAACACTAATCGAAACAACAGTTCCTTTTTTAGTTGTTTCTGAATCAATTCGTTTAAGCTTCTCAAAATCTGTTTCAACACAGCTTTTCTTTTCATATTTATCTCTTATTAAAGCAACTGTTTCTTTTTGTTCGTGAGTAAGATTTCCCATAGAAGCATGCTCCTTTATCCTTAACGCTACAATAATTATTTTAGCTCAATTTTTAAACTTCTATTATAAAAATAATTATACGTTCATAAAAATTTATAAATTATAAATTAAAAATCCACACAGAAATTAAAAATCTGTGTGGATTCTTTAATAAGCAATATATTAGTCGTTGTTTCTTTTTCTGTTGTCTCTTCTTGAATCTCTTCTGGGACGTCTGGGAGCTTCTTCGCCGCTATCTTCAACAACAGCGCCTTCAATTTCAACAAGAGCATCTCTTCTTGAAAGATTGATTCTTCCCTGATCGTCGATTTCAATAACCTTAACGATTACTGAATCACCAACAGCAACAACATCTTCAACCTTTTCAACGCGCTTAACATCAAGCTTGCTGATATGAACAAGGCCTTCTTTTCCGGGAGCAATTTCAACAAATGCACCGAAGCTCATAAGTCTTGTTACTACGCCGCGGAAAATTGAACCAACTTCGGGATCGTTAGCGATTGTTTCAATGATTGTGATTGCTCTTTTTGCATCATCAAGATCAATTGCTGAAACAAAAATTGAACCATCTTCATTAACATCAACTTTACAGTTACATTCAGCGCAGATTTTCTGAATAACCTTGCCCTGCTTACCAATAACTTCAGCAATTTTTTCAACATCAATCTTAGTTGTGAGCATTTTGGGAGCGTATTTTGAAAGCTCTGCTCTGGGTTCAGCAATACAAGGAAGAATTACTTCATCAATTATCTTGCAGCGAGCAGCATAGGTTTTCTCAAGAGCTTCTTTGATGATTGCGGGAGTAAGACCATGAACTTTGAGGTCCATCTGAATAGATGTAATACCCTTTTTGGTACCGGCAACCTTGAAGTCCATATCGCCGAAGAAGTCTTCAAGACCCTGAATGTCAACCATTGTCATGAAACGATCACCTTCAGAAATAAGACCGCATGAAATTCCGGCAACGGGAGCTTTAATGGGAACACCGGCAGCCATAAGAGAAAGTGTTGAGCCGCAAACTGAAGCCTGTGAGGTTGAACCGTTTGATGAAAGAACCTCAGAAACAAGGCGGATTGTATAGGGGAACTCTTCAACTGAGGGGAGAACGGGAACGAGTGATCTTTCAGCAAGAGCACCGTGGCCGATTTCTCTTCTTCCGGGACCTCTTGAAGGTCTTGTTTCACCAACAGAATATGAGGGGAAATTATAGTGATGAAGATATCTCTTGCTTTCTTCGTTGTCAAGTCCGTCAAGGAGCTGAGCGTCGCTCATAGGTCCGAGAGTTGTTACTGTGAGAACCTGAGTCTGACCTCTTGTGAACATACCTGAACCGTGAACTCTTGAAAGAAGGTCAATCTGGGCGTCAAGAGGACGCATATCGTTGATTCCTCTTCCGTCAACACGCTTGTTTTCATCAAGAAGCCAACGGCGAACAACATATTTCTGAAGCTTATAGAGACACTCGTCGATTTTTTCAACACATTCAGCATAGGTTTCATCAAACTGAGCGTGAACCTTTTCATAAACGGGCTTGAGTCTTTCGTCGCGAATTCTCTTGTCGTCAGTATCAAGAGCAAATTTTACATCATCAATAGCGAAAGCCTTAACTGCTTCAAACATTTCTTCGGGAACATCCTGAGATTCGAAAGCAATTTTTTCTTTTCCGATTTCAGCCTGAATACCCTTGATAAACTCAACAATTTCCTGGTTTACCTTGTGAGCATACATAATTCCGTCATACATTGTTTCGTTATCAACTTCATTTGCGCCTGCCTCGATCATTGCAACAAGGTCAGCAGTTGAAGCAACTGTTACTGCCATTTCAGACTTGGCTCTTTCAGCTTCGGTGGGGTTAATTACAAACTTACCGTCAACAAGGCCAACGCTGACACCGCTGATGGGGCCGTCCCAAGGAATTTCTGAAATTGAAATTGCAACAGAAACACCGATCATTGCTGTTATTTCAGGAAGGCAATCCTGATCAACAGACATTACTGTTGCAACAACACCAACATCGTTTCTCATATCCTTTGGGAAAAGAGGACGAATGGGTCTGTCGATTACTCTTGAAGAAAGAGTTGCTTTTTCGCTTGCCTTGCCTTCTCTTCTCTGGAATGAACCGGGAATTCGGCCAACTGAATAAAGCTTTTCTTCAAAATCAACTGAAAGAGGGAAAAAGTCAACGCCCTCTCTGGGTTTGGCAGCCATTGTAGCTGTGCAAAGAACTTCTGTTTCACCATAGCGGATAAGACATGAGCCGCCGGCGAGTCCTGCCATCTTACCGGTTTCAACAACAAGGGGTCTTCCGGCAAGGGTGGTTTCAAATTTTCTGAAATCTGAAAACATAATAATACCTCTCTTTATAAATTTGATATATATCCACACGAGGCAGGTTTAGCAATAAATTCAACGCTCTGAAAGCGCTCAATTTAGTGCTAACCCCATTAATCGACCTCGTGTAAATTTTAAAATGATTTAACTGAAATAATCGTGCAAAAGGCAGACACGATATAAAACATGTCTGCCTTCAATTGCGTGATTATTTACGAAGACCGAGTCTTGCAACGATTGAACGGTATCTTTCGATATCATTCTTCTGAAGATAAGCAAGAAGGTTTCTTCTGTGACCAACCATCTTAAGAAGACCACGGCGTGAGTGGTGATCTTTTTTGTTTGACTTGAGATGCTCAGTAAGGGTGTTGATTCTGTGAGTGAGGATTGCGATCTGAACCTCGGGAGAACCTGTGTCACCTTCGTGAGTAGCATACTCAGCGATGATTGCTGTCTTTTCTTCTTTTGTGATCATTGTTTTCACCTCATTAAAAATAGTCACTTGCCAGACACTCAGGAAACGGTTGGTGAAATACCCTTTGGGCTTGGTCCGCAACCCGTGTAATCGGCATAATGCTGAAAGATTATATCATAAGAAAAACAAAAAGTAAAGTCTTTTTTTCAATTTTTATTGCAAATTTTATTGCAAAATTTCTCGAAATTATTTCAGGGAAGAATTCTGTTTGTTGTTATTATTTCAACGCCGAAGGCCCTCATTAAATCGCAGTCGATTGTGTTGTCAACCGTCCAGGCGCCCAGCTTCAATCCTTTTTCTTTGGCATATTTTATAACACCAGGGCGCATATATGCCTTTTTATAGTTAAAATCAAAGCCTATTTTTCCGTTTTCAGCGCACCTATCAACCGCTTCCATGGTAGGCTTGCTGATTAAATACATAAGCTCGGTTTCGGGTGAATATTTCTGAACCTCAAGAAGATAATCAAAGTTGAAAGAAATAACAACACACTTTTCTCTTATTCCGAATTTATTGAGTATCTCAATAAACCCTTGCATATATTTAACATCGCATTTTTTGATTTCAATGAAGGGAATTATATTGCTTCTTTTGCAAATTTCAAGGCTTTCTTCCAAAGTAGGAATCTGAAGATTCCGGTGGTTTTCAATTCCATTACCGGAGTCTATTTTCAGTTTTCTTATTTCATCAAAAGTGAACTTTTCAACCTCGCCTTCACCGTTTGTCATTGAATCAACGGTGTCGTTATGAATAACCACCCATTTTCCGTCAGCGGTAGTGTGAACATCGAGTTCATAGCCGTAAAAGCCATATTCAGCCGCCGCTTCAAAGGCAGGAAGTGTATTCTGAGGACACAACGAAGAAAGGCCTCTGTGGGCAACATAAAGCGGTTCATTATTTGTTCTTGCCGAAAAGGAAATATCGCTTTTAACAGTTTCAGAAAGATATTGCGGAACAATTATTGCTGACGATACAACAGCCGCTATTATTACTGCAACAATCAATAGTTTAATTCTTTTGGTCATGGTTATTCCTCTCTTTTCAAATAATTTATCAGGCTCTCTTTTTGATTTTCAACCTTCTCACCGATTACAGCTTCAAGAAGAAACGCGAGAGCTTCTCCAATAGCTTTTCCTCTAAAGCCGATTTCTATCAGATCGTTTCCGTCAACAGCCAAATCCTTTATTGAAAAGCATTGACCCTGAAGAATAATTTTTTCAATCATTTCTTCCAAGCAGTCAAAATGCTCTTTTCTGCTGTGAAATTCATCGGCAAGTCCAAGAGTATCAGCGCGCTGAACAGAAATAAGCTCTTTTAAAACATTATATCCCAACTTAGAAAGACGCTTTTTCAAATAGGTTTCGCTTTCTTCAAGAGGTGTGTCATGAATCTTGACAAGAGTTTTAACTCTTGAAACAGTAAAATTATCAAACTTCAATCGTCTGAGCGCCGTTTCTGCTTTTTCAGCGCTGACAGATGCATGAGAATAAAAATGGCCGACACCGTTTTTATCAAGAGAAAAAGTATCAACCTTTCCGCAGTCATGGAACAAAGCTGTAAGTCGAAGATAATCAACTGAAGGGGCGTTTTCAACAACAACAGCGGTATGCTCCCAGATATCAAATTTATGGTGAAAATTTCTTTGATCAAAGCCTTTCATTCCGGAAAGTTCAGGACACACAAGCTGAAAAACATCAAAATATTCAAGCATTACATTTTTAACATTTTTTCCGCACAAAAGTCTTTTCATTTCCACAGCAATTCTCTCAACGGAAATATTGCATATCAAATTTTTCAGTTGATGAATAGCGCATTTTGTTTTTTCTTCAATTTCAAATCCCAAAACAGAGGAGAATCTTATTGCACGAAGTATTCTTAGTGCATCTTCGCGAAAACGCTTTTCAGGATCTCCTATTGCTCTGATTGTTTTGTTTTCAATATCTTTAACTCCGCCGAAATAGTCAACAATTCCTGCTTTTCGGCTATATGCAAGGGCATTAATTGTAAAATCGCGGCGTGAAACATCTTCCTTCAGGCTTTTGCAAAAAGAAATACTTTCAGGATGGCGGTTGTCGCTGTAAACTCCGTCTGATCTGTAGGTTGTTATTTCTATTGGTATTTCATCAATTAAAACAGTAACGGTTCCATGCTTAATTCCGGTATCAATCGTTTTAAATGAAGAAAAACACTCTTTTATTTCTTCCGGAAAAGCATTGGTTGTTATATCAACATCATTGCAATGCCGCTGCATTACACAATCTCTGACAAAGCCGCCGACAACAAAAGCTTCAAAACCGCTGTTTTCCAATAATTCTAACGCTTTTTCAGCCTGAGATGTCAGTTCAATCATTTCTTTCACCTCTTTATTTCTTCGTTATTATATCAAAGACTAACTTTTTTTGCAATATCAGTTGAAATTTGCTGAGAAAAATGATAGAATTTTATTGTATATTTTAATTAGATTCTATAAAGTTTAACATAACATGAAAGGAAAGATATTAAAGAGCCGATTCTTAGTATCTCAGGATGAAATTTATGGAAAATAACCACTTATTCAGAACCGTTGTTTTCGGCGGTTTCAATAAAGACGATGTTATTGATTACATTGAAACTATGAGAAACGACTTTCATTCATATCGTCAGCAGGTTGAAGAAACCATTTCAGGTCTGAAAAAGAAAATCAGAGACCTCGAATCAATCGGACTCTCTCTTCCGATTGAAAACGACAGCCAGAGCTTTGAAATTCCCACTGAAGCAATTGACTCATCAAGCAAACAGATTCTAAGCTCTGTTTCTGAAATTAATGAAGCTACTGAACAGCTGAGAAAAACGGCTGACCTTCTTTGTTCAAGTCTCGGTGACTTTATTTCAAAGATCAGCGAAAACAGCCTTAGCGTTAATGTTGCTTTTTCAGAAACAGAAGAGGATAACAACGACGTTTTAGCTTCTGACCTTCATGAAGCACTTGTTGAAAACATTTTAAAAGACGAAGAAAAAATTGAAGCTGAAGAAGCTCCGACAGAAGAAGCTTCTGAGCCTAAGAGCTTTTTTGACGACATTATTTCTCAGGCAAAGGTTTCTGAAAAAAATACTGAAAAAGCTGCCGACGCCCCATCAGGCTCCGGCTCGATTTTAGACGGAATTTTATCTTCTGCTTTTGTTTCAAACTGACATAATTATGCCCGATTTCATTTAATCGGGCTGTTTTTAAAAGAAAGGATTTTTATATGAAGAAAACAAAAAAATTGTTTATTATTTTCATTTCTCTTATTTTATGCGTTATTTCCTTAGTTTCGGCAACAAGCGTCAACGCAACGGCCATTGACAGTTTTGAAGAGGAAATTTCGTCTTTTCCTGAAAGCTACAAGCCTTATCTCAGAACCCTTCACAAAAAATATCCAAACTGGAAATTTGTTGCTGTTGACACGGGGCTTGACTGGAATCTCAGCACTGAAATGCAATACAGAGACGACATGAGCCTTGTTTCATCATCTTCTTCTGACTTGTTCAAAAGCAGAGAATCTGACGACTACAACGCTGAAACAGACACATATATTTCTAAAGATTCAGGCTTTGTTAAAGCCAACCGATTAGCCATTGAATACTATATGGATCCGAGAAACTTTCTTAACGAAGAGGGTATTTTTCAATTTGAAAGACTTTCCTTTAACTCTGCTCTTACCGTTGAAACAGTTGAGGGTGTTCTCAAGGGAAGCTTTATGTATGACACAAAAATCAGCTATTGGGGAGGAAAGGTTAAAGAAAAAAGCGACGGAACATTCACCTATGTTTTAAACGAGAAAAAAACCTCAACAGACGAAACCTACGCTGAGGTTATTTATCACGCCGGAAAAAAATATAACATCAACCCTTGCTATCTTGCTTCAAAAATCTTAAATGAAGTGGGAGCCAAGGGCAGCGCAAGTGTAACAGGGCAGCAAGCCACCTATCCCGGAATTTATAATTTCTATAATATTGGTGCTTATGACGGCGGTAACCCCATTGAAAAAGGCTTGAAATGGGCAGCTTCAAACGGAACATACGCTGATTCCACCTATGGAAGACCTTGGATTTCGCCAAGAAAATCAATTATTAACGGCGCCAACTTTGTTGGAGAACAATATATAGACCTCGGACAGAACACATCTTATTTTCAGCGCTTCAATGTTTCACCCTCAGCAAAAAAAACAAAGTTTACTCATCAATATATGACAAATCTTGCGGGTGCTGCAGCTCCTGCTTATTCAACATATCTTTCCTATGAAAAAAGCGGCGTTTTGCAAAGCTCATTTGTTTTTGAAATTCCCATTTATAAAAATATGCCCCAGGAAAACCTTACTTCCGGAAAAATCAGCTATGAAGACAGCGCAAACCTTTCAGCGAAGGCATGGACAAACTGCAATGTCAGAACCGGGCCTTCAACTCTTTATTCAAAAGCAGGCTTCAGTATTGTTCTCGGAGACAAGGTTCAAATTCTTGAAACGGTTTTTACCGACAACAAAAATCCTAACAGCGTAAGCAGCTATCCCTATTGGTCAAAAATATCCTGCGTAAAAAACGGTAATACTTATACCGGATATGTTTACAGCAACTATTTTGATTTTCTGATCAACACTTATGCTCAAATTGGCGATTTTGAGCCTTTTGTTTCTAAAAACACTCCTGAAACAGAGTTTTCTTATGTTTCTTCAGATTCAACAGTTGCAAGAATCTGCAACGCTACGGTAAACACTACCTGCAATATTCGTCTCGGCCCTTCAACAACTTACGGAAAGCTTGAATTCCAGCTTCCGCAGGGCACTTATGTTGAAATTATCAACTCTTCTTCTACCTCAAGCGCCGCCTACCCCATCTGGCATAGAATCAGATTTAGCTATAACAACAAGACCTATACCGGTTATGTTTTCAGCGGATATCTTGATTATTGCGCAGACAAAATTGTCTTCCTGAAAAAAGGAACAGTTGATATCACCGCTTATAACTCCATGGGATATTATGGCAAAGCAAGATACAGCGTTCTTGAAGTTCTTGGAGAAAAAGGTATTTCTCAGCCTGTTATTTCTTCAATTGACGACACCACAGCAACTGTCAGCTTTGACACCGGTTCATACTATAAAACCTTTGAGCTTAATTTAACAAATTCTGTTGGTGAAATTATTAAAAGATTTTCAACAACGGAGGCCTCGATTAATATCACGGGACTTAAGCCGGGGGAAACCTATTATGTATATTTAAGGGGCTTTAACAACTCAAAAAGATTTTCACCCTTCACAAGTGCTTTAAAGGTTGTTACAACCGACTCAGGAACGATCCCTGCCCCAACATTGCCCGTTGCTGTGAACGATGGTTATATTGCAGTAAAAATCTCATGGAAAGCAGTTGACGCCGCCGACGGCTACAGAGTTTTTGTTTATGACGAAAAAAACAAAACTTACACAATGATTGCGCAAACAGAAGCCACAGAGAATGTTTATTATGATGCATCAAACAGTGTTATCAAAAACACCGGCTACAGCGTTGTTGCTTTCAGAACAGTCGGCAATGAGGAAATTGTTTCTGAATACTCCCCTGTTTGCAAATATACTCCTCCGACAATTAAGCCTCAAAAAGTAACCGGATTGAAGCAAAGTGACTCCGGCTCCGGCAAGGTTAAGCTCAGCTGGAAAAAAATTGACGGAGTCAGCGGATATTCCGTTTATCTTTATAACTCTGAGAAAAAGAAATATGAGTTATATAAGAGAACAAGCAACACCTCTATTACCTTTTCCGGACTTAAATATTCTTCAAGCTACAAATTCAAGGTCCGCGCATATTTAACTGTTTACGGTAAAGATTTCGGTGGCTCTTTCAGCTCAGTTGTAACAGCATATACTGCCCCTGCAAAAGTTGGTTCACTTAAGCAATCAAGCGTTTCTTCAACATCCCTGACTCTTTCATGGAAGGGCGTTTCAGGCGCAACCGGCTACAGAATCTATTATTACAACACAAAATCTAAATCATATAAAAAGCTGAAGGATGTTTCTTCAACTAAATATAAAATCACAGGGCTTTCATCCGGTGAAGAAAGAAAATTCAAGGTTAAAGCCTATCGCAAGGTTGGTTCAAAAACATTTTTTGCAACTTCTTCAGATGCATTTGAAGCAACAACAAAGCCCTCAAAGGTTACCGGAATTACTGTTTCAAAAGCAACCTCAAGCTCCTATAAGCTTTCATGGAAAGCCGCAACCGGAGCAGAAAAATATGTTATTTACCGTCTTAATAAATCAACCGGAAAATATGTTAAGGTTACTTCAACAACAAAAAAATATATTACCTTAAAGGGTCTTAAGTCCAACACCAAACACACCTATGTTATTAAAAGCCTTTCCGTTTCTGATAACGCAAAGGTTTACGGTTCAAAATCAGCTGCCGTTTCTGCCAAAACTTTGAAAAAATAAAATCAAACATTGGTTTTTCATTGACAAAGCGGCGCTGATGCTGTTAAAATATATAGGTTATTATTTATGAAAGGCAGAGAAAAAATCTATGAGTAAAGGCAAATTTTATATTACAACAGCTATTGCATACACCTCAAGAAAGCCTCATATCGGAAACAGCTATGAGATTGTTTTAACAGATGCAATTGCAAGATATAAGAGACTTCAGGGATATGACGTTTTCTTCCTCACCGGAACCGATGAACACGGACAAAAAATTGAGGAATATGCAAGAGACGCCGGAGTTACACCAAAGGAATATGTTGACAAGGTCGCAGGCGAAATCAAGGACATCTGCGATACTCTCAACACTACCTATGACAAATTCATAAGAACAACTGATGATTACCACGAAAAAACTGTTCAGAAGATTTTCAAAAAGCTCTATGACCAGGGTGACATTTATAAGAGTGAATATGAAGGTCTTTATTGCACTCCTTGTGAGTCTTTCTGGACCGAATCTCAGCTCGTTGACGGAAAATGCCCTGATTGCGGCCGTGAAGTTAAGAAAGCCAAGGAAGAGGCATATTTCTTCAGACTTTCAAAATATCAGAAGCAGCTTGAAGAATATATTGAAGCTAACGAAAACTTTATTTATCCTGAGAGCAGAAAAAAAGAAATGCTCAACAACTTTATTAAGCCGGGTCTTCAGGACCTTTGCGTTTCAAGATCCTCTTTCAAATGGGGCGTTCCCGTTTCATTTGATGACAGACATGTTATTTATGTTTGGATCGACGCTCTTTCAAACTATATAACCGCGTTGGGCTATGATCCCGATGGCAGCGGCGAACAATACAAAAAATATTGGCCTGCAGATGTTCATATTATTGGAAAAGACATTGTTCGTTTCCACACAATTTATTGGCCAACAATGCTCATGGCTCTCGGCGAACCTCTTCCGAAGCAGGTTTACGGTCATCCGTGGCTTCTTTTCGGAACAGGAAAAATGTCGAAATCAACAGGCAACGTTATTTATGCTGATGACCTGGCAAAGCTTATTGGTGTTGATGCAACAAGATATTATCTTCTTTCAGAAATGCCCCACGCTAACGACGGCTCAATAACCTATGAAACAATTATTGAGCGCTTTAATTCTGACCTTGCAAACACGCTTGGCAACCTTGTTAACAGAACAATTGCCATGACAAACAAATATTTCGGCGGAACCGTTATGGCTCCGACAGCTTCTGAAGAGCTTGACGAAGAGCTTAAAGCTGCGGCATACGAAGCTGTTAATGGCGTTGAAAAGAATATTTCAAGCTACCATATTGCAGACGCTGTTGAAGCTGTTATGAATTTCGCAAAGCGTTGTAACAAATATATTGACGAAACAGCTCCATGGGCTCTTGCAAAAGACGAGGCTCAGAAAGAAAGACTCGGAACTGTTCTTTATAACCTTCTTGAAGGTATCAGATTTATTTCTGTTCTTATTTCTCCCTTTATGCCTGAAACTTCAGTTAAAATTCTTGAGCAGATGAATTGTGACATTAATTCTTATGACAGTCTCGAATCTTTTGGCGCTCTTAAGGCAGGAACTGTTGTTGGAACCGCTACTCCCCTTTTCGCCAGAATTGACGCTGAAAAAATGATTGCTGAAATTGAAGAAAAACAGAAGGAAGCCGCGGCTAACGCTAAATCAATTGAAGAAATTGAAGGTGTTGCTCAAATTTCAATTGACGATTTTGCCAAGGTTTCTTTGAAGGTCGCTCAGATTGTTGATTGCGTTCCCGTTAAGAGAGCTAAAAAGCTTCTTCAGCTTACTCTTGATGACGGTTCAGGAAAAAGCAGAACAGTTGCCTCCGGAATTGCAAAATGGTATAAGCCTGAAGACCTTATCGGCAAAAAGGTTATTGTTGTTGCTAACCTTAAGCCTGCTGTTCTTTGCGGTGTGGAAAGTTGCGGAATGATTCTTGCCGCTGATTGCGCCGAAGACGATGTTAAGGTTGTTTTTGTTGACGGAATGCCTAACGGAGCAACAATAAGATGAGTTATTGCAATATTTTTGACACTCACGCCCACTATGATGACAAATGGTTTGACGAGGACAGAGCTGAAACTCTGTCCTCTGTTAAAGAAAGCGGTGTTTCGGCAATCGTTAATTGCGCTTGTGACTTCAATTCTTCTTTAACCACCCTTGCCTTAAGCGAAAAATATGACTTTATTTTTTCCGCTTTAGGTGTTCATCCTGAAACTGACCCCGAAATTGCATATAGCGATTTTGAAAAAATTAAAGGTCTTTATTGCAGAAAAAAGGTTGTTGCCGTTGGTGAAATCGGTCTTGACTATCATTGGGACACTATGCCGAGAAAAATGCAGAAGGATATTTTTGAAAAACAGATTATTCTTGCAAAGCAACTTGACCTCCCCATTATCGTTCACGACAGAGAAGCACATGCTGACACTTTGGAAATCTTATCAAGACACAAACCAAAAGGTGTTCTTCATTGCTTTGGCGGCAGCGTTGAAATGGCTAAGGATATTCTTAAGCTCGATATGTATATCGGTCTTGGCGGTGTTGTTACATTTAAGAACGCCAGAAAAAGCGTTGAGGTTGCTGAAATGATTCCCTTAGACAGACTTCTTCTTGAAACCGACTGTCCTTATATGGCTCCTGTTCCCTTCAGAGGAAAAAGATGTGACTCTTCTTTAATAGCTCACACAGCTGAGTTTATTGCAAAATTAAGAGGTATTTCAACACAAGAACTCATTGATATCTGCAACAGCAACGCAAAGAAGCTTTTTAACATTGAATAATTTAAGTGGTCGAGATTATAGATTATAATCTCGACCCTTAGTTTTTAACAGCACAGAAAAAGAGGTAACACGAAAAATGGCACAGCCCCATAAGGAAGTTTTTTGAAAGATACGGTGTAACCCCGTTTTTTGGGGTTGCACCGTCTTTTCTGTTTTAAGCTACAATGCTATATTCCTGAGGATTGTTTCTTGCTTCATCCATCATAGCCATAATTTCTTCCTCAGTCGGAATACAAATCATTCCGACTGCTGTAAAATAAATATCCACCTTTACAAAACAGTGTCCGCTTGATTTATCATTGTTGTGAACTTCAATACGTTCAATAAGTGAATTAACAAGTGTGGGTGTAAGTTCCTGTATATCCGTCATCTCTCTGAAGGTGCGAAGAAGCAACCTTAAATCAATAGATTTCTGCTCAGCTGATTTCAATGTTTCTTGCCCCTCTAAAACCGTTATGGCAAGTTCTTTTTGCTCACGCTCATACTTAGCCATCAGTTTTCGACATCGTTCATCATCCATTCTGCCAAGAGCATTATCTTCATAAACCTTTTCAATAATGCGGTCTAACTCTTTTATGCGGATTTCACCGTCAGCAACTGTCTTTTTCAGTTTCTCATATTCTGCTTTTCTCATAGCATCGTTCTGCTTTGCTATCATATACAAAAAGACTTTTTCATTGTAACGAATGAAATCTGCTAAGTTTCGTATAGCGTCAAGTACAATTTTTTCAAGAACAACATCACGGATATAATGAACCGTACATTCGCCTCGACCTGATTTGTAGTTTGCACATCTGAAAAACTCTTGATTTCTGTTCAAGCTTTTTGCAGCACTAAAGTGTAATTTTGAACCACAATCATAACAATAAACCAATCCGGAAAATAAGCTTGTTCTTCCTGTTGCCGTAGGTCTGCGACGGTTTTCACGAAGCTCCTGAACCCTTAACCATTTTTCTTCACTGATAATAGGTTCTTGCATGTTAGGGATTATCTGATAGTCCTCTTTTGGATTATGGATTACCTTATGCACCTTGTAACTGACAGTTGTGCTTTTGAAGTTTACTGCACAACCGGTATATTGCCTGTTTTCTAAAATTACAACTATGGTAGCCTTGTCCCATCTGTATGGATTTAGAGGAACCTTATGTCTGTGCTTTCTGCCTACAGACTCATAATAAGCTGACGGAACCGGGATTTTCTCTTTTTCCAAATCACGAGCAATCTGTAAAGGGCCTCGCCCTGCAAGACATAAATCATATATTTTTCGTACAACTTCCGCTGCAGGTTCATCAATGAGCCATTTTTCTTTGTCATTTTCATCTTTTACATAACCGTAAGGTACAGTAGAAGATACTCTTTTTCCATTGTTAGCCTTTGATTGCCATACGGCACGGATTTTCTTTGAGGTTTGTGCGGCATACCATTCATTAAAGATGTTGTAGAATGGTAACATCTCCATACCGTCACCTGTGGAACTGTTTACATTTTCCTGAATTGAAATGAAGGTTACACCGAGCGACGGATATACAATTTGTGTTAATCTGCCTGCTTCGACCTGCTCACGACCAAATCGTGACAGGTCTTTTACTATTATTCTGCAAATCTTGCCTTCTTCAACCATTTGCTGCATTTGGTTAAAACCGCTTCTGTCAAAGCTTGTACCCGAAATACCGTCATCAATGAAAAACATTGTATTTTTGTATCCGTGTTTTTTACAATAGTCAAGCAAAATCTGTTTCTGATTGGATATACTGTTTGACTCATCTACTCTCCCGTTCTTTTTCTTGGATTTATCATCCTTTATATCTTCAACGGAAAGACGGCAGTAAAGGGCCGTAATTAATTCATCATTTATTGTTTGTCCTGAAATATTTGTTGCAGTTGTCATTAAATATTCTCCTTTCCGACAACCGGACATCGCAAGGATATTCACATTTTACAATGTCCGGTTGTCTTTTTTCAAATGTGTGATATTACAATAAATTTTCAGATAAAATCAGTTCCTTGAACTGCTCAAATATACACTGTCTGCCTTTTGGATTAAAATGAGTGGAAACCTCATAGGTTGTTCCGCCGATTTTCATTTGGAAGATTTCTTCACCGAATCGACGTGTTTTACTACGGTCAACAACAGCTTCGACACTGCGAGATGCCATAATATCAGAAAGACTTGTAAACTCATTTTCATCAATAGGCTCAGGGGGTACTACAAATAAGCTATTGTTATCGGGAAATATATTTTTCAATTTACTCACCTCGCATCTCTGTTTCGCTGTCGCTGAAGATATCTGTAATAGTGTTCACAGGCCTTCATAACAAAGTTTTCAAGGTCACTTTCTTTAACTTTGGGTGCGACTTTCTGTAAGCGTTCAACAGAAAACTTTATAGTCGGTCTTTGATTAGCCTTTTCCTCTGCTAAGATATCACCTATATACTTAGGTGTAAGCCCTTCTTCTTTGCTGATTGCACGAAGCCTTTGTGCCTGAGATAAATTCGGAGTAGCATCGCAGACACGGATTTCTTCGACTAAATCAGCCTGTTCTACCTCATTTAAATATGAAAGCTCAACCGCAGGGGTAAACGCAATTCGCCCTTCATCAACAAGGTCAAGGAGTTCGGGGATGAGATCATTCAATCTGATATATCTCTGAACCTGACTTCTGCTGTCGGGTGAATCTTCTGCAACCTGTTCAACAGACCACTTCTGCCCAACTTGGGCAGAAGTTTGACCTTGGTGTTTAAGTGCATCAAGTTTCATCTTGTATGCACGAGCTTTTTCACTTGGTAATACATGCTCTCTCTGTAAATTAGCATCTACCATTGCAATGACGGCTTCTTCATAACTTAGCTCATAAATGAAAGCAGGTATCAATTCAAAGCCTAATTTCTTTGCCGCATAAAATCTCCTGTGTCCTGAAATAATTTCATATTCCGTGCCGGAAATTTTACGAACAGTAAGAGGAGTAAGAATGCCACGCTCATTGATACTGTCAACAAGGTTTTGCATTTCTTCATTGTCAATTACCTTGTAAGGGTGATTTTCAAAGGGACGCAAATACTCAATGGGTATTTTATTAGCCCACACATATTCTGTGCGGGCTTTCTGTACTTTGTCATATAAGGTTTCTTTTGTGGGATCGTTTTCTTCAATATCACGGGGATATACTTTTGATTTTGGTTTAATAGCCATATTATCTATTCCTTTCTATTTTTCTAATTTTATTAATTTCTGCCTGATGCTCTTTTTGTAAGAGCTCATATAAATGCGGAGATTTATCAAGAATATCCTCTGCCTGTTTGAGTTTCTTTCTCAAAGGCGTGATTTCTTGCGTAATCTCCCTACGCAGGGCTTTATATCTCTCTTTATCTTCAGGGGTACTTGCTCTGCGTTTTTTGTTGTCTGCCTTGCTTCGCTTTTCTTCAAACTCGGCAATTTTAAGCTGTGTTTCTTCAATGGTAACTGTTAAATCATCAGTAGTCTGAATCTGATTGTCGGTCAGAAAATGATAATCAGCCACATACTGCTTGAAGTCCTTTGCGGCGTGCCTCATTTCAGGAGATATGAGCATTGCATCTGCAACCTCCTTTAACAACTGAAACACCAGGATTATTAAAAGGAACATTGTGTTTACATAAATAACTTCAGGTCGTTTACCGTGCTCAATACCGAACTCCAATTTCTTTCTGACTGATTCAAGAGGAAAATATCTGCGTCTTGCATAGAAGAAATTGTTCCAATCAGCAAGATGATGTCCGCTGTAATAGGTCTCGTTGAATCTTTTCTCTATACCTTCTACTGTATAACCAAGGCCCTCAACCCTGACACCTCTTTCCCAATCCTTTGCCTTAATGGTAAATCGCCTGTAATCAACCTCATATCCCATAGTGAAAAGAACTCTTCTGAATTCGTCCCAACTTGTTGCAACGGTAAGACAGATTTCAATATCTTCTTTGAGCATATCTCTGTGAGTTTTCTTGCCTTGCTTATGAAGCCAATATGTTGCTTTCTCACCGCCGTAAAAGGGTGCATTTTCAAGAACGGATTTGCCCCGTTCTTTGCAGATAGCATCAGAAATTTTTCTCAGCTCATAATGGTCACCGATTTTATTTCGGAATTTAAGACCGTCCTTAAAGGATGTGCTATTAATTACGAAATGGTTATGCAGGTGATGCTGTTTATCAAGGTGAGTAGTAACTATCACCTGATATTTGTCACCCCACATTTTTCTTGCAGTTTCTATTCCCATTTCATGACATTCTTCGGGCGTGACCTCATTTTCTTTAAAGCTCTGATAACCGTGATAAGCTACAATAGTACCTCTTTCACCAAACTTCTTTTTAACCGCTACCATTTGTGCATAAGCGTTATGCTTTGAGCAGTTAATACCGCTGACGAAAAGCTCTTGGTCAGTTTTGTTGCTGTTTTCTGCGTACTGTAAGGTAGCATACAAATCCGAGTCGAAGAATTTTGGATTCATAGTTTTGTCGGGATTTTCAGCGTAAACAATAACAGACTTTAAATCACCCTTTACGGGCCAAAATCCGGTGGTTGCCAATTTTCAATCTTCTCCTTTCTTGGTTTAATGAGTACATCGCTGATTTCAGCAAGAAGATTAAATGCCTCGGTTTCAATATCTTTTGAAATACCCATATCAATAAGTGCATCGAACTTTTCACAAAAATGAAAAAAGGCGTCAGGCGGAACCGCTTTCGGTTCAAAGCCCAATGCCCTTTGTTTGACATATTCACTTGTTGATAATCCGCATTTTGAAGCATTACGCTCAATCTTCTTTTTCTCTTTTTCTGTAACTCTTGCTACAATTCTGATGTCTTTGATAAGTTTTCACTTCTCTTTCTTCATAGGGGATATTAAGGGCACTCCCTTAACGGGTGGCATTTGGCACACAAATGCCCTGCTCGCTACGGTGTAGGACAGACATCCATAGGATAATTAAACTCTTCGTCTGTCTTCCTTCACCGCAGATAAGGGCGCCCGTAATCAAGTGTTTTTGTGGCACCGTAAGTGATGCCATATTTTTCTTCGTTTAAAAAGTTACGCCAAAAGCGGCACCGCTTTTGAGCCAATGTGGCTCAGTTTGTTTTTGTGTTGAGCCAAATTTGGCTCAAGTTGTGCTTTGTGCTAAGTCATTTGTAAAGCTCCTTTCTAAAATTATTTTTGAGTGTTTATATTCAACTGTGAAAAATGTGACGCAGTATTCATATACCGGAATTTGGGGTTCGCCGTTTTACCCGAAACAGTTCCTACAGGCATTACTACATATCTCTATGGCGCTGTGCAGTCAACTCATATTTCAATAAATTGCGCTCGCTTTCTTCAAAAAAAGGTCGTGGCGGTTTGTTTCGTTCGGACGGTCATTCACTTATACACGAGAAGAAAACTTTTTCCTCCCATATATACCCCGACATAAGAAGTGGTAAAATGTTCCTGGTTTTTGAAAAAAAGTTGGAAAATTTTTTTAGCCATAAAAAAACACCCGTCCAAAATTGACGAGTGTGATGTAAACAATATTAAGTTAAAAAAATCTAATGCGGTATTCATATACTGAAATCTTGCTTTTTTTATGCTCTTAAAATTTTATTTGTGGGGGCAGTTATTATATAATGAAAATCTCCTCTATTATATAATAGGGAACTTTTGAAAATTCACCCATTATAGAGTAACAAGCGAAAATAAAAAAACGCAACATAGCAATAAAGCTTTATATGCAGGGGATTAAACGCTTTTCACCTTGATAGGTAATTCTGCACGTAACAAAAATAACACAGAAATGTTTTTAAAATTCTCTTCTATGTATTATTAAATTATTACATTCTTGCTTTTTAATGACCGACATCTTTATTACTCATCCGTCATAAAAGTTGATTTTACCCTTTAGTTTATGTATAATCATTACATACCCACCGGAAAGAGTGATATTATGATTAAAATACTTATCATAGAAGACGATGTGACCATCGTTAAAAACTTAAGTGAGCTTCTCCGTCAGGAAGGCTTTGAAACTGACAGCGCTCTCAGCTGTAAGGAAGCGGAGAATAAAATCGAATGCAAACAGTTTGACCTTGTATTATTGGATGTTCTTCTTCCCGACGGAAACGGATTTTCGCTTTGTAACAGAATCAAGAGTGTAACTGACTGTCCCGTTATATTTCTTACCGCTTCTGCTGATGAGTTCAGTGTTGTGACAGGTCTTGATATCGGTGCTGATGATTATATAGAAAAGCCTTACCGTCCGAGAGAGCTTATATCCCGCATAAAATCTGTTCTTCGCAGAGCGGGTAAAAGTCAGAGCGTGCTGACACTCGGCAATGTAAGTGTTGATATGGATAAGGGAATTGTCACAAAAAACGGCAAGGATGTTTTCCTCTCTGCTTTGGAGTACAGACTTTTTCTTGTCTTTTTAAACAACCCCGGTGTTACGCTTACAAGAAACAAGCTTCTTTCTGAAATATGGGACATCGCAGGCGACTTCGTAAATGATAACACTCTTACGGTATATATAAAAAGACTCAGAGAAAAGATTGAAGACGATATACAGAATCCGAAAATCATACTTACAGTCAGAGGACTCGGTTATAAATTAGGAGAACAGAAATGAAACTTTCAAATAATCCCGAAATAAGAAAATTTTTATTGGTAACAGTGATACCCTCACTGTTACTATGCTTTATTACAGCTTTTTATTCTAAATTTACCGCTGTATGTATTTTGATTTTAAGTACATTTTTGATAGGCAGTTTTCTTGTGTTTACAAAGAAAAGATATAACAGGCTTAATAATCTTGGTGAAAGCATAGATAAAATCCTTCACGGTAACGATACAATTAACATTAAATCCTACGGTGAAGGTGAGCTTTCCGTCTTGGAAAGCGATGTTCAGAAAATGCTTGTTCGTCTTCGTGACCAGAAGGATAAGCTCGAAAAAGACAGAACCTTCCTTGCAGATTCTATTGCCGACATTTCACATCAGCTGAGAACTCCGCTTACAAGTATAAATCTTATTCTGTCACTTATTGAGGCCCACGATATAACACAGGAAAGAAGAGAAGAACTTTTAAGAGAACTTTCTTCGCTTATTACAAAAACAGAATATCTTGTGTCTGTGCTTCTTAAGATTTCAAAAATTGATGCAGGAACGGTGCAGTTTGAAAAGAAAGAAACGAATTTGAAAACTCTTATACAAAAATCCGCAGAACCGATTATGATTCCGATGGATATAAAAAATCAGAGTCTTGTTCTGAATATTGACGACATTTCCCTGAACTGTGATTTTGCCTGGTGTCTTGAAGCCTTTGGCAATATCCTTAAAAACTGTACCGAACACACTCCCGAAAACGGCAGTATAACAGTAATAGCAACAGATACTCCGATCTATACAGAAGTAATCATAACCGACACGGGTAAGGGTATCAATGAAGAAGACATTCCTCATATATTTGAAAGATTTTACAAAGGTAAAAACTCTTCAAAGGAGAGCTTCGGTATAGGTCTCAATCTTGCCAAAATGATAATCACAGCTCACAACGGAACAGTAAAAGCAGGAAACTGTCAGTCTGGCGGTGCAGAATTCATAATAAGATTTTACAAACAGGTTGTGTGACGTTTTTGTAATAATAGAGTCACCTAACTGTAATTTTAAGTTGGTACAATGAAGCCACAATAAAGAAAAGGAGTAATTCAATATGGATATTTTAAAAATTGAAAACCTTTCAAAAATTTACGGCGAGGGCGAAAATCAGGTTAAAGCCCTCGACAATGTGAGCTTCAGCGTGCCCAAAGGACAGTTTGTTGCTATTATCGGTCCATCAGGTTCGGGTAAAAGTACACTCTTACATATTTTAGGCGGTGTTGACAGACCGACAAGCGGTAAGGTTTATCTTGATGGACAGGATGTTTATGCACAGAATGAAGATCAGCTTGCTATCTTCCGTCGCAGACAGGTGGGACTCATTTATCAATTCTATAATCTTATCCCTGTACTTAATGTTACTGAAAATATCACATTGCCCGTGCTTATGGACGGTAAAAAGGTTGATAAATCTTATCTTGATGAACTCATAGGCTTGCTTTCTCTTAATGGCAGAGAAAAACATCTTCCCAACGAGCTTTCAGGTGGTCAGCAGCAGAGAGTTTCTATCGGCAGAGCACTCATCAATAATCCTGCTGTTATGCTTGCCGATGAGCCGACAGGTAACCTTGACTCAAAAAACAGTCACGAAATCTTAGAACTCCTTAAGCTTTCCAACAAAAAATACGGTCAGACACTTATCGTTATCACTCACGACAGTAATATCGCATTACAGGCAGACAGAATCATCACCATTAATGACGGTAAAATCGCGAGTGACAGACTTCTTCAGAAGTGAGGTGACCGTAATGAATATCTTTAAACAGTTTACCAATCGGTCACTTAAGGAAAACAAAACAAGAACGATTGTCACCATAATCGGCATCATTCTTTCCGTTGCAATGTTTACGGCAACAACGGAGGCTTTTGTTACGGTACAAAGCTATCTTGTAAACTATGCTGAAACATATAACGGTAAATATCATGTAGGTTTTTATGACATAAAAACTGACGATGTCTCAAAAATCACCGAGGATGAAAGAGTAGAAAAATACACCTACATTCAGGATATAGGTTATGCTGAAATCGGTTCATCGAACGAAGGTAAGCCTTATCTGTATATCGCAGGCGTACCGACTGATTTTACGGATGTAATGCCTATACATCTGACCGAAGGAAGACTGCCTGAAAACAGCAATGAAATTGTAGTTTCTGACCATCTTTATTCGAACGGCGGAGTTCAGCTTAAGCTCGGTCAAAAAATCACTCTTCAGGTCGGACAAAGGCAGTGGACTGACCTTTTAAACATCAGCGAAGAAGAGTATAAAGCCCTTGACGGAGATAATTGGCAGAAGCTGACACAGCAAAGACCCTTCTGTCAGCCTGACGGAGAAAAAGCTGAAGAGGTGCTCATAAATACAAAAGAGAAAACCTATACAGTTGTAGGCTTTTGTGTAAGACCTGACCGGTCTTCCGTTGAGCCCTATACGGCACCGGGATACACTGCTTTCACGATAAACGAGCCGGGCAACACTAATATGCAGAGTGTTTATACGGTTCTGAAAAAGCCTATCGAATACAATAAATTTAACACAGATATTCTTAATTCTTTAAGCGGTATTATAGGAAGCTCAATAAACCATGATTTACTTATGTACAGCTTCAACAGCTTTGATTCTGCTTTTCCAGTGTTGATAGTTGGTCTACTCTCCATTCTGATTGGACTTATTGTTTTTGGTTCTGTGTCTCTTATTTATAATTCATTTTCAATCTCCGTAGGTGAAAGAACAAAGCAGATCGGTATTCTCAAAAGTATAGGTGCTACCAAAAAGCAGATAAGAAAATCCGTTCTTTATGAAGCAGCCGTTCTTTGTGTTGTCGGTATTCCTATAGGTCTTGTTTCCGGTTGTTTAGGTATTGCGGTAACCTTCCATTTTTTAAGTGATACAATTTCAACCTTCCTTGCTGACCTCACAGACCTTAAAATGCAGTTTGTGTTCTCACCCTTGGCAATCATTGCTGCAAGCGTAATAAGCTTTGTGACAGTTGTTATTTCAGCATACATTCCTGCAAGAAAGGCCATAAGAATTAATCCTATCGAATCTGTAAGACAGTCAAATGAGATTAAAATCAAACGCCACAGTGTCAGGGTGTCTCTCCTTACTCAGAAGCTCTTCGGATTTGAAGCAACACTCTCTTCCAAGAATTTCAAGAGAAATAAGCGCAAATACCGTGCCACAGTTTTCTCGCTTTTTGTTTCCGTTGTACTGTTTATTTCCGCTTCTTCGCTTGCCACATATTTTACCGACATTGTTGATGCTGAAAGTCAGGATATGAACTACGATGTTGCCATCAACATATTCAACTATGAGGACAGACTTGACGAAGAACCGTTTACAGACACAGAAGAATTCAGGACTAAGCTTTACAACGGTTTAAAGACAGTTGACGGAATTGACGAGTTTACTCTCACTCAGGAGATGGGTACGGACTTTAACGTGGATAAAAAATTTGTTTCAGAAGAATATCTGAATATGATTAATAAGGAACGTGATAATTCAGCAGATAAGAAAAATGAGCTGAATGGAATATTTACTTATAACTTTATTGACGATGATGCTTTCAGAAGACTTCTAAAAAAGGAAGGGATAAGTGAAGAGGGATATTTTGACGAGGAAAATCCAAAAGCTCTTGTTTATGACATAGGAACTTATATTTATCAGACAGATAATAAAGAAAGAGTTTATATAGTACCTTTCCTTAATAAAGATGCTTTCCCTGCAACTCTTGAAATCACTGAAATCCTTCCCTGGTTTGAGGAAAACGGCGAACTGTATTATTATGACGGAACAGAAGAAAAAGACGGTGTCACATATTATGTTTACGATGTAGGATACGATGAGGGTGAGATATTTACCGATGAAAACAAAAAATATTTTACGGAAAAAGAGGTAGTAAATCATTTGAAAATCTCTATCGGAGCCTTCCTTTCGGAAAAGCCGTATTTTGCAGGATACAACACGAACCTTATTTATCCCGAATCGGTAAAAGGGAAGGTTATGCTTGAAGGTTATTGGCAGACTCACGCATATATTATCGGTGAAGACCACAGCAAAATAGCGAGTGATGTAAGCCGACTTATCAGAGATATTGGCGGAGATACCAATCATGTAAGCGTGTATGATTACGCTGCAGAAATTGAAAGCATAAGGGCCCTTGTGACTGTTGCAAAGGTTCTTGCCTATGGTTTTATAGTTCTCATCTCTATGATTGCGGCTGCAAATGTTTTCAACACAATCTCAACCAACATTTCTCTCAGAAGAAGAGAGTTCGCAACGCTTAAATCTGTCGGTCTTACAAGTAAGGGTATGCGAAAGATGATGATATTTGAATCCATACTTTACGGTGTAAAGAGCCTTTTATTCTCACTTCCGGTTTCATTAGCTATGACATATCTGATATATCTCGTAGCATCAGACAGTGGCTACTCAATGGGATTCTATATTCCTTGGGATAAGTTTATTATAGCAATTGCAAGTGTATTTATAATTGTTGCACTTAGTATGGTATACTCTATTAAAAAGGTCAATAAAGAAAATACGGTTGAAACTCTCAGAAACGAGAATATATAAAGTGAACCCCGCAGGCTGCAAGGCCTGCGGGGAATTTATCTTTATGTATAGATGAGTTCGTTGCAAACTATTTCGCTTGCTCTTTGTTGAATGTTATTTATCTTCTGAATCCATTCCCATTGGTTGTGTTCTTTTAATTTTTCGGTTACACCTTCAGCTTCTTTCATCTGCTCAACAAGAGCATCAAACATATCCTTTGCCTGATTTTCAATATCTGCACAGTGTTGATAAAGTTTGCCTTGGATAAGTAGTGAGTTAAATAGTGCCTTTTTGTGCTTCTCAAGATAAGATTTGTGCATCATTCCCCATTTGCCAAGGGTGATATTTGCTTCTTCAGGCGAGATAATGAGGTTAGGGATGAGATAGTCGCCAACACGGTGATAACTGATACTATTTTTGTTTGACATAAAATTTGCCTCCTTTAATTTTGTAACTTCATTGTACAAATTAAAAGAGGCTTTGTCGAATGTGCGGATACAAGAAAAGAGAGAAGCCGAAACTTCTCTCCGATTTTCTTTCCTTGCAACGCCCGTAAGTTGGTGCTTTTTGAAATTACTGCCTTATGGGGCTTTGGCTAAAGTGTTACCTCTTAAATTTGCATTTATTTCTTGTCACAAGTATGATAATGAACATGAAGCAATTCATGAGCTCTGTTTTTGAGAACTCCTGTTTCATACATGTGCATAACAACCGGGTTGTCGTTTGAACGCTTAACAAGAGCAGATTTATCGGTTGTATAAAGACCGGCAGCACGCTTTTTCTTGTTTTCAACATAAGCATGAGGTTGACCTGCTCCTGAAACGCATCCGCCGGGACAAGCCATAACTTCGACAAAATCAAAATGCTCTTCTCCGCTTTTGATTTTCTTGATAAGCTCATCTGCATTGCCAAGACCTGAAACAACGGCAATTCTGAGGGCTGTGTCGCCAAGAGTTACGTAGGCACTCTTTACGCCGTCAAAACCTCTGACACCGCTATATTCAATTTCTTTCATAGCATATTGGCTGTTTTCGGCTACACGGCGAAGAGCAGCTTCTGTTACACCGCCTGTAGTTCCGAAAATCATACCGGCACCTGAGCTGATAGAAAACGGCATATCAGGAGCTGAAGGTTCAATTTCGTTAAACTGAATTCCAAGCTCACGAATCATTTTGATAAGCTCAGTTGTCGTTATAACATAGTCAACATCGGGAACACCGTTTGTTTTAAATTCATCTCTTGCGGCTTCAGCTTTCTTAGCGCTGCAAGGCATTACTGCAACAGAAACGGTTTTAAGTCCGCTTTCTTCATCAGCCTTTTTATAGTAATCTTTAATAACAGCACCAAACATTTCCATGGGAGACTTGCAGGTGGAAACATAAGGCATTAAATCAGGATGCTTTGTTTCAACGAACTTGATCCAACCGGGACAGCAAGAAGTGAAAAGAGGCATTTGTGTGTCACCTTTTTTAAGCTTTTCAACAAGCTCTTTCGACTCTTCCATAATGGTAAGATCAGCGGCAAAAGATGTGTCAAAAACAGTATTAAAGCCACACATTCTGAGTGCTGTGAAAATCTTTCCGATTGAGTTATCGCCGGGTTTAAGACCGAATTCTTCACCAAGAGCAACTCGAACCGCAGGAGCAACCTGAACAACAGTTCTTGTGTTAGGAGCATAAAGAGCCTTCCAAACGTTTTTGAGATCGCTTTTTACAACAATAGCCGCTGTGGGACAAACAGCTGCACACTGACCGCAATGAACACAATCAGTCTGAGCAAGAGTTCTTCCGAAAGCAGGTGTTACAATAGCATTTGAACCACGATATGCAAAGTCAATTGCGCCAACATGCTGAACTTCGTTACACATTCTTACGCAGTCACCGCAAAGAATACACTTGCCGGGGTTTCTTATTATTGCTATTGAAGAGTCATCAATAGGCATTTCGGGGCGAGTGTCTTTAAATCTTACCTGATTGAGACCAAAACGGGTAGCGAGCATCTGAAGGCGACATCTTCCGTCTTTTTCGCAAATGGTGCAATCACGGCAATGAGAAGCTAAAAGAAGCTCAAGAATCATCTTTCTGTAGTCATGAAGACGTGAAGTATTTGTTCTGATTTCCATTTTATCTCTGGGAGGAGTTGAACAAGCAGCCATAACGCTTCCCCTTGAATCCTCAACCATACACATACGGCAAGCACCGTAAATTGAAAGCTCAGTATAGTAGCAGAAGGTGGGAAGATGAATACCGGCCTTTTGAACAACCTGAAGAACGTTTCTTTCATCGGTAAACTCAACACGAATACCGTCAACAATCATATATTTAGCCATTTTCTTTCCCTCCTTATTCATATCTTATTGCGCCGAACTTACAACCATCAATGCAGGTTCCGCACTTAATACATTTTTCAACATCGATAACATGAGCCTTTTTAAGCTCTCCGCTGATTGCGCTGACAGGACACATTCTTGCACACTTAGTACAGCCTTTACACTTATCAGAGTCAATAACAAGATTAACAAGAGCTTTGCATTGTCCTGCAGGACACTTATGGTTAACAACGTGTGAAATATATTCGTCTCTGAAATATTTAAGAGTTGAAACAACCGGTGAAGCAGCAGTTTTTCCAAGACCGCAAAGAGCAGTATTTGAAATTGTGTCTGCCAGTTCTTCAAGCATTTCGATATGCTGAAGAGTACCTCTTCCCTCTGTTATATCAGTTAAAAGCTCAAGCATACGCTTTGTTCCTTCACGGCAAGGAACACATTTTCCGCAGCTTTCATTCTGAGTAAACTGCATAAAGAAACGAGCAACCTCAACCATGCAGGTATGTTCATTCATAACAACAAGTCCACCTGAGCCAATCATTGCTCCGACTTTTTTAAGGCTGTCGAAATCCATATTGAGATCAAGGTGATTTTCTTCTTCGTTGAGGCAAAGACAGCCGCCAGAGGGACCGCCGATCTGAACACCTTTGAATTCGCCGCCACTGACACCGCCGCCGATATCAAAAATTACTTCACGAAGCTTTGTTCCCATGGGAACTTCAATAAGACCTGTGTTAACAACATTACCTGTGAGAGCGAAAGCTTTTGTTCCGTGGTTTCCCTCGGGTCCGAGAGTCTTATACCATTGAGCTCCGTTATTAATAATGGGAGCAATATTACAGAAGGTTTCAACATTGTTTAAAACAGTGGGCTTGTCAAAAAGACCGTGCTCAACAGTACGGGGAGGTTTAACTCTGGGCATACCTCTGTTGCCTTCAATTGAAGAAGTAAGGGCCGAACCTTCACCGCAAACGAATGCACCTGCACCCTGGCTGATATGTATTACAAAATCAAAGCCTGAATTGAGAATATTCTTTCCGAGAAGTCCTCTGTCGGTTGCTTTTTCAATCGCAATTTTAAGTCTTTCAACGGCAAGAGGATATTCTGCTCGAACATAGATATAACCGGTGTGGGCTTTTGTTGCAATTCCGGCAATAAGCATTCCTTCAATAACCTTGTGGGGATCGCCTTCCATCATAGATCTGTCCATAAATGCACCGGGGTCGCCCTCGTCACCGTTACAAACAACATATTTTTCTTCAACATCCTGACGAAGAACCTGAGCCCATTTTCTTCCGGTGGGGAAGCCGCCGCCGCCTCTTCCGCGAAGGGAAGATTCAGTAATTTCTTCAATAATCTCTTCAGGAGTCATATCGAAAAGAGCTTTAGCAACAGCCTGATATCCGCCTTCAGCAATATACTCAGAAATTGACTCAGCATTAAGCTTTCCGCAATGCTCAAGAGCAACGCGGGTCTGATTCTTATAGAAAGGAATTGAATCCTGATTTTCATAAGCCTTACCCTGAGAGTCTTTATAGAGAAGTCTTTCAACAACTTCATTTCCGATTATTGTTTTTTCAACAATTTCTTCGCAATCTTCAACCTTTACCTTGGTATAAAGAATTCCCAATGGGTCAATTCTGATAAGAGGACCTTTTTCGCAGAAGCCGTGGCAACCACTTTTTTTCAGACCAACTGAATTTTCTTCAATTTCGTGGCCGATTTTAAGAGCGCAAGGAATATTTTTTTCTTTAAGAATTTCGTTGAGCTTAGCGTAAATTTTCAGAGAACCGCCGGCAACACAGCCTGTTCCTCCGCAAACAAGAATTTGTTTGCTCTGAGCCTGAAGGGCTTTTAAATATTCTTTTCGCTTCTGATTTAATTCGTCGCGTGTTCTGATTCTGCTCATACTCCCTCAGCCTCCTTTAATTTTTTAATAAGCTCGCGTGCCTTTTCAGGTGTCATCGCAGGATAAACTTCATCATTAACAGTGCAAGCAGGAGCAAGACCGCAAGCACCAAGACACGAAACTGTTTCAACAGTAAAAAGACCGTCATCAGTTGTGTGTTTTGAGTCGCTGAGACCAAGAATTTTTCTCATTTCTTCAAGAATAGGAACGCTGTTTCTTACATGGCAAGCAGTTCCGTCGCAAATTTTTATTACGTATTTACCTTTTGCATCAAGAGAAAAATTTTCATAAAAGGTTGCAACGCCATAAATTTTGGCCTCGGGAAGACCGAGCTTTTGTGAAATATAAGTGAGACTTTCTTCAGGAAGATAGCGATAATATCTCTGGATATCTTGCATAACAGCAATCACCAAAGAAGGATTATAGTCATGTGAAGAAAGGATATCGTCAAGAACCTTGATATCTTCTGTTGTCATAAAAAATTACCCCTTTCAATTAATTCAGTATATGATATCACAAATATTATTTTATTTCTACCTTTTTTTGATATTTATATAAACTTTTTCAGACAAATACCCACCTTTTATTTTTTAAAAGTGGGTATTGATTATTTGGTTATTTGAAATACATATAAACCTGACACTTGATCATTCCGTTATAGAGTTTTCGGCGTTTATCTGCCTTTCTTCCGAAATTAAGTTCAAAATCTTCAGAAGGACAAATTACATAATATGCCCAGCCTCTTTCTTGCCTGAAACGCTGACCCATAATCTTATAAAGCTTGTCTGCCTCGTTAGCATCAAGAAGTCTTTCGCCATAGGGCGGATTGCAGATAACCGTTCCTTTTTCAGTTGAAGGAGAAAAATCTTTAACATCTTTCTTCTCGAAAGAAATAAATTTTTCAACCCCTGCCCTTTTAGCATTTTCCTTTGCTATTGAAAGACTTTTTTCATCGATATCGCTTCCATAGGCAAAGAAGCGGCTTTCTTTGACCTCAAGAGACCTTGCTCTTGCTCTTTCTTCATCCCAAACACTCTGAGGAATATTGCTCCACCTTTCAGCCGAAAAATGTCGGTTAACGCCCGGAGCAATATTATTTGCCATCATTGCGCCCTCGATTAAAATCGTTCCGCTTCCGCACATGGGATCATAGAGAGTGTGATATTCTCTGAGTCGGGCAAGCTTACAAAGAGACGCTGCCATGGTTTCCTTTATGGGTGCACCGCCGGCTTCAAGTCGATAGCCTCTTTTATGAAGACCGACACCGGAAGTATCAATTAAAAGGCTGACTTTATTTTTCATAATTGAAAACTGAATCTGATATGTGGGACCTGTTTCTTCAAACCATTGTGTGTTATATTTTGATTTAAGTCTTTCAACAACAGCCTTTTTAATTATGGACTGACAGTCGCTAACAGAAAAAAGAGCAGAGTTTATGCTGTAGCCTTTGACGGGAAAAGCATCATATTCGCCAATCCAGGTTTCCCAAGGAAGAGCCTTTGTTCCCTGAAAGAGATCTTCAAAGCTCAAAGCATCAAAGCTACCCATTAAAATCTGAACTCTTTCAGCAAATCTTGAGCAGATGTTTGCTCTGGCAAGAATATATTCATCACCGCTGAAAAGAACCCTTCCGTTTTCAGCCTGAACGTTTTCAGCGCCAAGCTCTTTCATTTCATCAGCAATCAGCTTTTCAAGACCAAGAAGACATGGAATTACAAAATTTATCTTCATATTAAATTAAACCCGCTTTCGTTAAAATGAAAACTAAAACTGACGGCAGGTTTCCCTACCGCCAGAGTTATTTTATCATAAAGTTTTGATTAAATCAATCTATTGTCGGAATAATCAGACCATAACCGCCATCTTTTCTGGAATAAACCACACAGATTTTGTCGTCTGCGCTGTTGAGGAACACATAAAACTGATGGTCAAGAAGATTCATTTGTAACACGGCTTCATCAACACTCTGAGGCTTAAGAGTTATTTCTTTTGAGCGAACAATGTTATATTCATCCTCGCTGTCGAAAGTGTCAATAGCATCAAACTGTTCAAAAGCTCCGTTATAAAGACGCTTTTCAACCTTGGTTTTGTTTTTGCGGATCTGACGAACCAGCGAATCAACACAACGGTCGAGTGCATCGTTTAAGGTTTGAGCTCGTTCCTGAGAACGAAAGAAAATTCCTTCATGAAAAATCGTAACTTCAACGATTTGTTCATTTTTTTCAACGGTTGCCTTAATTTTTGCTTCGGCATCTGAGCCGAAGAATTTATCAATTTTGGCAAGTCGTTTTTCTGCTCTTTCCTTAAAAGATTCTCTGGGTGTGCATTTTTTGCCGATAACTGTTATTTTCATAACGTCATCTCCTTTCTATATTAAATCACGCTTAAAGCGTTGATTGCTGAGATATTGCCTCCCTTTTCTTAGCTTGATTATAGCATATATCACATAAAGTGTAAATAGATTTTTAAAAATTTTATTGAAAATTACCACTGATTTTTCACTTGTTATTATTTAAAAAAAGTGTTAGTATATCTAATAATATTTCTGACAGGCGGTTTTATTATGAACAATGAACTCAAATTTAAAAACGGCAAATTTAAAATAATGCAAATTGCTGACACGCAGGAAAAATTCCCTTTAAATCCTGACACACTTAAACTTATTAAGCTGGCTGTTGAAAAAGAAATGCCTGACCTTGTTGTTTTTTCAGGCGACCAAATCAGCGGTTATTCGCCTTGCTTTAAAGATAATACTCTTGAAAAGGTTAAAAACGTTATTTCAGATTTAACTGCTGTTATGAGAGCCTACTCAATCCCCTATACCGCTACCTTCGGCAACCACGACAGAGACTGCGGAATTTCAAACTCGGAGCAGATGGAAAAAATTTATAAAAAGCTTCCCTATTTTATTTATTCTGAAAGCCGAAGTTCAGCTGACACAGCAACGTTTTGTTTAACTGTAAAAAGCAGCGACGGAAAAAAAGATGCTTTGGCTCTTTATATAATCGATTCAAACGCCAAAGAACCCGACGGAGTTTATTCTCCTGTTTATAAAGAACAAATCAAATGGTACAAAGAAAAGCGCGATGAACTGAAGAAGGTTAACGGAAATTATATTCCGGCTATTGTTTTTCAGCATATTCCCCTGCCGGAATTTTATAAAGCACTCAAGCGCTGCAGTCCTTTTAAAAAAGGCCGTGTTGAAGCCTTTTTCAGCCACAAAAATGAATTTTATGTTTTAGATGACGAAACGATTTCAAAAGGTGGCTTTATGAAGGAATCACCTGCTGCCCCCGACATCAATAACGGTGAATTTGAAGCCTTCAAGGAAAAAGGTGACATTCTCGGCGTTTTTGTAGGTCATGACCACATCAACAGCTTTGTTAAAAAGGTTGAAGGAATTGATTTGGGCTATACTCAATGCTGTGGCTTTAATACCTACGGCCCGGGAAGCAAGCGTGGAGTCAGAATTTTTGAAATTGACGAAAACAATCCTGAAAATTACAAAAATTATACCGTAACAATGGAACAGCTCTGTGACTACAAGCCAAGCAAACCGACTTTGGAATTTATTCTTTCTCATGCGCCTTCATCTGTTAAACAAGTTGAAAAATATGTTAAGATTTTTCTCTGCGCTGCTGCAACAGCTGCTACAATGTATTTTCTGACAAGAAAAAGAAAATAAAAATTACGCAGACTCATAAAGAAAAGAGTCTGCGTTTTTTTATTTTTCAGAAACAGTAACATAAGCATAATATGTTCCGTAAACCCAGCAATCGTCAACCGTTTCACTTTGAATTGAAATATTTGAAATTTCAACCTTTTGTCGTCCTGCATTATTTAAATCAAGTGAATACACATTGATTTCAGCCTGAAGGTCTTCGGCTTTGATTTTTTTCAAGCTTTTTGAAGGTCCGTAAACTGTTATTGTTTTAAAACTGCTGTTATTAAGGTCAACATCATATTTATATCCTTCAGTCTGGTTGAGTACAACAATGTTACCCGGCAATTCCTCAAAGGTTTTTGAAGAATAATCTGAAAGATCAACATTGACTGAAAAGCTGTTTTTTGTTTTATCAGCAAAAAGAGCAAGGCTTTTTTCGTCCGCATCAAAGATGAGCTGATTATTCTTGTTTTCAAGTTCTTTGAAATCAATTGTTCCCACGATAATTGAGTCCGGAATATCCTTTTCATCCTGAGTATTCATCAGAATATCAACCGTTGACGGAGAAATCGAAATTTTTGGAGGATCAGTTTCAAAATAAGCGGGCTCATTAACAAACTTAACATCAGTTTTAATCGTTTTCTTAATTGAAACCGGAACAGTTACGGTTGCAGGATTAGACTTGTCATCAATGCTCTTGCAAACAAGGAATTGATTTCCTCTTTCGTTTTCTGTGTCATAAACCAAGCTTGCCGCTTTTTCTTTTGTTGCCTCGAGAGGAAGCTCTTCAGAAGAAAACTCAGTTTCAAAATAAACCTTGTTGATTGAGGAAACAACACTTGCAGGTCCGCTGACTTCAACAGTATTTAGCGAAGCTACCGGCTGACCGGCAACATAATCGCCCGAAACAAGCTCAGAAGCTTTGTTTTTAAGTCTGGCTTCAACATTAAAGGTATCGGTTGCCTCTCTGTCAAAAAAGACAGTTATTGTTGAAGGATAAATTCCCGTTACGGTTACATCGCTCAAAACAGATCTCGCCGTAATGTTAAGAACTTTATAGCCTGCTGAATCAACATAGCCGGCTGTTGCTTCAACAATAATATCACTTTTATCAAGAGAATATGAGCTGAGATCATAGCTTTTTCCTGATACTTCAACATCAACAGTAAGGTCATCTTCCTCAGCAAAAATTCTATAGCCGTTTTCTTCAGCAAGAGAAGCGTCAATTGAAATTTTTATATCTGAAAGATTTCTTATTGAATCACTACTGAAATTAACCTTGATAACTGCCCACAGAGCAATTGAAAAAACAAGAGAAAAAACAAAAAGAATCTTGTTGTTATAAATAATTTTTTCAAACAAACCGGATTTATTTTTCATCGGCAGATTTCCTCCGTTTTGATCTTGAAATAGATTTTTCTTTTTCATCCTCATCAATCAGGAAGTTGGTTATTGCTTCAATCAGCTCACCGTCTGAAATATTTTTCATAAGTCTTGAATCCTGAGCTACAGAAATCATTCCCGTTTCTTCAGAAACAACAACCACTAAAGAATCGTAATGCTCACTCATTCCCAACGCAGCACGGTGACGAGTGCCTAAATCCTTGCTGATTTCGTTAGAGGTCAGCGGAAGAATACATCCTGCGGAATGAATTCTGTTGTTGCTTATTACGATCGCTCCGTCATGAAGTGGTGCCTTCGGGAAAAATATGTTTTTAATAACTTCGGCAGAAACAACGCTATCAACCGTACTTCCCGTTGAAACGATTTCACCGACAGGGCTTTTTCCTTCAATAACAATCAAAGCTCCGATTTTTTTTTCGCTCATGTCACAAGCAGCTTTAGCAATATGAGAAGCAGAGGCGCGAAGCTGTTCATTTGTTACTTTCGTGGAATGAGTTGAAAAAATATTAAGCTTTTTAAAGTCACCTCGTCCCACGGATTCAACAGCGTGTCTGATCTCAGGCTGAAACAGAAGGATTACAACAATTACGATATCATTAAAAATTCGACTGAACAGATAGGTGCTGGTTGACATATTGAGTGCCGAGACCAAAAGATAGCAAACACCAAGCAAAACAAAACCTTTAACAAGGTTAATTGCTCTGGTCTGCCTGAAAAGCTTTATAAAATAATAAAGAACAAAGGTCACAACAACAATATCGAGAATATCATTCCACTTGACAGAAGAAACAAGCTTAATAATATTTTCAAAAAGTGACTGGAAAAATATTACCATAAAATCAAGCACCAACCTAATAATTAAACTTCTTATTGCGATTTGAACAGAAAAAAATCAAATCGCGCTTCTTTTATATAATTTTATCACATATTATTGTTCATTGCAATTTTATTGAGGCAAAAAACTAAATTTTTTATATCTTTTTTTTGGTTAAACAGACCTACACTGACTCTGACCGTTCCGTTTTTGTCGGTTTCATAGGTTTTATGAGCTAACCGCGAGCAATGATATCCTGCCCTGACAGCAATTCCGCTTTGAGAAAGCTTTTCTGCAACCTCTTCGCTATGAAAATTCAAAAGATTAAACGACAAGACGGGAGAAAAGATTTTGCCATGCATATTGTCGTAAACAGTAATACCTTTAATATTTTTCAAATCTTCTTTCAAAAGATTTATCAAGGCTCTTTCAGCCTCAAGGCTGTTTCTTTTTGTCAAAAGAAAATCAATTCCTGCCGAAACACCCGCTATTCCCGGAAGGTTAAGTGTTCCGCTTTCGAATTTATCCGGAAGAAACTCGGGCTGTTTCAGATTCAAAGACATACTTCCGGTACCGCCATGAATAAGCGTTTCTGTTTTTTCGGCATTTTTTATAATCATAACGCCTGTTCCCATTGGTCCCAGAAGTCCTTTGTGTCCGGGCAGGCAAAGAATGTCTATATTCATTTTTTCAATATCAATTTCAATCATTCCCGCCGATTGAGCCGCATCAACAACAAAAACTATCCCTTTTTCCTTGCAAAGCCTTCCGATTTTTTCAATCGGCAATACGCTTCCGAAAACGTTTGAGGCATGACTGCAAACAACCAGAGAAGTTTCCTTTTTAATAGCTTTCTGAAATTCAGAAAGTGTTTTTTCGTCGTTATCAGGATACACTCTTGCAACATCATAGGTTATTTTCCCTTTTGAAGAAAGATATTCAACAGGTCTCAGAACGCTGTTATGCTCCATTGATGAAACTACAACATGGTCTCCCTGAGAAACCGTTCCTTTGATTGCAATGTTTAAGCTTTCCGTACAGTTTTTAGTGAAAACAACATTTTCAACAGATGAATTAAACATAAGCGCCAATTTTTCGCGGGTATAATAAACAATTTTTTCCGCTGAAAGCGAAAGCTCATGACCTGCTCTGCCCGGATTTGCGGCATACCGCTGAGCATAAGTAACCGCCCTGATTACTCCCTCCGGCTTTGGAAAAGACGTTGCTGCATTATCAAGATATATCATGGCTTTTCGCCAAAGCTTTCAATTCCTAAATTTGAAACAGAGTTCTTCTCAATAATTCTGAATGCAGTTGAGATATCACCATAGACAAACAAGGCATAATTGCAGCCTTCCTTATGATTTGGATTGGGATTTTTTTTAATATATGACTTTATTGACCTTGAAAGCAAAAGATTCTTTGCCTTCTCAGCCAAGGTTACACTTGCAAATTTTATATAAATCACATTAACACCACCTTAAATTTTCTAATTTATTCTATGATGTTGAAGAGACTTTTGCTATTTTCCATTTAAAAATATTAACAAATTTTTAACAACTTATTGCACTATACAAATTTTTATTGTATAATCATAAAAGGCGGTGATTACAATGAACAAAATTCTAATTGCAGATGATGAAACTAAAATTACAAAATTGGTCTCCAGCTTTTTGAAAAAAGCCGGTTATGAAACCATCGAAGCTGAAAACGGCGACGATGCATATTTTCTTTTTGAGGAAAACAAAAACAGCATTTCTCTGATTATTCTTGACATTATGATGCCCGGACTCAACGGTTGGGAAGTTTGCCGAAAAATCAGAGAGCACTCAACTGTTCCCGTTATTATGCTTACTGCAAGAAGCGAGGAATTTGATGAGCTTATGGGTTATGAATCGGGCGCTGACGATTACGTTACAAAGCCCTTCAGCCCTTCTGTTCTTGTTAAAAGGGTTCAGGCTCTTCTCAGAAGAACCGAAACGAAACCTGATGAGGCTTCTGCTCAAAAGAGCGCTGATTTATTTTTCGACCATGATGCCCATGAGGTTCGAATCGGCGGAGTTGAAATTGATCTGACTCTTAAAGAATATAACATTCTTAAAACACTTCTTGACAACCCCGGAAAAGCCTTCAGCCGTGAACAGCTTCTTGACAGCGTTTGGGGCTTTGACTATGTTGGCGACATCAGAACTGTTGATTCCCATGTTGCAAGGCTTAGAACAAAGCTTGGTGAATGGGGAAACAAAAATTTAAGAACAGTTTATGGTGTTGGCTATAAAATTGAGAGGCACAAATGAAGCTGACTGAAAAAATTAAAAATCAAAACAGTATAAAAAAGCGTTATATCTTTTCTGTTACAATTATTATAATTATTGTAACAGCCTTAAATGTTTTTCAGTTTCTGACTCTTGAGCAGCTTTTTATTTATTCAACAAAAAAGAATATGACCAAAGCCGCAGAAGAAATTATTAGCCTCGACCTTGAAGATGAAAATTTCATGCGCACTATTTCTGATATTGAGGCTGAGCACCAATTTTATGTTGAGATTTATAAACCAAGAGACGTTTTGGTTTATACAACAAACACTAATAACTGGATTTTTAATTCTCAGTTAAACAACGATACCAGTGAGCTCAAACCGAGAATTATGAAAATTTTGTCTCACAGAGACCTTGATCAAAACAGTTATATGGAAGAAAGGCAAGAATATTTCGCCAACGGATGCTATTATGTTTTTGGGATGATCGGAAGTAACAAAAGCATTGAAATTTACGCTTCCTCCGAAACGATTAGCGGAAACGCAAACATTGCCAGTTGGACCATTGTTTCTGTCAGTGTTCTTCTGACACTCATTTTTATGCTCACAGTTTATGTCTTTTTCGAAGCCTTTGTGAAGCCTCTTAATAAAATTATCAAAGTTACAAAAAAAATGACTCACACAGACTTTAGTGAGCTATGTCCTGAATTTGCTGTCAGAGAGCTCGATGAGCTTTCTTCGAGTGTTAATTCCCTTTCGGTTACTTTAGACAGAGCGCTCAAGGACCTGAGAGCCAAAAACGAAGAGTTGGAGCTTGACATTGAAAAGAAAAAGCGAATTGAGGAAACCAGAAAATATTTTATCGCGAACGCTTCTCACGAACTGAAAACACCTATAGCGATTATTCAAGGTTATGCTGAGGCAATAATGCTTGATGTTGACGACTGTTCTCCGGAAGAATACTGCAACATTATTATTGAAGAAACCGAGAAAATGAATAGCCTTGTTATGAGACTTCTGGAAATTACGAAATATGAATATGGCTATATTTTAAAATGCAGTAATTTCAAAATTATTTCTATTGTTGAAAAATATTTATCTTCAAGGCTTCAGCATATTAAAAATCAAGGAATAAAAATAAGTGTTGATATTGATGAAAGCTTTATCGGTTACGGTGACTTTGATATTTTGGCAGATGTTTTCGACAACTATATGTCTAACGCAGTTTCTCATGTTGACAACGAAAAAGAAATTGTGGTTTCTTGTAAACTAATTGACAACAATTATCGTCTCTCAGTATTTAATACCGGTTTCCCCATTGAAAGCGAAGATCTTGAAAACATTTGGGAAAGCTTTTACAGAGCAGACAAAGCACGTTCCAGAAGTCAGGGACGTTTCGGTCTTGGTCTTGCATTGGTTGCTTCTTCTCAGAATCTCCACAATCAGAAATATGGCGTTGTAAACCACGAAAACGGCGTTGAATTCTGGTTTGATATTTCAGGTTATGATATTCAATAAAAAGAAAAATCCACAATAAAGTGGATTTTTCTTTTTATTATAAACATAGTTTTTATTTGAATCTGAAAATTGATTTAATTCGCTTTCTCCATTTCAGAGTATAGACCGAAACAAAGTTGGAAACAAAAAAATCATAAACAACAAAAGTAACATTTCCTAAAATCAACATACTGGGAAGAGCAAATTTTGACAAGGCGCTTGATTGCTCAAAACCCATAAACTGTTCAAAGGGAACACCGAGAAATTTTATCATTAAAGCCGTAGCAAGACAAACAGAAACATTGAAAACTAAGAATTTTAATATTATTTCAAGATATTTCGGAACCTTGCTTTCAAGTATTGCTTTCAGAATCGGATAATAGCCGAAGAAAGCAATATACATCAAAACAGCCTCTTTATTCGGAACAACAATAAATCCGATTACAGATGTTGCCGCATAAACTGAAAAAGCCCATTTTTTTCCAAGCTCAACAACACAAAGAACAATTATAAGTCCCGCAAAAAGCGGAAGAGCATAGACAAAAATCTCAAGAGCAGTCGGCAACATTATAACTACACCAAGAGCAACCATTATTCCGCCAAAAGCAGTTTTTGAAGCGTTAGACACCTTTTATCCTCCTATCAGCAGCAAGGAATTATATCTCCGCCGCAACATTCACAGCAGGAATCGGCACAAAGAAGACCGCAACAAAGGTTAGAACACTCTCTGTCATTAGCAGAAGGACTTGTTCTGAAGCCGCCACTTTTCATGTTTCTGAGGTTTTCAAAGCTTGATTTATATTCAAGATTTGAAGGATTCATTCTGTATGCAGTTGAAAAATAGGAATAAGCTTCATCAATCCAACCGCGTATATAGTTAATCCTTCCTTTAAGGAAATACCACTCAGCGTCGCGAGACTGACGATTCATATTTTCAAGAAGAACTTCAGCATCGTCAAGACGGTTGCTGTTTATCAGGTTTTTAACATAGGTATAGTCATTTGTTGTATGGCCGGAATAATAGTTTTCAGAGTAACCGCCCTGATTAGCGCGGTTGTTTGAACCGTTATATCCATAGCCATAGTTATATCCGGAGCTTTGCTGACTGCCGGAATTACCCGAAACAATAGCATCATAGGCTTCGTTGACCTCTTTCATTTTTTCAGTTGCGACTTCCTGAAGAGGACTGTTTGCATAATTGTCGGGGTGATATTTTTTAGCAAGATTTCTGTATGCTGTTTTAATCTGTTCTTCACTTGCGCCACGGGGAACGCCTAAAACTTCATAAGGATCTCTCATTGGCTTTTTGTTCCTTTCATAACTTTTGAAATTGTTGAATTCATTGAATCATAAATTATGTTGTCAATTATCGGCTTGAGAATTTCAAGGTCAAGCTTTTCATAGGAATCACGGGCAAGATTATGGGTAAAATCAAGTGTTCCCTCAATTTCACTTCTGATCTGATCATCTATGGCTGAAAAATCTTTTAGCTCATAGCGATTAACAAAAACATTGAAGTTTTTTCTTCTGATGTCTTTTTCAAGATCATCTGCAGCGTCAACGAGATAAACCCATCTTCCGACAAAATATCCGAAACGATAAAGAGGAGACATCAGACCTGAATTATTATAGTCAAAAATTCTTCCCAAAGCTTCGGCAGAATTATGAGCAGCCCTGTCAGTGCTGTCTGTTCCTGATTTTTCAATTTCAATATGGCGTTCCATAGAAACTGAAATAATTTCATAAAGATGAGGATATTTTTTCATCGCTTTTTTTCTGAGCATTGATGCATAGGGTAAAACAAAATACATTGGTAAGCGCTTGAAAAAAGAACCGTCTTGAATATTATCTTTCACCTTGAAATAAAACATTATTACCGTTACCGCAGCTGCATAGGAAAAATGCTCACCGCCATTCTGACAATAATAGCAGCGTTTATTTGGATTAAACATACATCTTCCCTTTTTAAACTCGGGTACACATTTTTCTGAAGAAAGCAGAACAAGAAGAAGAAAAGTTATGTCATAATTAAGAATAAAGGTTGAAATTACACCATATTCTTTTTTTAAACTTTTACACAAAGAGCAATAAATTCCTCTATAGGTCTCATATTCCTTAACTTTCATTTCAGGCTTGTTAACTCTGACATAGCCTAACATTTACTCACCTCATCTATTATTACTAATAGAATATTATAGACTATTTTTTTTAAATTGTAAATATTTTAAATTAATTACCTAAAAAATAACTAATATTTGTTGATTATCTTTTAATAATATAATATAATTTAAAGGAAAAATAAAGAAAGGACAGCACATTTTATTATTGTGCGCCGGTATTTTTTATGAATATTGAAAAAAGAGAAGCTTATTTTATCTCAACAACAGCAGTTAACAAAATTCACTGCTGCATTTGGGAAGACAAGGACTCAGAACCGAAGGCTATTTTTCAAATTGCTCACGGTGTTTCCGAACACATTGGAAGATATGACGATTTTGCTCGTTTTTTAGCCTCTAACGGCTTTGTTGTCTGCGGCAATGATCATCTCGGGCACGGAAAAAGCGCCGCCTCAGAAGAGGAATTGGGCTATTTCGCAGACTTTGACGGTGATGTCAGACTCGTTGACGATATGCACTATTTAACCATGATTATGAAAAAGAAATACCCCGATTTGCCTGTTATTCTTTTTGGTCACAGTATGGGATCTCTTTGCGTAAGAGTTTATTTAAGAAACTTCCAGGAAGACATCAACGGTGCAATTCTTTGCGCAACCGGAGAGCTTCCCGCTTCAGCAGTTGTTCTTGAAGAGCCGCTCAGATTTCTTTGTGATAAGTTCGGTCCGCAAAAGGAATTTTCAAATGCTCTTTTTGACAAAATCAGCACTATCGGCATCAAAAACAAAAAAACCGACAAAGACTGGTTGAGCAGAAACGAAGAAAATGTTTTGGAATTTTTAAATGATCCCCTTTGCGGCGCCAACTTAAAGCTCGGCGGAATAAGAGACCTCGTTTCTTTAGCAAATTCAGCCTGCTCAACAACCTGGCCTTATTGCATTTCACCCACCTTCCCTATTCTCATCATTTCGGGTGCAAAGGATCCTATCGGCTTCAACGGAAAAGGTATTATTGCACTGAGCGACAACCTTGAATTAGCCGGAAATGAGCCAACCGTGATTATGTATCCCGGCGACAGACATGAAATTCTTAACGAAGACAACAAAGAAACCGTTTATAACGATGTTCTTCGTTGGTCGAAAGATATTTTGGGTTTTTAAAATGAGAAAAATCAGAATTACAGCAATCAGAAAAACTGTTTATCACGACCTGATTGAAAAATATGAAAATCCCATTGAACACGCTTGCGATATTGAAGAAGGAAGCGTTTATATTGCAAATGGCTGGGAAAAGCCGGAGGGATTTTGTCAGAGCGCGTGGGACAGCATTTCGCCTTTTGTTATGACCCTTGCCCATGGCGGCGGAAACTTTTATGACGGTTGGATGAAAAATGAAAAATCAGCAATGATTTCTTGTAATGACGGTTTTCGTCCTGTCAGTTTTCTACTTGAAGTTATTGAATAAACAGCTAAATAAAAAGGCAGAAGACATGATGTCTCCTGTCTTTTTTATCTTAAAAAACATTTTTTATCTTTTAAAACCACAAAGAACTCCCCGAAGGGAGTTTCTTTGTGGTTTTGTTAGAGTGAGGATTATTAGCTAAACAAGTTTTTGAACCAATTAATGATGCTCATGAAGAAGGCCTTAATCTTGCCGAAGAAGCTGTTGTCAACTTCCTCTTCAGAGAGATCAGTTCCACAACCGTCACAAAGTTCGTCGGCGTTAGCATCTACGTGACCTGTTGCAGCGATGGGTTTGGTTTCTGAATAGTTGCAATTTGCGCAATCACGAGCTGAAACGCCGTTAGCTTCGCAAGTTGCAGGAGTCTTAACATACCAAGCACCAAGAGCATGACCGGTAGCAGCAACATCTCTTGTTTCTGAGTAGTTGCAGTTTGCACACTTGCGAGTTTCTGAACCCTTAGTTGTGCAACCGGGAGCCTTTGTTTCTACCCAATCGCCTAAGCTATGGCCATTAGAGGGAACTTCATTTCCACCGGAAATAACGTAGCCACATTCAGCGCAAACAACTGCGTCAGCGATACCGCTTTCTGTGCAAGTGGGATCTTTTCCGGCAACAACTTTTGTTGCGATGTTAGGATCGGTATGATCAAGATTACATTTTGCAAAATAAGGAAGAACGCCTGCTTCTCTTGCAATGTTAAGAGCTGCGGGGATAAGGTCTGCCTTACGAGCGTTAATGCTGTCCATATTGTTGGAAGCGATAACTGCATCGTTTTCAGCTGATGTGAAGTATTCCTGAACAGTTGTTTCTGTGAATGTTACTGTTGAATAATCAACGTTTACATAGTTTTCAGCATTAACTGTGTTGGGGAAGATAGAGTCAACGATGTGTTCGGAAGCTACAATGAGAGCTTCTGTTACTGAGCAATCAGCAGCAACATCTTCTGTCTTTGTCTTTGTTTCGAAGAGACGAAGGAAGCCTTCAAGGTCGCCGTCAAGACCGTCGTCGAAGAGGAAGCCCATTACAAGATTTCCGTCAAATGCGAAGTTTTCACTAGCGCAGTTGGAAGCGAGTGAGCCAAGAGGAAGAATTGCGTTTGCTACTGCAGAAATCTTATCGATTGTGTCTGTGTAGTTATTATCGCAAGCAATTACGATACCGTCAAGGAGACCGTATGCTCTGTCTGTGAGTGCTGCAAGAGTTGCTTTCCAATCAGCACCCTTGTTAACTTTAAGCTGGAAGTTAACTGTGGGAAGATCTAAACCGGCTTCGCCTTCAACATGACCGATTGCTTCATTAGCAAGTTTGTTTGCTAAAGCAACGCCGTCTGTTGCTGCTTCATAAAGAAGGTCAACAAGCTTTGTCATGATGATGTCTTTTCCTGCATCTTCTGCTACTGTTGCAGCGTCTGTCTTTTCAGGAACTGTGAGAGCGAAGTCAATGTTGTTTTCTGCTAATTTGTCGTTAAGTGCGGGGATGCATTCTGCAAGAGCGTAGTCAGCAACTGCAACTGCCATTGCATCAAGGTTTTCAAGGTCGCCGATAAGAGCGTGGATGTCAGCGATTGTTGCATTTGAACCATCGTCGATAACATCAAGACCAAGAGTAATAACTGTTACCCAGAGAGCTTCTACTGATGAGAAGTCGAGTGAGTAGAGAAGATCGAGAGGAAGATCAGCTGTAAGAGCATCGAAGTCGATACCAATTGTGTCAAGCATTGCCTGATATTCTTCGTTGTTGATAACTTCTTTTGCTGCTGTCATCATTGAGTTTGCTTTATCGCAAAGTGTCTGAAGGTTATCAGTAAGATATTCGTTTCCGCCTTCTTTAAGTCCGAGGTCTTCGTTTACAAGCATATCAACAAGACCAACGAGAACTCTGTTAACCTGACCTACAACACCGTTGTATGCGTCATAGTTAGCTGTGAAATCAAGGAGAGTCTGGTCAACAACGAAATCATCATTTACGAAGTCGAGGAGAGCCTTTGCATCGTCGATGTTGAGGTTGCCGGTAAGATCATCAAGAACGAGTACTGCTACAGGGTTTGTGATCCATGATGTTGCATCAAGATCCTGAGAAACAGTTGTTTCACCGATAACAGGTGCATTAGCTGTAACCTTAACTGATGCAGTTGCAGATGCATTTACCTGAACGATAAATTCGTCTTCTGTTGCCCATGCATCATAAGCCATTTTAACATTAACTTTATCAACAGTGCATGCTGTAATTGTAGTGCCATCTACCATACCGGCAGCAGCTTCGTTTGCTTTTGTAAGAGCAATACCGTTTACATATTCTTCAATTTCATCAAAGCCAATAACTATGTTAGAAATTACGTTTTCGCCCTGAGTAACCTTAACGCCGAAGCATTCGCTCATTGCGGGACCTTTGTTAGCATCAACCATAAGAGCTGAGTAAGTTTCGGGAACTGTTGTGCCTGCTACTTCAAAGCCTTCAGCAGCAATCTGGTCTGCATAGGTTGAGTAAATAAGCTGTTTGTAGTTTTCATTTGTGGGTCTGTATTCAGCAACAACTGTGTCTGCGTTTGTTCCTGTAAGAACTTCTACTTTGGGAGCTTCAAAGTTAATATCAATGCCGGCTTCCCATGTAAGAGCGTTAGCTGTTGCCACACCGTTAGCGATTGTTACCTGATAGTAGTCTGTTCCGTCATAGTAGTAAGCTGTTCCGCCTGAAATTTCTTCAAGGAGAGCGAGATCAGTATAGATAGCTGAGAAACCGCCGGGAACTGCAACTTCTGCGCCAACAACTGCCTTCTGACCGAGCATTGTTTTCATGAGAGTACGAACTACAGTATCCATAATGTAGTTGTAGTAGGTGTCAATTTTAACTTCGTTGTCTTCTTCTGCAAGAGCAACAAAGTTCTTAATGAGGGTGTAGATGTCGGTTGTTCTGAGGTCATAAGTTCTGAGAGTGGCAAGAGCTTCTTCAGAAAGAATTCCGTTTGTTTCGCAAAGACCTGAGAACCAAGCCATGATACCGTTGTTAAGGATATCGTCGAATGTTTCAACTCTGTCGCCGTTTTCATCATACTTAACTTCGTAGTTCATCTGTTTAGCAACCCAGTTAATGAACTTATCCTGAATATCGTTGCCTACGAGGTAGTCATTATAGAAATCAACGATTTTTTTGTTTTCTTCAACAGTTGTGTCGAGAGAAAGAATGTATTCGCCTACTTTGCCGTAGTCAAACACTTTGTCGTCCCAACGGAAAACCTTACCGAAGGTTTCGCTGTTGTCATCCATGAACTGAAGAACACCATAGATGAAATCAAGGTTTGTTCCGTCGCCTTTGGCAACAAGATTTGTTGTGTCGAGTTTTGCGAAGTCGCCGCCAAGCTCTGCAAGATAATCTTTATAAGCGATTACATCGTCAAGAGTCTTGATTTCGGGAATGTCAACAGCAACTGTTGTTCCCATAACGTCAACTTCAAATGATTCGAAATCAGCAGTAGCTGCTGTGATTTCTCTGTCAACCCAATCAAGAATGACTGCTGCCATCTGTTCGGCTGACATTTCTGAAATGTATGCTTCATCGTTTGCAGCAACAGCGGCTCTGTCATAAACAGGTCCATCAGCAGCGATTGCGGCAAAAGGCATTGCGCCGAGGAGCATAACGATTGAAAGAATGATTGCTAAAGTCTTTTTCATGTTCTTTTTCCTCCTTTAAATTTAAGTCATGTTAATAAATTAACAATCCTTTCACAAATATAATATAAAACTTTCACAATTAAAACAAGTGTCAAAAGCTTAAAAACTGTCAACTACCAACTAAAAAAACAAATCAGGTTTTGAATATTTTATTGACATTTGACATAATATTGGCTTTTTAATTATTAAGAAGAAATTTAAAATATAAACGGCAGTTTTCTATTTCTTTTTTTAATCTCTTTTCTTCATAATCAGATAAGCCAAGAACAAGAATTGAAAAATATCCGTTAAAAAAGACTTCATAGTTTATTTTTTCACCGCTTAACCCCTTTTGGAAAACATCTTTAAGTTCTTTAAGCTCTTTTGTTTTTTCAATACCCACTTTAAAAAAAATCGTTGAAAAATCAATATAATTGGAACCATATAAAAAATATTTGAGAAGAGCTCTTTCTTCTTTGTTCATATATAAATTTTCTTCTTTAATCGCTTTTGACAAATCCTTATCGCTGCAACGAAGAAAAATGAACGCCTGAAAAATAAGCTTTTCACAAAGAGAACATTTGGATTTCTCAATGAAATCTTCAATATCTTTGAAATGAAGATAAAATGTGGCGCGAGCAATTCCTGCCTTTTTGCAAAGAGTGGTTACACTGACTTTTTCACCATATTTTCGGGTCATTTCGCTATAAGTTTCAAGAAGCTTGAATTCAATTCTTTGTTCCATTTTTTTCACCTGACTTCTGAGCATAATCTAAAATTTGTTTATATATCAAAAGATAGTCATAAGTAAACTCAGAATTTTCGGAAAGCTTTTTAAAATAGGTCATTAAACCGGAAAGAGCAACAAACTTAAGGGCAAAAATTTCATTGTCGTTTAATCGGCTAATTTCGGAACCGATATTGAGAGCAACAGGAAAAAGATAATCTGTAAGCTTTTTATCGCTGTTTTCGCTGCAAAGAAGCTTTATATATTCTTCCTTACCAACAAGATCTTTGCAAAAATTTTCAAAGGAAAGAGCAAGATTGCCGCTTGGCTCATTAAAAGCAGCGGCAAGTTTAGATAGAATATCTGTTAAAAAACGCTTAACAACCTTTTCGTTCAAATCAAAAATATCAACATAATATCTATAGAAGGTGGTTCGGCTGACCTGCGCTCTTTCAATTATTTCAGAAACCTTAATTTTGCTGAAATGTTTTTCAGTAAGAAAATGGAAATATGCCTCTTCTATTCTTTCAACCGAAAAAGACTGTTTGTTTTTAATCATTATTGCGCACCTTTCAAAAAATCAGAAATTTAAAATTTTAGAGCCGATAGACCGACACATTCTCATTTCATAAAGAAAGGTTTCCTGATCATAGTTAACCAGAGCCAAAAACATTGTGGGGGTGATTCCGTTTAAAAAATATTTAAAGCGCTTTTTGTTTTTTTCATAGAATTCTTCGCCGAAGCTATCAAGACAAAGCTTTTCATAAAGAGGAATAAGGTCTTCCATGCAATCCCAGGCAAAATCTATATATTTATTTCCGCCGGCAAAATAATCAAGCAGCTTTCTGTCTGTTTTGTCGAGAAGCAGATTTTCTTCTTTACAAAGACTGAAAAGCTCTTGGTCGCTTGAGGTTAAAATCAGTTTCATCTGTTCAAAAAGCTTTTTAACCAGATAGCGTCTGTTTTTTTCAAGAAAATCATTGATATCGGAAAAACGAAGATAAAAGGTTGCACGGGCAACCCCCGCCTTTTTGCAAAGAAGGGTTACAGATATTTTTTCATTGAGGATTTTTGAAAAAGCCTCTGTCAGCTTTTTATTAATTTCATCCATCAAACACCCTCCATTCCTTCAACAATGTTTTCAAGACTCAAAATTTCATGGCTGAATTTGGCAATTTCATAGTCAATTTTGCTTTCAAGCATAACTGCTTCAACATAATAGCCAATTCCTGCATAAATTATGAATTTAACTTTAAAAAGCTCTTCCTTGCTGAGAGGAAGCTGAATTAACGAAATTTTATTTTGAAAAGCGTTAAATATTTTTTCAAAAAAAGATCTGCTTCCGTGTTTTCCGCAAAGAGAAATTATATATTTATTTTGCGCTTCAAGAATCGGAAAAAATGAATCCAGAATTTCGTTAAGGTTAGTGTCGCTTGTTTCAATCATATAAGAAAGAAGAACAGAAGAAAAAGCTTCTAACATGTGGTCGCCGACTTTTTCATACATATCAAAAATATCAACATAATGTCGATAAAAGGTGGTTCGGCTGACCTGAGCCTTTCTAATCAGCTCAGAAACAGTTATCAGGCTGAAGTGCTTTTCTTCAAGCAGTTCAAAATATGCTTTTTCCAATCGGTCTCTCGCCGACAGGTTGTTTTCCATGGTAAAAATCTCATCTCTTTCCACTATGAATATTTCAAAACTAATAATTTTCTTAAAAATATAAATATATTTTTTTAATATAGTAACATTTTATTAATTATTTTGCAATGACAAATAGACAGATTGTGTTGATTTGTAACTTATTTAACGGTTTTTGAAATTATGCAATATTTCTTGCTTTTAAAAAGACTTGATGATATACTTTATGAAAGCAATATCAGATTGATTAATATAAAAACAAAAGAAGTTTTAAGGATAAATCATGAATAAACAAGACATCATTTCATTTTTCAACGCTCTGGCACCAACATGGGATTCAGGCACCATCAAAGAGAAAGATAAAATTAAAAAAATTTTTGACCTGGGCGATATTTCAGAGAACTGCAAAGTATTAGATGTTGCCTGCGGAACAGGTGTTCTCATTTCAGACTATATTGACCGAAAAGTTAAAAGCATTACGGGAATTGACATTTCCCCTGCAATGATTAAGATTGCCAAAGAAAAATTTTCTTCCTTTTCTGACGTCAGCTTTGTCTGCGGTGACATTGAATCGGCAGCTTTTGAAGAAAAATTTGACCGTGTTATGATATATAATGCCTTTCCCCATTTTTCAAACCCCGAAAATGTTATTGAAAACATTGCCGGACTTCTATCTTCAGGTGGAAGACTGACGGTTGCTCACAACATGGGAATTGAAGAGCTTGAAAAACACCACTCAACCATTAAAGCTGATGTTTCAAAAAGACTGCCCGAAGCCGATGAAATGGAAAAATTGTTTCAGCCCTATTTTGAAACTGATGTTAAAATTTCAGAAAAAGACATTTACATTGTTTCAGGAGTAAAAAAGAAACAGCTCTGATTATTATTTTCAGAGCTGTTTTCTTTTATTGCAGTGCTTCATACATTTCATAAAGCTGTTTTTCAGAAAGCTTAACAGGATTATTAGCCATAAGCGGATGATTTGCACCTTCTTTGGCAAGAGTTTCAATATCAACATTTTCACCAAGGTCGGAAAGCTTTGAGGCAAGACCGGCAATTTTTTTGAAATATCTGATTTTTTCAGCAAAATCAGCTGTGTTTTCAAAGCCGACTGCTTTTGAAAGAGACTCTAATCTTTCGCTGTTATTTAAAAGCATCAGAGAATCAAGGGTAAAGGCGCAGGCTTCGCCATGAGGAAGATGATAATAGGCTGAAATTGAAAAACTGCAGGCGTGACTTGCCGCGGTTTTGGCAACTGAAAAAGCAAGTCCGGCAAGCAAAGAGGCATAAGACATATTTGACCTTGACTCAATATCGCCCGTTTTATATGCATTTTCAAGATTTGCAAGAATGAGCCTGATGCTTTCAACGGCAAACAAATCTGTCAGAGGCTGATGATTAACGCTCCAATAGGCTTCTATTGCGTGAGTGAACGCATCAATTCCCGTAATCATTGTTGACTTTGGCGGAACGGTTAAGGTAAGCTCAGGGTCAACAATACAAATATCAGGCATAAACGCCGGATTATGAATACTCTTCTTCTCATTTTCGTGGCTGATAACGGCTACCTTTGTTACTTCAGAGCCGGTTCCCGATGTTGTCGGAACGGCAACAATTTTTGCAGTTTTCCCGGGAAATGCAGGTGAAAGATAATGCTCCTTCGGGGATATTTCGCTATAGGCACAAGCAGCCGCAAATTTCGAGGCATCAATTGAGCTTCCGCCACCTAAAGCTATAACGGTATCTGCGCCGTTGGCTTTGATCAGCTCAACAATTTTTTCGCAGTCTGACAAAAGCGGATTCGGATGAACGGAGGAATAAACAGCTTTTATTTTCTCGTTTTCTTCTATTAATTTATTGCATTTCTCTGAAAATGATTTACTGCTGACAAGAACACATTTTTCAGCTTCAATTTCGTTTAAAACATCATCAAGCTGAGAGATCATTCCGTTACCGAAGCGAATTTTGACGGGCTGCTGATATAAAAAAGAATCTATCATTAAAAATACCTCCAAAATAATGTTTTTGATATTTTAACATTACTGTTAAACTAAGTCAATTTTTTTATTTTAGTATTGAAAAAATTTTTTCAAACATATATACTTATTATAATTGATAAGACAGATTGGATTTATTGTTGTTATTCACAATAAAATCCTTTCGTTATTAAATAATTAATCAGGAGTGTTTCTTTATGAAAAAATTTACTTCACTTTTTTTGTCCATAATGCTCTGCTTAGCTCTTTGCGCCTGTTCTGACGGCAATGATGTCAGCGAAAACAAAAGCGAAACAACAACCGAGCCTTTTGTTTATGAAACAACAACCGCTGCCGCCGTTGGTTCAAAAGCAGAAAAACTCTCTTTTGAATCAGAAGATATTTATGGCAACAAGGTTTCTGACAGCATTTTTAAAAGCTCAAAATTGACCGTTATCAATGTTTGGGGAACATTTTGCTCTCCCTGCATTGCTGAAATGCCTTACCTGGCTGAACTCAGCGATGAATATAACAAAGCTGATGTTCAATTTGTTGGCCTTGTTATAGACGCGGCTGACTACTACGGTAACATTGACGACTCTATTGTTGAAGACGCCAGAAGTATTGCTGAAAAAACCAAGGCAGACTACACACATATTCTTCCCATGAATGAGCTTTTAGTTTTTTCAAACAGCTTTTTCAGCGTACCCACAACTGTTTTTGTTAACAGCGAGGGTGAGCTTGTTTCTTCAAGTGTTGTCGGTTCAAGAGACAAGGAAGAGTGGAAATCAATTATTGACAGCGTTCTTGAAGGAGTTTCAAAATGAGCTTCTTTAAAAGAAACCGGGCTTCATTCATCCTTCTTTTTATTGCGATAATTTTCATTTTTCTCGGCGTGTGGAGAGAAGAGTTTGAAGTCGTTTTCAAAAAAGCTGTTAATATTTGTTTGGAGTGTATAGGACTTGGCTAAGTTTTTTGAAAAGCTGAAAAATAACACACGCCATATTTTTCAGTTTGTTTATTTCTGCCTTTCAAACGGATATGCAGCAGGCTTTTTTAAGGGAAAAATTTTCAGAGGTAAAAGCAAGCTGATTTGCCTCCCCGGACTGAATTGCTATTCCTGCCCGGGTGCCTTAGGCTCTTGCCCTATCGGTTCATTTCAAGCTGTTCTTTCAGATAAAAACTATAAGTTTTCTTTTTATGTTGCAGGATTTTTGATTTTTTTCGGTGCAATTTTCGGAAGATTTGTTTGCGGTTGGCTTTGTCCCTTCGGTCTTGTTCAGGACCTTCTCTATAAAATACCTTTTTTCAAAAAGCTTAAGAAGCTGCCGGGAGACAAATATCTTAAGTGGATGAAGTTTGCCATACTTTTAATTTTTGTTATTATTCTTCCCCTTTTTGTTTTAGATATTGCCGGTCAGGGTCAGCCTTGGTTCTGCAAATATATCTGCCCCTCGGGAACTCTTTTCGGTGGAATTCCCCTTCTGGCTTCCTATGAAGAGCTGAGAGACAGCCTTGGAGGACTTTTCGTTTTTAAAGTTGCCATTCTTTCGGCTTTGGTCCTTCTTTCGATTATGGTTTACAGACCTTTCTGCCGCTATTTATGTCCGTTGGGTGCTGTTTATTCTCTGTTTAACCCTATTGCATTTTATCGTTATAAAATCGACGAAAGCAAATGCACAAAATGCGGAGTTTGCCAAAAGAAATGTAATTTTGACATTGCTGTTTTTGAAAATCCAAACAGCCTTGAATGTATCAGATGCGGCGAATGTATTAAAGCCTGCCCTCATGGCGCTATATGCTCAACCATGAATGATTTTAAGAAAAAGAAAAATGATGAATAATAAAACGAAGAGGGATGTGAAAGCTGATGAGCTACATTCCTCTTCGTTTATATTATTTTGCTAAGGTTTTAACTATAAAGCGGTTAACCTCTTCAACGCTGATATCAAGAGCAAAAGCAAACTCCTGACCAACAGTTTTTTCAGCTTCTTTCATAATGTTTTCGTCCGATTGGCGAAGCTTTCCGCCGTTTTTCTTTTTATCGCTTTGTTTCTGATGAATTTCACAAATCATTTTTATAATAGCTTCATAGTCATTTGAAGAAAGAATTGAATGAAATTCTTTTTCTCTTTCTTTTTCATCTTCAATCCAGACATCGCCACGGACCTTGACTTTTTCAAGAACAGAAAAAATTTCATCCTTTGAAATGACTGATCTTAAACGAGTTGCTTCGTTTGATACAGGAATATAAATTTTGGTGGGACAGTTTTCATACACAGGTAATAGAAGATAATACTTCTGAAGGGCTCCTCCGAATTTTTCGTTTTTAACATCAACTATTTCACAAACACCCGTACCCTTGCAAACTACCGCCTGACCTTTGTTATATAACATGATTCTACCTGACTCTTTCTATATGTTATAACAATTATATCAAGAAAAATCGCTTTTTTCAAATGGGTATTTTTAACAAAAATCACACAAAAAATGAGGTTTGAAACAAAGAAAACAGTTAAGATTGGTTCAAAAAATGAACTATCTTAACTGTTGTTTTATTTTAAAAACATAGCCGTTATCTTCATAGGCAGCTAAGTCTTTCAAAGCGTAACCTGCACCCTTGGCAGCAGTATGTTCGCTATCGGCAGCAACGGTTACGGGAATGTTAAACTTATTTCTGAAGGCAATATCAAGCCCTTTAAGCTTCGCGCTTCCTCCCGTTAAAATTATTCCGTCGTTACAAATATCAGAATACATTTCATAAGGAATTTCTTCAAGAACATTTCTGGTTTCATTAATTATTGCTTTAACGCAATCTGAAAGCGCGGCGCAAATTTCTTTTGATGTTACGCTGAACATTACCGGCATTGAGGTTACAAAATCTTTGCCGTTAACAGACATTTCAAATTCTTCTTCGGTTTCAACAGCACAGCCAACGGTCTTTTTGATTTCTTCGGCTGTATGATAACCGATAACAATGTCTTTTTCTCTCTTGATATATTGACATATTGCCTCATTCATATCGTCACCGGCAATTTTAAGCGACGTTGAATAAGCGACGCATCCCATTGTTATAACAGCAATATCGCTTGTTCCTGCACCGATATCAATAACCATCACTCCATAAGGACGGCTGATATTCATTGCACAGCCCAGAGCAGAAGCAACAGGCTCATCAATAACGCTGACCTTTCCTGCTCCGGCGGCACAAACAACATCGATAATGGTTTTCTTTTCAAGCGCAGTACAGCCGCTTGGAGCACTGATTATTACATTTGGCTTGAAAATTCGCCACCTGCAAACTTTTTCAATGATATTTGAAAGAATATGCTTCATAGAAGAAAAGTCGGCAATCACACCGGATTTTATCGGCAAAACAAGATCGATTGTTTCCGGAGTTTTTTCAAGCATTTCTTTTGCGCTGTTTCCGATTGCAATTACTTCGTCTGTATAAGCATCATAAGCAACAGCGTACGCCTGGCAATAAACAATGCCGCGGCCCTGAATATATACTTTTATGCTTCCTGAACCTAAATCAACGGCAATATTGAGTCCCGGCATTATTTCACTTCCTTTTTATTTTTTTAGATTTTACAAATTTTATTTTCTGTTGTCAAGAGAAAAGGGATCACTATAGTCAGAAACAGTTGCACAAAGGCAAAAAATTTCTTTTGCTCCTGCCTTATAAAGCTCTTCACAACAGCGCATCAAAGTAACGCCCGTTGTTTTAACGTCATCACACAAAATTACGGTTTTGTTTCTCACAGCTTCTTCGTTTGTGACAAAGAAAACATCAACAAGGTTTTCTTTTCGCTCTTTAAGAGTCAGCGTATGTTGAGGTGGAGTTTCTTTTGTCTTTTCAAGAACATCTACGCAAGGAATCAACAAGCGTTTTCCGATTCCCTGAGCCATGAGTTCACTTTGATTATAGCCTCTTTCTTTTTTCCTCGCCTTAGTTATTGGAACGAAGGTTATCAAATCCGGTTCGGCAAAGGGATATGCCATAGCAAAATGAATACTCATTTTTAAAGAAAAGAAGTCAGCATAGTCTTTTTCACCATGAAACTTCAGCCGGGTTATCATTCTTCTGGCCCTGTCGGTATAGACATAAGGTGCTGTAACATTCTCAAGCCTGATGTTACCCGCCTCGTGACAACGGCAGGCACCCTTTTCTCCGCCGCAGCTGTTGCAAAAATTCAAGCCATAGCTTCTGAAATCATCTTTTTGACAATTACATTCTTTTTGGTTAATCGGGATTATTTCTTTGCACAAGTTGCAACGCTTCGGATAGAATATTCGCTTTATTGTTTCTAACACAGTTAATCCTCCTGAAGAAGAAAATGTTTTAAAGCGGAATAGCGTCTGGCTTTTTTGTCGTTATCAACCATTGAAAAAACCTGATCTTTGCTTCCAACAAGAATAATTCTGCTTTTTGCTCTGGTTACAGCTGTATAGAGAAGATTTCTGTAGCTTAGCTGAGGAACAACAGCAAAAACAGGCATCAAGACAGCCTCAAACTCACACCCCTGACTTTTGTGAACAGTTACAGCATAGGCGTGCTCAAGCTCTTTGGCGTTTTCAAAGGCATAAATTGCCGTTCTGTCGTCAAAAAGAATTTTCATGATTTTGCTGTTATGGTTAACAGCCTGAATTATTCCGATATCACCGTTAAAAATTCCGTAGCCGCTCTGACGGCCTTTGGTCCACATTATGTCATAGTTATTTTTAACCTGCATCACCTTATCGCCCTGACGGAATATTCTTCCTGAAAGCTCAAGCTCCTCTTTATCGGGAGACGGAGGATTGAGAAGCTTTTGAAGGCTTCTGTTTAAGCTGACAGTTCCGAGCTCGCCTTTTCTCGAGGGACAGATTATCTGAACATCTTCAATAGGATTATATCCGTAAGCCTTAGGAAGACGGTTGGTGTAGAGATCAACAACTGTTGAAGCGGCTGAAATAATATTACCTCTTGAAAGGAAAAAGAAATCTCTGTCGTTCTTTGAAAGGTCAGGATATTCTCCGTTAACGATTTTATGAGCATTGGTTACAATCAGACTTTCAAGAGACTGACGAAAGACCTCGGTTAAAGCAACAACCGGAAGAAGTCCTGAATCAATTATATCATGAAGAATATTTCCTGCACCGACCGGCGGAAGCTGATTGCTGTCTCCGACCATTATAAGACGGCAACCAAGTGGCAACGCATCTAAAAGAGCATGAAAAAGATGAACATCGACCATAGAAAGCTCATCAATAATAACCGCATCTGCTTCAAGAGGGTTTCTGATGTTTCTTGAAAAACTCTGTTTATCGTTTTCGCCCCAGACTACTTCTAAAAGACGATGTATTGTTTTGGCCTCTCTCCCCGTAACGTCACTCATTCGCTTGGCGGCTCTTCCTGTTGGCGCAGCAAGCAAAACCTTGAGCTTTCGTTTTTCATAGAGACTGATTATTCCGTTTAAGGTGGTTGTTTTTCCCGTTCCCGGACCTCCTGTTAAAACAAGAAGACCTTTTTTGGCGGCTGTCATAATGGCAAGTCGCTGTTTTTCTTCAAAATGAATTGAGTTTTTTTCTTCGATTTCATCAATGTCTTTTTCAACCGGCCTACCCTGAGCAGGTGGAAAATCAAGCATGACTTTTATTCTTTTGGCAATGTTTGACTCTTCAAGATAAAGATTAGGAAGAAAAAGAAAATCCCTTGAATCAATACTCTTTAAAACAAGCTCTTTATCTTCAATCAAGGTGTCAATAATTGCCTCTATTTCATCACCTGAAGCACCCAAAAGCTCACAAGCGGGAGAGATTATTTTTTCTCGCGGAAGGCAGGTATGACCGTTTAAAAGATTATGCTGAATAATATGAATAACACCGGCTCTCTGACGAAATGCGCTTGAAGCGCTGAAAGAGAAGTTTTCAGCAATTTCCTCAGCTCTTTCAAAGCTCAGACCGATTTTTTCATTGCAAAGAACATAGGGATTTTCAGCAATTCTTGAAGTTGCATTCATTCCGAAAACCTTGAAAGCCGCCAAACATTCACTGCTTTTCATTCCGAATTTTTCAAGATAAATCATTACTTCTCTGACAGCGAACTGTTTTTTGAACTGCTCACAGATAAGCTGAGCTTTTTCTTGGGAAATACCTTTGATAGTTGAAAGAAGCTCGGGCTTATTCTCTAACACCTCGAAGGTTTCGTCTTCAAACCTTTCAACAATTTTTGCAGCTGTTGCAGGGCCGATTCCTTTAATCGCACCCGAAGAAAGATAGCGAAGCATATCGTCGGCAGATTTTGGCATTCTTCTTTCATAATCTGTTATTTTGAACTGAGAACCATAGATTGCGTGAGAAGTCCATTCCCCTTGCATTTCCAGTTCTTCGCCCACATTAACACCGGAAAGATTGCCCACAGCGGTAATCAGCTCACCGCCAACACTCAGATCAAGAACACAATAGCCGTTTTCGTTATTTCGATAGATTATATCTTCAACATAGCCTTTGATTCTTGTTTGAGAGGTATCCATTGCGCTTCACTCCTTTCTTTTATCTGAAATTATATTATATATTAATTTTCTGTCTCTTTCAACAAAAATCTATCAATATTTTGAAAATCATCTTTTTTGATAAAAATTACGCCGTCTTGTGAAACAGCGTTTATGCATTGATTTTTTATCTCCTGTGACAAACCGAAATCAAAAACAACTACCTTATCTTTTTTTATAAAGCTGAAAAAATTCATTTTTAAATATGCAACAAAAACTGTTTCGGCTAAATCGCTGTCTTCGGGAAAACCTAAAACCAAGGCAAACTGATTCTCTTTTTTAAAAAGAGCTTGAAAAATCAAAAAACACAAAAAACAAACACACCAGAGAAGAAAAACAATTCCTAAAGCATCAATTATTGAACTTAGCATTAAATCACCTCAATACACAATATGTTAATTCTGATTTAAAGCTAATAAAAAATAAAGGGCTTCTTTCGGATTAATCTACCAAAAGAAACTCTTTATTTGTCTTGTTTTATTCGGTCTGAAATTTTTACAGCCCGTTTTGTTTAAGTTTGCGACTGAGTCTGTAAGCCGAGTTCTGTCTTTTAAGGCAATTATCTATCTAGGCCTTCAGTTGCCCGAAGGCTCAAGCCATCTTTCGAATATTCGCCCAGCTGGCGCTCAGGTATTCCTGAATTCTGTTGATGTTGCTCCGGGTAGGGTTTACATGGCCGTGCAGTCTCCTGCACGCCGGTGAGCTCTTACCTCGCCTTTCCATCCTTACCTGAAATCAGGCGGTTTATTTCTGTTGCACTTTCCCTAAGGTCACCCTCGGCGGCCGTTAGCCGTTACCCTGCTGTGTGGAGCTCGGACTTTCCTCGTTTTGCAAAAAGCAAACCGCAACTGCCCAACTCACTCTCAAAAATATTTTACATAAAAAAACCAAAAAGTCAAGTTTTATATTTTTAATCTTAATCTTTTCTTAAGTTTTAAAAAAGCACTTGAGATTTAAAAGCATATATTGTAAAATATAGTAGCATGATTAAAACTTAAATCACAAAACTGTATTCTTAAAACACAAGGAGTTATATAATGGACGATTTATTTTTTACAAACGATAACCGTTCATCAAAAAACGGCTCCGGTCCAAACCGAAAGCCTAATGAGCCAAAATTTGAAATGCAACCGTCTGATGACGATTATTTTGACCTTTTTTCAAACAACAACTCTTCGAATAAAAAATTCAAGGTTACACTTCCATCTGATGAAAGTGTTTTTTCTTCAAATTCAGCTGACTCTTATGACATTTCTTCAGGAAGAAGCAACATAGACCGCACTCCAAAAGGAAAACCACTCGGAACACCGAGACCTTCTCAGGATGACCTCTCTTTTCACGACAGCTTTGACAGAACTCCCAAGGGAGCACGAAAAGCACCCTCTTCTTCGCCTGCAGCAAAAAAAGCAACATCTTCTCATCCGGCAACTTCCGGCAGAGTTTCGCCTTCTCATTCTTCATCTGCTTCTTCCCACAAGAAAAAGCCACAATATAAAACACCTCCGCCATCAAGAAAGATGACTTCGGGTAATAAATCCGGTCCGAAGAGAAAGCCCACTCATTCAAAAGGCAAAACAGCCGCAATTGCAGTAATCAGCGTTTTTCTGATTGCCTTTGTTGCTCTTTTCGCCTACGGTTACAGCATTTTGGGAAAGATTTCTTATGATGACCAACTTATAAAAGAAAATCAGTATATTGACAACAGCCAACTTGCTTCTGACAGCAAGGTTAAAAATATTCTTTTCATTGGCAGCGATGCGCGAAACGAAATTGACGGAATGAGATCAGACACCATGATGCTCTTTTCAATTGATACTGCCAACAAAAAAATCAAGCTGACTTCTTTTCTTCGCGACTCTTATGTTTGTATTCCTTCAACGATGAAATATAAAAAGCTTAACGCTGCTTGCAGTTCAGGTGGAGCACAGCTGGTTATTGACACTATTGAATATAACTTCAAAACCGAAATTGACAACTATGTTCTTGTTGATTTTGAGGCTTTTACTAAGTTTATTAACCTTTTGGGCGGTCTTGATGTTCCCGATGTTACTGCCGCAGAAGCAAAATATCTGAAGGAGGTTGTTAAGGTTCCCAAGGTTAAAGAGGGTGACAACCATTTTACAGGCGGTGCAACCTTATGGTACTGCAGAATAAGATATCTTGACGATGACTTCCACAGAACACAGCGACAACGAAAGGTTATTTCTGCAATTATTGACACAGTTGCTCACACTAACCCGGCAAAGCTTGTCAGCATTGTCAGCGAAATTATGCCGATGATTAAAACAGATATTTCGCGCAATGAGCTTCTTACTCTCGCTCTCGGTGCTATTACAAGATATATGCATTATGACATTCTTCAGCATCAGGTTCCGGCAAAGGGTACTTGGTCAAACGCAAGCATTTATGGTGTCGGTGCAGTTTTAAAAATGGATCTTGACAAAAACGCTCAGCTTCTTGAAGACTTTATTTATTCTGAATACAAAGAAGAAGAGACGACGAAAAAATCTAAAAAATAAGGATCTTTTAAAAATTTAAAAGCAAATCAAGGGTTTCTTTCGGTTTTTCAAACTACCAAAGAAACCCTTTAAAACTATAAAATTCTCTCAATAACATACTAAGGGCGACAAAATCCTTCTCTTTTCCATTATTTCTTATAGGTCTTCGTTTTTTAAAGGGGCATAATAACATCATGGCATAAAGTATTATTTTAAACGGAGGTACTGCCATGAATGAAAAAAACACCTATAATCAAAACAGAACTATAATTGAAAATCTCATAGAAAGCGCAAGAAACTACCCCTTCAGACCATGCTTTAAATATATTGACAAAAACGAAAATGCTATTGAAATTTCATATATTAAATTTCTTGAAGCTGTGAAAGCACTTGCTGCCACATTAAAAGAAAAGCATTACGGCAAAAAAATTGCTCTTTGCTTAAAAAACTCATATTGGTGGGCAGTTACCTATTATTCGGTTTGTTTTGATGTCGGGGTCATAATTCCGCTTGATTATGAAATGCCGGCAAAAGAAATTATGAAAATTCTTCTTTTTTCAGATGCCGAAGTAATAGTTACTGATGAAAAAACAAAAAAAATGCTTTACGACCTAAAAAACAAAAATTCAGAGAAAATAAAGTTTTATGTTTTTTCTGACACCGAAGACAGTGAAGATTATTTAAGCTTATCTGAACACGGTAAAAATCTTTTGACTCAAGGGAAAAAGCCTTCTTTTTCCAACATCAACCAAAACAACCTTGCTGTTTTGCTCTTCACCTCAGGAACAGGTTCTGAGCCTAAGGGTGTTATGCTTTCAAACAACAATATCTGCAGTGATATTCTGAGCATATCAGAGCTTTTTGACTTCAGCTTTTCTGACAGCACTCATTGTATTCTTCCCCTTCACCACGCCTATCAGGCAACGGTTATGCACACTATTATTTCAATAGGTGGCTGTTTCAGCTTTTCAAGAGGATTGCGACATCTCTCTTATGAGCTTTCTTTTTTCAAGCCCAGCATTTTTATTTGTGTACCGTTAATATTAGAAAAAATCCACAATAAAATTATTTCCTCTTTAAATCAAAAATATCCATTTATTAAAGGAAAATCCTTAGAAAAATGTTTGAATTTTTTCGAAAAAATCAAAAATAAAGAACTTAAGCACTTTATTTTCAAAGAAATTCACAACTATTTCGGCGGCAATATAAGATTCATTATAACCGGCGCGGCTTTGTTAAACAGAGAAACTGAGAATGACCTGAAAACCTTCGGACTTAATGTTTTTAACGGCTACGGTCTTACAGAGTGTTCCCCCATTGTTATTTGCAACAGTCCGAAAAACTCTCGCATAGGAAGTATTGGAAAGCCCGTTAAATTTGCTCAGGCTAAAATAGAAAATCCGAATTCAGACGGCATTGGTGAAATCTGCGTTAAAGGTCCCATGATTATGCTTGGATATTTCAAAGACGAAGCTGAAACTTCAAAAACAATTATTGACTCCTGGCTATACACCGGTGACCTTGGGTACAAGGACACAGACGGCTTTTATTATATTGCGGGAAGAAGCAAGAATGTTATTGTTACAAAAAACGGAAAAAATATTTATCCCGAAGAGATTGAAAATATTTTAACGAAATCTTCTTTGATTGAAGAAGCCTTTGTTTTTTCAGAAGACAAAGAAAACGAAAACATTGTTGCCTCAGTCATTCCCGACAAAACAGGCATCAAAAAGCTGTTAAAAAAGAAACTTCTCACTGATGAAGAAATTTATTATGCCGTTTTAAACGAAATAAAAAGCACAAACAATAAACTGCCGTCTTATAAAGCAATAAATAAACTCATAATAAGAAACGAAGCTTTTGACATGACTTCAACTCACAAAATCAAGAGATTCAGCGATTTCAATAAAAAAGAATAGTAATTATTTATTTTATTAATAATAATATTTTTACTGAACCCGAAACAGCTTTGTTTTGGGTTTTTTACAATAGAAATCTTTATTATTGCGTTACAATTTCGTAATATTTGTTTATTTCCCTTAATTTTTCGGTGTAATTTGCTGTTTTTTAAACTAATTTTTATTTTTTTGTGACATAATTTTCACAATATTTAGCTAATTTATGAATATATTTTGCTTTTTTTGTTAAATTGTTTCTGATTTAGAAATAAGATCGATGCAAAAAGTTACATAAACTGAGCGTTTGCTCACTTTTTTGTTGTTGTTTTGTAGTTTTTTAACAATTTTGCAACTTACCTTTGTTGCATTTTGCCATAGACATATTACAATAATTATGATAGTATTTTAACGCCTTGTGAATGTATTAACAAAATGTTTAAATAAATATAAAAAATATTAATTCAGAATTAAAAAAGGAGTATTCACTATGAGAATTACCAAAAGAGAACACTTTGGCATCCAAAGAAAAATGGTTTCCCACATGACTACAGAATCCTGGCGCAATGTTCCTCACGTTACTTATATGTATGAGCCCGATGTAACAGATTTTTTTGCTGAATACAAGAAAATGAATGAAAAGCTTGATGATGAAAGCAAAATCACCTTTAACACTCTTATGCTTAAAACAATATGTAAAGGTCTTAAAGCCGCACCCATTATGAATTCACATATTGAATTTAACAGAAAGTTTGTTACCGGAAGAATTGACACATTTGAAGACATTAACATTTCAATGCCCACAATTCTTCCCAACGGAGAAATGATGACAATTAATCTTCGTGACTTCGGAAGCAAAAGCCTTGAAGAAATGCACGATTACATTAAAGACGTTAAGAGAAGAGCTGAAAAAACCAATCTCAACGAGGCTATGTATTCAGTTTCTTATGACAACACTATTAACTCTCTTAAAGACGGTCACTTTATCAGAGCCTTGATGAAGCTTTACGGTGCAAACTTCGGCAACTGCAAGATCAACCACTTCAGAGGTAAAGAAAAGAAAGAATATGAGTCAATTCCCGAAACAGAAAGACTCACAATCAAAGACCTTGAGCCCGGTACTGTTGTTATTTCAAACGTTGGCTCAACCTATCTTAAGCAAAGAGGCGCAACAGCTATTCTTGAAATTGTTCCTCCGATGGTTACAGCTTTCGCTGTTGGTTCAGTTCAGGAAAAGCCCACCGTTGTTACTCATGAAAACGGCGAAAAAACAATTGAAATCAGAAAAATTCTTCCTATCTGCATTGCTTTTGACCACAGAGTTCTTGATTTCGGAGACATTGTTCCTTTCATGCAGAAACTTGACGAAATCTTTGAAAAGCCTGAAATTATTCACGAATGGCTTGTTTATCTTGAAAAAGCAGCTCATGCAAGTTCTCACAGCAAGAAGACTTCAAAGAGAGTCAGCTATTAATTTCATGTGGCTGTTTTAAAGCGCAGACCCTATATCTAAGTCAAGCAAAGGGTTACTTCAGGATGCAAAAATGCTGAAGTAACCCTTTTTTATCTGCTAACAAAGAAAGCTACCCTCGAGGAAATCGAGGGTAGAAATTTTTATTTTGGTGTTTTGCTGAAAGCTCTGAAAAGCGGAAGACAAGAAGAATAAAAGGTTTTGTATGCTTGGCAATAGTCACGGTCGGCTCGTTGCCTTTTACAGCCCCCTGCCCTGCAAATAGGATAAAACTTGCAGTTTTTGCATTCTTCGGGAACATTAAGACTTTCAACAATAAAGCGTTTTGCTTTCTCACTATTTGCCATTGAAGAAAGAGACTTTTGATTAATATTTCCCAGAAGCCACTCATCAACACAATAGAAGTCGCAAGGATAAATGTTTCCATTACCTTCAGCAACAAACTGAAAGCTGCAATGACCGCAAACACCACATTGCTCAGGCTTGTTTCCAAGATACATCTGAACAAGATTATCAAACATTCTGACACTGACATAGTTTCCTCTGACGAAATCTTTTACATATAGATTAAAGATTTTTATAAGAAACCGGGTGTATTGCTCATTTGTCATATAAAGTTCGCTTTCGCTTTTATCGCCAAAGGGTCGAAGACAAGGAATAAATTGAAGATATTTAAAGCCGTTATCACGAAAATACTTATATATTTTTTCACAATTATCAGCGCAAAAGCCCGTTAAAACAGTCAGAATATTAAATTCAACACCATGCTTTTTGAATTTTTCGGCTGCTTTCAGAATTTTATAAAAGGAATTCTGACCCTGAGCATCGACACGGAATTTATTAGAGGCATAGTCACCATCAAGGCTGAGCCCCACAAGAAACTCGTTTTCTCTGAAAAACTCTGCCCATTCATCATCAACAAAGGTTCCGTTAGTTTGAACAGAATAGAAAATTCTTGAATTTTTGCTGTTATTCTGATTTACGCAATTAACAAAATTTCTGAAATAATCAATTCCCGCTATCAACGGCTCTCCGCCCTGAAAAGCAAAAGCAATCATTTCTCCGTTAGCAAAAGACAAAGCAGACTTTATTAAATTCTCCGCTGTTTCGTTATTCATTACACCGAAAGAGAAATCTTCTCTTTGAGACGCAACATCGCAATAAAAGCAATATTTGCAACGAAGGTTGCAGTTAGACGAAGCGGGCTTAATCATTATTGAAAGCGGCGGCATTACTTAATTACACCTCTGGGGTTGGCCTCAAAATCAGCCTGAATTTTATCAAACTGTTCTTTCATTTCATCAGAAACGGTGGGATAAACAGGTGTTCTGTTGTAATTTTCACCAACATCATCAGTAAGAATATGAAGCCAATTCTTTCTGTATTTATCAAAGAAGGCAGAATTATCGTTCTGAATTCTCTTAAAGTATTTGAAGGTTATGTAGTCATTATCAAGAAGAACGGGATATTTATAATCTTTATATTCTTCTTTTTCAAGAACGCTTTGAGTTGAAACAGTGTATTGAATAGCCTTAACATTTCTTCTCTTCATGTGAAGAATCGGAGACTCTTCAGTATGAATTACGCTGTCGTTTTTGATAAGCGGAAGCATTGAAACACCATCAATTTCACGATCTGTGGGCAGATAGGATTTCTGACCGCCGTTACCGGTTATTCCGCAAAGATCAACAAGAGTCGGATAGAGGTCAACCAAAGTTGCACTTTGCTCTCTTTCACCGTTTTCGAAAATTCCACCATTGTTATCCCATCTGAGCATGAAGGGAACCTTCTGGCCGCCTTCATAAGCGAGATATTTACCTCCGCGAAGCTCACCTACTGAGCCTTCAAGCGCAGGTCCGTTATCTGAGGTGAAAACAATTATTGTGTCTTCAAGAACTCCCAGCTCTTCCATTGTGTTAAAGAGCTTTCCGAGATAGGTATCAAATTCTGTTACGCAGTCAACATAGGTACCCATTCCGGTGGTTCCGTCAAAATCATCACCGGCAAAAACAGGTCCGTGAGGCCAGGGAGAAGCATAATAGGCAAAGAAGGGCTCATCACTATTTGTTGCAACATCGGTAATCCATGTTGAAATTTCATCATGAATCCACTCGGTAAGCTTGCTCTGGTCTTTTTTGCCGTTTTCATCCTTCATTTCTTCAACGCCGTGAACGATTGTGTATTCACCGTCTGTTTCTTTAGCGTGATAGAAAGGTGTCATATCATTAACATGATGACTGCCATAGAAATAATCAAAGCCCTGATTTGTTGGAAGATATTCGCCATAGTCACCAAGATGCCATTTTCCGAAAGCACCGGTGTTATAGCCTGCTGCTTTGAAGGTTTCGGCAATTGTTATTTCATCACCCAACATTCCGTCAACGTTGTTGATCATTTCAAAGCTGTTATAAACCCTGGTCATAGCAAAGGGAGCAAACGTGCTTATTGTGGGATAAATTACATTATCGGCATAGCCTCTGTAAGGATATCTTCCGGTAAGGCAGCCAAAACGGGCAGGTGAACAAACAGAATAGCATGAATAGAAGTTTTCAAAATTAATTCCGTTCTCACCGATCGAGTCAATATTGGGAGTTTCATAGATTGAACCGTTAATTGAAACGTCGCCGTAGCCTAAGTCATCCATAAGAATAACAAGAACATTGGGCTTTCCTTCGGTGTTTTTGTCAACACCGTTAAGATAGTCGTCATGACCCTCCCAAAGTCTTTCGGTAACCGGCTTTGTTCTCATATTCATTGTTAAAACATAGAGAACAGAAGTTCCCATAAGAAGAAAACTCATCATTCCTGAAAGAACTTTCTTTGCACTTGAATTTTTAAAGGATTTTTTAGCAATAAAGAAAAGTCCCCATAATGTTACAGCAACAGGTAAAACAAGAAGAAGATTGCCGCCCAATCGTGTTAAGAGATTTCCTTCACCGGCGAAAAGAACATTCTCAACAGTTGACCAACCGGTTTTTCCTGTTGAAAAAGCACCGAAGCCTGCGTCTGCACCCCAGATAACATGAAAAATTACCATTCCTAAGCTTGAAGCCGCATAGCCAAAAATCATTGGAGCATAAACAGTTTTTTTGATAATGATTGAAAGAAAAATTACAGCCGACATAATGCAGCAATAAAGAGCTGAAACAAGAGTTATCAGATTAAGTCTTGTTATAAGCTGAACTGCCATAATAGCAATTCCAAGGGCCATCAAAATGATTGGAAAAACTTTTTTGGAAGTATCCAATTTCAGAGTCTTTTTCATTTTACACCTCATATTTTCACCGTATTCCGCAGAATACATATTTTGTTTATTATACAAAAAAATTCACTTATTAGTCAATAGAAAAAGAAAAATAAAAGACGCTATTTAGGTGTCACTTCACAAAGATGTTAAAGTATTTATTGGCTTTTTTCAATTAAGCATCACAAAAAAAGGGGCTGTAAAAAAAGTGCAGACCGCATAAAACAAGATAACTAAAGGTTTTTTTCGGTATTGAACTACCAAAGAAACCCTTTAAAACTGTAAAAATCAGCAAAAGCATGCAAAAACAAGGTTTTTGCGTTTTATGCTATAAACAAACCTCGCCCTCGGAGTACCTTTGTACGCCGTCGGGTAAACCAAAATAAAGCTGAACGCTTTATTGGGCGACACTTCGTAAGGAAGTTAGGGTTTTTACAGGCTC
>JAFUHX010000055.1 GCA_017474045.1 Clostridia bacterium | reverse complement strand
TAACTTTTCAGAAAAACAAATTCTTTTTTCGGTATGTATGAGTGATATTGCAAATTAAAATTTGCAGTGATATTTTTGATAAATCAAAAGTGATATTGAAGCCTTACGGCTTCAGTGTTATTTTATTCGCATAAAACTGTCTGAAGGACAATAACACTGTGCGAAGCACAATAAAACTGCGAAGCAATATCACTCGCCGTATGGCGAATAAAACTGCCGAGTGTCCTTACGAACACTCGGCATAAGTCAAGGGGCGGTTTTTCTGTTAATATAACATACATATTTTCTTAAATTTTAGTCAACAAATCGCATAGCCAACAAAGGTATAATTTTCTTAATATATGAATTGGAGGAAATTATAATGAAAGGATTTTTCTTGAAAATTCTTACGGCAATTTCAGCAATAATTATGTTATTTACCAGTCCCGGAGGTCAGATAAGGCAGCCATTGGCTTCAAAAAGCTGTCCTGAATTTTATGGCAGCGCAGCAGTTGCGAAGCCCTTGACAAAGGTTAATGTTCCTCAGCATCCCTTTCTTGCCCCTGAGGGAACAAACGGAATGCACGGTAACTCCTATAACACGGGAACCTATGATTTTAAAGGCCCTCTTGGAATTGATCCGGTGGTCAGGTCACGCTCAATGAATGTGTTCGGTGGACTTGTTGCAACATTAACCTTTGATTCAAAGGGAAGAATTATGTGTATCAGCGGCAATGTTGTTGGTTTCAGACTTCTTCTGATCGACGCTGAAACTCTTGAAATTCTTGCCGAAACAAGACTTCCGCAAAGACCTTCGACAATTGAGGCAATTAAAACGCTGAATTTCAGTGCGATTTCAAGCGACACCTCCGGAGGTGCATATTTTCACCTTCTTGAAGGTGACAGACCGATTATTGCCAACAGCGAAAATGTTATTCAGATTTTTGCCGTTAAAGAAAGTGACGGAAAGTGTGAATGGGTTGTTGAAAAGGAATATGACCTTGCCTCATATCTTCCCGAAGGCTCCTATATAACAGATGCTTTTCCTGATTATGAGGGAAGAATCTGGTTTATGACCCGACCGGGTGAGGTTGGTTTTGTTGAAGGCGACAGCAAAGAAGTCAAGTTCATTAAGCTTGAGGGTGAAGAAATTCAAAACAGCTTTGCTATTGCTGAAGACGGAGTTTATGTTGTTTCAGACCACGCAATGTATAGATTTGATGTTGATAAAAATGAGGAACCATGCTACACATGGAGAACTGTTTATGACAGAGGCAGCTCAACAAAGCCCGGAGCAATAAACCAAGGCAGCGGAACAACTCCGTCTCTTCTTGATGTGCCCTGCAGCGACGGTAGCGTTCGTAAGCTGGTTGGAATAACAGATAATGCTGATGACAGAGTGAACCTAGTGGTTTATGACCGACTCACAGGTGAGACAATTGTAACCCATCCTCTTTTTGAATCAGGCCATAGTGTCAGCGAAAATAGTCTGATTGCCCATGGAAGATCGTTCATTATTGAAAATAACTATTCTGACACAGGCGCCGGTTTCCTTGTGGGCGACCCTACAAGCTATCCGGGAATAACACGCTTTGATATGAACGAGGACTGCACCGGCGGCAGTGTTGTCTGGGAAAGCGAAGAAGCAGCTGCAACCGTTGTTCCGAAGCTTTCAACTGAAAGCGGCCTTGTTTATGTTTACACAAGGGTTCAGAATGAAGATATTAAAGACAGTACGGTTGCATGGTATTTCACAGCCATTGATTTTGAAACCGGAGAAACAGTTTATAAGGTCTTCACGGGAACGGGAAGAAATTGGAATAACAGCTATGGACCAATAACAATCGGACCAAATTCAACAGCCTATGTTGGTGTTTTTAACGGCTTGATTTCAATTTCAGATAACTAAAAAACTTAAAAATAAAATGGCTTTTTCAGGAAAATCTGAAAAAGCCATTTTAATATATCAGAGTTTAAAAATTTAAAAAACAAAAATATAAGGGTTTATGCTCTGTAATACATTCTTCCGCCTGCAAGAGAAAGTCCCTTTGCGTCAAACATTTCAGAAACGGTAACAAGCTGATAACCTTTTTCAATAAGGTAGGGAACGAAGCTTTTTGTTGCGGATGCAGTTGAGGGATAAAGGTCGTGCATGAGAATAATTGCACCGTCTGAAGCTGAATTTTTAACGCTTGAAATAACCTTGCTGCTGTTTCTGTGTTCCCAGTCTCTTGTGTCAACATTCCATTGAATAAAGGGGTAGCCGGCGGCACTTAAAACCCTTGAATTTGCTGAGCCTCCCGGTGCTCTGACGAGTCTGACCTTCTGACCGCTGATTTTTTCAACAAGAGCGTTGGTTTTTGAAATTTCATTTCTGATAACGCTGTCGCTTGCTGATGTGAGAATAGTGTGGTTATAGGTGTGACAGCCAATTTCACAGCCCAATTCTGCTTGACGGATAAGACAGCTTAAATACATTTCAACTCTTGAACCCACAACAAAAAATGTTGCCCTTGCAGAATATTTTTTCATTGTGTCAAGAATACTGTTTGTTGCTGACGATGAAGGCCCGTCGTCATAGGTCAGGGCGAGCATGGGCTTCTTTGGATTTACACCGTAAACGCTGACGGAAGAGCAATAATCGCTGCTGATTTTTTTAAGAGAAACAATTCTGATTTTATAGGTGTTTTTCTTGCCGTAAACAGCTGTTTTATCAATATATTTAGTTTTGCTTCCTTTAAGAGAAGCCAGCTTTTTCCATTTTCCGCTTTGAACCCTGCGATAGATTACATAGCTTTTAACATCTTCACCTTTTTTCCAACGGAGAGTAATTCCGTCGGGTGAATTTTTAACCGAAAGGTTATCGACTGTGGCGGTATAGGTTTTGGCTTTGGTGTTTGTTAAATATGTACTTTTATATTCTCCGTTTATCTGACGCAGAGTATAGAAATATTTAACGCCGTTTTCTGCTTTTGTGTCGGTATAAGATGTTTTCTCAGAAGAAAGAACCTTAATAGCCTTCCATTTTTTGTCGCCTTGCTTTTTTCTTAAAAGCCTGTAGCTTGTTGCGAAGTCACATTCTTCCCAGGTAACAGTTATTCCGTTTTTTGAGTTGACGGCTGAAATAACCTGAGGTGCTTTGAGAAAACGGTAGGAAGTGTAGCAATAATCGCTTTTTCCTTCCTGATAAATGGCTCGGACTTTATATTCATAAAGCTTTCCGTCAGAAACCTCTTTATCTGTATAATAAGCTTTTTCTGTTGAAAAAAGCTTTTCCCATTTTTTGCTGTTTTTTCTGTAGATAACATATTTTTCAGCGCTTTTGTTCTTTTTCCATTTAAGCTTAATTCCGTTTTCAACGTTATAAGAGGTCAGCTCTTCAGGCTTTAATAATTCATCAGCGGCAAAAGCTGAAACAGAAAAACATAAGAAAGCGGAAAGAATAGTCAGAAAAAATAAAAATTGTTTTTTTAACTTCATTGATTTTTAACCCCATAATTTTTTAGTGTTCTTAAAGTATATTATACCGAATAAGTTTTTTCAATAGAAGAGAATTAAAAAACAAAAAACTTTTTTGTTTACCGACAAAATTGAGAGAAGATGTTCAATATCCAAAATTATTTATCATTGACTTTATTTCGTTTATAGGTTAAAATAATCTGAGCGACTTATATAAATTTATTTTGAGAAAGAAGGAAGTTTTATAATGATTTATGTAAACAGCAACAATGTTTTCCATCTTCAGACTAAAAAAACAAGCTACGTTTTCCGTGCTTTGCCTTCAGGTCAGCTTGAAAGTATGTATTACGGAAAGAAAATCAGAAACAGCCAGGATTTTGGCTATATGTTTGACAAGCATGAATGTGGCTGGAGTAACTCTACTCCCAGAAGTCAGGAAGACACAACCTTGTCGCTTGACCATATTCCTCTTGAATATTCCGCCTATGGAAAAGGCGACTACAGATTGCCTTCAATGCAGGTGCTTTCTCATAATGATTCTTTTACAACCGATTTTGTTTTTAAGTCAGCTGCCGTAACCGAAACAAAGCCTGAGCTCAAGGGTCTTCCTTCAAGCTATGGCGCAAGTCAGACTCTCACAGTTATTCTTGAAGACAAAACTCTCGGTGCAGAGCTTCATTTGTTCTATAGTGTTTTCGATGAATGTAATGTTATTGCAAGAAGCGTTCGTCTTATTAATAAGAGCGAATATCCAATCAGAATAAAAAGCCTTCTCAGTATGCAGATTGATCTTCCCATGGGTGACTACACAATGCTCACCTTTGACGGTGCCTGGGTAAGAGAAAGAATGAAGAATGAGCATAAGCTCACATCAGGCGAATTTTCTGTTGGCGCAATAACCGGAACAAGCTCAAACCGCCATAATCCCTTCTTCGCCATCAAGCGTGATGATTGCGGCGAAAGCAGCGGTGAATGCTATGGCTTTAACCTCGTTTATTCAGGAAATCACCTGGCAAGAACTGAGGTTTCAACCCATGGGCTTCTTCGTGTTCAGAACGGAATCAATCCCTTCGAGTTTGATTGGCTTCTTCATAAGGGTGAAAGCTTTGATGCACCCGAAAGCGTTATGACCTTCAGCTCAGAAGGACTTAACTCAATGAGTCAGAATATGCATCGCTTCGTAAATTGCCACATCGTCAGAGGCTATTGGCAGTTTAAAGAGCGTCCTTTGCTTGTTAATAACTGGGAAGCCACCATGTTCTCTTTCACCGAAAAGAAAATTCTTGAAATTGCGAAAGCAGGAAAAGAACTCGGTGCAGAAATGTTTGTTCTTGATGACGGCTGGTTCGGAAAAAGAAATAACGACAAATGCTCACTGGGCGACTGGTATATAAACAAAAAGAAGCTTCCCTCAGGAATTGACGGTGTTGCTAAAAAGGTTAATGATATGGGTCTTATGTTTGGTCTTTGGGTTGAACCTGAAATGATTTCACCCGACAGCGACCTTTACAGAGCTCATCCCGACTGGGCAATTACTGACGACGGCTACACTCCCTCTCAGGGAAGAAATCAGCTTGTTCTTGACCTTACCCGTCCGGAAGTCAGAGAGTATCTTATTAACACAATGACCGATGTTTTCCGCTACGGCAACATTGAATATATCAAATGGGACATGAACCGTCAGCTTTCAGATATTCGCTCTCATCAGAAGGGCGCAAGAAGCGGCGAATTTTTCCACAGATACGTTCTCGGTCTTTATGAAATCTGGCAGGCACTCACAGAGCGCTTCCCCAAAATTCTTTTTGAAGCCTGCTCAAGCGGCGGAAACCGTTTTGATCTGGGAACCTTCTGCTACATGCCTCAGTGCTGGACTTCTGACAATACCGACCCCTATGACAGAATAAAAATTCAGCAGGGAACCTCCTATGGCTATCCCCAGTCTGTTATGACAATGCACGTTTCTGCTTCACCCAGCGCAGCCAGCCTTCGACTTTCTTCTGTTGAAGAAAGATTTAATGTTGCTTCATTTGGCGTTCTTGGTTATGAGCTTGATGTTACCCGCCTTTCAAAGTTTGATAAAGCGGCAATCAAAGAGCAGATGAAGTTCTATAAGCAGCACCGTTGGCTTCTTCAATACGGTAATTTCTATAGAATCGGTGATTTCTTCAAGGATGAAGTTTCTAAATGGCAGATTTCAGCCTTTGATTTCTCAGAAAGCATGATGGGCTATTTTACCGACAGAACCTCACCCAACAACGGCAATGACCTTATTCGTTTCGTTGGTCTTGATGAAAACAAAGATTATTCTCTCACTTCGCGTCTTCAGCTTCTTTCTTTGAGAAATTTCGACAGCTTAATCGAAACTGTTATGCCGAAGCAGATTGATGTTGAAGAAGGAAAGTTCTTTGAATGGATTTGCAACACAATTAAGCTCCACACAGAAAAAGAAAACTATGAATGTGTCGGCGGCGACGCTTTGATGTTTGCCGGCTTCAAGCCCCACCAGCATTTCGCTTTAAGCGGATTTAAGCCGGGCGTTTCAAGAATGCTTCTTGACACTGATTCAAGAATGTATTATATTTGCGAAAAGAAAAACGGCTAAAAATTAAAGATAAACTGAAAGAACCCGTTTTGATTCTTTCTTCAAAAAGGGGTTCTTTTCAGTTTGCTTTTCATAGCTTTAAATAATTATTGAGGAATTAAAAACATGACAGACAATCAGTTATTAATTAAAATTTGCGGAAAATTCGGAATAGAAGGCGAATTGGTGGAAAGCAAGGTTTTTACCGACGGTCACATTAATTCAACTTATTACACAGAGTTTAAACATGACGGAAAAACAAAAAAATATCTTGTTCAGAAGGTTAACACCCATGTTTTCAGAAATCAGGACGATCTGATGAATAATATAATCAGCGTTACCAAATTTCTGAAGAAAAAGCTGAAAGCAGCCGGTGCTGACTATAAAAGAGAAACCCTGAGATTCCTTAAGGCAGAAAACGGAAAATATTTCTATATGGAAGGTGAAGACAGCTGGCGTATTTATCATTATATTGATAATGTCTATACCTGCAATATTATTGACAACAAAGAGCTCTTTGAAGATTCCGGAAGAAGCTTCGGAAGGTTTCAGATGCTTCTTTCAGATTATCCGGGCGAAACCTTGAAAGAAACAATTCCCGATTTCCATAATACTCCGAAAAGAATTTCTGTTCTTGAAGAAGCCTTTAGCGAAGATGTTGTTGAAAGAGCAAAGGAAGTTACAAAAGAATTTGAGTTTTTGCTTGATAGAAAAGAAAAGGCAGGAATTGGTCTCAGTCTTCTTGAAAAGGGTGAAATCCCAATTCGTGTTACTCATAATGACACGAAAATCAACAACATTCTTTTTGATGAAAAAACAAATAAGGGAATTTGTGTTATTGATCTTGACACAATAATGCCCGGTCTTTCGCTCTATGATTTCGGCGATTCAATTCGTTCAGGAGCAAACACCGCGGCTGAAGACGAAACCGATATTTCAAAAATTTCAGTTTCCCTTCCTCTTTTTGAAAGCTACACCAAAGGTTTTCTTGAAAGCTGCGCCAAGGCTTTAACAATGGCAGAGGTGGAACACCTTGCCTACGGTGCGTGGCTTATGACCTTTGAAAGCGCCGTGAGATTTTTAACTGACTATCTTAAAGGCGATGTATATTTTAAGATTAAATATCCTCAGCATAATCTCGACAGAGCCGGAAGTCAGATTGCTCTTCTTAAAGACATTGAAAAAAATCTTGATAAAATGAACGAAATCGTTTTAAGAATTTATGAAGAGAAGGTTTCCAAATAAAAACAGCCTGTGAAAAACAGGCTGACAGATAAAAGAAAAAAAGCCGCATTTCTGCGGCTTTTTAAATTTTAGAAATTATTCAGCAGCTTCCAAACCCATTACTTCTGCAACATAAGCAAAGAGAGATTTGAATAAATCAGCAATGATGTTAACTTTGTCCTGAGCTGAGGTTTCTTTACTGAAAAGCTGTACAAGTTTTTCTGCCATAATTATTGCCTCCTTTTAAAAATTCAAATTGAAAATCAATTATGCGTCTTCTTCTGATGCAAGAACATCCTGGAGTTCTGTGGGAAGATAAGCTTTGAGAACTTTTTCCACGAATGCGATAAGTACGTTAAGGATGGGAGCGATGTCCATTGTGTAACCTGCAACAGTAACTTCGTATTTATCAACTGTCATTGTGTAATCCTCCTTTTCATCAATAATTATTTAAAAAGAAAAGATAACTTTCCCTTTTGAACAAAAATATTATATAATTATTTTACAGCTTTGTCAATAATTAAATTACAATTTTGTTAAAAAATATGAAAAATAATTTACTTTTTGTTAAAAAACATTTCTCTTGTTAAGAAACTGTGTAAAAAATGAATATAAGAAGAATATAAATTGACAAATCCGTAATAAAATGCTATAATTGAAACGTTAGAAAGAAGATATTTCTCAAGAAAGTTTTCTTTTAGTTTTTTAATTTAAGGAGAGTTTTTTATGACTAAGAAATTCAAAAAAGTTCTTGCTTTGCTGCTTAGCGTTTTAACTGTTTTTGCTTCTTGCGCTGTGGCTGCTTCTGCTGCCGAAGCTGAAGAAGAGAAGTATCCCGCAATTTATGTTGCAGGCTACGGTCAACACATTTTTTCTGAAAAAAACAATCACAACTCAAAAGTGCTTTATCCCACCGGTGTTGATGTTGCCGAAAAGGTTAAAGAAGCCGTTCTTCCTTGCCTTTTTGAGCTTGCAATCGGTTCTTTCTCAAATAACTACGATGCCTATTGCGATGCTATTTATAATTCAATTGCTCCCATTTATGATGACCTCAGACTCAATCCGGACGGTACCCTTAAAGATAATTCAGGCGGATGGGCAAATGCTTATGCTCAGACATTCGGAAATTACGGAATGATTCGTTTTAGCTATGACTGGCGTCTTTCTCCTGAAACTCTTGCTCATGAACTTCATTCAGCAATCGAAATTGTTCTTGATAAGTATGACGCAGAAAAGGTTAACCTTGTTGGTCGTTGCTACGGTGCAAACATTGTTTCTGCCTATCTTGAGCTTTATAAAGAAGAAGCCGTTGATTTGGTTGATTCCGCAATTTTCTATGTACCCTCAACTGAAGGTATCGGACTCATCGGTACGATTTTCTCAGGTCAGATTGAAATCAACGCTGAAAATCTTGACGTTTTTGTCAGCGAAATTATGAAATATCTTGACGTTATGGAAGACGGACTTGTTAAAGACTTCCTTAATGTTATGGTTTCTGTTTTTGAACAGGCTTCACTTTTTGAGCTCAGTGCTGACAAGCTCCAGAATCTTATTGATTCAATCAAAAACAACCTCATCCCTCGTCTTGTAAGAGATTCCTACGGTTCATTCCCTTCATTCTGGTCAATGATTCCCGATGAATATCTTAACGCTGCCATTGATTTTACATATAACACAGCTGAACTTAAAGAAACCTATAAAGGAACAATTGATATTATTCGTTCATGGAATGAAAATGTTCAGAAAAAATCAAGAGCAAACCTTCTTTCTCTCAAAGATGAAATTAACCTTAATGTAATTTCAAAATATAACCTTCCTGCACTTCCTGTTATGGGTGAAGGCTGTGCAAACAGCGACGCTGTTGCCGAAACTCACTACACTTCTTTCGGTGCAACCGCTGCTGATTTCGGAACAAGACTTTCAGCTGAATATATTGAAGCTATGGATGAAGACGCAAAGGCTTTCCTTTCTGCTGACGAAAAAATCGACGCTTCAACCTGTGTTCTTCCTGAAAAAACTTGGTTTATCAAAAACAGCTATCACGATCATTTCCCTGAAAGTGTTGATGCTCTTATGAATGAAATATTCATAAGCGACGGAATGACTGTTTTCACCAATGAAGAATATCCCCAGTTCCTTGATGCTGATGTTGACGGAAAAACCTTAACTCCCGTAACAGGCGTTGATAAGGATATTCCCGAATCAGACTCAACAGAGGGAAGAATTAATCTTCTTGTTAAATTTATAATTTTTGTTGTTAAGCTTTTCAACTCAATTCTTGAAAAAATCGGCGCCTGAGTTTGATTATTGAAGCTGAAAATTAATTGAATTTAAGCCTGCAATCGCTTTTCTGAAACGGTTGCAGGCTCTATTTTGTTTTTGATTTGTCAAATCCTGTTTATCTATTGACATCAGTAAAATTTTTCTGATAAAATATTTAAAAATCAACTGAAAATGAGCTGATGAAATGATTAAATTAGCAACCGTCGGAACAAGCGAAATCTGCAGGAATTTTTTAAACAGCGCCTTTTTAACAAAGGAGTTTTCTCTTGAAGCTGTTTATTCCAGAAAAGAAGAGACCGGCTTAAGCTTTGCAAAAGAATTCGGCTGCCGAAGAGTTTTCACAAGTCTTGAAGAAATGGCGTCTGATGAGAAAATTGAAGCTGTTTATATTGCTTCGCCAAATGCGTTTCATTTTTCTCAAAGCAAGATTTTTCTTGAAAACGGAAAACACGTAATTTGTGAAAAACCGGCTGTTACCTGCCGCAAGGAATTTGAAGAGCTTAAAGAAATAGCAGATGAAAAGGGTCTTATATATATGGAGGCAATAATTCCCCGCCACGCAGAGTCTTATTGCGCTGTTAAAAAGGCATTTTCTTCTATCGGAAGAGTTCAGTCGGCAAGGCTTGATTTTTGTCAGTATTCCAGTTGGATGCCTCGCTTCTTAAAAGGCGAAAGAGTCAATATTTTTGATATGTCGCTTCACGCCGGAACGCTTATGGATCTTGGGGTTTATTGTGTTTTTGCCGCTGTTGATTTCTTTGGTGTTCCTGAAAAAATAACTGCCTTTAAAACGCTTTTGCCCGGTGGAGCAGACGGAAGCGGTTGCGCTGTTTTTGAATATGATGGCTTTAATGCTGTTTTAACCTACAGCAAAACAGGTCAGGGAAGCTTGGGCAGCGAAATAATCGGCGAAAATTCGGCTCTTAAAATCAGGCATATTTCAAAATACAGCGGAGTTTCTGTTATAAATGCAGATGAAGAAAAAGAAATCTGTGGTCTTTTTTCAGTTAATGAGCTGATGAAAGGCGAAGCACAGCGTTTTGCAGATTATATTTTAAGATTTGAAGAAAACAAGGCTGATTATTTTTCGGCTTCTGAGCTTTCAAAAAATGTTCATGGCTGTCTTGATGAAATCAAAAAATCAGCCCGACTGAAATATCAATGAGGTGTAAAATGAAAAAACTGATTATTTTTGATTGCTTCGGCGTTATTTTTGACGAAGTTGCTCCGCCCTTTATCAGAAAATATCTTCCTGAGAAAGAGGCGGCTGAGCTGAAGGAAAAGCTTTTTGTTCCTGCTGACAGAGGTGAAATCAGCTATGAACAGCTTCTTGAAAACATGGCTGAAGCCCTTGGGCTCGAAAAAGAAGAAATGATTTTGCAGTGGAACAGTCTCTTCAGACTGAGAGAAGAAATTGTTCCCTACATTGAAAGGCTTAAAGAAAAAAACAAAATTGCTCTTCTTTCAAATGCACCTGAAGGAGTTGTTGAAAAGCTTTTTAAAAAGCATGATTTAGAAAGACTTTTTGACAAAATGGTCATTTCAAGCCAAATCAGAATGGCAAAGCCTGACAACGAAATATATCAATATTGCGTTTCGCTTTTTGAAGAGAACTTTGAAGAAATATATATGATAGACGATAACCTTAAAAATCTTGAAAAGCTTTCTGAAATCGGAATAAAGCCTATTCATTATAAAGGAACAGAAAGCCTTAAAATTTTCTTTTAGGTTATTGATATTTATGTTTAATTTTAGGTTAAAGAAATAAAATTTTATGGTAAAATGCAGGTTTAATTTCTGCAAAAAAAGGAGAAAAAACTATGGCAAACTATATTGATTATGTTAACGAATCTTTGGGCTCAATGAAAGAAACAAAATCGCTTTATCTTTTTAAACAAAAGACCATTGAGCAAATGACCAAGCGCGCAAACGAGCTTGTTTCAAAGGGAATTAAAGACGAAAACGTTATTTCTCAGATTATTATTGAAGAATACCCTGACCTTGTTGAACGCTACGGCAGGGAAGTAGGAGCAAAACACGCAAAAAACAAAAAAATAAAAGCCACAAAAACTGTTGTTCTGGGCTCTCTTACATATGCCTTGCTTCTGGTCTTTGCCTATCTTGCTCTGAGCTTTAAAACGCTCATGTGGGGAAAAACATGGATTCTTCTTGTTGGCGGCTTTGTTCTTCCTGTTGCTATTGCAATGCTGGCGGGAGTTTTTAAAAGCAAAAAAGAATCAACTTTGTCTTCTGCCGCTTCAAGAGTAATGCTTGCCGGCTCAATAATGCTTATTGCAACTGTTTTGTTCCTTTGTCTTCTTCTTTTTACCTCTGTTTCAAACAGTTGGCTTGTTTTCCTCGGCGCAGTGGTGGCTGTTCTTGTTGCTGACGCAGCTTTTGCCGCCATAACCAAACAAAAGCTTTCTCTTGTTACCTATCTTTTATATATTCCCGCTATTGCAGTGCTTGTTTATGTTATTCTCGGACTTTCGGGCCTTCTTGCATGGCATCCCGGCTGGATGGTGATTGTTGCCGCCGCTATTGTTGATATTGTTATAATCATGTTAAAAGTAGGCAAGGGCAAGACTGATTCGGAGGAAGAAGAATGGAGCAAAAACTAAAAGCTGAGCTTTGGGACAAAATGCATTATTTGTTCCGGGATTTTAACGACAGAATGGTTCATCTTGAGCTTCATTATGACTACGAAATAAATATTGAGGCTCTTAAAACAGTTCTGATTTGTTTCTTTGAAAAAGCTCCGGTAATGCATTCAAGCTTTGTTGATAACAAAATCAGTCCTTATTGGAGTGTTAAGCCATATAATATCGACGATGTTCTGACAGTTTCAAGACCTGAGAATCTTCAGGCGGCAATAGATGAGTTTCTCACTCAATATATTCCCCCTGAAAGCGATTTGCAGATGAAGGTTGCCGTTTTCTTTTATGAGGGAAAAACTGCACTTTGTATTGTTGAAAATCACATGTGTATGGATGGCGGCGATTTCAAGTATTTTATAAGCGCTTTTTGCAAAAACTACAATGACTATGTTGAAAAAGGAATTGTTCCCACGAATTTCAAGCATGGTAGCCGTTCTTATGAAGAAATTTACGGCGATTTTTCAAAAGGCGAAGAAGAAATGGCAAGAAATCTTTTTAAAAATGTTTCTTCAAAAGATGACCACCGTTTTCCTCTGACAGAAAAAAGTGATTCTGACCGATCCTTTATTGCAAAAAGAAAGCTTCCGGAAGATTCTCTTTCAAAAATGAAAAAGACCGGAAAAGAGCTTAATGCAACGGTTAACGATGTTTTAACTGCTTTCTATTTCTATTCTCTTTATGAGCTTGCAGGATATGATTTGAAAGACAGCGTAACAATTTCCTGCGCTATAGATTTAAGGCGGCATTTAGACTCAGCTGATGACCTGGGAATAACAAACCACACAGCCTTTATGCAATGCAATATTCCTGAAAGAGGAAGAGATATTTTTGAAACTCTCAGATATGTTGTCAATTCCTCAAATAAGTTTAAAAGCGATAAATTTATGGGTCTTTACGGCTTGCCGCTTTTAAATTTCGGCTATAATATTTTGCCTCACGCTGCCAGCGAAGAGGTAATCAAAATCGGCTATAACAATCCGCTTCTTGCTATGAGCAATATCGGAATTTTAAATCATGAAGCTCTGGCTCTTGAAGGGCATGAGCCTTTCGATGGATTTATGACAGGCGCGGTTAAATATAAGCCCTTTGTTCTTCTTTCTGTTACCACAATGAGAAGTGAAATAACCTTATCAATGTGTGTTAAGGGAAATGATGAAGATAAGAAAACAGTTGAAAGATTTTTAGATCTTTTTGAAAAAAATCTTGAAACCTTAATCGGCTGAGAAAACTATAGCTTTGGCGGTGCTTCAGAAGAAGTGCCGCTTTTTTGCAAAAAAAAAATAACGCCCTCAGGCGAAACAAACAAAAAAAGAAATAACCCTTAACCGATGTTTCTTTACACATTTAGCCGGTTAAGGGTTATTTCTGTTCATTCTTATTATCTAGCATCATTTTGTTTACCTCTCTTTCTATTGATTTTTGCCTTCATTTTTCTTGATTTCCGCTTTTTCTGTTATCAATTTTTATTGATAACCTTTTTCGGTTCTGAAGGCGAGGGTTAAGCTTTTAAACTTTCTTGAGTCAAGGTTTTATTTTCGGAAATATATGTCAACAATTTTTTTTCTGGGGGAATCATAACCCGTTTTTTTATTTTTGTTTTTGTTTTAACCTTTTCTCATTTTAAGTTTTAAGCTTTTCGGTTCATCTGTACATTGGAATCACCTTTCCCTTTCTGTGACTATAATATAACATGAATTTTTGCCTTTTTCAATATGCTTATTAGACAAAGTTAACTATTTATTTTTATTCAATTCAGAGAAACTGTTAAAAATGCACATAAAATATTGAAAAGCTATTGACTTTCAACTTCTTTCTTTGATATACTGAATATGTTGGGCGGCTTATGCCGAGACTTCAACAGAGTTTGTTTTTGTTAAGAATCTTTTTGCCAAAATGTTTTATTATTAACCACCGATATGTATCAGAGCTGTCGGTGGTTTTTTGCGTTCTTTTTTGTTTCATTTTTTTGAAGCTCGCAGTTAATTTCCTTTCTCTGATGTATTGAAAAAAGAAGCTGTGCTATGGTAAAATATTTAAGGTTATTTATGCTGAAAAGGGAAGTTGATTTATGCATCTTTTGGAAATAAACAAAAATAATTATATCGGTCAGGCTGACCCATATATTCTTGAAAGCGGCGGAAGGTTTTATATCTACACAACCGGTCATGACGGAGTTTATGCCTATGAATCAGATTCGCTTCTTTCCGGCTGGAAGTTTTACGGAAAGGTTTTTTCAATGCCTCTCGATTACGATAAATGCACATGGCAAAAAGAAAAATATTATGAAAACTTCGAAACAAAAAGCTATTGGGCTCCTTCTGTAATTGAACTTGACGGAATGTTTTATATGTATTGTTCCTTTGAATATTACAGTACTGAGCCTGACCTTGGCGGTCACAGACAAACAATGCATGTTTCAAAAAGCAAAAGCCCTTTGGGTCCGTTTGTTGATGCAAAGCCCATTCTTCCTGCGTTTTCGATTGATTCTCATATTGTTAAAAACGAAAGCGGTCTCTTTCTTTTTTATTCCACCAACGATTTTGAAAGAGAAAGACCGGGAACTTATATTGTTGTTGATAAAATGCTTGATCCCGAAACTCCCGAGGGAAAGCCGGTTGCTGTTGTTGTTCCCACTCTGGATGAAGACATCTACAAAAAAGATCGCTATAAAAAAGGTGTTCATTGGCATACGATAGAGGGCGCTTTTTATTTCAGAGAGGGCGATTGGCACTATCTGATGTATTCAGGAAACTGTTTTGAGCAGCCCACATATTATGTTGGCTACGCAAGAGCCAAAACAACAGAAACTGACCTGAGAAAAATTAAATTTGAAAAATATCCCGACGAAAACACCTATCATCCCGTTCTCAAAGCCAATGATTTTGAAGAGGGAACAGGTCACCATTCAATGATAAAAGTTGACGGTCAATGGTACGCTGTTTATCATGCAAGAGACTATGAAGACGGCTTGAATGCCAACAGCTTTGACGCGAGAAACGCAAGAATTTGCAAAATGCATGTTGAAGACGGAATTATAACGGCTGAAAGATATCCCGATAAGATATAAACTGAATTACCGGAAAAAGAAGGAATCCTAAATGAAAATTACTGTTATTGGTGGCGGCGGAGTCCGTTCAATGTTTCTTGCTAAGAGCATTGCTCAGAAGGCAAAGGATCTTATGATTGATGAGCTTTGCTTTATGGATAATAATGAAGAAAAGCTGAGAATATATGGCTCAATGGCAAAAAAGGTTGCCAACACTCTTTGCGGCGAAATGAAGTTCAGCCTGACATCAGATGCAGTTGAGGCTGTTAAAGGCGCAGATTATGTAATAACCACCATTCGTGTGGGCGAAGACTCCATGAGAGCTAAGGACGAGAGAATTGCACTTTCTCTCGGTGTTTTAGGTCAGGAGACAACGGGCGCTGCAGGTTTTTCTTTTGCGATGAGAAGTATTCCTGCCTTGATTTATTACTGTGAGCTTATTAAAAAATATTCCAAGCCCTCAGTTAAGGTGTTTAATTTCACAAATCCTGCCGGTGTTGTTTCTCAGACTCTTCGCGATCTGGGATATGATTTTACCTTCGGAATCTGCGACGCTCCTTCAGGAATGCTTCGCTCCTTTGCCGCAATTTACGGCGTTGAAGCTGAAAGGGTTCATGGTGAGGTTTATGGTCTTAACCATCTTTCATATTTCAAAGAAATAACAGTTGACGGAAAAGACATAACCGCAGAGCTGATTGAAAACGACGAAGCCTATAAAACTACCGATATGCGCTACTTTGAAAAAGACCTTCTTCGCGACAGAGGCTGTATTTTAAATGAATATCTTTATTATTTTTACTATAGAGAAAAGGCAGTTTCAAATATTCTTGCCGCCAAAGAAACAAGAGGCGAACAGATTGAAAGAATCAACAAGGCAATGACAGCTGAGCTTTCCAAATTAGATCCTGAAACCGATTTTGATTCTTGCCTTAAGGTTTTTGAAAAGTGGTACGGAATGAGAGAAAGCAGCTATATGGCAAGTGAATCAGGCTTTTCCAAGGCTTCAGAGTGGAAGTTTGATATGTTTGCCGCTGATGAGGGCGGCTACGCAGGCGTTGCCCTGAGCTATATAAAGCTTGCACTTAAAAAACAAAAAGGAACAATGATAATGTGTGTTCCGAATAATGGAGCCATTGAGGGAATGGAAGACGAAGACGTGGTTGAAATTACCTGCGATGTTGAAGGTTCAAGCTGTGTTCCTCATAAAATGGGCAAGATTGATGAGCAAAATCTTCTTCTTATCAAGGCTGTTAAAAACTATGAAAAGCTTGCCTCAAAGGCAATCAGAGAAAGAAGTGTTTCAGCGGCAGTTCAGGCTCTGACCTTCCACCCCCTTGTTAACTCCTATTCATTAGCCAAAGAGCTTGTTGAAAAATATATTGAGCATAATAAGGAGTATTGCGATGGCTGGAAATGATTTTATTGCCGGAATCGGAAACACCAACATTGATCTTCTTTTTTCCGGTCTTGAACGTCTTCCTCAGATGGGCGAAGAAATCTACAGCAAAAGCTTTTCTCTTCAGCTTGGTGGGGGAGTTCCGGCAACCATGATAAGTCTGGGAAGGCTTGGAATTGAAAGCCGGATTGCTACTTCTCTCGGCGAAGATATGTTTTCTTCCTTTGCCAAAGAGCAGTTTTTGAAAAACGGTGTTACGCCCATAAATCTCTATGAGGGCGGAAACATTCCTGTTAACATTACTGCGGCAATGATTACCGAAGAGGACCGCACCTTTATGTCATATACCGATAGTGTTACGATATCGGAAAAAATGATCAACAAGGCTTATGAAATGTGTAAGGGTGCCAGAATTGCAGAAATGCAGGTCGGCCCGTTTTTTCCGGTTTATGAAAAGCTGAAGAAAGACGGAACGATTATTGTTTTCGACTGTGGCTTCGACGAAAATATGAGCCTTAAAGCCTATGAAAAATATTTAAGGCTTGCCGATTACTATACGCCTAATTTAAAAGAGGCAATGATGATTACTAAAAAGAATACTGCTGAAGAAGCGGCTGAGATTCTTTCTGAATTTTTTGAAAAGGTAGTAATCAAGCTTGATAAAAACGGCTGCTTAGGAAGGGAAAACGGAAAAAGCTTTGTTGTCAGAGAGGTTCCCGATATAACTGCTGTTGACTCCACAGGCGCAGGCGATGCTTTTCTTGCCGGATTTATATATGGTCTTTTTCATAACAAAAGTCTGAAAGACTGCATTTTGCTTGGAAACATAACAGGTGGAAACAGTGTTACAAAGGTTGGCTGCTTAGCCGCTTATACTGATGAGAAGCTTCTTCTTGAAACCTTTGAAAAATTGAGAAGATGAATTCCCGGTTACAAAGCTGTTAACAACACTTTTGTAATTAATATTTTTTAATTATTTTATGCTTTATATATTGCAATGAAATAAAAAATATTATATTATTTTTAGTTGTAGCTCATTTATTTTAGGAAAGGATGCGGAAGGATTTTCAAGTCAGATGCCGCAAAAAACAAGATGTCAACAAAGTTTTTAAGACCGCTGTTTACTTTAATCGGAGCAGGCTTAGGTGTTTCTGAACATATTAAGCTTTATTTTTATTCCGTGAACGCCAACAAAAAACAAGAAAAGCTTCTCAAAAAGCTTATGAGACAAAATAAATCTACTCTTTACGGAAAAGAAAAGGGCTTTGAAAAGGTTAAATCTGTTGAAGATTATCAGCAATTTATTCCCCTTTCAAAATATGAGGATTATGAAGACTATGTTTGGCGAATGGCTAACGGCGAAAAGGGTCTTATAACTAACCGTTGGATTCGCCGCTTCACAGAGTCTTCAGGCAGTACCGGAAGGTCAAAGCTTGTTCCGCTTTCAGGAAGCGCTGAATGGAACTGTCAATGCTTCAGCTTCAGCGCACCTGTTGGCTGTGCGGTGAAATATTTTAAGAGAAAAGGAAAATTCCTTCCCCCTCAAAGAGGAATGCTTACTGCTGAAATTTCTGCAAGAAAGCTTCCCGGAGGAGCAACAGTCAGCTGCCTTTCTTCAATTCCTCTTCTTAATCTGAAACCCATTGTCAGATTTTTTACCTCTTCACCTATGGAGGTTATGTTTCCTGAAAACGATGTTGACATGAACATGCATTATGTCAAGCTGCGTTTTGCACTTCAGGATGAAGACATCAGCTATCTCGGAACAATTTTTATAACTACTCTTGAATCAATGTTTTTCTATCTTGAAAACAATTGGGAAATGTTTTGCAAAGACATTGAAACCGGAACCATTGATGAAAGCATTGTAATGCCCGAGCATATCAGAAAAAAGCTTCTTAAAAAGCTGAAGCCTCAGCCCAAAAGAGCTGCCTTTTTGCGCGGCGAATTTGAAAAAGGCTTTGATGACCCCATAATTCCTCGAATCTGGAAAAACTGCGGTTGGCTTTATGGAATGGGCACCGGTGCTCTTTCTCACTACGCCGCAAGACTTCGTCGATATATCGGCCCCGAAATGCCCATTCACTATCTTGGCTATGCGGCAACAGAGGCTCTGATGGCTGTTCCTGTTGAGCTTGACAGCTTTGAATATGTTATTCTTCCCCACAACGGATTTTTTGAGTTCCTTCCTCTTGACGCTCCTGAAGGAACAAGACCGCTGACAATTTCAGAGCTTAAGGTCGGCGAGGAATATGAGCTGATTTTAACTAATCTCAGCGGCTTTTATCGCTATAGAATCGAAGACGTTGTCAAGGTAACAGGTTATTATCATCAATCGCCGAAAATAACATTTTGCTATCGCCTTAACCAGATTGCCAACATCAGCGGTGAAAAAATCAATCAGCTTGCTTTTGATGAAATTGTGGGAAATTTCGCTGAAGAAATGAAAGAGCTTTTTGTCGGCTATAGCATTTATCCCGACAGAACAACCTCGCCCGGTCATTATGTTTTGTTTATTGAAACTAAAAACCAGCATAGCAAGGAAGAAGAAAAGCTCTATAGCGAAAAATTTGAAGAAGCACTTTGCAAGGGCAATGTTTCTGTTGGTCCCCTCATAAAAAGCGGCGCTTTAGGCCATTGTGAAGTGAGGTTCTTAAAGCCCGGAACCTACGATGACTATCGTCAGATGCTCAAGGAAAACGGTGCAAACCTCAATCAGATTAAGCCCGTTAAGGTTATTAACAGCGAAGAAAGAAAAGATTTCTTTTTCTCTCATGTTATTGAATAAATTAAGAAAGGAAAAGCGGTTTTCCGTTTCGGAATTTGAAGATGAAAAAGACTAAAATAAAAAGCGAAATGCTTGATAAAGTTAACTATATGTGTCGCTGCTATATGGACAGAATTGCCCGAAGCTCGCTTTATTATGATTTTGTTATTGATTATGAGCGTTTCAGAGATGTTCTTGTTAACGCTTTTGAAAATGTTCCAATTCTTCACGCCAGATTTGTTGATAACCACATTAACCCATATTGGCTTGTCAGCGATGATTACACGGTTGACGATCTCTTTACTCTCATTGAAACCGACAATATGGAAGCAGAGGTTGACAGAGTTCTTTGCGAAGGAATTGAGCTCGACAGCGTTGTTCAATATAAAACCACCGTTGTTACCGACGGAAAAACAAGCTGGCTGATTACTCGCTGGAACCACATGATAATGGACGGAGGCGGATTTTCTCAGCTTATTGTTGATATTTTTTATAACTATAACGAATATGTTAAAACAGGAGTTATTCCGGGAAAATATAACAAAGGGCAAAGAAGCTTTGAATTGGTTTATTCCGATATGTCTCCGGAAAAAGCCAAAAAGGCAAAAAAACAATTTGCAAGCACTGCAAGAAGAGAAAAACTCAGTCTTCCTTTTTCTAAAAAAGGCGAGGGCGAAGACAAGGTTTATTTTGTCAGAGCTGCTTTGGACAAAGAAATTTTTGATAAGGCACGCCTTGTGGGAAAAAGATATGGCGCAACAGTAAACGATATTCTTTCAGCCGCATATATCGACGCTTTCAGAAAGCTGACCGGTTACAATAAAAAGCTGACTCTTTCCTGCGCAATAGATTTAAGAAGACACATGAAAGAAAGCCTCAGAACAATCGGCTACACAAATTATGTTGCCTTTATGCCTTGCACTGTTGAAAGAATTTCAGATAACATTCTTGAAACTCTTGAAATGGTTGTTAAATCAAACAAGGAAAACAAAAAAGATGAATTCATGGGCCTTCATGGATTACCCCTTTTAAAAATAGCTTATTCAACAATGGTTTATGCTCAGGCAGAGTTTATAGTCAAGCTTTTCTATTCAAATGCAAACCTCGCTTTGAGTACCATGGGTGCCGTCGGTGTTGACTATGTTAAATTCGGAAACAGAGGACCGGTTGATGCCTATTCAGCCGGCGCAGTAAAAAACAAACCTTGTTCGCTGACAACAGCGGTTACCATAAACGGTCATCTTCGTTTGACAATGTGTATCAATGCAACAGAAAAAGACAAAGAAATGGTCGAAAGCTTTTTTGAGCTGATGAAAGAATCTGTTATTGAAATGGCAAAATTTGCTGAATAAAAAAATCCCAACTTCGTTAGCGGAGTGTTCGTAAGGACACTCCGCAGTTTTATTCGCCTTTCGGCGAGTTTTATTGCTTCGCAGTGATATTTGTCTTGCGACAAGTGATATTGCCTTCGGCAGTTTTCGGCGAATAAAATAACACTGAAGCCGTAAG
>JAFUHX010000027.1 GCA_017474045.1 Clostridia bacterium | reverse complement strand
TCATAAAGAAAAATAGGAGGTTCATGCTATAAACAAACTTCGCCTCTCGGCGTACCTTTGTACGCCTTCGGGTAAACAAAAACGAAGCTGAAGCTTCATTTTTGCTCAGTTTGCTTATTCTGCATCTTTTTTTCCTCGCCTCTTGAGGCTTCTAAAAAAAGCGCAGACCGCATAAACCTAAATAACATAAAGGTTTCTTCAGATTGCAAAATTTGGAGAAACCTTTTAACATTTATAAATCTAAAACCTTTAGATCGTAAAAATATCATGGTTCATGCTATAAACAAACTTTAAAATTTTTTAAAAAAGGAATTTTTATTACAACTTTTTTAACAAATAAATAATATGCAGTTAATTTCCTTTTGATTTAATTGTAAAAGTCAGAAAAATACATCAGGAGAAGAAAAATGCATATTGAATTAACAAAAAAAGAAATAAAAGAGCTCTATGCTCTTCGTGAAAAAATTCATAACTACGGTCCTTTGGGAACAATCAAAGATATTTTTACCCGAAGTGAAGAGTTTGGTAATCGCTATGCAGTTGTTGAAAAAATAAAAAAGAAACCCGTTGCTTATACTGTTAAACAGTTTCACGACCATGTCAGAGAATTAGGAACAGCCCTTTATTCTCTTGGTCTCGGCGGCAAGCATATTGCCATTGTCAGCGAAAACTCATATAACTGGATCGTTGCATTTTTTGCTATTGTTTGCGGCGGAGGTGTTGCAGTTCCCGTTGATAAGGAGCTTCCCGATAAAGACATAAGCATGCTTATTTCAAAAGGTGATGCAGAAGCTGTTTTTTGCAGCAGAACATATTTTGATGTTATTGAGGCCCACCTTGAAAACGATAGCCGTTGCAAACTTGCCATTGCTATGAGTGGCTCAAAAGAAGGCGAAAAATTTACAACAGTTGAAAAGCTTTGCGAAATGGGCAGAGAATTAATTAAAAACGGAAACCGCGATTTTATTGACTGCGAAGTTAAGAAAGATGACTTAGCAGCCATTGTTTTCACTTCAGGAACAACCGGAACAAACAAAGGCGTAATGCTCTCTCACTATAATTTTGCTTCAAACGTTGAAGGCATTCTTGATTTTGTCGGTCCGGAGCTTTCAACAATGTCAATTCTTCCCATGAACCATGTTTATGAGCTTTCTTGCAGCGTTCTTACTGCTATATATATGAACGGTATCATTTATGTTAATGACAGTCTTAAAAATATTCTTTCAAACATAAATGAGTTCAAGCCCAACGCTATGGCTGTTGTTCCCTTGGTCCTTGAGGCAATCTATAACGGAATCTGGGCTAAAGCTGAGGCAGGCGGAAAAGCAAAGATCCTCAGAAAAATGGTTAAAATCAGCAACAAGCTTCTTGATATCGGAATTGATATTCGTCCCATCGTTTTCAAACAGATCAGCGACAATTTCGGCGGACGTTTTCCAACAATGTCTTGTGGCGGTGCTCCCGCAAGAGCAGACCACATTAAGAGCCTTTCAGAGCTTGGCTTCAGAATAATTTCAGGCTACGGAATGACAGAAGCTTCTCCCACAGTTACTCTTCAGGATAACGGAAGAAAGAAGCCGCTTTCAGCCGGCTACGCTTTCCCCAGAGCTCAGTTTAAAATCAACGAACCTGACGAAGAGGGCATCGGTGAAATTTGGCTCAAAGGTGATAACGTTACAAAGGGCTATTATAAAGACGAAGAAGCAACGAAAGCTTCTTTCAGCGAAGACGGTTGGTTTAAAACAGGTGACTACGGAAGACTTGACGAAGACGGTGAGCTTTATATAACAGGAAGAAAGAAGTTCCTGATTATTCTTCCAAACGGCGAAAATATTTTCCCCGAAACTGTTGAAAGTCACATTATGGAAAGTCTCGTTTATGCCCATGAGGTTGTTGCCTTTGAAGAGCAGATTGAAGTTGCCGGAAGAAAAAATACTGTTATGGCTGTTGCTGTTTATGTTGATAAAAACGAACATCAGGGATTGAGCGATGAAGAAATTATAGCGAAGGTTCAATCTGATGTTTCTCAGTCAAACAAGGGTCAGCCCTCCTACAGAAAGGTTCAGAAGGTTTATGTTTCTTTCAATGAATTTGAAAAGAGCTCAACGAGAAAAATTATCAGACAAAAGGTAATTGATAAATATATTACCTCAAAAGTAAACTCTTAAAACAATTATTCAAAATGGTCCCCTTTAATTTAAAAAGAGGACCATTTTTTTGGATATTTTTTAAGAAATTTTAAAAAGCAGTGCAAAATTTTACGATAAAATAAACCGAATATGAATCGGGAGAGAGAAAAATGGCGTATAATAAAAAACACGACAAATACAGAGAAATGTGGAAAAGAGATAACGGTCCTTTAGTTAATAAGTGGGATATTGACTACAGCTATTTTTCACCTATAGACCATGGAGCTGACAAAGAAAAGAAATATCCTCTTTGTATTATTATGGTCGGTGCTCTTGAGGGAGCTCAGGAGGGTCTTGAAATCCGTGCCAATGAAATGCCATTGTGGTGCGACGAGAAATATCAGTCAAGGTTTAATAACGGTGCAACTTTTATGATGATTCCTCGCGCTCCTGAGGAAGACAGAATCTATTGGGATCAGTCTTGTCTTGTTGAATCTTTAAAGGCGGCGATAGTTGATTTTTGCCAAAAGCATCCTAATGTTGATACAAGCCGAATTTATCTCCTTGGTTGGTGTGTTGGTGCTTTGGGTGCTATTAATCTTGCTTCCTCCTATCCTGAAATGTTTGCCTGCACAGTTCTGATGTGTCCCGATCGCGCCGTAACCAGAAGTGAGGCTGAAAGACTTAAAGAAATGCCGATCTGGCTTATGAGCGCATATACCGATACCCATTCTTTCTATCTCCTTAATGTCAAACCCACATGGCATCGCCTTTTAGCTGCCTGCAAAAACAAAAATAACCTGAGAAGAACAACCTTCACCCGCGCTGTTGACGTTTATCTTCTGGGCAATATTCCTGCAATGTGGAATCATAATATCTGGGACTGTCTTTCAGAAGACATGCATTTTGAAGGCCCACCTTATGACAAAGAAAAGGCAATTACGGGAAGCTACAAGGGAATGAGAACCATTGACGGAAGAAGGGAAAAAATAGCTGATCCTTATATTATAAGCTGGCTTAACAGCTTTACTAATGAAAACAGATCAGGCAGCGCTTTGCCTTCAAGAAACACTAAGGCTTCTGAAAAGGCATATATCTTTTTCCACGAAACAATAATGCATAAAATGCATCTTTTTGCCTTTGATACCATAGGAGTAATATATCGTCTCTTAGGCTGGATGTAAAACTACGGGGCGGTAAAAAAAGCGCAGACCGCATGAACCTTAATAACATAAAGGTTTCTTCAGATTGCAAAATTTGGAGAAACCTTTTTAACATTTATGAGTCTAAAACATTAAGAGAGTAAAAGAACAGCGGTTCATGCTATAAGCCAACTTCGCCTCTCGGCGTACCTTTGTACGCCTTCGGGTAGCCAAAAACGAAGCTGAAGCTTCATTTTTGCTCAGTTTGCTTATTCTGCATCTTTTTTTCTTCGCCCCGTGGGGCGGTAAAAAAAGCAAATTTTTTCTCGATGCAACGGACACGGCAAGCCGTGTCCCTACTAAAAATAAAAACATAAAACAGCAAAAACCATTGTATCAGCTGAAAAACCCGGCTTTTACAATGGTTCTTTTTATATTGATTTGCCTGTTTTAATGGCTTTGTAACACTTTTAGTTTTTTACAGCGCCTTCGGGTAAGCAAAAACGAAGCTGAAGCTTCGCTTTTGCTCAGTTTGCTTATTCTGCATCTTTTTTCCTCGCCCCGTGGGTCTGGTAAAAAACGCGCCGACCGCATAAACCTTAATAACATAAAGGTTTCTTCAGATTGCAAAATTTGAAGAAGCCTTTTTAACATTTATAAATCCAAATCTTTCAGGGCGTAAAAATATCACGGTTCATGCTATAAGCAAACTTTGTATTTTTACTGCAAATTTTGCAAATTAATATTTAGCTGATCATTGTCTGATAATTGACAATAGCAAAGTTTTGTTGTAAACTGTTTATTACAAATTGATTGGAGGTTTAACTATGAAGAAAACAATTGCTTTAATTCTGGCTGTTTTGTTATGCATAACAGTTATGGCTCCTGCAACCGTGGCGGTTGAGGAAGAAGAGATATATCCCGTCGTTGTTGTTCCGGGATATAGCTCATCAAGTATGTATAAGTATAATGAAGCAGGGGAGAAAGAACACGTTTGGGGTGTTGATCTCAACGAGATTCTTGAACGTGTTATTGCCAGATCAGTTTCACTTGGAATTGATATCGGCGCTCTTGCTCAGGGTGATGCAAAAATGCTTGCTGATGATATCGGTGAGGAATTCTGCAACCTTTACGGAGATATGGCATACGATGACAACGGAAAGCCCGTTGAGCAGCTCTATCGTTACCACAAGGATGCTGAAGATACAAGCACAGCCTGGCTTAATGAAAATGAAAACGGTTTGCACGTTCATGAAACAACAATTATACCCTATGTTGCTCAGTATCTTGGAGACAAGGCTGAGGAATGGACCTTTAACTTTGCAACAGATTTCAGACAGAATACTGTTGACTGCGCAAAAGACCTTGATATTTTTATTGAAGATGTTCTTGAATACACAGGCGCAGAAAAGGTTAATATTTTTGCCATAAGTCACGGCGGACAGACAAGCGCAAACTACCTTGCACTTTATGGCCACAAGGGAAGAGTTAACAACGCAGTTCTTACCGTTCCGGCAATCGGCGGCGCTCTTCTTGCTTATGATATTTTGTCTGATCAAATAAAATTTGATGAAGAAACTCTTGTTCTGTTCCTTCAGAACGGCTTTATGCTTGATGAGGACATTGACTGGCTCATGAGAGCGCACGCTCTTGGCTTCCTTGATGATTTCTGTCATTATCTCAGACCTTATCTTCTTGAAGTGCTGGGAAAATGGGGCAGCATCTGGGACTTTGTTCCTGCAGAGTATTTCAGCGAGCTTAAAGAAACTCTTGATTTGCCCGAGTCCTTCCTCAATTCAGAAGTAATGGCAAAAAGCGAGCGTTTCCACAACGAAATTCTTCCCAATATGTCTGAGCTTCTTCATAAAACAGAAGCAAACGGAACTAATATTTATATTATTTCAGGCTACGGAGCTCCCAGCGTTGTTGGTTCACAAGAAGAGTCCGATGCAATAATTTCTCTCAACTCATCAACCGGTTCAACCTGCGCACCTTTCGGAAAGAGATTTAACGACGGCTATCAGACTCTCGGAAAAATCTGCAGCGACCCGACACATAACCATCTTTCACCCAAGATGAATATTGATGCAACAACAGCATATCTTCCTGAAACAACCTGGATGGTTGACGGATTGTTCCATGGCATGACCTTAAGCGACGATTTCTCAAAAACCTTGATGAAGAAGCTTCTTGAGTCAGATGAAAAAATAACAGTTCATACCTATGCTGAATATCCTCAGTTCCATGAAGCCACAAACGTGTGTGAATCTGTTTATGCTGAGTTTGATTCTTCAGTACCCGGTTATCTCTGCTCAGACGACACAAAGCTTATTATCAAAAATCTTTCTGAGAAAAAGAATATGCAGATTGTGTCAATTGCTGTTAACGGAACAGATATCAGCTTCAAAGCAAAGGATTATCTTCTTAAGGAAATTGCACCTAAAGGTACCTTAGAGGTTTCATTCAGCGGAGAAGTTCCTGCTGAAAGCCTTACAGTTGCAGAGGTCAGAATTTCTTATATTCTTCTTGAATCTGTAACACCTGTTAATGAAAAGGCTTTTTATTTCACTCATCTCAACGGCGAGGCTCCTTTGTATGATGCTGAAAATCCCTATGTTGAAATCGAGTCTGAAGATCAGTTTTCTGAGCTTATCAAAGACAGTGAGCAAAAAGAACTGTTTGAAAGTCTTGGCTTAATAGATTTCTTCAAGGTAATATATAATATCATTATGAACCTTATCGGAAAATATTTTATCGGTTTGATAAAATAATGCTTAAATAAAATCAGGAGTATGGTCAGACATACTCCTGATAAAAGAAAAATAGGCGAGCTGTAAAAAACAAGCGTTTTTACAGCTCGTTTTCACATTTCAGCTGACAGAAAAAAGATAAAAAGACAAACTCCAATTTGGCGTATTTTATGTTAAAGAAAATTCGGTTTTGAGTGCGGATAGGGGATTTCTTAGTTTCGAGCAGGGAAACACATAATAAGAAAAACCTGACTTTATGGTGGCATTTTTGCTTTTAGTGTGTTATAACCAATTGAACAACTTTCAAATTTTTAAGTTTAATATTAAATCATTATTCCGAACACAGTGCGAGAGGAGATTTTCCATTATAAAAAAGCACCCGCAGAAAGACTCTGCGGGTTACCCAAAACGGAATTATTAACCTAAAAGATTCGAAAAATCAAGATCACCGTTAAGCAGATTTTTAAATAAGTTGATAATCATCGTTAAGAAACGCATAAGTGCAACAAGCCTTGTTTCTGTTGTGGGGTTTTCTTCAGGAAGTGAAATCCATTCATAGTCCGCACAGTTTTCTTCAGTCATCGGTTCAATTTTTCCTTCTTTTTCATAAAAAACGCTGAACTGAGGATATGCGCCTTCAGAGTGAATTGTATAATTTGTTCCCTGAAGAAAAGACAGAATGATATGATCACTTACATCAGGAAAGGAGTGGTGAGCATTTTTGACAACCCATGTTCTGTCGGGATAAAGAGCTGTTGATAAATCAACCTGATGGTCAGGAGAAATATAAGCATCCTTGCCTTCAGCTGTTCTTTGTAAAATATACTCATCAGAAAAAGTTGTTCCGATTTTTGCACAGGTAGCACCCATGGTTGCAGCATCAAGGCTTACGAGGAAGTCAGAAAGCTTATCTGCATCCTCAGTTATGGGAGGATTCATATATCCGTATCTTGCAACAAAACCGATATAAATATTATATTCATTTTCAAATTTATCATAAAGCTCATCAAGCTTTGCAGTGCAATGATCTCTGTAATAAACAATCTTTTTGATAAGGCCTGCATACTTTGTTCTTAACTCTGAGTCCTCTTCGCCGTAGAGAAGATTAAGGGCAGCGTCAAAATCCTCTTCGCTTACGCAGGTCCAGTAATTGACCATAGTCGCAAAGCCTGTTGCGTGGCAAACCGCAGGCATAAGAGCCTCATAAAGCTTGCCGTACAAATCCTCAACACCGTCAAGAAGCTTATCTGTAACGCTTATCTGATTGAAAAGATCCATTGTTTTAAAAACAATCTGATTAACCAGATCGCTTACAAAAAATCCTCCGGGCATGCCGATTTCGGAACAATACTCCATCTGAGCAAAATATCTTTCAATTTGATTTGCATCAAATTCAATCTTACCGCTGAAGGACTTGCTGATAATTGTTGCACCGTTGGAAAGCACTTCATTTAATATAACATTTTTTACAAGGCCCTGATCACCGTATTTTTCAAGATAGGCCATAAGAAGTCCGCCGCCAAGACAGGTAGCATAAATGCAGACCTGATCTTTTTGGGTTGTGTGAAGTACAGTGAGTACGTACTGATGAAGTCTGTCAACATGATCGTAGGGGGAAAGTCTCCAGTCATACATGAAGTTGTAATCGTAAAGTCCGTAATTTACGGTGTCACGTTTTGCTTCAGCTTCAGATGCATCAATCCTTGACTGTGCAATGCCGCTTCCGTTTATGGGATTTCCGTTTTCATCAAGCTCGGCACCTGTGAAAAGAGGCTTCAGTTCTTCATAAACTGCTCTGCCGTAATTGTCCCATTCATCAAAAATAAGACCTTCAGTAAGCAACGGAAGCATAATGTTAGCGCAGGTTTCAACCACTGTCTCCATATCAAAATTGCCATTAGTTACATTAGATAAAGAATCTGAAATACCTAACGCAAGTTTGTTACCGTCGCCGTCATAAATGGGTTCACCGTTACCGCGGATATAGATGATAGGAAGTTTTTCATCTGCCGCTGATGCCATAGGTGCCATCACAGTGAAAAGCATGACAGTAACAAGAAGAAGGGAAATGATTTTTTTCATTTTGAAACAACCTTTCATATTTTTATTAATCAATGTAATGTTAACATTTACTAATACGTTTGTCAATAAAGAATATGCAAATAGAGGTCTGATACACAAAAGATACCGACACCGGTTTCCGGCATATACAGTCTGTATGCGTAGTGAATTCCATCTTCACACTTAAAAACATTACGATATTTTGTGTTGAAGTATTTTGTTATGTATTCTATAATTTTTATAAAATCACCGCAATAACATTATATCCCAAGCAAATCCCAATAGTATAAGCAAAAGCCCACGAAAAATTCTCCGTGGGCTTTTTATTTGATAAATCTTATTCTTCCTCGAAAACGTCCTTGCCCAGTCCGCAGATAGGGCAGACCCAATCTTCAGCAACATCTTCCCATGCTGTTCCGGGAGCTATGCCGTTCTCGGGGTCGCCAAGCTCAGGGTCATAAACATATCCGCAAGGACAAATATATTTAGCCATATTATCACCTCAAGATTATTATAATCAGTTTAATATCTTATGTATTCAAAAAATTTTATTTGCTCATTATTTCAGAAATAGCGTCAAGAATTTTTGAATGGCAACCACCGCAGCCTGTTGAGCAATGGGTGATTTTCTGAACCTCTTCAAAATTCTTTTCAACATCTGAAAAATTAGTGAATTTGTTCAGGGCATCCTGAACATCAAAATAAGTTACCTGCTTGCAGTTACAAATTGTGTAGTTAACCATAATGTATTCTCCTTTATAATCTGAAAATTAAACTTCTGTTTTCCAAAGTCCATGGAGGTTACAATAAGCGTAAACCGCAACGGGCTTTTCGTCAGCGAGGGCAAAAACAACCTTGGGTTCTTCACCAACACTAAGACATTTTCTCTGACCGCCGCGGTCAGTCTGAAGATATACCCAAAGAATACTATGCTCTTCAACCATCGGGTGAGCAACTGAGCCGATTTCAACAATAACTTTGTCGCCGTCAACTGTTACAACGGGAAGGTGCTTTTCAACGCTTGCTTCAACAGTTCCGGGAATGAGCTGAGTCATTTTCTGACCGCAACACATCATGGGAACGCCTGCGTTATGAACTAAGCCGATAATATTTCCGCAATGCTCGCAGATATAAAATTTTGTTTCACACATAAGATTATCTCCTTTTTCAAAATGAGGGATGCGGAGAAACGCATCCCCTTATATGATTATTCTTCGCTTTTAAGTCAGTAATTAACCAAAATATCTTTCAAGAAGACCCTGGAAAGCTTTTCCGTGTCTTGCTTCGTCACGAGCCATTTCGTGAACGGTATCGTGAATAGCGTCAAGACCAAGCTCTTTAGCCATTTTTGCAAGATCAAACTTGCCCTGTGTTGCGCCGTTTTCAGCTGCAACTCTCATTTCAAGGTTCTTCTTTGTGCTGTCAGTAACAACTTCGCCGAGAAGCTCAGCAAATTTAGCTGCGTGTTCAGCTTCTTCATAGGCTGCTTTTTCCCAATAAAGACCGATTTCAGGATAGCCTTCTCTGTGGGCAACTCTTGCCATTGCAAGATACATTCCTACTTCAGAACATTCGCCGTTGAAGTTGTCGCGAAGACCCATGATGATTGCTTCGGGAACGTTTTCTGCTTTGCCAACACCGAGAACGTGTTCTGCTGCCCAGCTCATACCTTCGCTGAGGTCGCGTTCTTTCATCGGTGCGCCGCAAATAGCGCATTTTTCAACTGCTTCGTCACTTTCCCAACCGCATACGGGGCAATAATACTTTTTCATAATAAATTCCTCCAAAAAATAATTTCAAATTTTGTGGCTCTCGCCGTTTTAGTGTTTTGCGCATTCCGGACATAATCCGAAAAACATGAGTGAATGAGATGTAATCTCTCCATCAAAATCAGCGGGCAGAGCGTTGATAACCTCTTCGCCGTTGACTTCCAAATCGATTATATTCTTGCAATGCCTGCATGTCAAGTGGTAATGATTATGAAAATTACCGTCATAATGCTCAGCGTCGTTTCCGGGGATTCTGATAATCAGTCCTTCACTTTCAAGAACCTTAAGGTTTCTGTAAACCGTGGCAAGCGAAAGAGCCGGAAAGTCTTTTTTTAAATCGAAATAAATAGTTTCGGCTGTTGGGTGGTCATATCTACCTTGAAGGTTGCGGAGAATGGCATCTCGTTGTTTACTGCTTTTTAAACCAGCCATTTTCTGACCTCCTTAATAATGATAATGATTATCACTATCATTATTATACATACTTAAAACAGAAAGTCAATAGTTTTTTGAAAAAAACTAAAAATTTTTTAAGCATTGTTTTTGAGTTGCTGAATTAGTGCTTAAACTTCGAAAAAGAGAAGATTCGCTTAAAAAGCAATGAGGGATTCTGCCTATTAACCTATTGACAGCCGTTTTTATTTTATGTAAAATTAATACATAAGATGTTGTTTTTATTAAAACCTCTTCTTATACATTATAAAAAAGGAGAAGATTTTTATGTTTGAAAAAATTATTGCGTTTTTTATGTCAATCATTGCCTTCTTTCTTGGCCTTTTCGGCCTTGGCGGTGAAGAAGAGTTAAACATTCAGGCCTTTACCGATTGTGCCTACGGAACTCATGAGCGCCAGGTAGTTGATTTTTATCTTCCGGAAGATGCAAGCGGCGATATGAGTCTTGTTCTTTTAATTCATGGTGGTGCCTGGATTGCAGGTGATAAATCAGCCAACACAGGCGCTGCGCAGTATTGCGCTTCAGATTTGGGCCTTGCAGGTGCAACACTTAACTATCGCTATCTTTCAGAAGATGTTAATATGGAAGATCTTGTTGATGATATCGATGCGGCTCTGGCAACGGTTAAAGCAAAGGCTGCAGAGAAGGGCGTTAATCTTAATAAAGTTCTTCTTACCGGTTCCTCAGCCGGCGGACATCTTTCAATGCTTTACGCTTATTCAAGAAAGGCAACCGCACCTATAACTCCCGTTGCAGTAGTAAGCAACAGCGGCCCCACAGACCTTTGCGATGAAAACTTCCATGTTAATAACGCATTGGGAGATCTTCACCAACTGTTTTCTCACGCTGCCGGAATACCTGTTACAGCTGAAAACAGAAACAGCGCTGTTGTTAAAGCTGCTCTTGCAAAAATTTCGCCACTTTATTATGTTAATTCCGACACTGTTCCCACAATAATAAACCACGGCGCAAAAGACTCCATTGTTCCTTATTCAAATGCTGTTAGTCTTGACAAAGCATTGACCGCCTTCGGTGTTACTCATATTTTCAATACCTATCCCAATTCAGACCATGACCTTGGAGATGACAAGGATGTTGCTAAAATTGCGGATAAAAATCTTTTTGAATATGTTGATGCTTATTTAAGATAAAAATTATTGCCCCGTCTTAACCGGCGGGGTAAATTTGTTTCTGCTGCATAATTGCAATAATAACCGTTTATTCATGCGCGAAACATATATTATTAGTTTTAACAGAGAAAGATATCATTGGGGCACCATCCACAAGGAAGGTGCCCCATACAGTTTCATTATTATATGAAATTTTATCTTAAACTCAAGCCTGAAAGCTTTTTAGCAACTTCATTCAACCATTTAATAAGTGAGGTGAGGAAGGCAACAAGTCTTGCGTAGCCTTGGGGCTCTTCCTTCTCAGCGTTCCAGATTTCTGTGTGGCAGTTATCAGCGGTCATTTTATAAGCTGTGTTATTATCGTTGTTATAAACAATAAACTGTCCCCACTCAAAATCATTGACGGTAAGCTGTTTGTCGGCTGTTGCAACATCATAAAGAATTTTGATTTCATAAGATGTCCAGTTTGAATGTGTTGCGCCCTTATAGAACCAAGTGTAATCGGGGAACAAACAAGTTGAAGCATCAATCTGTTTGTCAGGAGAAATATATCTTCCAAGACCTGCTTCTGTCTGAAGGTTTATGTAATCTTCGCTGAGAGTATCATAAATTGTTGAGGTTGTTGCACCATAGGAAGCTCTGTGAACAGAAGCAATCTGGTCAGAAATCATGTCTGCTGATTCACAAACAGGAATCATCTGACTGCCGTATTTTGCCATAATTCCCAGATTTACATCATTATCAACGATGCTTTGCATAATTTCGGGAATGTTCTGACGAACAACCTTATCATAATTTGTGATTTTTTCAATAAGACCTGAGTATTCTTCGCGCTTTTCGCTGCCTTCTTTGCCGAAAACATAATTAAGTGCTGTTTCAAAATCTTCTGAAGTAACCGCAGCCCAATAGCTCGGCCAGGTGAAAAATGTTGAAAGAGAAAGAGCAGAAGTAACACCTTCTAAAATTTTATAATAAAGATGTTCCTTTGTAACGCCCACAACAGCGTCAAGAGCTCCGCTTACTGTCAGAAGATCGATTGTTGCCATTGCAAAGCTTCCGATATCGAAAAAGCCGTAGTTAGCGCAGTCCATAAGAACTCTTTCAATAGCGTTTCCGTCAACCTTGAATTTTCCGCTGATTGTTTCGCTGAGTACCTCTGAGCCCATAGATACGCCGCCGTCAAAGGTTACGCCGTTAAGGTCGGCGGTTCCGTATTTTGCAATATAAGAAGTGACAACGTTAGTGCCAAGGCAAGAAGAGATTACAGCAACCTTGTTACAGCCGGTAGTTTTTTTAATGCATTTGATATATTCGTTAAAATCATCAGCAATAGCGAGAGGGTCAAGTCGCCAGTCATATTTGAACCAATAATCATTATAGGCATAAAAACCCTTGCTGCCTTTCTGATCGTAATTTTTTCTGTTTTCCATGTAATTTAGGGTATCCTGAGAGAGACCGGTTCCTTCAATGGGGTTGCCGTTTTTATCAAGAAGGGCATCACCGAAAAGTTCTGAAATTTCTTTCTGAAGATTTGTGTAGTAATTATCCCACTTGTCAAAAACAACACCCTCAATAAGAAACGGCATAAGAACGTTTGCAATAGATTTATAAAGTTCGCTGTTGTCGTCTTCTTCGTCGTTGCCGCCTTCAAGAAGACCTCTGAAATGCATGATGCGTTCGCCTTCGGCGTTATAAAGGGGTTCTCCGTCACCTGAAATTCTAATAACGGGAATCTGGCTTCTTGTTCCGTTTCTGTCAATGCCTGCAAAAGCAGGAACTGCTAAAGAGAAAACAAGAACAACAGTCAGAAGTAATGAAAGAAATTTTTTCATAGCTTCAAAGCTCCTTTGTTATATTTCTAAGACAGAAAAATAAAACATCTGTCTATTATGTTTATATAATACAGCTAATATTTGTAAAAATTCTTTAAAAAATATGAACTAAATGTAAACAATGGTCAAATGTGTTTAAATTTTGTTCTTTTAACGAACTAAAAGGATAAATATCGCTCGGAGGGTAGAAAGAAAACAGAAAAAGAAGGGTTTCTTCAAGCTGAAAAAACCCTTTTTGTTTAATTTTAGAAGAAGCATTTTTAAAAACTTTAATCAGTCTTTGTCTCCGGCTTCTCTAATGTAGCTTTTGAAAAATGCAAGAGCATCAGCCATGGCACTGACCGGAATTCTTTCGTTAGTTCCATGGGTGCAAAGAAGAAGAGAGGTGTCAACCTTAAAAGGAGCGTAGCGATAAATGTTTTCGCAAATAGGTTCATAATAGCAAGCGTCGGTTCCGCCCATAACAAGAAACGGAGCAACAATGGCGTTGGGTTCAATGGCTTTGGCAAGCTTTGCAATAATGTTGAAGCATCTTGAATCTGTTGGTGAAAAGCTTGAGGCCTCTTTGCTGTTAAGAACAGTGATTTCAATGTCATTTTCTTTAACAACCTTTTTAATGTGGTTAACGAGGTCTTCTGTTGTGGTTCCGGGCATAGCTCTGAAATTAACAGTAACAGAAGCTCTCTGGGGAAGAACATTGGCGGCGGGACTTCCGTTTGCCATTGTAACACCGGTTGTTGTTCTGACCATACTTGCAGCCGGAGGAATAAGCTTGCATACCTGAAGAAGAGCAGGATAAAGAAGGGGGAGGTTGCAGGTAATGAGACGAACAGGGTAGGTGCAGTTTCTTCCGATTGAGTCGAAAAGTGATTTCATGCTGTCTGAAAAAGCAGCTTTGAATTGGTTGTTTTCAAGATCCTGAATAACACCTGCAAGTCTTCCCAAGGCAGTATGCTTCGGAGGCTGAGAAGAGTGACCGCCCTTGGCGCAAACTGTTATTTCAATGTCGGCGTAGCCTTTTTCTGCAATACCGATTCCGGCAAGATATTTGTTGTTTAAAACTCCTTTAACGTTAACAGGAAGCATGGCACCGCCTTCATCAAGAACGCTGTCGAGGTGAACCCCTTTTTCTTTAAGGTAGTTCATAATGGCGGTTGCTCCGTTGTCAGCTGAAGCAACAACCTCTTCGTTGTCGCCGAAAAGAAGATAAACATCTCTTTCAGGCTCAAAGCCTTCTTCAAGAAGGCTTTCAACAGCCTCCATAACACAAATCAAATGGTTTTTCATGTCGAGGGCGCCTCTTCCCCAAATGAATTCACCGTCGTCATCACCGCTGAAGGCGTCGTGTTTCCAATCGGCTTCAGTTCCTGCTGAAACGGGAACAACGTCCTGGTGAGCGCAAAGCGCAATGGGGTCAAGCTCGTTTGATTTTCCTTTCCACAAATAAACAAGGTTTGCGGGAGGAACAACAGTTTTTTCAAGCTTGCTTGAAATCAAGGGATAAGCACTTTCGAGAAAAGAATGGAATTTTTCAAATTCTGTCCAATCAGTTTCTTCGCTGATGCGGTGAGAAATTGTTTTGATTTTAATTGCCTGAGAAAGATTTTTTCTGTATCTTTCAACATTAACGCTGTCTTTTTCGATAACGGGATGTGCCTTTTTTTCAGGCTTATAGAGTGCGGCGTGAACCGCGTTACCAACAAATGCGGCAGCGGCGGCAGAAGCAATGAGTTTCGATTTCTTCATAAAAATTCTCCTCGTTAAAAATATTGACCATAAAATTATACACCTTTTATTTGTCTATTTCAATTAAAAATTAATAATTTATTGATTATTGTTAGTTTTTCATTTTGCGAAAATTTATTGAAGTTTTTTGTGTTGACAAAGAAACAGGAGAATAAAGGCTATGCCCGACAGTGAAAAACGCAGCAGGGCATAGCTTTTAGTTAAAATAAATTTTTTCAGGGTTAATTAATCGCCTTAATCTATTGACAGTTTGACCGATATTTTATATAATACAATACTGACAGAAAATATAATTTTGAAAGGAAGATATATTATGGCACAGAAAATTATGATGACTGAATCAGGTCTTAAAGCTTTGGAAAAAGAGCTTGAAGATCTCAGAGTTAGAGGCCGTCAGGAAATTAAAGAAAAAATTCAGGTAGCACTTTCTTTCGGTGACTTATCTGAAAATGCTGAATATGACGAAGCAAGAAACGACCAGGGAAAGCTTGAAGCAAGAATTCGTGAGCTTGAAGAAATTCTTGCCAACGCTGAAATTATTGATGAAGAAGCCTTAAGTGTTGACGAAATTTCCATCGGTTCAAAGGTTTCAATCCGTCTCGTAGGAGAAAACGGCATTGCTTCAAACCAGATTTTTGAATATCATCTTGTTAACTCAAATTCAACCCTCGGAAAACAATCAGGAAGCACAACTGCGATCTCCAGCGACGATTCTCCCGTTGCTAAAGCGCTTATTGGCCACAAGGTTGGCGACATTGTTGAAGTTGAAGCCCCCAGAGGCATTGTTAAATATGAGGTTATTGCTATTCTCAAATAATTGAAAGGAAGTGTTTCAAATGGCTGAAGAAATTTTAACAGCTTCTGAAAACGAAGAAGTTCAGGAGCAGAATATAAATGAATTCCGTCAGATCAGAGTGGAAAAGCTCGAGGCTCTTCAGGCTGCCGGAAAAGACCCTTTTCAGATTACTGTTGCTGAGCAGACACTCTTGAGTGCATCGGCAATAAAAAGATTTGAAGAGATTGAAAAATATAACGAAGAAAACGGAATTGAACCTGAAAACAGCGAAGTTCTTGAAGGCTCACTTTGCGGAAGAATTACTGCCTGGCGCGATATGGGCAAGGCTAACTTTATAGAAGTGTCTGACAGAGAGGGCAAGCTTCAGGTTTATGTCAGAATCAACGACATCGGCGAAGAAAATTTTGCTGAATTCAAAAAGTGGGATATCGGTGATATAGTTGAAGTCAAGGGCTATATCTTCAGAACAAGAAGAGGTCAGATTTCTCTTCATGCAAAGGCAATCAAGCTTCTGACAAAATCTCTTCTTCCTCTTCCCGAAAAATTCCACGGTTTAACAAATACCGACACAAGATATCGTCAGCGCTATGTTGACCTTATTGTAAACGCTGAATCAAAAGATGCTCTTGTAAAGCGTTCACTTATCATCAGAGCTGTCAGAAACTATCTTGATTCGCAGGGCTTTATTGAAGTTGAAACACCGATGCTTGTTTCAAACGCAGGCGGCGCAGCAGCCAGACCCTTTGAAACTCACTTTAATGCCCTTGATGAAGATTTTAAATTGAGAATTTCTCTTGAGCTTTATCTTAAGAGACTTATTGTCGGCGGACTTGAAAGAGTTTATGAAATCGGCCGCGTTTTCAGAAATGAAGGTCTTGACACAAGACATAATCCTGAATTTACTCTTATGGAGCTTTATCAGGCCTATACTGATTACCACGGAATGATGGATCTGACAGAAAATCTTTATCGCCATGTTGCTCAGGAAGTTTTAGGCACTACCAAAATTGTTTATAACGGCGTTGAAATGGATCTCGGCAAGCCCTTTGAAAGAATTACCATGATCGATGCTGTTAAGAAATACGCCGGCGTTGACTTCAGCGAAATCAAAACAGACGAAGAAGCAAAAGCACTTGCTAAAGAAAAAGGCGTTGAATTTGAAGAAAGACACAAGAGAGGCGATATTCTCAATCTCTTCTTTGAAGAATTTGTTGAGCATCACCTCATTCAGCCTACTTTCCTTATGGATCATCCTGTTGAAATTTCACCGCTGACAAAGAGAAAGCCTGAAAACCCTGACTATGTTGAACGTTTTGAGTTCTTTATGAACGGCTGGGAAATGGCAAACGCCTATTCAGAGCTTAATGATCCCATAGACCAGAGAGAACGCTTTAAGGCTCAGGAAGAGCTTCTCAAGCAGGGTGATGAAGAAGCAAACACAACTGACGAAGATTTCCTCACCGCTCTTGAATATGGTATGGCACCCACCGGCGGAATCGGCTTCGGAATTGACCGTATGGTAATGCTTCTGACCGACTCAGCCGCAATCAGAGACGTTCTTTTGTTCCCCACAATGAAGAGCTTGGACAAATAAAAGTGTCCAAAACCCCTATTTTACTGGGATTTTGAGGGGTGTAAAACCCGAAAAACTTACATCATACATCAAATTTACATCAATCGATGCAAAAAGTGTGCAAAGAAAGCTTTTTCTCTAAATTTTTGATGTAAGCTTACAATTAAAAATATGAGAGACTGTTAACAGATTTAATTCTGAAAGCAGTCTCTTTTTTTGCCTTAAAATCGGCACATTGGATTAACCTTCTGTTATGCGGTAAAATGAGATTAGTTCTCTATGAAATGATATACAGATAATTCTTAAAACAGGCAGCGGTAACAGCTGCCTGTTTTTTCTCTTGATAAAATGGCGGTTTTAATATATAATGACTTTAAATGAAAAAGAAAGAAGGGATACTTGTGCCGCAGAACAATAAAATCAAACGCTTTTCTGCCGTTCTTTCAGGCCTGCTTTTTCTGTCTGTCGCTGTTTTGAAGGTGCTTATCCCTTATGAAAGTCCGCTTCAGTCTGTTGCTTTTGTTTACAGGAATATAGTTTTCTTCGGAATAATTTTTTCCTGGGGAATATATGTGCAAAGAAGTATTCTTTCGGCTAAAATACGCCGTCTGATGCTCAGTGTAGTTTTCTTTATGCTTATGTATATACTCGTAGGATCTGCCAAGCACGGTGTTTTTCTTGACGGAGATTTTGCAGGCAGGTTTTTATGGTATCTTTATTATGTGCCGCAGATTTTTGCCACCTTCTTTGCTTTTATAATAGCCTTCAGAGTAGGTAAAAAAGAGGAGTACAGACTGCCAAGGGTGTTCAATTATCTTTTTGCAGTCGGTGTTATTATTGTTATCGGTTATCTTACCAATGATATACATCAGCTGGCCTTCAGCTTTAACATTGATTTTGTAGCATGGGATCAGCAGTATGGCTGGGGACCTCTTTTCTATGTTTCTACAGTATGGATATACTTTTTTCTTATTGCAGGCGTTATTATGCTTTCTATAAAATGCAGAGCCGTAAACAAGAAAAAAGCCTGGCTGCCGATTTTCTGGCTTGCGCTCGGTTCATTATATATATTCAGTGACTATATTCTCGGCTTGTGGAGTATAGCTCCCTTTAATCTGCCTGAAACACACTGCTTTATTGTTATAGCCATGCTCGAAAGCAGTATCCGTATAGGTATTATGCCCTCAAACAGTGCCTACGGTCAGATCGTTTCCAAGTCAAGTGCGGCCTTTCAGATTGCAGACTCTGATAACAATGTAATTTACCGTTCAGATAATGCCGTAAGCCTTTCAGACGGTCAGATGGAGGAAGCTAAGGAAGGTAATGTTATGATTGACAAAAACATCCTTCTTCTTTCTGACAGAATAAAAGGCGGTTATGTATTCTGGACAGAGGATTTGACAGCTGTTAATGAAATGAATGAAAAACTTTCTCAGATAGGTGAAAGCCTTTCGGAGGAGGGCGACCTTATCCGTGCCGAAAATGAGCTTCGCGAGCAGAGAGCAAAAATAGCCGAGCAGACAAGACTTTACGATTCTATTTCATTGCTGGTTAAGCCGCAGCTTGAAAAGATTTCCCGTCTGATTGATGCAGAGGGTGATTTCAGAAAAAATATGGCTCATATCTGCATACTAAACTGCTATGTAAAAAGAAGGTCCAACCTTGCACTCTTAAAGGACAGAAGACCTGCATTCAGCTCCGAGGAGCTTTATCTTAGCCTTAAGGAATCCTCGGAATATATAAAGCTTTACGGCGGTATTTCCGATGTTTATGCCGATGAAAGTGCAGTTATGCCTTCGGACATACTTCTTCTCTGCTTTGATTTATGGCAGAGTGTACTTGAGGATATTCTTCCTGAGCTTTATGCCGTTACGGCAGAAATAAGCTTCCCAAAAGATAATTTCACCTTCAAAATAACGGCAGATACGGAAAAAGAGCTGCCGTCCCTGTCGAGGTATTACAGTGAGGCTGAAAGACTTGGCGGAAAGCTCAGCCTTATCCGTGAGGATGAAACTGTTTTTATCACTCTCAGCTTCGGAAAGGGTGGTGGAAATATATGATGAGCTTTTTCAACTTGCCTGAATATCTGCAGTATTCTGTAGTTTTCTTATGCCTTGTCACTCTGGTTATTAATATATACTGTGTTGTGTCCTGTGTTATTTTTGAGGCGCAGAGGCGAAAGCTCAATCTGAATCTTCTGCTTACGGCGTTTACTTCTGTGCTGTTTTATCTGTTTGCATCGGCTAATTTTGTTTACCGTAAAAGCATAAAGGGACATAGCCTTTTGCTTGATATTTTCTCGGAATACGGATGGGCATTTATGGCCTTACTTGCCTTGCTTTCTGTCTTGTCTGTGCTTTCGTTATATCTCGTGGAAAAATGGAAAAGGGAGCATATAACTCCCGCATCCATTAAGGAAGGCATTGACAGATTACCAGCAGGTCTTTGCTATCATAACGAAAAGGGTGTACCAAAGCTTATCAATCACCGTATGGACGGTCTTTGCCGATATATTACGGGGGAACCGCTTTTTGACGGTAGCGAATTCTGGAGAAGACTTACTAAGGGTGAGGTGCTTCCGGGAAATACCGTGGTAAAATGGGGAGAAAATCCGATAATTACTCTTTCTGACGGTAATACAGTAAGCTTTACTAAAATAGAAAGAGAAATCGGCGGCAGAAAGATGTACGAAATCCGTGCCACGGATATAACTAAGCAGTACGGACTGAATCTTGAGCTTCAGGAGTATAATAATGAGCTTCGCTCTCTTAACACCAGACTTCAGGAGTACGGCGAAAACGTGTATGATATTACCCGTGAAAGAGAAATTCTTACTGCCAAGGTGAATATTCACGATATGCTCGGTAAAGCGCTGCTTGTTACAAAGAGATTTATCGAAAGCGGTGACGAGAGCATTACGAAAGCAGAGCTTACGGATATGTGGAAGGCCACGCTCTATCTTTTTGAGGGTGGCTTTAAAGAAAGTAGTGAGGACGGAAGCCTTGACGAGCTTTACGATGCGGCAAAGCTTATGGGTATAAATCTTACGGTTAAAGGGCAGATTCCTTCCGACAACCGACTTCTTCGCTTTATTATGAGCGGTGCAAGGGAGAGTCTTACCAATGCGGTACATCACGCAAAGGCGACAGAGCTTACCGTAACACTCTACTATGAATACAGCTTCTTTGTTATCGAATATACCAATGACGGCAGAAGGCCCTCTAAGCCCATTTCGGAGGGCGGCGGTCTTTCCTCTCTCAGACAGAGCGTGGAAAGTGAAGGCGGTATAATGGAAACAGAAATATTCCCGCGGTTTGTTCTGCGGCTGAAAATACCCTCAAAGGAGGTCTCTTATGTATAATGTAATGGTTGTTGAGGATCAGGCGATGCCCCGACAGCTTTTTGAAGCGTTTATAGCTATGAGCGACAGATATACTCTCGTTCACTCGATTAAAAATGCAGATATGGCTGACATTTACTGCGAAAAAACAGATATTGACCTTATTCTTATGGATGTCTGCACGGAGCTTAATTCAAGCGGACTTGATGCGGCAGAAAGAATCAAGGCGAAGCACCCTGAAATAAAGATTATCATAGTCACCTCTATGCCTGAGGTATCCTATCTTGAAAGGGCAAGAAAAATCGGTGTGGACTCCTTCTGGTACAAGGAAGTGAGCGAGGAGCCGATTTTAGAGCTGATGGACAGAACCATGGCAGGGGAGAGAATCTATCCCGACAAAACACCGTCAGTTTCCTTCGGGTATATTAAAAGCACCGACCTTTCAGAGCGTGAAATTGCCATACTGCGTGAGGTTATCGGCGGAGACACCAATGCGCAGATAGCCGAAAAGCTGAATATGTCGCCCTACACCGTAAGAGACTATGTAAAGTCCATTATGGAAAAGACGGGCTTTCGCACAAGGACGGAGCTTGCTGTTAAGGCAAGAGAAATGGGGATTATCATTCCCGAAAGAAAAAACTGAATTAAAAAAAGAGCATAAGCACTTTACTGCACCCCCGAAAGAATATCTTCGGGGGTGCATTTGTGCAATATATCTAAAAACTGAGACTTCATTTTTTACGGAAAAACCCTACATTTGTAGGGTGACTTTATATATTGCGTTTTTATATAATTTATATGTAAAATTATAATTATTTTCAAAAGGAGGAAAATAAAATGAACACAGGTAAAAGAATTATAAGCCTTCTGATGTGTATGCTTATGGTGCTGAGTATAGTGCCTATGAGTGTATTTGCATCAGGTACAGTAATCGACACCGTAGCTCTCACTATGCCTGAGGCAGAGGGTGAAACTCTGAATCTCGATGCAATCAAGGTGCCTGACGATGCAGAGTATGAGATTGATAGAATTGAAAATTTTGCTGTAAACGGTGTGGATTGCATGGAAACAGGTGCTGTTCTTGTTGATGAGGACCATGTGGTTATTACAGTCAGAGTGAACGTGAAGGGCGAAGCTACGTTTTCAGAAACTCTTACGGCTACCGTAAACGGAAACAATGCATATGTAAGCAATGCTCCTGTTAGCATAAAGATCAGATATGAGTTTTGTGTCGGCGGCGGCGCAGGTGTTGTGGACACCGTTGATATAACCATGCCTGAAGCAGAAGGTGAAACTCTGAATCTCGATGCAATCAAGGTGCCTGACGGTGCTGCTTATAAGATTGAGTACATTGAATATTTCACAGTAAACGGCAGTAAGGCTTCCGGCAATGAGGCTGTTCTTAAAGATTGTGATAGAGTTTATCTCGAAATCAGAATGAAAGCAAGAGGTACGGCTACCTTTACAGATGACATTGTAGCTACTGTTAACGGGAACACAGCTACATTATCAGCAAAAAGTTCTACAGGCTTTAAGCTCATGTATGAGTTTTATGTCGGCGGCGGCGCAGGTGTTGTGGACACCGTTGATATAACCATGCCTGAAGCGCCGGGTGAAACCTTAAACCTTGCTGCAATCAAGGCGCCTGACGGTGCTGCTTATAAGATTGAGTATATAGTCGAATTTACTGTAAATGGTTATAATTCTCACGAAGAAAGTTTATTACAAAGAGGCGATGAGGTTTGCATCAAGCTTTATATAAAGGCAAGAGGCACTGCAGCGTTTGCTGATGAAATGACAGCAACCGTCAACGGTAAAGCTGCAACTGTTTCTGCAAAAGGTCCTTCCGGCTTCAAGCTGACTTATGAATTCACCTCAAATACTATTATTGATGAAATAAATCTTACCTATGATGCTTCGGTGATTGACCTCAATACCGCTTGGACAGAGGGCGAAGTTAACAGACGTGTAAGAGATAATGTGGCTACCACAACCGAGGGGGCATCTGTAGATGGCGGTAATTCGGGCTTGAGAATTAAGCAGTCCGAAACTGATTTTTGGGGCGTGGATGACGGCTCAGCAATGGTAGATGCTACCAAAAATTATGCAATCAAGTACAATTTGTATTTGTCTGAAGGATATGACTGGCTGGAAGCGGTGAAGGAATATCCGCATACAGGAATAAAAGTGAAGATAAACGGCACAGATGTAACGGATGAAGTGTATTTCGATTACAATGATTATTGGAATGAACTGAACGTTTATTATGTTATCGGCAACGCTGATACAACGCCGATTGTAACAGATATTACCGTTTCTGATAACGAGCTTTCTGTCGTAAAGGGCGGAAATCATACCTTTACAGCTGAAGTAAAAGGTACTGTAGCAGATAAAACTGTAAAATGGACTGTTGAGGGTGCTACAAGTGCAAAAACTGTTATTGATGCAACAGGTAAGCTCACAGTAGGAACAGATGAAACTGCTGAAACTGTTACCGTTAAAGCAACTGCTAATGCAGACAGCACAAAATTTGCCATTGCCACAGTTACCGTTACCGAACAGCCTCCCTATATAAGCAGTGTTGATGTTTCTCCGTCTGTTGAGTCTCTTTATACGGGTGCTGAAAAAGAATTTAATGTTGATGTATATGGAACACAGACTGATAAAAGTGTAACATGGACTGTTGAGGGTGCTACAAGTGCAAAAACAACTATTGACAGCACAGGTAAGCTTACAATCGGCAGTGATGAAACCGCCGCAACCTTAACAGTTAAAGCAACTGCAAATAAGGATAACACAAAGTTCGGAACCTCAACTGTAACCGTTAAGCAGAAAACAAGAATTTCTGAGATTAATCTTACTTATGATTTAGAAAAATTAGAATTAAACACTACAGTTATGGAGCATAATGTAGATGCAAATATCAAAAACAATGTAAAAATAACCGATGAAGGAGTCATCAAAGATGGCGGTAATTCAGGTCTGTCAATCAGACAGGATAACGGAGATTATTGGGGTATTGGTGATGGCTCAGCTAAGGTCAGCGTTGATAAAAATTACGCTATCAAAATTGATTTGAAATTAACAAATGCTTGTGATTGGCCTGAAAGTGTAAAGAGCAGTACACCGTCAGGTATTACAGTTAAAATTAACGGGGTTGATTTAACTGATGAGGTTGACCTTGACTATAATTCCGCCTATAACAAATTAACGGTTTATATTTCTCTTGAAAAGGCTACTTGCCCTCACACTTATGACAACGACTGTGATGCAGAGTGTAATCTTTGCACCGAAATCCGTACAGCGCCTCACACCTACGATAACGCCTGTGATGCAGAATGTAATAACTGCCCTGCAACACGTACACCTGCCGCACATAAGGGCGGAACAGCAACCTGCACCGATAAGGCAAAATGCTCCGTCTGCGGTGAAGCCTACGGCTCACTTAAGGCACACACCTACAGGAATGTAACCACAAAAGCAACCCTTTCAAAGAACGGTAAGGTTGTAACCAAGTGTTCGGTCTGCGGTAATGTTTCAAAGACAACAACTGTTTACTATCCGAATACAATAAAGCTTTCAAAGACCGCTTACACCTATAACGGCAAGGTGCAGACTTCTTCAGTAACTGTTAAGGACAGCAAGGGCAACACCCTCAAGAAGGATACAGACTACACCGTTAAGTATGAAAGCGGAAGAAAAGCAGCAGGCAAGTACACTGTAACAATTACCTTCAAGGGTAAGTACACAGGTACAAAGACACTCACTTATACTATTGTTCCCAAGGTAACAAGCAAGATAACAGCAACACAGACCACAACCACAATCACACTCAAGTGGAACAAGGTAACAGGTGCAGACGGCTACAGAGTTTACAAGTACAACTCAAAGACCAAGAAGTACGAAAAGCTCAAGGATGTAACAAAGAACACCCTTAAGATTTCAAAGCTCAAGGCAGGTACTGCTTATAAGTACAAGGTAAAGGCTTATACAAAGGACGACGGCACGATCTGGGGCGACAGCTCAAAGGTATTTGAAACTGCAACAAAGTGCAAGACTCCTTCAATCACAAAGCTCACAACAACCAAGGACAAGGCTTCCTTTACTTGGTCAAACGTAAGCGGTGAAAGCGGCTATCAGGTTTACTATTCAACAAAGAAGGACAGCGGCTATAAGAAGGTTACATCCTATAAGACAAATGTAGTAAAGGGCTCAAAGACAAAGCTTAAGAGCGGCAAGAAGTATTACTTCAAGGTCAGAGCTTACAAGAAGACTGCTTCAGGAACAGTTTACTCATCCTGGAGTGCAGTAAAGAGTGTTAAAAT
>JAFUHX010000031.1 GCA_017474045.1 Clostridia bacterium | reverse complement strand
GGAATATCCTACAAGGATATGCTAAATATAATCAAATCCAAAAAGTAAATTCCAATTTATCGAGCTGTTGCTATTTTGAGCTGTAAACACAAAAAATCCGACAAGTTTTGACTTGCCGGATTTTTTAATCCAAGCCGACAGGCTTGGTATATCATCACGCGTCAGCGTGTATATCACCAAGGGCGGCAATGCCGCCCTTGTATCTCAGCACACCGCAGGTGTGTATTTCTGTCGGCTTGATGATATACAACTTCTTGCGAAGTTGATGATATGCAATTCCTTTGGAATTGATGATATACAATGCTACGCATTGATTTTAGCAAATGTCCGCAGGACATAACTTCATTATGAGTGAAGCGAGTATTTCATTTGACAGCTTGCTGTCAACTTCATTGTCCGAAAAGCGGACATAAACGAATGAAGTTGCCTTACAGCAAATGAAGTGCTTATGCAATGAAGTGACTTCGCCAATGAAGTGTGGCTGACGGCACAATGAAGTTACCCTTCGGGCAAACAGATTGACTTTTTAGGCTTGGTTGTTATATAATTTACTTGTTAAAAGGTGGTGTCGAAACATGAAAGAATCTTTTTATAAAAAATTGCAAGACGATTTAACAGCACTTCGATTTTTATATGACGAAGATTCGCTCGATCAATATAAATGCGATGCAATTATATTATCAATCAAAGAAGCTCGAAAAAAGATTAGTATGCATTCTCCTCTATCTGAAAAAGAGGTTTTGCTTAATTGCATTGATACATTGTTCGAAGTTTTGGAAGAGGGTTATACACAAAAGATTCTTGATTTTCTTGATGCTATACATAGTGTTCCTGAAATATATATGTTAAATCGCAATTTATTTTCACTTCGTAATGAATTAAAAGCATTTCAAAAGAAATACGGCAAACATTATTTTAATTTCATTGATGAAATAAAACCACATTTTTCAAAAAGAGCACCTAAAAATAAATGGGAATTTTTTTCTGCTGCCTCAGATGAAGATTTCAAAAAGCTTCATCCTGTTGGATATAACTGGCTATGTTTTGCCGGAATTACAGCGTTAATGTTACCTTCGATAATTTATATAGCGTATTGTTTGTTTATCAATCCTGCACCGGATGAGTGGTGGCTTATTTTAGGTGGTGTCGGAACATTTATTATTGGTGTAGGATTGTTTAATATTGTAGCTGCATGGATACATCAGTATCTTGGTCATATGTTAACCTTAGTGTGCTTGTTAGGTGGTTTAGTTATTACTGTGATTTCATTGTTTCTTTTATATACATAATAATATTACAAACAGTATTTTAAATTGTTGTCATTTTGAGCTGTAAACAAAAAATTCGACAAGTTTCGACTTGCCGGATTTTTTTATCCAAGCTGACAGGCTTGGTATATCATCACGCATAAGCGTGTATATCATCAAGGGCGGCGACGCCGCCCTTGTATCTCATCACACATTTAGTTGTGTATTTCTGCCGGCTTATTTATATGTAATGCTGCACTTGATTTAATTTTGCTTGCTGTTGCTCATACTTGTTTGTAACTTGCGCTTTTAATACATAAATTATATAAAATATGTAAGAAAAATCTAAGAAAAACATTTGTTTTTCCATTTCATAAATATAACCTTAGATAATCTTATTTTTATGTTTTAAAATCATTGACATTAAAATTTTTATTTGATAATATTTCTTAGAGAGATAACAATCTCTCTTCAAACATATTTATGAAAGGATGAAAATTATGAAAAAAATTATGGTGATTATTTTGTCGGTGCTTATGGCGTTTTCTGTTATGCCGATGACGTTTGCTCAGGATGTGCATAGCTGTGTTGACGCAGATAACTGTCTTGTTTGCAACGTTGCAGAGCTTATTAATTCTTTGCCGGAAGCAAGGGATATTTCTGCAGAAAATGCAGCTGAGGTTACCGATACTCTTCATGCAATAGACTGCGTGAAATTTGAACTGACTGACGAAGAATACGATGAACTTCTCAGCCTTGTTACTACAGCCGAAAATAACAATGGTGGTTTGCCTGTGCCTAAGGCATATATGGAAGCTTTGAATGCTATTGTTAATCTGGACGACGGCTGTTCATTCCATATTTCAAAGGACGTATTATTAAAGGGTGACGATATCCGTGATCTCAGTGAAGCCTATGTTGCTTTTGAGATTACGGGAGAAAACGGCTACTGTTCAACTCTCACTCTCAGAGATGCTGTTCAGGGCGTTTTTACTCTTGACGAATCGCAGGTTGCTTCCGTGGACTTCTTTACCGCTACTCTTGCAAGCTTCGAGGGATATTACACTATGGATAAGCAGGGCTGGACTTATTCATACACACTTCCTGCAGGTACATATACCATTAAAGAGGTTACCGATTCAATGATAATCAACGGTACAGAATACACAGACGCTACTGTTTCATTCAACGGTGAGTCTGCTGAAAGCTATACCTTCACATTAAAAGAAGGTGAGGATGTTTCTCTGCTTATCGGAAACTATTACGACGGAGAAATAAACATCTGGTATGAAGCAAACGGCGGTGAAGGTGAAATGTATCCTGATATCGCTACCAGATATAACGAATTCACTCTCTCACCCAATGCCTTTACAAAAACCGGCTATGTTTTCAAGGGCTGGAGCGATGATATGGGCAATTCTTATGATGATGGTGGCACATATTACTTTGATAATTCTACAACCTTATATGCTCAATGGGAAGAATGCACTGAGCATAATTGGATTGATGGTGAATGCTCAAAATGCGGCAAGGAATGTGCTCATGATGCAATGACCTCTGAAATTACTGCACGTCCCGAAAGCAGTGACGGCATAATCTGGTCAAAGGGTGAAAAGACCTATACCTGTGATTGTGGTTATTCATATTCTCAAGAGGTAGATCGTGCTGACTATTCTGAATATATTAAGGTTGCTTTGGAGTTTGCAGAACTTGCTTCCACAGAAGGCCTTACAGCTGCAGCTAAAATAAGTATAGCAGCTGACTATGCCGATCTTGGAGAACTTGCACAGAATCTTGTTACAGACGAGCAGGAAACCGTTGATAACTACGTTGACGCTTTAAAGGCTCTTATTGAAAAGATTAAATCAGGCATAGCAGACGGTTCTTATCTTAAGGCTGACTATACAGAGCTTGAAGAAGCAATTGATGAGCTTGAAGGTGTTCTTGCTGAAAATAAAGAGCTTCTTACTGAAAAAGCTATAGAGAAGCTGGAGAATGCTATTGCTGAAGCCAATGGAACAGACAAGAATCTTACCAAAAATGCTGAGGATACAGCTATTCTTGATGCTGCCGTAAAGGCTGCCAAGGATGCCGCTGTGCTTAATGATGGTGATTACAGAGTTGACACCACCGAAGCAGAAAAGCTTATTGCTGAGCTTGAAGAAAAAGAGATAGCCGATGAAGCTCTTAAGGCCGAAATCGAAAAAATCAAGGCTGAAATAGAAAAAATCAAGGCTGACAAAAATGCTTCCAAGGCTGAATATGATGAAGTCATTGACGGATATGTCAAGAGACTTCAGAAAATCAAGAGCGTGATTAATAATGAAGACGAGTTCCGTTGCGGAATGTGTGACACTTATGAAAAGAATGTTGACACACCTGTTATCGGCATTTTCATTGAGATTATTCATTTCTTTGTTCACCTTGCTCAGTTTATCTCTTTCAAATCATAATATAAGTCTTACGTAGCAAATTAAGATGTGAAGTAGCACACATTTTTGTTTAATTGAGCTGTAAACAAAAAATCCGACAAGTTTCGACTTGTCGGATTTTTTAATCCAAGCCGATAGGCTTGGTATATCATCACGCGTCAGCGTGTATATTTCTGTCGTCTTGATGATATACGACTTCTTGCAAAGTTGATGATATGCAATTCCTTTGGAATTGATGATATACAATGCTTCGCATTGATTTAGTTGTATTTTTATGCTATAATACACACAGGCGGTGATTTTATGGAAATTAAAGCAAAATGCAAATTTGATTTTGAGTCAATTAGAGCATTAACACATCTATCTTTGTTTAAAAAAGCAAACCCTAAAAAGAGGTTTTTGACTTGGTCGATCATTTCGGGAATCTTAGCAGTCATCATTATTTTAGAAATGATAATTTTTTCTGATGCTATGCTTATAGTATTGCTATGTGTAGCAGTTATTCTATTTTTATTAGAATGCTATTTGTATTTTCTTTTACCTAAAATCAGATATAAAGCATTGGCTAAAATGAAAGATGCTGAAAACGAGTATATCTTCTGTGATAATGTTTTAAAAACATTTACGAAAAGCCAAGAATATAACGGTGAAGCAGAAATTGAATATTCGTTGTTCGTAAAAGTTTATGAAACATCAAGACATTTATTTTTATACCAAACTAATAATCAAGTCTTTATTATTGATAAAAACACAATTGAGGGTGGGACGGCTGAAGATATTAGAAATAAGTTGTCCTCTTTCGTAAAGGACAAGTACGTTATTTGTAAATATTAAAGAAAATCAGGTTTTTAGACCAGTTCCATTTTGAGGATCAAAAACCACAACCCGGAGTCGAACTAACGACCTGAATTTGAAATTGTATTGTTCGTATTTTATGGACGAAAAGCCAAAAAATCCGACAAGTTTCGACTTGTCGGATTTTTTTATCCAAGCCGACAGGCTTGGTATATCATCACGCGTCAGCGTGTATATCACCAAGGGCGGCAACGCCGCACTTGTATCTCATCACACCTTCCGGTGTGTATTTCTGTCGGCTTGATGATATACGACTTCTTGCAAAGTTGATGATATGTAATTTCTACGTAATTGATTACATACAAGGCTGTCGTCTTGATTTTTTAAGGTAAAGTTGATATAATATATGAAAGGGCAATTATTGAAAGGATATATAACATGCAAAACGATTCAAAAGGAGTAATATATATACTAAAAAATCCATCTTTTCCCGATTATATAAAAATCGGTTATGCGGACAATATTGAAAACAGACTAAAACAGTTAAATAATAGCGAATGTACCCCATTTGCATTTCGTATTTATGCTACTTATGAAGTTGATTCTCGCTTGTCTGATCTGAAAATCCATTCGATTATTGATAAGTTAAATCCCGATTTGCGTTCAATAGATAATTTTAATGGAAAGAAAAGAGTAAGAGAATTTTATGCAATGTCTGCAGAAGATGCATATTCAATTTTTGAAGCCATTGCAGAAATACATAATTGTACTGATAAATTAAAAAAATGGTCACCTAACTCAATAGAAATTAAAGCAGAAGAAGTTGCTGAACAAGTGCAGTTAGAAAAAAAGGCTAGACATTCAAATTGGACTTTTGATGATTGGCAAATTCCTAATGGTTCAGAATTAGAGTATGTAAAAGATACAGCTGTTAAATGTGTTGTTGTTAATAGAAGAAAAGTTGAATATAATGGCGAAATTCTTTATATGACTCAATTGGCGAGAGAAATTACTGGCAAAAAGCAGATTGTTCATGGTCCAGGGTGGGTTGCACAGAATTTTAAATATAATGATGAGTTAATAGAAGATATTGAAAAACGACTTCACAACAATAAATAATAATTTCAAATAATTTCAAATTTTTTAGTATGTTGCCATTTTAAGCTATAAACACAAAAACGACAATCTTCTTTGGAAGTTTGTCGTTTTCTTTTACACTTCTCTGCACCATATTACCTTCTTTGAGTCAAATTTTAGAAGCAATAAGTAATAGCAAAAAGCGAAGAAGTTCGAGCAGAATACCCTCACGCGATTGAATTTTTTAAACATTTGTGATATAGTCAGCTTTACGGATAATTCTTAAATATATATTATTCAGAATTTACTCATTAAAAGGAGTGTCATCTATGGCGAGAGGAAAACACAAAAAAAGAAAAAAGGTTTTGTTTGTTTCTGTTTTAATAATTGCGGTGATTGCCGTTGTAATTGCAGGACTTAATTATTTTGCAGTACAGAATCTTTTGGAAAAAGGAAAAGCATACAGCAAGGTGGAAATTGAAAATCAACTTGTTCCTGAAAAAGATGAAAACGGAAATTGGTATTTTACTACAGACAAAGATTTTAAGATAATGCAACTTACGGATATTCACATCGGTGGCGGTTTCATGTCAAAGGCTGTGGATGAAAAAGCTCTTAATGCAGTTGCAGCAATGATTACTAAAGAAAAACCCGACCTTGTTATTGCAACAGGTGACATTGTTTTTCCTGTACCATACAGAGCAGGAACATTCAACAACTACAGTGGTATAAAGGCTTTTGCAAATCTTATGGAAAGCCTTGGTGTTTATTGGGATGTTACCTTTGGCAATCACGACGCTGAATTCTATTCATATTTTGACAGAGAATCAGTTGCAGAATTTTATGAAAACGAAGAATATAAATATTGCTTGTTCCAGGCAGGTCCTGAAGATGTTGACGGTTATGGAAACCACACAATTGAGGTTAAAAATTCTGAGGGACTTATTACTCAGGCAATAATCTTAATTGACTCTCAGGCTTATATTAAGGACAACAACATCATTGAAAGCCTTAAGGGTACGTACGATAATATTCATCCTAATCAGGTAGAATGGTATGAATCTGAAATCAAGAGAATGAACGCTGAAAACGAGAAAATCAGCGAAAAAGCAGTTCCGGTTAAATCTCTTGCTTTCTTCCATATCCCTCTTGTTGAAATGGATGATGCATGGACAGAATTCCGTGAAAACGACTATAAAGACACAAAAAATTTCAAATATGTTGAAGGTATAATTGGTGAACTTGGCAGACAGGTTTGTTGCGGTTACGGTGAAGATGATATGTTTGAAAAGATGCTTGAGCTTGGGTCAACAAAGGCAATGTTCAACGGTCACGATCATGTTAATAATACAACCTTCGAATATAAAGGTATTCAGTTTAGCTATGGTTATAGTGTTGACTATTTTGCATATTCAGACATTGATAAGCTTGGTTCACAAAGAGGCTGCACTATGATTACATGCAAGCCCGACACTACTTTTGCTATTGATAAATATAATTTCTATTCAGACAGATATGACCTTGAAGGCTTCACCAGAGAAGAAGTGACAATGCAGTTTGAAGGTGTTACATATCAGGTCATACCGGAATAAAAATCCTATATAAAATTTTTATATAAAAGGAATGATAATGTTTGGTTAAAGACAAATTAAGTAAAAAGAATTGGTTTATAATTACACTGTTCTGTTTTATGGGCGGTATTGCTTGGAATACTGAAAATATGTATTTCAACACCTTTATCACCAATGAAATATATGCCGATGTGTCCCAGGCGGCTATCCTCGGTTCTATGGAAGCAACAACTGCGGTAGCCCGCATGGTTGCTCTTTCTGCTATTGCGGCTGTAGTTACTACATTTATAATGGGTGCCCTCAGCGATAAACTGAAAAACCGCAAGATGTTTATTTCCGTTGGTTATATATTATGGGGTATTGTTACTGCTATGTTTGGTTTCATTACAAAAGAAAATGTAGCAAACCTTTTTAATCTTACGGATGAAGCAAGAATTCTCGGCACTACGGTGTGGTTTATTATTCTTATGGATATTGTTATGACCTTTATGGGCTCCACCAGTAACGATGCCGCATTTCAAGCTTGGGTAACTGATGTTACCGTACCGAAACAAAGACCTGCAGTTGAAACCGTGTTATCCGTTGTCGGAACAGTGTCTTCTTTTGCAGTAACCGGTGTTGGCAGTTTTGCTCAGGCAGGGACTATAACTTATAAGATTTTCTTTGCAGTTCTCGGCTTGATAGTAACTTTATGTGGTATAATCGGTTTGTTTCTTATTAAAGACCCTCCGCGTACGGCACAGATTAAAAGCTCTTCAAATTATTTGGCAGACCTCTTATACGGGTTCAGACCATCAGTTATAAAGGTCAACGCAAGACTCTATCTGTCTCTTGTATCTTTCTGCTTTGCAATAGTTGCATTCCAGGTTTTCTATCCGTATCTTCTTACTTATGTTCAGTATGTCGTCATTCCCGATAACGGCGGTGTTAGCAATATTCTCAAACCCTCTGTTATAATAACTGCAGTGGTTGTTGTGATTGTTTTGCTTGTCTGCATTGTAACACTTTTAAAGCTTTCAACAAAGAAAAGGGGCTTCTGCCTTGTAACAGGTGTTGTTGTATTGACTTTAGGCTTCTTCATGCTTTCGACAAGCACAAGCATATATGTTATTCTTATTAGTATTCTGCCCGTTGTTATCGGAAATGCTCTTGTAAATATTTTGTTCGGTGCCACTATCAAGGATTTCATTCCGGAAGGCAAGGCAGGGCTTTTCCAGGGAGTCAGAATGATATTTGCTGTTATGCTTCCTATGGTTATAGGTCCCGTTATTGGTGATATGGCTTGTCAGAAAGCTGCACAGACTATTATAAATGAAGTCGGTGCAGAGGTAATAGTACCTGCTAAGAATATGTTTTTATGGGCAGGTGTAATTTGTGTTTTTGCATTGATTCCTCTTTATTTCCTTGTCAAAAAGGGAGTCGATACTGTAGAAAACAAACCTGAAGAAATCGGAAGCATTGCTTGAGGTGAAAAATATGAGCAAATGGAATTTTTATACATCAAAAGAAATTAAACCGGAAGGCTGGCTTCGCCGTCAGCTCGAAATTCAAGCCGAAGGGCTCAGCGGTAATCTTCATAAGATATGGCCGGATATTCGTGACAGTGGCTGGGTTGGGGGAGACCGAGAAGGCTGGGAAAGAGTACCTTATTGGCTTGACGGCTTTATTCCTCTTGCATATCTCCTTGAAAACGAAGAACTCATTTCAACTGCAAAAAAATATATTGATGCTATTATTTCAGCTCAGGAAGATGACGGTTGGATTTGTCCCTGTAAAAAGGAAGAACGAGCAAAATACGACACATGGGCAATACAGCTTATATGTAAAACTCTCAAGGTTTACTACGATTGCTCCGGAGATGAAAGAATTCCTGATGTTATTTACAGAGTGCTTAAAAACTATTATGAAATGCTTAAAAGCGGAGAAAGCAAGCTGTCTAAATGGGCTAAATTCAGGTGGTTTGAAACCTTTATTTCGCTCAATTTCTTGTATGAAAAATATCAGGAAGACTGGATAAAGGATTTTGCTAAGATAATAAAGGAGCAAGGTTTTGACTATAATGCAGTAACTGAAAGCTGGAAGAAGCCAAGTCACAACTGGCTTAGAAAAAACCATATTGTAAATATTACTATGATGCTTAAGAGTGAAGCTGTTTCTCACGAATTGTTAGGTGAAGAATATACGGACAACGCAGAAAAGCTCCGCAAAATTCTCGAACGTTATAACGGAACAGCTTTTGAAGGTTTTACAGGTGACGAAGTGCTTTCAGGCCTTGATCCTACCAGAGGCACCGAATGTTGTGCAGTAGTTGAGCAGATGTATTCCTATGAAGAAATATTTGCCCACACAGGTGATAACAAATGGGCAGAACGTCTTGAAGTTCTCGGTTTCAATGCTCTTCCTGCCACACTCAGCGAGGATATGTGGGTTCATCAGTATGTTCAGCAGGTTAATCAGACCGCCTGTCAGAAGACTATGATTATGGCTCCGTGGAGTACAAACGGTCCTTATGCGCATACATTCGGTCTTGAGCCTAATTTCGGCTGCTGCACTGCAAACTTCAATCAGGGTTGGCCTAAATTTGCACTTTCAGCGTTTATGCACAATGGTGATGCTGTAATCAACTCGCTTATGCTGCCTTCTGTTCTGAACGATAATGAAGTTACAATCAGACTTGAAACAGATTATCCGTTTAACACTAAAATGCACTACTACATAGACACAGAAAAGGACTTCGACTTTGTAATCCGTATTCCATCTTTTGCAAAAAATCTTAATGTAAACGGTGAATTCGCAGAGACTAAAGACCTTAAGTTCGCAATAAAGCAAGGCAAAACAGAGCTTGTGGTGGAATTTGAAGCAACACCATTTTTCAAAAAAAGACCTAATGACCTTTATGTATTACAGATGGGTTCTTTGCTTTTCTCTGTTCCGATTGAATATGAAAAGCAGATGCGTGAATATGTAAAAAAAGGAGTAGAACGCAAATTCCCTTATTGTGATTATCAGTTTGTGCCAACTTCACCTTGGAATTATTGCTATTCAAATGCGGAGTTTGAAGTGAGCTTTAATGGAATCAGCAATATTCCGTTCTCACAGAATAATCCACCGGTAACCATAAAAGCAAATATGCAACAAATCGATTGGGGACTCAAATTTCCATATAGAAGTATTGCAAGAAAAACACCAAAATCAAGAGTGCCTATATCTGAAGTTCAAGAAATTAAACTTTATCCGTATGGCTGTGCGAAGCTTCGTATGACCGAAATGCCGATAATCGACAAGTAAATTAAAAAAGCAATCGAACTTTCAACTAAAATAGTCTTCTAAAAGTTACAAGTTGTTTATTTAAGTCGATTATCAATTCCCAATTTATCAACCCTCGTTGCCAATTAGAAACCAAAATAAATATTATTTCTGTTTATCGTGCTTTAACTGAGTGATCGAAAAAATTAAGTTTAATAAAAATCTGTTGATTATTTATCTTCATAGTAATATAATTATTAAAAATAAGCAAAAGGAGAAAACAATGGAATATTTAGCTGACTTAGAAAAAATCAAAACAACAACGGCTGACTGTACTGAATTTATAACAAACGGAATAAAGAATATCTGTGATTCTTTTGGTCCGAGACCCTGCGGAAGCGAAAGTGAAAAGAGAGCTCAGGAACAGATGATGAAGGAATTGGAACCCTTCTGTGACAGCGTCAGAAGAGAAACCTTCAAGGTTAACCCCAAAGCCTTTATGTCTTTCGTTCCTCATGCAGGAGCTTGTCTGATGGGTTCAACAGCAATTAATCTTGCTTCGTCATTCGGAAAAATTTCTAAGAAAAAAGCGCTTGGTTCAGTTGCTCTTATCGGTGGCGCAGTTGCAGGAATAGTAGGGGAGTTTCTCCTTTATAAAAAGATGTATGACCCTCTTTTCAAAGAGGAAATTTCAGGCAATGTTATTGCTGTTCGAAAAGCCAAGGGAGAAACAAAACGCAGAATAATTATTTCAGGACACAGCGATTCAGCTCCTGAGTGGACTTATACCTATAAGCTCGGTTCCAACGGTGTTATGGCTGTTGTCGGTTATGCTGTTGCCGGACTTGGTTATACTGTTGCAACAACGGCTGCATTACTTTCAGGCAAAAAAGCAAAAAAAATGGCTCTTGGTCAGCTGGCTTTTCTTCCTGCTTATGCCGGACTTTTTAAGTTTGTTGATCATAATAACTATGTTGACGGAGCTAACGACGATTTAACCGGTTGCTATATTTCTTCAGCGGTTATGAAATACCTCAGCGAAAATGATGTTAGATTTGAAAATACTGAAGTTGTTGCAATTCTCACCGGTGGAGAGGAATGTGGTCTTCGCGGTGCAAAAGCATATTTTGCGGCTCATCCTGAACTTAAAAATGATGGAGTAGAAACAATCTTTATCGGTCTTGATAATATTCGTGACGGCGATTTTATGATGATTTATGAAAAAGACATGACAGGAATGGTTAAAAACGACAAAGATGTTTGCGCACTGTTGAAAAATTCAGGCTTAAAGCATGGTGAGGATATTCCTGTTGGTGCAATTCCTCTTGGTTCAACTGATGCCGCAGCTGCTTCTCAGGCAGGAATAAAAGCTGCTTCATTGGTAGCTATGGATCCTGCTCCTGCTCGATATTATCATACCCGTCTCGATAAAGCTGATATTCTTATTCCGGAAGTTATCGAAAAGGTTTTGAATATTGTTTTGCAGGCAATATATGATTTTGACGAAAAAGGCGTATAAATATTAAAAAGGAACGGCATTTGCCGTTCTTTTTTGCTTGATTTTTTAAATTCATGCATAAATTTGCAGTTTTTTTGAAAATTTGAGTCTCTTTTATATAATTAAATAAAAAAACTCTTGCAAAACAATTTTTTTTATTGTATAATACTTTCAAGTAATTATATTCATAAATCAAGGAGGATTTATTATGAAACGTATTCTTTCAATTGTAATGGTTCTCGCTGTTGTTCTCGCTTGCTTTGCTGCTTGCGGCGGTAATGGCGACAATTCCGGTGCAAAGGCCATGACCATGGGTACAGGCGGTACTTCAGGTACATACTATGGCTACGGCGGAACTCTTGGTAACCAGATTAAAAAATCAACAGGCATTTCTGTGAACGTTGTTTCAACAGACGGTTCAAAAGCTAACATTCTCGGTATTGATACCGGCAACTATCAGCTTGCTACTGTTCAGTCAGACGTTATGGCTTACGCTTGGAACGGCTCAAGAACTTTCGAGGCTGAAGGAAAACTTGAATCATTCCGCGTTATTGGCGGTCTCTATGCTGAAGCTGTTCAGCTCGTAACAATGGACGCTGAAATCAAGAGCGTTGCTGACCTTAAAGGCAAAAAGGTTTCAATCGGTGCTGCCGGTTCAGGTGTTTATTTCAACGCTATGGATATTCTTGCTGCAGCCGGATTATCTGAAGATGACATCGTTCCTCAGTATCAGTCATTTGCTGATTCTGCCGATGCACTTAAAGACGGCAAGATCGATGCTGCTTTCATAGTTGCAGGCGCTCCCACACCTGCTATTCAGGAACTTTGCACATCAACCTCAGCTTACCTTGTTCCCGTTGATGGAGATGTAGCTGAAAAGCTTATGAAAGATTCTCCCTATTACACAACCTATAAGATTCCTGCAGGAACCTATAACGGTCAGGATGCTGATGTAACAACTGTAACAGTTAAGGCTACTCTTATTGTTTCTGCTTCTGCTTCTGAAGAAGATGTTTATAACATCACAAAGGCTATTTTCGACAATGTTGAAGCTATTTCTTCAAGCCACGCAAAAGGCGCAGAGCTTTCTCTTGAAAATGCAACAGACGGTATGACAGCTCCTTTCCATGCTGGTGCTGCAAAATACTTTGCTGAAAAGAATATTACTGTAGAATCAAAGTAATTTAATTTAGCTTTGAAAATGGCTGCAGTTTGAAAACTGCAGCCATTTTCGTTTTAATTAAATAATAACAGGAGGCTCTTTATGTCTATTTTTAAGAAAAAAACTGCCCCTGAAACGCAAGAACCCATGGATCTCGATGAAGTTATGAAAAAGTTTGACCGTGAGTCAAACGTTCGTGTCTGGGAAGGGAAGCCGAAAATTGTTGTAAACTGTTTTCTGGCTGCTTTTTCTGTTTTTTGTATTTATGTAACATTCTTTGCAACATGGCTTGATGAAATTCGTCTTGCGTCTTTCATGGCTTTTATTGTTTTTATCGGCTATCTTGTTTACCCGGCAAAAAAGGGAGTTCAGAAAGCAAACTCATTTCCCTGGTATGATGCAATTCTTTTGGTTGCAGGTACCGGTTCATTTTTGTATTTCACAATTTGCGCAGCAGATATCGTTGCCCGATTCAGAATCACACCCATTGAAGTTGTTATCGGTATTGTTGGAATTGTTTGTCTTGCAGAGCTTTGTCGTCGAAGTGTTGGAATACCAATTCTTGTCGTTGCAGGCGTTCTTTTGATTTATGCGGTATTCTGGGGCTCAACAAACCCTGATTTCTTTGCAAGAATTACTGAATATGTAAGATATCTGTTCTATTCAAAAGAAGGCGTTTTCTCAACACCCGTTAATGTCTGCTCAAGATATATTGTAATGTTTATCATTTTCGGCGCTTTCCTTGAACGCACCGGAATTGCAGATTTCTTTATTAATATTGCTAACGCTCTTGTTGGACGTTTTTCAGGCGGTCCTGCAAAGGTTGCTGTTATAGCTTCTGCTCTTGAAGGCATGGTTTCAGGTTCATCAGTTGCCAACACAGTTGGTTCAGGAGCAGTTACAATTCCCTTAATGAAAAAAACAGGATATAAGCCCGAATTTGCCGCAGCTGCTGAAGCTTCAGCTTCAACCGGCGGACAGATTATGCCTCCGATTATGGGTGCTGCAGCTTTCCTTATGGCTGAAACAATTGGTGTTTCATATCCGACAATTGTTGTTAAAGCGATTTTGCCTGCGGTTTTATATTTTGCCGGCGTTTTTATCGCTGTTCACCTTGAAGCTAAAAAAGAGGGACTCAGAGGTCTTACTAAAGAAGAGCTTCCCAAGGTTAAACCTCTTCTCAAAAAAATCTATTTATTAATTCCTCTTGTTCTTTTAATTATACTTGTAGCTACTAATTCAAAATCAATTTCATACGCTGCAGCTCTTGCAATTATTGCTTCAATTGTTGTTAGTATGTTTGATAAAAAATACCGTATCACACCGAAGCGTCTTTTTGAGGCTCTTGCTGCCGGCGGTCGGGGCATGATTACTGTTGCTGCTGCTTGCGGTGTTGCCGGAATTATTGCCGGTGTAATCGGTTCAACCGGTCTTTTCGGAAAAATTACTGACTTAATTCTTGCTATTTCCGGCGATAAAGTAATCATTGCTCTTTTCCTGACAATGATTTGCTGTATTGTTCTCGGTATGGGTGTTCCCACAACAGCAAACTACTGCATTATGGCGGCAACATGCGCCCCCATTCTTGTTGATGATATGGGCGTTCCTGCCATTGCTGCTCACTTCTTTGTTTTCTATTTCGGAATCGTTGCTGACCTTACTCCTCCTGTTGCGCTTGCCGCGTATGCCGGAGCGGCTATTGCTCAGGCTAATCCGATGAAAACAGCATTAACTGCAACTAAGCTTGCTATCGGAGCGTTCATTGTTCCCTATGTTTTCGCGCTTAATCCCGCAATGCTTCTTGTTGACACAAATGCATGGGATGTTGTTCTTATTTGTATCACATCCTTTGTTGGAATTTTTGCTGTTTCAGCGTCGCTGCAGGGATACTTCCTTTGCAAGATGTCGTGGTTTGAAAGATTGCTTTGTATAATAGGCGGTCTTCTGCTCATTTATCCCGGAATTGTAACAGATGCAATCGGTCTTTCTCTTGTTGCTGTTGCTGTTGTAGTTCAGTTGATTATGAATAAAAAAATTAAGACTGATCTTCAGCTTCAGATGTAAGAAAATCTTTGCTGCCCGTTTTTTCGGGCAGCTGTTTTTTAAAAATTTCATTACTTTATATTTCAGAAAGAAATTGTTGACAATGTTTTTTTGTTGTTTTATAATAAAAACATAAAAATAAAGAGTGGTGATAATATAAATGGAATAACTCTGAGGCAAAATTTGGAAAGCTTATTAAGTTTTTGAGATTTTGTCTTTTATTTTTATGATAATAAAGGCTGCGGCTTATTTTGCTTTTATTTCAGAAAATAATAGAAAAAACATAAAATCAATAATTCAAATACGGAGGAAAAAAGATGAAAACTTATGATGTAATTGTAATTGGTGCCGGTAATGGTGGCTTAGCCGCTGCAGCAACCTGCGCTAAAAACGGACATTCAACTCTTCTTCTTGAAAGGCATAATATTCCCGGTGGCTCTGCCTCATCGTTTGTCAGGGGAAGATTTGAGTTTGAGCCATCATTACATGAGCTTGCCGGCGCCGGTTCGCCTGAGGAAGTTGGCTCAATTGAAGCTATGTTTCTACGAATGCAAGCTGATGTTCAGTGGCATAAACATGACTCAACTTTCCGTCTGATTGTTCCCGCTAAAGAGGGAGATAAAGATGCTTTTGTTAATGAAAACGGTGTTCTTGTTACTGTTGATGCAAGAATGCCCGTTGGATTTGAAAACTTTGCCAAAAAGCTTGAACAGCTTGTTCCGGGTTCATATAAAAGCTGTATGGATGCTTTTGATTTGTCAATAAGAATGTTTAAAGCCTTTGAATGTCTTGATAATCCGAAGCAGCTTCCCGGTTCAATCAAGGATTTACCCGATATAATGCGAATGGCAACACATACCTTAAAAGAAGGTCTTGATGCTCTCGGTATGCCCAAAAAAGCTCAGGATATTTTCTGCACTTATTGGTGTTACATGGGTTCTCCTGCCTCAAAATTTGATTTCTTATATTATATGGCTGTTTTGCATAGCTATGTTAAAAACGGAACTGGTATTCCACACATGAGAAGTCATGAAATGAGCCTTTCTCTTGACAAGGTAATCAGAAAAAACGGTGGAGACATCTGGTATAATTCAGAAGTAACAAAGATAATCATGAAAAACGGAAAACCCGTTGGAGTTGTAATTAACGGCGAAAAAGAGGTTTACGGAAAATATTTTATTTGTAATACATCACCTAACGCTGTCTGGAATGATTTGTTTGATTTGAAAGATGTTCCTGAGAAACAGCTTCAAATGCTCAATTCACGAAAAATCGCAGCATCTTTAACAACTGTATATCTTGGAATGAACAAAACAAAAGAAGAGCTTGGAATAACAGACTATTCCGTTTTTATTGCTCCTGATTCGGATTCTGATAAACAGTATGAGGTGTGCAATGATTTTAACAGCGGATTTTGTATTATTAACTGTCTCAATGAAATCATTCCTGATTGTACACCGAAAGGAACAAGTCAGCTTTTTCTCACCACAATGACCTTTGGTGATGTTATGAAAGATATCAAACCTCAGGATTATAAGAAGTTTAAAACAAAAGTTGCCAAAGATATGATTGAAACATGTGAAAAAGCGCTCAATATTTCAATTACTCCCTATATTGAAGAAATTGAAATTGCTCTTCCGCCAACCTTTGCAAGATATCTCAACACTCCTTGGGGAACGCCTTATGGATTCTTTCTTGAAAAGTGGGATAGCATGATTCCGCGAACAGTTCAGTTTGCTCAGGATCAGCCTTTCGATAATTTCTATTTCTGCGGTGCAAGTCAAGAAAGAGGCGACGGCTATGGTTGTGCGTATTATACCGGAGAAAAGGCCGGTGCTATAGTTTCGAAAGCACTCAAAAAGGAGGGTAAATAAGATGTCAAGCAAGCTCAAAACTCTAAAGGCTAGAAAATTTGTTTCTTTGCTTAAAAATCGTCAAGCAACGTTTAAAGCTGCGAAGTCAGATCTTCCGCAGATCAATGACCAGGCAACCGTGATTGCCAGAGCTCTTCATCCTAAAAGACAATATTTAACAGTTGAATCCGTTACAGAAAGGGGAGAGGATTGCAAAAGCTATACTCTTATTCCCGATAAAGACAGAGGAACTGATTCTCTTGCATATTTTTCAGCAGGAAAATATTTAACTGTTTTTGAAAACATTGAAGGAATGCCGGTTACAAGAGCTTATTCAATTTCTTCTTCGCCAAAAGATTCTTTGAACGGAAAATATGTTTTAACCATCAAGCTTGTTGAAGGCGGACTTATGTCTCGCTATATATTTGACACATGGAAAAAAGGAACTAAGGTTGAAGTTTCTGCTCCGTCAGGCAATTTTGAATATCAACCCTTGCGTGATGCTGAAAAAGTGATTTGTATCGCCGGCGGAAGCGGCATAACTCCTTTTATCTCTATGGCAAATGCAGTTGCTGACGGAGATGAAGATTTTGAAATGACTCTTCTTTATGGAAGCCGAACAAGCGAATCAATCCTTTTTTATGATGAACTGAAGGAATTAGAGTCTAAATGCTCAAAAGTCAAGGTTATTCATGTTCTCAGCGATGAGGAAAAAGAAGGTCAATGGGAAAAAGGCTTTATCACAGCTGAGCTTATTAAGAAATACGCTCCTTCGGATGAAGCTTATTCAATTTTCCTTTGCGGTCCTCAACAGATGTATTCTTTTGTTGATAAAGAGCTTGAAAAGCTTCAGCTTCCGAAAAAATACATTCGTCATGAAATGTTTGGAGAATTTCACAATCCGACTTCTCAGGATGATTATCCGGAAAACATTCCCGAAAAGGTTAAAATTACTGTGACCATTCAGGATAGTACATATACAGTTGAAGGTTTAACCAATGATTCTGTAATGCAGACACTTGAAAAAAATAAAATTGCTGTACCTGCGCGTTGCCGAAGCGGAGAATGCGGTTTTTGTCATTCTCATCTTCTTTCCGGAAAGGTTTATGTTCCTAAGGCTCTTGAATACAGGCGTATGGCGGACCATAAGTTCGGCTGTATTCATCCTTGCTGTTCATTCCCGCTTACTGATATTGAAATCAGCGTTCCTGTTGCAAAATAATTTTATCAATAGTTTCTGATCTGGAGGTTTTAAAAAATGAAAAGAATTACAAAGGTTCTTTCAGTTATTTTAGCTGTTTTAATGTGTTTTTCCCTTGTTACCCCTGCTTTTGCCGCTGAGGATAGCAATGATAAATATCCGACAATTTATGTTAACGGAATGATGAGCAGTCCGGTTTATACTGATACCGAAAATCCCACAGAGAGAGTCAATTTTCCTGAAAACGAAGAAATTATTTCAATGTTAAAAGACAAAATTGTTCCTGCTCTTTTAATTTATGGAATTGACAGAGATTTTGATAAACTCGCTCATGAGGTGTCTGATTCAGTTAACAGTATTTTTGTTGGCTGGGCAAATAATCCTGACGGAACTGCGGCGGGTAATTCCGGAACTATTATGGAGTATCCGGCTCCTTCTTCCATTAATAAAGACTCTTTTATTCAGTTTTATTATGATTGGCGTGGCGATCCTCTTGTAATTGCTTCTGAATTAAAGGCTTTTGTTGAGTACGTTAAAGCTTCAGCCGGAACAGATAAGGTTGCTCTTACCTGTCATTCATTAGGTAGCATAATGGTTTTAAGCTACATTTCTCTTTATGGTACTGAAGATATTTACGGAATAGTTTTTGATTCTCCTGCTATGGAAGGTATTACCTATGTTGGTGAGCTGCTCAAAGGCGAAGCCGAACTTAACGGTGAAGGAATTCTCACCTTCCTGAAATGCACAATGACTGAGAACCAATATAATGAGCTTATAACCAGCTGTCTTGATGTTCTTGAGCTTGCCGGAATACCCGATATGCTTTCAGAGTCGCTTAACGATTTGATAGACAGATTAGCTCCCGTAATTTATAAAGAAACTCTTATTCCCATGTTTGTTTATTGGCTCACAATCTGGGCAATGGTTCCTGACGACATGGTTGATGATTCTATGAAGTTTGTTTTTGATGAATATTGCAAAGACGAAGATCTTTCCGTTCTCAAAGGAAAAATTACGGCTTATAATACCTTGGTCCGTAAAAACAGAAGAGAAAAGCTCCTTTCTTTTGACAACAGCGGAAAGCTTGCTGTAATTTCCCGATACGGTTTTTCTTCTCTTCCTTTAACTCCTTCATGGAGTGTTGAAAGTGATACAGTTGTTGACACAAAGAGCGCTTCTTTAGGTGCAACAACTGCTCCGGCCGGCGAGATTTTCAGCGATGAATATCTTGAAGGCAAGGATATGAAATATATTTCTCCTGATAAAAGGGTAGATGCTTCAACCTGTCTTTTCCCCGAGAAAACATGGTTCATTAAAAATATCAACCATAATGATACTAAATTTACCAGACAGTTCTATGCTCCGTTGCTTTTCAGCGGTGAAGAGGCAACCTGCGACAACTTCACTCTTTCTCGTTTTTCTGTTTATAACAGCAGCGATAATAATGTTAAGGAAGATAATTCCGTCTCAGCTCCGACTGTAAAGAAATCTCCCTTGGTTATTTTAATGAACTTTTTAACAGCAATAATGAATTTCTTCCGTAATCTTTTAAACAGATAAAAGCTTAATGGACTGTTATTCTCTGAATAAGAGAATAACAGTCCGCTTTAGTTAAAAAGTTACACAAAATACCTTATGATTTTTTAGGTGTTTTTTTGATTGAAAGAAAGGTATTATAATGCTATAATTTTAGGTGAAATTATTACTGTTTCTTAAAAGGATGTATGTTTTTATGGCAGAAAATAATATCCAACCCGTTCAAAGACGCTATCTCAGTGTCAGAGAAACCATAATTTACGGTGTGGCAAACGGCGGTCAGGTTCTCGGATATAATATGATGACAGGTCAGCAGATGTATTTCTTGTTGAATGTTTTAGGTGTTCCGCCTGCAGCTGTTACCTTGATGGTTCTTTTAATGGGTTTCTGGGATGCATTCAACGATCCGTTAATGGGCTCAATAGTTGATAAAACGAGAACACGATATGGCAAGCTCAGGCCTTATTTAATTTTTGTTCCGATTTTTCTTGGAATAACAACCGTTTTGTTTTTTGGTGGTGCGGAGTTTCTTAAGGATGTAAAATCCGATACTGTTAAAATTATTTATATGTGTATAACATATTTCCTTTGGGAAATTACATACACAATCGGTGACATTCCATTCTGGGGCCTTTCGGCTGCTATATCCCCAAATCCTGCCGACCGTTCAACAGCAATTAAATCTGCAAGATTTATTTCCGGTATCGTTGGCGGACTTCCCGGAATTATTATCCCGATTTGTATCGATAATGCTGATAAAACCCCATTCACAATTGCCCAGGTATTTTTGTTCCTTGCAATTTTTGCCGGAACCTTCGGAATGTTCTTGTTTTCTCTTTCAGGTCTTTGTACAAGAGAAAGAGTTCAACATTCAAGCGAAGAGCCAAAGTTGCTTGATTGCTTTATTTATATGTTTAAAAACAAGCCCTTGTTGCTTCTTGTAATTTCAAACATTCTTAGTGCCTTCGAAGGAATAGGCGGCCATTTTTCTCAGTATTACTATAAAATTTCTTTAGGCGTTGCCAGCCTTTCTCTTCTTGTCGGAATACCGGGAACTCTTACAGGTTGGTTGACTTACGCAATAATGAGTAAGCTTGAAAAACGTTTTCGTTCCAAGCAAATTGTTGTTGGTGTTTCTATATTTAACACCGCTATAACAGTTTTGGTTTTCTTAATCGGAAGTCGGAACTATACAAACATGGCGGTTATTGCGCCGCTTATGGCAATTTTAGGCGTGTTTAACAGCATTTCTGCATCAATAAAAGCGGTTATTCCCACCAAAATGATTGGTGAAACCGTTGATTATATGGAATGGAAAACCGGAATCCGTAATGAAGGTATGGCTTTTTCGGTTTTAACCTTTGTCGGAAAGCTGACCGGTTCGTTAAGCAAAGTTCTGGCAACCTTAATTGTTCCGTTTGTTGGTCTTAAGGGTGTTGGCGAAGAGCTTGTTCTTTCGCCGAATACAACAGTTAACACTCGTTTCTGGTTGTGGGCTCTTATAACCGTAATTCCTTCTGTTCTTGGCCTTTTAGCTTTGATTCCTTATAAGCTATATGATCTTGAAGGTGAAAAACTCGAAAGAATCCAGAAGGAAAACAGAGAACGAAATGAATTGAAGCTCAACCATAACATAGCTGATTAATTCGAATAGGTGATTTTAATTTATAATTTTTAATATTTTATTAACTTGTCAACGGCGATTTTTTATTGATAAAAACCAAAATCGCCTTGACTTTTGTTGTTATTTTGCTATAATAAACAAAGTGACAATTTGAGGCTGATTTCGAATATATGCGGGTATGGTGGAATTGGCAGACACGCAAGATTTAGGATCTTGTGCCGCAAGGTGTGCAGGTTCGACCCCTGTTACCCGCACCATAATTGAGCTTGGCTTCAGATTTCATTATTTTTTTATGTAAGGAAGGTTTATAATGTCAAAAATCAATGATTTATTACACAAACTGTTTGGTACAACACCAGGCAAAGGCGTTCAGCCCAAAGAAGCTATTGCCTATGGCGTTGCAGGCTTTGGTCAGAACTTTATCTGTACAATTATCGGCTCATATTTAACCGTATTTATGACCGACGCTCTTCTTTTTGGTGCAGAAGGCGTTAAGGTTGGTGCGTTGGATGGTGCAATTGCAGTTGCCTTCCTTATGCTCGGAACAAGAATTTTCGACGCTTGCAATGACCCGATTATGGGTTCAGTTGTTGATAAAACCCGTACAAAATGGGGTAAATGTCGTCCTTATCTTAAATGGATGGCTATTCCCATTGCAATTTGCACAATTCTTTGCTTCCTTCCCGTATATCAGGCAAAAACAGTTTGGACTTTCGCTGTGATTTCAGTTCTTTATGTTATCTGGTCTGTTGCTTACACAGTAGCTGACGTACCTTATTGGGGAATGGCAACCTGCCTTACAAACGACACAACCGTCAGAGGTAATATCCTTACTGTTGTTCGTCTTGTTTGTACTGTTGGCGCAGGTATCGTTACAGTTGGTGTTCCCATTATCACAAACGCAGTTACAGCTAAATTCAAATATACAGCTGATGATCTTAATCAAATTATGATTGATAAAGCTGAGCAGATTGCCGGCATAGTAGTTAACCAAGGCAAAACAGTTGAAGAAGCTGCTCAGAGCTTTGTTGGAACTGTTATGAACAGCTGTGTACAGCAAAATGCTGATACTCTCAAGTGGGTTTATTTCATTTGTGCTGTTGTTTTTGTTGTTGCTGCTGTTCCCATGTTCTTCTATGGATTCAAAAATACCAAAGAGCATATTACTGCTGATTATGAAAATGTTCCCTCATTTGGCCATAACCTTAAGTTACTCTTTAAGAACAGAGAGCTTCTTCTCATCGTTCTCTCAGGTGTTCTTGGCGGTGCAAGAATGGTTTATACCTACACAGGCGGTCTCTATTTCGCCAAGTATGTTCTTAAAAACGAAGGCTTATATGGAATTATTACAATGCTTGTTATTCCCGGTGGTCTTGTTGCTTCAGTTCTTGTTCCCTGGCTTACAAAGAAATTCACAAAGAAATACACCTATATTCTTGTTCATCTCTTCGGCGGCGCAGTAATGGCAGTTATGTATTTTGTTGGCTACGATGCTCCGTGGAAGCTTATCGTTTCAGCCGTTGGTCTCATTCTTCTCGGTATTCCTCAGGGTGTTAACAATATTATGAGCTACGCTATGATCGGTGATACTGTTGACTATCTTGAATGGAAAACAGGCGAAAGAGGCGAGGGTATCTGCTTCGCAATGCAGACTCTTATCAACAAAATCGGTATGGCTGTTGGTGCCTTCATCGGCGTTATGTCAATGAGCATTGCCGGAATCGATGCTGAAACCGGTTTTGTTAAGTCACCTGACACACTTTGGAATGTTCTTATTCTTTCCGGTGCTATCAGTATGATTGCTTGTGCAGTACCAATGTTCTTCTATACTCTTACTGAAAAGCGTCAGAGAGAGCTTGTTGCAGAAATTGAAGCAAGAAAAGCAACTAAGGCAAAATAATTTTAATTTAATAAGATTAAGGCTGTTTATTTCCTGATAAACAGCCTTATTATATAAAAGGAGAATAAATTATGGAGAAAAAATGGTTTAAAGAAATGTCTGTTTATCAAATCTGGCCACGCAGCTTTTGTGATGGCAATGGTGACGGAATAGGCGACCTTAAGGGTGTTATTTCAAAGCTTGACTATATAAAAAGCTTAGGTGTTGACGCAATCTGGTTTTCACCGCTTTATCCGTCGCCAAATGCCGATTATGGCTATGATATTGCTGATTACAGAAATATTTCTTCAGATTACGGAACCCTTGATGAATTTAAAACTATGCTTGATGAGGCTCATAAAAGGGGCTTAAAGGTCATAATGGATCTGGTGGTCAATCATACTTCTGATGAACATGAATGGTTTAAAGAGAGCAAAAAAGGCGAAAATAACCCCTATCACGATTATTATATCTGGCGTAAAGGAAGAAAGCCCGGAAAAGAACCTAATAACTGGCTTTCAACATTTCAGGGTAAGGCCTGGGAATATTGCAAGGAAATTGATAAATATTATCTTCATGTTTTTGCAAAGGGTCAGCCTGACTTAAACATGGATAATCCTAAGGTCAGAGAAGAAGTTAAAAACATCATGCGTTTCTGGCTTGATATGGGTGTTGATGGCTTCAGAGAAGACGTTATAACCTTCATTTCAAAGAAAGAGGGTCTTCCCAACGGTTTTCCTCTTCCGACTGCAACAGGAATTGAGCATTACAGCAATGGACCTCATCTTATGGAATATCTTCATGAGTTCAAAGATGTTCTTGATGAATATGATTGTTTCACCGTCGGTGAAGCTCCGATGATGACAACAAAAAAAGCATTGAAGTTTATTCGTGAAGGAGAAAACCAGGTTCTTAACACAATGTTTCATTTTGAACACATGAATTGCGATAACATTATAACAAACTGGATTGTTACTCCGTTCAGACCCTCAAAGCTCAAAAAGGTTTATAAGCGTTGGCAGGAAGATCTCTATAAAAAGGCATGGAATGCAAACTACATTGAAAATCACGATCAACCGAGAATAATCAGCCGATACGGAAGTGAAAAATATAGAGTTGAAAGCGGAAAAATGCTTGGAACAATGTATATTCTTCAAAGCGGAACTCCTTTTATCTATCAGGGTCAGGAAATCGGAATGACTAACGCAAACATTCCGTCGATTGATCGCTATAAAGATGTTTCTTCAATTAATAATTATAATCTTTTCAGAAAGCTTGGTTTCAGTGATAAGTTCACCATGAAAATCTGCATGTATGCTGCCCGCGATAATGCAAGAACGCCAATGCAATGGACGAATGACAAAAATGCAGGATTTACTACAGCTGATGAACCGTGGTTTGAAGTTAACAAAAACTATCATGAAATTAATGTTCAGCAAGCTGAAAATGACCCTGATTCAATCCTTCATTACTATAGAAAGCTTCTCTCTTTCAGAAAAGAGAATGATATCGTTAAATATGGCGATTTTCAGCTTTTGAATACAGAGAAAAACATCTTTGCCTATATTCGCCACATGGGTGAGCAGCAACTTCTTGTAGTTTGTTCCTTCAGCGAAAAAGAATGTGCCTTCAGATGTCCTAAACAGTTTGATATTGAGTCATCTGAGCTTGTTCTTTCAAACTATGATAAAAATATTGTTATTCATAACGGATTTATGACGAGACCTTATGAAACAAGAGTTTATTTTATTAAGTAATTTATAGCAGGGGAGTCAGAACATGAACTTTGAAATCAGAGGTAATCAGTTTTATAAAGATTCTGAGCCTATAAAAATCATTTCAGGTGCTGTTCATTATTTCAGAAATATGCCTGACACGTGGCGGGATATTTTTAAAAAAATGGTAGCAATGGGCTGCAACTGTGTTGAGACCTATTGCGCTTGGAATATGCATGAAAAGATTCAGGGCGACTATGATTTCAGCGGAAATCTTGACATCGCTTCATTTATTAAAACTGCAGGTGAAGAGGGTTTAATGGTAATTGTCAGACCCGGACCCTATATTTGCGCAGAATGGGAATTCGGTGGTCTTCCTTGGTGGATTCAGACTGATGACGAAATGGAAATCCGTTGCAGCAACAAAGCTTATATCAAATGTTTTGACAATTATCTTGATAAATTGTTTGAACAAATCAGACCATATCTTTTCACAAACGGCGGCCCTGTAATAATGATGCAATGTGAAAATGAATATGGTTACTATGGTGACGATAAGGCGTATCTTTCTTATTTAAGAGACGGATATATCAAGCGCGGAATAAATGTTCCGCTTTTCACTTCCGACGGAACTTCAAAAGAAGACCTTCTTGATGGGTCTATTGAGGGATGCTTTTCAACATTGAATTTCGGAAGTCGCGTTGAAGAAAATTTTAAGGCCCATGATGAGCTTTATCCTGATTCTCCCAAAATGTGCATGGAGATGTGGAATGGCTGGTTTGATGCGTGGGGAGATGAGAAGCATCATACAACGTCTGCTGAAGATTACGCAAAGGTTGTTGATGATATGCTCAACAAAGGCAGCCTTAATATGTATATGTTCATCGGCGGAACTAATTTTGGCTTTACAAGCGGTGCTAATCACTATGAAAAATATTGCCCTGATGTAACGAGCTATGATTATGACGCGATTTTAACTGAATGTGGTGACATAACAAAAAAATATCTCGCAGTCAGAGATGTTATAAAAAAACACATTAACAGAGAACTTCCCGAAATTCCTCCTAACAGAGAAAAAAGATCTTACGGAAAGCTCCGTCTGACTGAGTATTCAGGTGTTTTTGATGCAATGGAGGTTCTGAGTGAGCCAATAGAGAGCGATGTACCGCGTTGCATGGAAAAATACGGTATAGGATATGGCTATATTGCCTACAAAACCGTTTTAAACCGTGATTATGATAACAGTGTTCTATCTGTTACCGGTCTTGGAGACAGAGCTCAGGTTTATATTAACAAGACTTTAGTTGGAATTATGTATATCAACGATTCCCTGAATGTAAAATTTTCTGCCAAAAAGGGTGATGAGCTTTTAATCCTTTGCGAAAATATGGGAAGAACAAATTTTGGCGATAAAATGATGCGCAAAAAGGGTATTGACGGAAGATGCCTTCTGGACAAAAGAATTCATTTCAACTGGCAGGTTTATCCTTTACCCATGAATAATCTTGAGAAACTTAATTTTTCAGCAAAGAAACCTGAAGAAAATTCTGTGTTTTTCAGAGGCTGGCTTCAAGTTGATGAGCCAAAAGACACCTTTGTTAAGTTAGAGAATTTCACCAAAGGTTTTGTAGTTGTAAACGGCTTTAATTTGGGTCGCTACTGGAAAATCGGTCCTCAGCAAACACTATATCTTCCTGCTTCGCTTCTTAGAAAGGGCAAGAATGAGATTATTGTTTTTGAGTCAGATTCGCTTAAAGGAGAAGCAGAAATTGAATTTTGCGAAGAGGCGGTTCTTGGCTGAACTTGAGGCGTTTTATGTTTGAAAAAATAATTTCTTCGGTTATAGATGCTGCACTTCCTCATGAAATGGATTATTGTAAATAAAACAATATAAAAAGACAGCGACAATTCGCCCCATAAGGCAGTTGTCGCTGTCTGATTTTTAAGCTTTTTTCCAACGAGCATAAAACAGCTTGTCTGTTGTTTCCCAGGGTTTAACTTCAGTTGTTTTTTCTGAGTTAAAATTCGAATCAGAATACCAACCAATAAATTTATATCCCTTTCGCGTTGGAGTCGGGAGCTTATATCCGGTTCCGCTTTTATATGATTTTGAATATGAAGAGGGCATTTTGCCTCCGTTTAAATTATAGGAAATTTTGTGGCTTTCGGGCTTGACCCAAAATGCATAGAGTGTTACATCTTCTGTTCCGTCAGAAAGATTTTTAACTGTTTGTCCGTCTTTATAAGTCGGAATAACACCTTTGTATCCAATTGACCAACCGGCAAATACCTTTCCTTTCGGAGCCTTGAAGGCGCATTTCAGTAATTTTTGTGACTTTCCGTAAACAAATTTCTGACAGTTCATAATTCCCATCTCGCCTGAACCACCGTTACTTTCAAAAATAACTTCATATTTGCGTGGGCTCCAGACTGCATAGAGCTTAATAGTTTTACCGGCAGAAGCAAGCTTATAAACCTTTTCTTTGTTTTTAAAAGCGACTTTTCCGTTCTTACTTTTTGCCCAACCTAAGAAATCATAACCTGTTCTTTCAAACGGAAGGGCAATAAGGGGTGTTTTTTCCGAAACAGGAATTTGTTGTATAACCTTTTTGTTGCTTCCGTAGTTTGAATAAAAGGCTATGCTATAGGCTTTTTTCCATTTAGCATAAAGGTTAATGTTACCGCTGTCTGTTTTACCGATAACGGTAATTTTTGTTTTATATGATGAGTCCTTGTACCAACCGTCGAAATAATAGTTTTTTCTGGTGGGAGTGGGTAGAGTATATTGATAACCCGGAATATAGGTTTTTTGAACATAAGAGGGAAGCTCTCCGCCTTTGAGATTATATGTAATTTTTCGTTGAGTTACATCTCTCAAATAAGGATACCCGCTGTTTTTATTTTTGCTGATTGCCCAGACAGAACTGAAATTCCAATTTTTAAAAGTGGATTTGCTTTTAAGGTTTTGCTCCGGTTTGCTTGTGTCACCAAGAATATAACAGCTGGAGTTATAGTCATAATAACCCTTTGTATTTACAATACCAAGACAGTTTTTAATATTATAACTGCTGTTGTTTGCAAGAAACGGATCAGCGCTTTGACTGCCTTTTAAAGTCGCGTTTACAAAACAGTTTAAAACCTTACTGCTGCCGGTGTCATAAGAGCATATTCCGGCAACATTGCTGTCACCTGAAGCAGTAATGTTAACGCTGCAGCGCTCAATGATTCCTCCGTTGTCCTTACAAATTCCACCTACCTGAGAAATATTAACAATAGCTTCGCTTTTGTTAATTGATGCTTTTAAATCTCCGGTAACAGCGCAATTTTTAATTTTTCCGTTGTTACTGCTTACAATACCAAAGCTTGCTCCGTAAACATTTTCAAGTTTGAGGTTGGCAATTTCACCTTTTTCAAAATAAAAAGGAAACAAGCCGTCACCGTTGTCAGAGGTTAAATTTGAAATGGTTTTTCCGTTGCCGTCGAAATAAAACGAAGTAACAGTCAGCGCTCCTTGAAATGAATTGCTCCACAGTCTGCCTTTAAGATCTATATCATTTGCAAGTCTGAAATATTTTCCGTTGTAGGTGTTTTCATAATCAAGAGCATATACCATATAAGCTAATTGCTTCGCGGTTTTAATAAGATATGGAGATGCTTTTGTTCCATTTCCACCGCCGAAAGAAGACGCTTTAACATCTCTCCAAAGCTTAGTAGGAAGCGTTTTTTTGCTGTTTGAAGGTGCGGGCTTTTTTGGAACAGGAAAACCGTAGTTAACATCCTGAGAACAGCTCCAATCCTTTGAAAAATCGAAACCAATATAGCTGTTTTGATTTTTAAGATTATCATATGTGATATAGGTCGGAACGTCGTTTTCATAACTATCGCTGTAAATCATTCCTTCGTTATTGAAGATAGAATATGAGGAGACGATTCTTGCCGGAAGTGAAGCACTCGGCGATATTAAAGCACCAAAGCTAAAACAGTTTTCAATTTTTCCTGATGTGCACCAATTTGCAATACCTGCAAAGCTTGTGGGAACCTCGGCGGTTGTTTTGTATGTTGAAGAAATAATTTCGCCCTCATTCATGCCAACAATACCGCCGGCTGAGTTTGAATCATCAAAGGTTGATCTGACTGTTGCAGTGCTGTTAACAGCCACAACAGAAGATGTTGGTTGATTTTCACCAACAACACCTCCAACCATTTCAGTTCCTGAAACATTACCGGAAACAGAACAGTTATAAATGCTTGAATATGCGTTGCTGCTGCCGCAAATTATTCCAACGCAACGCTGAGCACTGATATCAGCATTTTTGATTTTAAGGTTCTTAACGGAGCCCTGAATAAGACTTGAAATGAGACCGCAATAATCCTTTCCGTTTTTTATTTTAAGTCCGGTAATTGTTTTTCCGTTTCCGTCAATATGACCGCTGAAATAACAACGTCCGTTTGAATTGCCGAGGTTCAGACCGGCAGAAACAGGATACCAATAATGAGCTGAAAGATCAATGTCTTTATTAAGCTTGAAATAAACATTTTCTCCGCCGCCATATTGATAAATATATGAAATTCTTGCAAGCTGAGAAGGGGTATTAATAAGATATGGTGATTTTTTGCTTCCGTCTCCGCCACCGTAAGATTTGGCTGCGTAGTCAATCCAGGTGCCGGTCGTTTTTGAAACAGTTTCAGATGGTTTCATTCTTTTCAAATAAGGGAAGCCATTATTTACCTTAGAACTGATTGCCCACGTGTTGTCGAAATCCCATTTAAAAAGATTGTTCCAATTTGAGCTTTTTGTAAAACTGCTTTTTTTCTTGAAAAAAGAAGCTGAAGCCTCACGGATGTCGATTGAAGAGCTGATTTTTTCATTATAACCGTCGGAATTAACCTCGTTATAATAGCAGTTATAAAAATTTGAATATTTAATTGAATCTGTAAATCCGACACCGTTAATTGCTTTAGAGGCGCTGAAGCAATTATAAATGTAAGTTTGAGATGTTTCCTCACAGCCTAAAATATAATTCGAAAAAGAGCCTGTTTTTTCGTCACTTGAAGCGTCAAGCTGTTTTCCGCAGAAAAATGTGTTTGAAACAATAACAGGTCCTCTTGAGTCGTTTGAAGAATAGATTGATTCGGCAATTCCTGCTTTGCAAACAGTTGCGCTGCTGAAGCAGTTGCTGATTTCAATATTATAATTAGTAACAGATCCAAACATTCCGCTTCCACGGCAGAAACCGGTTGTGTAGCAGTTTTTGATTGTTGAATTTCCGTCAACAAAGCTTGCAAGAATCGCACCGTAAATGTTTTCGCAATAAGCATTTTCAAGACCGAGACGCTTGACAGTACCACCCTTAATATTCATAAGAAAACCAGTGTTATTAAGATACCAGACAATGTTTGGAACATTGTTATTATACCAATTCGTTGCGGGATCTTCATCAAAAACTGTCATATTTTTGATTTTGTGGTTTGCTCCGTCAAAAACACCTTTAAAGCCGGTGTCGCCCTGAGTTATCCATCCGTTGTCGTATTCAGCTCTTCCTGCAGTAATCCAATATTTACCTTTAAGGTCAATATCTTTTGAAAGCTTCAGATATTTGCCATTAAAGGATTTTCCGTTTCTCATGTCGAGAGCGAACTTTGCGAGTTGTTTTGCGTTGCTGATTATGTAAGGATTATCTTTTGTTCCGTTACCTTTTTCATATTTTGATGAGGCATAATCAATCCAGACCTCTTTCTTCTTTAAAACAACATCAAAGCTTGCGCTCTTTCCGTTCCCGATTGTAATTGTGATTTTTGCTTTGCCGTCAGACTTAGGATTAATGAACTTTCCGTCAAAAGAAGCTACCTTGGTGTTAGAACTCTTAACAGTAAAGCTTCTGTTGGTCAGAATTTCGTTTTTACCTTCTTTTCCATCAATATAAATTTCAGCTGTTTCTTTAGCGCATTTATTAAAATAAGACATACTGATTTCTTCATCAGGAATATATATTGTTCTTGCCGGAATATTATCTCCTAAAGCAATTCCAAAATTGATAACACCTTCACCTGAATATTTATCCCAACCTGTTATGTTCATATCGGCACAATATGATTTCAGCTTGGCTTGCGTTTTTGAAACAGAAAGGGAAGGTTGGTTAACAAGAATCATCGCTACTGCGGCGGCAGCGAAAGGTGTTGCCATTGATGTTCCGCTTAGTTTAACATAGTCGCCACCGGGCGCGCAGCTGAGAATGTTTTCTCCGGGTGCCGTTACATCAACTGAACTTCCGAAATTAGAATAGTTTGAAATATTAACATTGTCTGCAGAACAAGAAGCAACGGTTATGCAGTCGTCTATTTTTGCAGGACAAAAATTTTTAGTATCTGATGTGTCGTTTCCTGCGGCAACAACAACTGTAATTCCGGCTTTGATTGCCTTTTTGACTGCTGCGCATTGTTGACATCCTTTTCCTGCGCATTCGCCTCCAAGGCTCATATTGATAACGTCAACCTTCTTTTTAATTGCGTATTCAACGCCGAGCTTAACAGTCAGATCTGTTCCCGAGCCGTCATCACCGAGAACTTTAATCGGCATGATCTTAACATTGGATGGTGTGTTGTCAACAACAATTCCGGCAACATGAGAACCATGACCGTTTCTGTCTTTAACTGTTGATTTCTTCCTGATTGCGTCATATCCGCTGACAATTCTGTTTTTAAGAAATGGATGGGTTGTGTCAACGCCTGTGTCAACAACCGCAACGGTAATTTTAGTTGTTTTGTTGTTTTTCTTTAAATATTTTTTATATCTGTCGCTTTGAATAAGAGTTGCACCTTCTCTTTCTGAAAGGGCAGTAGTGGAAACAACCTTGTCTGAAACAACATATTCAACAAATTTTTCTCCACTGAGTTTTTCAAAGGCATCTTTTGTTTCTTTTTCTGTTTTGAATTGCAGAATATAACAGCCGTTTCCGTCGGTAATTTTTTCAACACAGCCGTAATTCTTTGAAAGCTTCTTTTCATTTTTAGTCTGAACTATTAGTCTTTTTGTCTGATATGGATTTCTTAAAATGATTTTGTCGTTTTCAATTTCACTTTCAAGAAAAAATTCATCTTCAAGCTGTTCAGCGTAAAGAAAAGCTTGTTTTTTATCTGAAAGGGTAGCTCCGTTTGAAAAATGAGCCTCAATGTTTTGTTTTGCTCCGTCAAGGAAGGCAGAAATTTTTCCTGAAACATAATCAATTTCATTTTCTATCTGAAGAATATCAAATAAAGCCTCGGCAGAAACAATCGGATTGAGAGAATTTACAGCAGAGTAGTCAAAGTTATATTTTTCGAGGCTTTCAGCGCTTTCTCCGTCTTTTTGAATTGTGTTACTTTTTGTGTCAATAACGATTTTTGAAAAATAGTTATCTTCGTTGTATTTTGAAAGAAGGTCAGATAAATCATTAGAAAAATCGTCAAGCTCTTGTGAAATGTCATAATCTTCTTCGTTTTCAAAATTTTGAAATATATTTGAAAAATAGCCTATTATGGAATTAAAGCTGTTTTTATCAATCGGTGAAAACGAGGATGAAAGCATTGTAACAGCCATAAAAATTGAAAGTAGCTTATTAATCATAATTCTCACTCCTGAAAATAAAATACTCCATAATTATTCTATCAAAGTCAGCAATAGCAGTCAACAAGTTAAAGGTTAAAAGTTATTAACTTTCAGACAAAATGATGCATAAAATATAAAAGAAAAATCAAGTTTAAAATTCTGAAAATCAGCAAATACTATTTCTGAGAAAACATGAAAGGAGTTTTATTTTTTGAACATCAGAAGAGGAGATATATTTTATGCAGATTTAAGCCCTGTAATAGGTTCTGAACAAGGCGGAGTAAGACCGGTTTTGATTGTTCAGAATAACATCGGCAATAAATTCAGTCCGACCGTTATTGCTGCGGCAATTACCAGCCAGAATTCAAAAACCAGTCTGCCTACTCATATAAAAGTCAATGCCGATAATTGCGGTCTTTCAAAAGATTCAATAGTTCTTCTTGAACAGGTCAGAACCCTGGATAAAAGAAGACTGAAAGAAAAAATGGGTAATCTTGATGAGAAAGATATGCTCAGAATTGATCGTGCACTTACAGTAAGCTTCGGTCTTGATTCACCTTTAGCTACATAAAAGTGAATCAAAATGACAAAATTGAAACCTTAAAGGCTGTTTTGATGCAGCCTTTTTTGATTGCTTTTTATTGACATTTGTTGCTTGAGATGTTAAACTTTATCTGTAATACTGTCTAATGCAGTAAATCTCTGAATTTTAAAGGAGTAATTTTCATGAAAAAGACGTTATCCGTTATTCTTGCATGTCTCATGCTGCTGTCTTCATTCGGCGTTCTTTCTTCCGCCGAGGAGTCTCTCATTGATAAAATAACAGGAAGTGTTGATTTTGATGATGCGCTTTCTAATTTCGACCAGAACGGAACAATCATCCCCGATGAATACCTTGAAAACGGCACTGCCGATGTTGAAGCACTTCTTGAAAGCGGTGCAATCAATGAACTGAATTTTCTTGGTATAACCGTTGATTTCCTTTATAACAGCACTGATGCTCTCGCTTGGAATAAAGTTACTGTTGATAAGGCAGATCTCACCCTTGCTAAAGCTAATTTAAACCTTTTCCTCAGCGATGTTTTTGAGTCAGTTTATGGTGAAGAAGGAAGCACTAAGCTTTACACAGCTGAGAATGCAACTGCGTTCGTTAACTTCATCGGTAAGCTTCTTAATCCAAATTTTACTGAAGTTAAACTCACAGGTAACGGTTACAGCAGTGAAAACGATTTTTATACTGCTATTGCTCAGTTAAGCGGTCTTAAAACAATAATTGATAATTATTGGTGCAAGAATTACGCAATAAACTATAGTCCTCTTCTTTATGTTATCGGTTTTGATTTTGATGATGAGCTTATGCTCGGCGATAAAATCAGAAATGCCGACAGAGTTTCCCGCGTAATTGTTAAGAGCATTATTAAGAGAATTCGTCAGCAAGGTCCTCTCAACTATGTTCTCAATGTTGTTTCAAATCTTGCTAAATCTTACGAAACCCACATGTTCCCTGCTTTAAAAGCTCTTTTCACTCTTCAGATTAATTCCGGTGTTATCGGTGAGGACGAACTTAAAACACTTAAGGGTCTTTTCAATCTTTTTGCTAATTTCCATAATGAAGCAGACACAGAACACCTTCAGTTTATAACTCCGCCTTCCTACAGATTTGCAAAGGCAACTAAATTTGATGGCTCTCAGGAAACAACCGACACAACCGAAGTTTTCCTCTATGCTCTTATGTATCTCAATCTCTGCGGTGCCTACAGCTCTCAGAGAACAACGACTGCTCCTGTTGTTGACTCAAACGGTAATTACATAACTGTTGACACTACCGGACGCGAAGTTTCATTGAATGAAAATGGTGAATATGTATATTCAGACGGAACCGTTGTTGCAACAATTGATGAAAGCGGTCATTATGTTGATTCAAACGGTAACTACTTCTATGCTTATGTTAAAACAGAAACAAAAACAGTAACAATCAATAATGCTGCTGTTGTTTCTAAAATTGAAAGCAGCATTCGCAATTCAGGAAAAATCGACAGTAAATATAAAGATAATCTTATCAGAGTTCTCAACTGTGCTTTCAAAGGTAAAATGAAGGATATAGTTTCTGTAATGGACGATATTGCCTCTGATAATATCGATAATGCAACAAGCAACCCCATGAATTTCCTTTATGAGTTCTTTGCATATTACATTCAATGGATATCAGATATTTTCGATAAAATTGTTGATTCATTAACTAATTTTGGCGATTTTTAAGTGAATAAATTATTTATTTAACCAAAGAATAATATTACCCATCCAATTTTGATTGGGTGGGTAGTTTTTTTCGGAGGTTTTATTTATGAATTGTAACAACACAGCAAACCATTCAATTGGCTGCACAGTAGAAAAGTGCAAATTCCATTGCAACGAATCTAACTACTGCACTCTCAGCAAGGTTTCAATCGGAACACATGAAACTAACCCCACAGAGTGCCAATGCGTTGATTGCGAATCTTTTGTCGCAAAAAACTAAGCTAAGCTGAAAGAAGCGTTGTATAGGCGGATTTTGTAATAATAGAAAAAATATAATGATATCTATGTTGCCGCTTATGCGGCGTTTCTTTTTGTCTTGACAACAATCTTGACAACAAACTGATAAATAAATAAAATATATTAGCTGGAGGTGAGGATTTGAAAATTTCAGGAATAATATGTGAATATAATCCAATGCATAGCGGCCATGTCTATCATATTGAAGAAACAAGAAAAAACGGCGCAACACATATTGTTTGCGTTATGAGCAGTAATTTTGTTCAGCGCGGCGAATGTGCCTTTATCGATAAACATCTGAGGGCTGAAATAGCTGTCAGAAACGGTGCTGATTTAGTAATTGAGCTTCCCACACCCTGGAGCTGCAGCTCTGCTCATGATTTTGCAAGCGCCGGTGTTTTTCTCTTAAATTCCATAGGCGCTGAGGAACTTAGCTTCGGATGTGAATGCGGTGATGTTTCAGCGCTTAAAGATTGTAGCAACATTTTGTTTTCTGAGGAAATTTCAACAAAAATTACTGAAAAAATCAAATCCGGTCTTTCTTATCCTTCCGCTTTGTCAGATGTTGTCTCCTCAATCTATGGAGAAGATATTTCTGAAATAATCTCTTCGCCAAACAACACTCTTGCTGTTGAGTATATAAATGCAATTACAGCTCTTAATTGTAAAATGGAGCCGTTTGCTGTTTTAAGAAGAGGTAATTCACATAATGATAACAGTCTTGAAGGTGAAAATATAAGCGCAGGGGCAATCAGAAAAAGCAATGATATTAATGCTTTCAGGCAATACATGAGCAGCTTTGCTTTTGAAAAAATTTCTTCACAAGTTAATGAAGGATTAATAGGTGAGATGAATAGCGGCGAAAAAGCTGTTTTGTCTCATTTAAGAAGACTTTCCAAAGAGAAAATGGCTCTTTATTGTGATAAGCAAAATGGAATTTCTGACAGAATTTTTTCAGCTTCAAAAAATGCAACAAATCTTGATGAACTATATAATGAAATTAAAACAAAAAACATAACTATGGCGGCAGTCAGGCGAAACGTACTGAGGATATTTCTCGGAATTAAGCCTGAAATTTCCCGGGAAAACCCACCATATATAAAAATTCTTGCCGCGAGCTCAAAGGGACTCGAGATTTTAAAGCAATACAGAGGAGAACTTCCTATAATTACTAAGTTTAGTGAGGTTTCAAAACAAAGCGATTTCTGCAAGGAAATTTATGCTTTGGAATGTTTATGCAGTGACCTTTACGGTTTGTTCTCAAAAAAAATCAGAGCTTGCAATATGGATAAAACAAGCTCTGTAAAAATAATCAAATAATTTCTCCGACACAGAAGTCATCGTCGGCAACATCGGTAATTATAACATTTTTGATTTCTCCGCAGTATTTCTGCGGAGATTTTGTTTTAATGGGAATAAAGTTTGCGGAATGACCGAAAATATATCCATCCGAAGCAGAGCTTTCAAATAAAACACTGAAAACCTTGCCAATTTGCTTTTCAAAAAAGTCTCTTCTGATTTTTTCACATTCAGAAATCATGATTGAACATCTATCATTTTTAATCTTCTTTGAAACATGGCCTTCCATTTTTTCGGCTCTGGTTCCTGTTCTCACAGAGTAGGGGAAAACATGAACCTTTTCAAAACCGATTTCTTTAACAAAGCTGAGACTTTCCTGAAAATCTTCATCAGTCTCTCCTGCAAAACCAACCATAACATCGGTTGTGAGAGTGCAGTCTTCAAAGCTGTTTCTCAAATTATTGCAAAGCTCTTTGTATTCATTGCAGTTATAATGACGATTCATAGCTTTAAGTGTTTTGTCGCAGCCGCTTTGAAGTGAAATATGAAATTGCGGACAAAGCTTTTTACATTGAGAAAGCTTTTTAACAACATCTTCTGTGAGGTGGTCAGGTTCTAATGAGCCTAACCTAACTCTTTCAATTCCTTCTGTTTCGCAGGCAAGCTTTACTGCGTCAGGAAAAGAATCGCCGGTATCAAGACCGTAAGAAGAAAGATTTATTCCAACAAGAATAACCTCGCTGTAACCGTTTTTAGCAACTCTTTCAAGCTCTTCCTTGAGCTGACTAAGCGGTTTTGATCTGACACGCCCTCTTGAAGTGGGGATTATGCAATAAGAGCAAAATCTATTGCATCCGTCCTGAATTTTAATGTAAGCTCTTGTTCTTTCATCAAAGGAAGAAATTGAGCAATAAGAGAATTTGTCGCCTTTTTTATGTTCACTTATGCTAACAACTCTTTTTCCGTTTTTCAGATAATTGTCAATTAAATCAATTATTTTGTCATTAGATTTGTTTCCGGTAATAATGTCTGCCTCTGAAAGCAGAGATGATTCTTCCGGATAAGCCTGAGGCATACAACCTGTCAGAATAACAATGCTCTCCGGGTTGTTTCTTTTAAAACGGCGAACAGCCTGGCGGGTTTTCTGGTCAGCTGAAGCAGTTACTGTGCAGGAATTTATTATATAAATATCAGCGTGGTTTTTGCTGTCAACAATGGTAAAACCGCTTTCTTTAAGCTTTTCGCTGAGAACCTGCGATTCATATTGATTAACTTTGCAGCCTAATGTGTAAAATGCAACTTTCATAATAACCTCTGAAAAAATTAATGAAACAATTATAAATGAATTTTCTTCACGATTCAATAGAGTTGTTTTATTTTTCTCAATTTTATCATAACATTTTCATGAAGAGGTGGTAATTTATGAAAAAAATAATTTTATTAGTCATGAGTTTTGTTGTTTTGCTTACGATTTTTCCTGTTTCCTCCTTTGCTGAAAGCTCGGAAGCGGTTTCAGTTAATGCCAAGGCTTATGTATTAATGGATGCTTCAACGGGAGAGGTTTTGTTAAGTAAAGAAGAAAACAAAAAGCTTTATCCGGCTTCAGTTACAAAAATAATGCCGATATTATTGGTTTTCGAAGCTTTGAAAGACAAAAAAATCAGTCTTGATGATGTTGTAACAGCCAGTGCAGAAGCTGCGGCAAAGGGTGGCTCTCAGATTTGGCTTAAAGAGGGCGAACAAATGAAAGTTGAAGAGCTGTTGAGGGCGGCGGTTATTGCAAGTGCTAATGATGCTTGCACAGCTCTTGGTGAATATATTGCCGGGAGTGAAACAGGAATCGTAAAAATGATGAATGAGAAGGCTGAAGAGTTAGGAATGAAAAACACAAATTTTGAAAATTGTACAGGTCTTGATGACGATACTGTTAATCATTTCACCACAGCTCTTGATATTGCTTTAATGTCAAAAGAACTTCTGTCTTATGATGAAATAACAAACTATTCAACTGTCTGGATGGATTCTTTAAGAAACGGTTCAACTCAACTTGTTAATACAAATAAGCTTGTTCGTTTTTATAAAGGTACAACGGGACTTAAGACCGGAACAACATCTAAAGCAGGATATTGTATTTCTGCTTCTGCAAAAAGAAACGGATTACATTTAATTGCCGTCGTCATGGGAAGCGATAACAGCACAGACCGTTTTGAAGGTGCAAAAGCGCTTTTAAACTATGGTTTTTCAAATTTTGAAACTGTTACACCTAAGATAGATGACAATTTAATTGCTCCCGTTAACATCATAAAAGGAATTGAAAATTCATTCATTCCAAAGCTGGAAGAAATTAAGCCGGTAACTCTGAAAACGGGAGAAAAAAATAATATTGAAACAGAAATACAGCTTTCTGCAGATGTAGAAGCACCGGTTGAAAAAGGTCAAATGGTTGGCAGAGTGATTTTTAAGGTCAAAAATAAAGTAATCGGTGAATACAAGCTCTTCTGTGAAAAAGAAATAAGAAGGCTGAAAATTACCGATATAATGCTCAGACTTGTTTCTTCTATAACATTAAACAGTTAAATTTCTAACATTTTTTATTAATTTTTAACTAAACAATTGGCAATAATAGTTGACAAAACACGAGATTTATATTAAAATACACAAAATATAACTTTGTATTTCAAAGGAGCAACAACAATGTCAACAAAACTTACGGAAAAATATGTTTCTGATTTTCTGAAAGACGAAGAAATATATTCTTTTCAAGATAAAATTACTCAGGCACACAATGCTCTTCACAATAAAACCGGTGAGGGCAGTGATTTTACAGGATGGGTTGATCTTCCTGTTAATTATGACAAAGATGAATTTTCCAGAATCAAAGCTGCTGCAGAAAAAATTCAAAATAACAGCGATGTTCTTATCGTAATCGGAATCGGTGGTTCATATCTCGGCGCAAGAGCAGTTATTGAATTTATAAAATCTCAAAACTATAACGACTTAAGAAAAGGTACTCCTGCAATCTATTTTGCCGGAAACTCAATCAGTCCTTCATATTTAAGCGAAATTGTTTCAATTTGCGAAGGAAAAGATTTTGCCGTTAATGTAATTTCAAAATCCGGAACAACAACTGAACCTGCTGTTGCTTTCCGTGTTTTCCGCGATTTGCTTATTAAAAAATATGGCAAAGAAGCTGCTAAAGAAAGAATTTTTGTAACAACCGACAAATCCAGAGGAACCCTTAAGGCTTTTGCTGATAAAGAAGGCTACGAAACATTCGTTGTTCCTGATGATGTTGGCGGAAGATATTCTGTTTTAACAGCTGTTGGTCTTCTTCCTATTGCTGCTGCAGGAATTGATATTGATTCTCTTATGTCGGGTGCTGATAAAGCAAGAGAAGAATTAATGGATACCGACATAGACAAGAATGATTGCTATAAATATGTTGCAATCAGAAATGCTCTTTATAAAAAGGGCTTTTCAAACGAAATGTTTATTTGCTATGAACCTTGCTTTACAATGATGAATGAATGGATTAAACAGCTCTTTGGTGAAAGCGAAGGAAAAGACGGAAAAGGCCTTTTCCCGACTTCTGCCATTTTCTCAACCGATCTTCATTCATTGGGTCAATATATTCAGCAGGGTGAAAGAATAATGTTTGAAACTGCTGTTAATTTTGAAAAAGCTAAAACCGAGTTTATTATTCAAGAAGACGCCGAAAATGTTGATGGTCTTAATTTCCTTGCAGGAAAATCAATGTCTTTTGTTAACAGAAAGGCTTTTGAAGGAACAATTTTAGCTCATAACGATGGCGGAGTTCCCAATGTTGTTCTCAATGTTGAAAAAATGGATGAAGAAAACCTCGGCTATCTTCTCTATTTCCTTGAAAAAGCTTGCGCTGTTTCTGGTTATGTTTTAGGCGTTAACCCCTTTGATCAGCCCGGTGTTGAAAGCTATAAGAAAAATATGTTTGCACTTTTAGGCAAACCCGGTTATGAAAAAGAAAAAGAAGCTCTTGAAGTCAGACTTGGTTTGTGATATAATTAATCTGTAAAAAACCACTTTTAAGTGGGGAGAAAATATAACAAGGAGGAAATGTATTATGATTTCTCTTATTTTAGGACACAAAGGCACAGGTAAAACTAAACATCTTATCGTTTGCGTTAACGAAGCAATCGAGCAAACAAAAGGTAACGTAATCTGTGTTGAAGAAAAGGCAAAGCTTACTTACGATGTTGATCATCGTGCAAGACTCATCGCTGCTAATGACTATAAAGTTAGTGGTTATGGTGCTTTCTATGGCTTCCTTGCAGGAATCTGCGCCGGAAACCACGACATCACAGATGTTCTTGTTGATGCAACACTTAAAATAGGTGGCAGAGACTATAACGAACTTGCTTCATTCCTTGAAGCTGTTTATAATCTCAGCGAAGAACAGGATACAAACTTCACTTTCACTGTTTCAGCTGATAAGGAAGAACTTCCTGAGTCAATTTTCAACTATTGCAAGGTGCTCTGATAAAAAAACAACAGCGTCGAATTTTTTCGGCGCTGTTTTGTCAAAGGATGAACAAAAATGGATTTTCAACTTGAAAAAGAAGCAATAAATAACGGCTATAAAATTGTTTGCGGAATTGATGAAGCCGGAAGAGGTCCCCTTTGCGGTCCTGTCTGTGCTGCGGCTGTAATTTTGCCTATAGATTGCGAAATAGAAGGTATCAATGATTCAAAAAAACTTTCTGAAAAGAAAAGGGAAGCTCTTTTTGATGTCATAACAGAAAAGGCAGTTGCATATTCTGTTTCTATGGTTGATGCAGAAACTGTTGACGAAATCAACATTCTTCAGGCTACCTTTTTAGCTATGCGAAATGCAGTTGAAGGCTTGAGTGTTAAACCCGATATTGCTCTTATTGACGGCAACGGTAAACCCGGCCTTGATATTGCTCAGGAAACTGTAATAAAAGGCGATGCTAAATCTGTGTCGATTGCTGCCGCTTCAATTCTTGCTAAGGTTTCAAGAGACAGATATATGCTTGAAGCAGATAAAAAATATCCTCAGTTTCAGTTTGCAAAACACAAAGGATATGGAACGAAGCTTCATTATGAAATGATTGCCGAGCATGGAATTTGCCCTGAACATAGAAGAACTTTTTTGAAAAAAATTCTTGGTGAATAATTATGAATCAAGGTGATATCGGAAAAATCGGCGAAGATTTTTGCTGTAATTATTTCAAAAAAAGAGGTTTTTTTATTCTCGAAAGAAACTATCATTCAAGAAATGGTGAAATTGATTTAATTGTTGAAAACGAAAACTTTCTTGTTTTTGTTGAAGTTAAAACAAGAAGCGATAAAAAAATAGGCGAAGCCAGGGATGCGGTTGACTATTCCAAGCAAAGAAAAATTGCTCTTACTGCAATTAAATATCTTTCAGAAAATGGAATGAGAAAACAACCGAGGTTTGATGTTTTTGAAGTTCTTCATCATAACGGAAAAATTTTTAAATTCAATCATATTGAAAACGCTTTCCAATATGATGAGAGCTTTGGCGGAAAATCCAACTGTTAAGGGGTCTTTTTACGAATTATTTTGATTTACATTGTGACAGTGTTGAAAAGGCATACAGACTACAAAACAATAAGATGTTTTCATCATTAGAGGTTAGTTTGAAAAAATCTTCTTGCTTTAACAAACGAAAACAATGTTTTGCTCTTTTTATTGATGATTCTTTAAGTGAAAAAGACGCTTTTTTAAAATCAACAGATATGTTTCATTTCTGTAATGATTATTTTTTGAAGAAAACTGATTATCCCTTTGTTCTTACATTGGAAAACGCATCTTCTTTTGGTGGTTCAACGGAAAATATTTCTCGTTGGAAGAAAAGGGGAGTAGTTATGGCTTCTTTAACATGGAATTTTGAAAACAGTCTTGCCGGCGGTGTGAAAAGCAAAAAAGGTTTGACTGCCTTCGGAAAATCCGCCATAAAAGAAATGGAAAATGAAAAAATCGTTGTTGATGTATCTCACCTTAACGAAAAAAGCTTTTCAGATTTTTTGTCAGTTTCAAGAAAGCCGTTTGCCGCTTCTCATAGTAATTGTTACAGTATTTGCAAAAACGAACGGAATCTGAAAGATTGGCAGATTAAAGAAATTGTTTCTTCCTCAGGAATAATCGGATTGAATTTTTATCCGCTGTTTTTAGGAAACGGATTTGTTTTTGAAAACATTTATAAAAATATTATTTATCTTCTTAAATTCGGAGCTGAGGATAATATTGCAATCGGTAGTGATTTTGACGGCGCCAAAATGAGTGTTTTCCTTAATTCAGACAAAAAAGTCATTCATCTTTATAATTTTTTGCGCTTAAAAGGTCTTGAAAAAAGCATTCTTGAAAAGATTTTTTTCAAAAATGCAGAAAATTTTTTCAATAATGTTTTACAAGTTAAATAATTTGTGTTATTATAACAAGGAATTTTAAAACGGAGGTAATAATAATGCTTTATACAAGTACAAGAGATAAAAGCGTTCGTGTTTCTTCATCTCAGGCAATTGCTCAGGGAATTTCAGCCGACGGAGGTCTTTTTGTTCCTGAATCAATTCCTGAAATCGATAAAGATTTTATAAACAGTCTTGTTGGTCTTGATTATATTTCAAGAGCAAAAAAGGTTCTTTCTCTCTATCTTACTGATTTTACTGAGGAAGAAATTGATTTTTGTGTCAGCGGAGCTTATGCTGAAGGAAAATTCAGCAGTGAAAAAGTTTCACCCATTAAAAAAATTGCTGACGGCGGAAATGTTCTTGAGCTTTGGCGCGGCCCCACATGTGCTTTTAAAGACATGGCTCTTCAGCTTCTTCCTTATTTGCTTACTGTTGCTGCAAAAAAGACTGTTGCAGACAAAACAATTGTTATTCTTGTTGCAACCTCAGGCGATACCGGAAAAGCTGCATTGGAAGGCTTTAAAGATGTTCCCGGAACAAAAATCATGGTCTTTTATCCCAATGACGGTGTCAGCCCCATGCAAAAGCTTCAGATGACAACTCAGGAGGGCTCTAACGTCAGCGTTTGCGCAATCAACGGCAATTTTGATGATGCTCAAAGTGGTGTTAAAGCAATTTTCACAGATAAGGAAGTTTCTGCAAAGCTTGCCGAAAACTCAATGATGTTCTCTTCGGCAAACTCAATTAACTGGGGAAGACTTGTTCCTCAGATTGTCTATTATATTTCTGCTTACGCCGACCTTATTGAAAACGGAACAATTGAAAACGGAGATGAAATCAATGTTGTTGTTCCCACGGGAAATTTCGGAAACATTCTTGCTGCTTATTATGCTAAGCTTATGGGTATTCCCGTTAAAAAGCTTATTTGTGCTTCAAATGCAAATAATGTTTTAACTGATTTCCTCACAAGCGGAACTTATGATAAAAACAGAAAGTTTTTTGCAACGACTTCGCCTTCAATGGATATTCTTATTTCTTCTAATCTTGAAAGACTTCTGTTCCATCTTTCAGGCGAAGATGATAAAAAAATCAGCAATTGGATGAAGCTTCTTTCAACTGAAGGTGTTTATTCTGTTGATTCTGATGTTAAAGAAAAAATTCTTTCACTTTTTGATGCAGGCTGCTGTAACGATGCAATGACTGCTGAAACAATCGGCAAAACCTATAAAGAAGGCTATCTTTGCGACACACATACAGCTGTTGCAATTAAAGTGTTTGAAGAATATGTTGCAAGAACCGGCGACAAAACCGAAACGGTAATCGCTTCAACTGCTAACCCCTATAAGTTCTCAGCTGCTGTTCTTAAGGCTGTTGGCGATGAAATACCCGAGGGCGCTGACGAATTTGAACAGGTTGAGCTTCTCATCAGGGCAACAGGTGTTGAATGTCCTGCCCAGCTTGCTAACCTCAGCGATAAAAAGGTTCGTTTCAATGATGTATGCAATAAAGAAGACATGATTGAAATGGTTTATGCAATGCTCGGAATAAAATAAAAACCTGAGAAGCCCGTTGGGCTTCTTTTGGCGTAAAGAAAGGAGGAGTCTTATGTCACTTTTTGCAATCGGAGACACACATCTGTCTTTTTCATGCAACAAACCCATGGATGTTTTCAAAGGTTGGGATAATTATGTTGAAAGACTTGAAAAACAGTGGCGTGCAGTTGTTTCCGAAAAAGATACTGTTGTAGTTGCCGGCGATATTTCCTGGGCTATGAAAATTGAAGACGCAATAAAAGACTTCTCATTTCTTGAAAGCCTCCCCGGTGAAAAAATTATTTTAAAAGGCAATCATGATTATTGGTGGCAGACGAAAAAGAAGCTTGATGAATTCTTAGAAAAAAACAATTTCAAAACCATAAAGATTCTTTTTAATAATGCGTATAAAGTAGATGATTTTGTAATATGCGGAAGCAGAGGTTGGTTTTATGATGCTGAAACCGATGCCGATATGAAGGTTTTAAACCGCGAAGCAGGTAGGCTTCAGCTTTCCTTTGATTTCGCTGATGAGTATGAAGGAGAGAAAATTGCCTTTCTTCATTATCCTCCTCTTATGCAGTCTCAGAGCTGCAAAGAGATTATCGATGTTTTAAAAAGAAACAAAATTAAACGCTGTTATTACGGTCACCTTCACGCGCAGTCCGTTAATCTTGCCTTTAACGGCGAATACGAAGGAATTAAATTTTCGCTTATTTCTTCAGATTTCTTAGGTTTTTGTCCGAAATTAATCGAAAAATTTTAAAAAAGGTATGGTATTTTTTGAAAATAGCTGATATAATACCATGGTATAAATTTATAATGGGTTGGATTGAGTGTTTTTCCGCCCTAAATATTATGATGACAGGAGTATGAAAAAATGTTAAAATCATCAACAAAAACAGAAAAAGCAAATCTTTGGACTCTTGAAGTTTCAATCAGTGCAGAAAAATTTGAGGAAGCTCAACAGAAAGCTTTTGCTAAAATGAAAAACAAAATATCAATTCCCGGCTTCCGCAAGGGTAAGGTAACAAGAGGTATGGCTGCTAAATTCTATGGTGAAGGCTTCCTCTATGAAGATGCTCTTAACATCTGCTACGCTGAAGAAGTTGAAGCTGCAATTACTGAGTCAGGTCTTGATGTTGTGGGAACCGATAAGGCTGACATTAAAGAGATCGGCAAAGACGGTGTTGAAATCACGGTTGATGTTTTCACAAAGCCCGAAATCAACGTTACAGCATATAAAGGACTTGAAGCTTCAACCAAAAAAGTTGTTGTTTCTGAAGACGAAGTTAAAGCAAGAATGGATGCTCTCGTTGAAAGAAATTCAAGAATTTCTGCTGTTGAAGACAGAGCTGCTCAGGATGGCGACATTACTGTTATTGATTTTGAGGGCTTTGTTGACGGCGTTGCTTTTGAAGGCGGAAAAGGTGAAAACTATGAACTCACTCTCGGAAGCGGACAGTTTATTCCCGGCTTTGAAGAGCAGATTGTTGGCCATAACATTGGCGAAGAATTCGATGTTAATGTAACTTTCCCCGAGCAGTATGTTGAAGACCTCGCAGGAAAAGAAGCTGTGTTCAAATGTAAGCTTCATGAAATCAAAGTAAAAGAGCTTCCCGAAATCAACGATGAATTTGCTCAGGATGCTGCAGATTGCGATACTGTTGCTGACCTTGAAAAGCAGCTTAACGATGAAATAGCTGAAGAAAAGAAATCAGCTTCAGAAAGAGAAGTTGAACAGCAGCTTCTTGAAAAGCTCGCTGAAAACGTTGAAGGTGAAATTCCTTATGTTATGGTTGACAGCGAAATTGACAACCAGATCAGAGATCTTGACTACAGATTCTCCTCTCAGGGCATGAGCTTTGATATGTATCTTAAATATACAGGAATGACAATTGAGCAATATAGAGAAAGTGCAAAAGACGGTGCAGAAAACAACGTTAAAATCCGTCTTGCTCTTGAAAAAATTGCTGAAACAGAAGCTCTTGAAGTTCCTGATGAAGAAATTGAAGCTGAATACGAGAAATTTGCTCAGCAGTATTCAATGGAAGTTGATCAGGTTAAGGCTGCAGTTCCTGCTGAAAACCTTAAGAAAGATCTTCTTTTCAACAAGGCTGTTAAGTTCGTAATTGATAACGCTGTTGTAACCGAAACAGAAGAAACTGAAGAAACAGAGGAAGAGTCTGCTGAATAATTGATTATTCCGGCTCTTTTCGGTAAAGACTAATTTTGTTGAAACTGTTATTTTTATAGCAGTTTCAACATTAATATATTTGATAATTTAAGGAGGAATATTAATGCCTTTAGTACCTTATGTTGTTGATCAGACTAGCCGCGGTGAGCGTCAGTATGATATTTTTTCCCGCCTTCTTGAAGACAGAATTATTGTTCTTTCCGACCAGGTGAATGACCAGACTGCAAGTCTTGTTGTGGCTCAGTTGTTATATCTTGAATCAAAAGACAGCGAAAAAGATATCAGCTTTTATATTAACAGCCCCGGTGGAAGTGTTACCGCTGGTATGGCTATTTATGACACTATGCAATACATCAAGTGTGATGTTGCAACAATCTGCATGGGAATGGCTGCAAGTATGGGTGCATTTTTGCTTTCTGCCGGAACAAAGGGCAAAAGATATGCTCTTCCAAACAGCGAGGTTATGATCCATCAGCCCTTAGGCGGAGCTCAGGGTCAGGCGACCGAAATTAAGATCGTTGCTGAAAATATTCTCAGAACAAGAGATAAGCTCAATAAAATTCTTGCTGAAAACACAGGCAAGTCTATTGAAGAAATTGCCGCAGATACAGAGCGCGATAACTATATGACTGCTGAGCAAGCTCTTGAATACGGTCTTATTGATAAGATTCTTACCAAGAGATAAACAAAGGGGTTGATATAATGGCAAGAGACGACGAAAACAGAGACAAGTCTGTTCGTTGTTCATTTTGCAACAAGCCGCAAAATGATGTCGGAACTCTGATTGCAGGTCCGGGCGTTTATATTTGCGACGAATGTGTTGATCTTTGTCAGTCCATTATTGACGAAGCACCAAACGCAAAAAAGAAAAAGCCCGCAAAGAACGATTTTTCCAATCTTCCGAAGCCACATGAAATCAAAGCGAAGCTTGATGAGTATGTTATCGGACAAGACAAAGCCAAGGAAGTTTTGAGCGTGGCTGTTTATAACCACTATAAACGAATTTATTCTAAAAATATCAGCGATGTTGAAATAACCAAAAGCAACATTTTAATGCTTGGAACCACAGGTGTAGGCAAGACTATGCTCGCTCAAACGCTTGCCAAAATTCTTGATGTTCCTTTTGCCATTGCTGATGCAACAACACTTACTGAGGCCGGATATGTTGGTGAAGACGTTGAAAACATTCTTCTCAGACTGATTCAGGCTGCTGATTTTGATGTTGAAAAGGCAGAACGCGGAATTATTTATGTCGATGAAATCGATAAAATTGCCCGCAAGTCTGAAAGCACATCAATCACACGTGATGTCAGCGGTGAAGGCGTTCAGCAAGCTCTTTTGAAAATTGTTGAAGGAACCGTTTCCAATGTTCCACCTCAGGGCGGAAGAAAACATCCTCAGCAAGAGTTCATTCAGATTGACACAACAAACATTCTTTTCATCTGTGCCGGAGCTTTTGACGGCATTGAAAAGATTATTGAGAAAAGAAAAGGGAAGTCAGGTCTTGGCTTCGGTGCCGAAATCAAAACCAAGGCTGAGCTTGAACTTAGCAATCTTGTTGGCCAGGTTGTTCATCATGACCTTGTTAAATATGGAATTATTCCTGAATTAGTGGGAAGACTTCCTGTAATTGCTTCTCTCGAATCTCTTGACGAATCTGCCCTTGTCAGAATAATGACAGAACCGAAAAACGCAATCGTAAGACAATATCAATATCTTTTTGAAATGGATGGAGTAGAGCTCGTTTTTGAAAAAGAAGCATTGGTTTCAATCGCTAAAAAAACACTTGAATATAAAACCGGTGCCAGAGGCTTAAGATCGGTTATTGAAAATCTTCTGATGAAATATATGTATAATATTCCTTCAGATAAGTCCATCAAAAAGCTGACTGTTACCAAAGATGTTGTTGAAAACGGTGCTGAGCCTATTATTGAATACGGCGAAGCAGAACCCTCATCGGAAAAAAACAAGGGAACATTTTTGCCTAAAAAACAAAAAGCATAATTCTATTGACTTTTTAATTGTGTTTGTGATAGAATACCAAAGTAAAAAATTATGGAGGTTTATGTAATGACTGCTCTTCAAATTGTTTTAGCTATTTTAACAATTATTGTTTCTATTGTAATCATACTTCTTGTTGTGCTTCAGGAAAGCAAACAGCAGGGTCTTTCAGGTGCTATTGCCGGTGCTGCTGACAGCTTTTTTGGAAAAAACAAAGGAAGAACCATGGAAGCTAAACTTGAAAAGTTCACAAAGATTGCCGGAGTACTTTTCTTTATCATTGCTCTTGTTTCATCTTTACTCGTTCTTTTCAGCGCATAACTTCAAATACTTTACCGGACTATAAAATTTTATCAGTCCGGTTTTATTTAACTGCTTAAATCTGATTTTTTCTTAAGAGAATGGAGATGTGAAATATGAAATACGGTGTTCTTTGGAGAAAAACTACAAAAAATATCGGTGACGACGTTCAATCCTATGCTCAAAGTTTATTTTTACCTTCTGTTGACTATATGGTTGATATTGAAGATCTTGAAGCTTTTGAATCTGATAATCATGAGCCGGTTGCAACAATCATGAGTGCGTGGTATATGTGGAACAAATGGAAATGGCCACCATCAAAAGATATTTATCCCATCTGGGTAGGTGTTCATTATAGCGATCTTCAGCGAGGAAGACCCAGAGGAATGCCCGCAAAATATGAATATGTTTCTTCGGGCGAAGGCCTCAATTATTTAAAGGCGTATGAACCTATCGGTTGTCGCGACTATTATACTAAAGAAGCTTTTGATAAGTTTGGAATTAAAACATTTTTCTCAGGCTGTTGTACTTTAACTCTTCCCAAAAGAGATATTCCAAAGCCCGAAAGAGAGTATGTTTGTGTTGTTGGTGTTGATCCGAAGGTTGAAAAGGCAATTAAAAAACAGCTAAAGGGAACCGGAATTGATGTTGTTTGTCTTCCGCCCACAAGGCCTGAAGCTTCAACTGATATGTCGTGGGAAGAACGTAAGGCTGAAGTTATCAGATATCTTGATACCTATCAGAACGCTAAATGTGTAATTACCTTCCGTTTGCACTGCTCACTTCCATGCCTTGCTCTTGAAACTCCTGTTCTTCTTGTCAGACATGGCTTTAATTCTCCTCGTTTCCAGCCTTATCACAAGTGGATGCATACTGCTTATCCTGAGCAGGTTATTAACGGTGAATTTAAAGATTTCATGCTTAATCCGCCGGCTAACCCTGATAACTATAAAGAAACCAGAGAAAAACTCATTGAAATTCTCAATCGTTCAATAGATGAAGCTAAAGCGCTTGACGGAAAAACAGCTGATGAGGTTTTCAAGCCCACATATTCTGAAGTTGAATTTTTGCGTTGGAAAAACAAAACAATGAATGATACTCTCGATACCTATTTAATCGAGCATCGCCTTGACGGTAGTGAAATTGCGTCCCTTAAAAAGAAGGTTTCAAAGCTTGAAAAAGAAAACAAGGTATTACGCAAGCAACTTGATCTCGGTATTGAAAATGATGATTTTCCCTATAACAGTCGAATTATCAAAGCAGCACTGAAATTACGCAAATTTCTTATGAAATTTAAAAAGATGTTTAAAAAATAATATTAATTACCCGAAACATTGTTATTTCTATAGTGTTTCGGGTTTTATTATTGATTTTTTTTATTGTTGAGGTTATAATTATACTGATTAAGTATATCGAGGTGGAACTATGAAAACTGATGAACTCTGCTTTGCATTGGCAGCTGCCGACGGAACTCCGGGTGATGAATTTGCCGCTTGCAAGGTGGCTGAAAAATATATTAATAATTTCATGAATATTGAATACACAAAAAGCGGCAGTCTTATTGCTACTGCAAATGAAAAGGGAAAAGTTACCGTTTTGCTTGATGCTCATATAGACAGAGTTGGTCTTGTGGTAAGAGGGATTGATGAAAACGGTTTTATTTTGATTGATAAAGTTGGCGGCTTAGATTGCCGTACTATTATTGGTGCTGAAGTTATACTTTTTGGCAAGAAAAATATTAAAGGTGTAATATGTTCAAGTCCGCCTCATCTCCAAAAAGGCGATGAAAAAAAGAATGTTGATATTTCTTCTATGGCAGTTGATGTATGTCTTTCAAAAGAAGAGGCTGAAGAAATAATCAGCTTTGGTGATAGAGGGCTTATTTGCTCAAAACAGGTAAAATTACTTGGTAATAAAATAGCGTCCTCTGCTCTTGATGACAGATGCGGTGTTGCAGCTTTAATTATTGCGGCAAACAAGGTCAAAGACAAGCTAAAAAATGTAAAGCTCTGCCTTCAGCTTTCTTCTCAGGAAGAGGTTGGCGGCGCCGGCGCTAAAACAGCAGCATTTGCTCTTGACGCAGATTATGCAATAGCGGTTGATGTTGGCTTTGGAAGCGACCGAAACTATTCTAAAGGCGGCGAAACGATTTCTTTGGGTGGCGGAGCTTCAATCGGAATTTCACCGGTTCTTAACAGAGAACTGACAGACGAGCTGATTTCGTTGGCAAAGAAGAATTCAATTGATTTTCAGCATGATGTAATGTCTCGGACAACAGGTACAAATGCTGACCAGATTTGCGTTTCAAAAAGCGGTGTTAAAACTGCGTTATTATCAATTCCTCTCAGAAATATGCATACTGCTGTTGAGGTTATTGACTTATGTGATGTTGAGAAAACAGCAGAATTGATTTCTTTATTCATTCTTTCTAAGGAGGCTGAATTTGATGACTGAAACACTTAAAGCTCTTTGCGAATTAAACGGAACCTCCGGAAGAGAAGAAAAAATCAGAGAATATATTATTTCAAGAATACATGGCTTATGTGAATATCGCGTTGATCCCATGGGCAATCTTATTTGTTTTAAAAAGGGTACAAACGAGCCCAAGAATAAAGTCATGTTAACAGCTCACATGGACGAAGTTGGCTTCATTATAACCTATATTACCGATGATGGCTACCTTCAGTTTGATACTGTTGGCGGAATTGATGAAAAGGTAATTATTGGAAGAAATGTTTTTGTTGGAGAGGATAATATTGACGGAGTTATCGGAATTAAAGCGATTCATCTTTGTTCCGGCGACGAGAGAACTACTGTACCGACTGTTGATAAAATGTATATTGATATCGGTGCTTCAACAAAAGAAGAGGCTGAAAAATATGTTTCAATAGGGGATTGCGCCTATTTTTCTTCAGATTTTGAAGATTTTTGCGGAAACAAGGTTAAGGCTAAAGCAATTGATGACCGTTTTGGCTGCTCATGCCTTATAAAAATGCTTGAGAGTGAATTGCTTTTTGACGGATATTTTGTTTTTCTCGTTCAGGAAGAAGTCGGACTCAGAGGAGCAGGACCGGCGGCATTTTCTGTTGAACCTGATTATGCAATTGTTCTCGAGGCAACTACAGCTGCCGACGTTGCAGGAGTAAGCGGTGCTTCATGCGTTTGCAAACTCGGAGAAGGAGCAGTTGTTTCTTTTATGGATAGGGCAACCGTATATAATAAGAATATGTTTAAACGCGCTTTTGAAATTGCCAAAGAGAAAAATATACCTTGTCAGACAAAAACAGTTGTTGCAGGCGGAAACGATGCCGGAGCAATTCATCTTTCCAATGGCGGAATTTATACTATTACCGTTTCTCTTCCTTGCCGTTATATTCACTCAGGAGCAAGTATTGCTGATAAAAACGATATGAATTCATGCTATAAACTTGCTTGCGCTCTTCTTGAGGAATATGCCAATGCTTAAACTTGCAGAAATAAACAATAAAAAAGAGATGGAAAATTTTTTAAAAGATTTTCCTCTCGGTGTCAGAGTTTTATGTTATATAGAAGCTTATGGCTTTAATTGCGGTTTTCTCAATGTTTGGGTCGGATATTCAGATAAAGAAATAACCTCGGTCTTCTGTGACTTTGAAGGTTCAGCAACCCTCTGCGCGTCTGAAAAAGCTGATTTTGAAGAACTTTCCTGCTTCCTTTCAGGTGATGGTTTTAGCTCGCTTTGCGCTGATACTGAAACCTTCAGATTGCTTTCAATCAGACCGCACGATACTAAGCAAATGTTTGAATATTTGCCCAATAGCTTTATAAGCTTTGAAAGCGCCGGAAATACTGAGTCTTTACGCGAAGTTTATACCCTGATTTCAAAAGAAATTCCCGGTTCTTTTTCAAATGATGAATCCTCATATCTTCATTTTTTGTCTGATTTTACCTTCAGACAGCGCAGAGGTCTTGCTCGACTTAAAAGCGTAACTAATAACAATCAGTTAGTGGCTTGCGCTATGACTGCCGCCGAAAGCAGTTATTCTGCTTTGATCAGCGGTGTTGCCAGTAATTCTGATATGAGAGGTAAAGGTCTTGGAAAGAGCGTTGTTCTGACACTTGCAGAAGAATTAAAAAATGAGGGGAAAACTGTTTTTGTAATCGCTCTTAACAAGTCAGCTGAAGCTTTTTATCAGAAGAATGGTTTTAAAAAATCAATTTGCATTGGTTACTTGAATAAATAATATATTCAGATATTTTTTTGTAACGGAGAAATTTATGGATAGTTTTAAAGGCTTTGATGATGATACGCTCCTTCTGCTTGCTGAAAACAAGTTTAACGATAGCAGACCTTATTATGAGAGTATTAAGGAAGTTTTAAAGAAAAAAGCTACAATACCTATGAGACAGCTTTGCAGTGATTTATGTGATGAGCTTTTTGAAATAGATCCTCACATGAATTTAATACCGCAAAAAATGGTTTCGAGAATCAGAAGAGATACGCGCTTTGCCAAGAACAAAGAAATGTATCGCGATAATATGTGGTGTATGTTTATGCGCCATAAGCATCATTGGCATCATCAGCCTTGCATGTGGTTTGAAATCATGCCCGGTGGCTACAGCATCGGTGTTGGGACCTTCAGAATTGAACCGGGTTATCTTGATGTTTACAGAAAAACTATTCTTGAAAACACTGAAGAATTCATCGCTGCGTGTGAAAGTGCATATAGTCTTGGAGCTGTTGTTGATTTTGAATGTTTCAAAAAAGAAAAACCGGGCAGCGAATTACTTCCGAAATCCGTCAGACCTTTTTATAATGCCAAATATCTGTATTTCATTAATTTTTCGTCAGATCTCAGTCCGATTTTCAGCCATAACATTCTTGATGAAATCAGAAAAAACATCAATGCTTACACACCAATGTATAAATTTTTAATTAAAGTTTGCGAAAGAATTATTTCAGAAAAGGGGAAAAATTATGATGAAGATTGATTTTTATAAGAAACTCAAAAGCGGAACAGATATAAGAGGTGTAGCATACAGCGAAAATCCGGCAGAAATTGAACTTACCGATGAAGCTGTTTTTGATTTGACATCGGGTTTTTGTTTATGGCTTATTGAAAACGGTGTTTCCGAAAATTCAAAAATATCTGTAGGTCATGATTCAAGAATTACCGCTGAAAGAATAAAAAAAGCTGTTGTTTCTTCAATTTCTTCTTTTGGTTTTACCGTTGTAGATTGCGGCTACGCTTCGACTCCTGCAATGTTCATGACGACTGTTGACCTTAATTGTGTCGCATCTGTTCAAATAACTGCAAGTCATCATCCGTTTGACAGAAACGGACTCAAATTTTTCACTAAAAACGGCGGTCTTAACGGTTGTGATATTGACCGTTTAATCGTGTTGGCTTCAGATTATGTTTCACCCGATAAAACCGGTGAAATTGTTGGAACTGATTATATGTCTCAATATGCAGGAAGATTGAGAAAAATGATTTGTGAAGGTGTTAAAGCCGAAAACTATAATAAACCATTAAAAAATTATAAAATAGTTGTTGACGCAGGAAATGGCGTTGGCGGCTTTTATGCAACTGAAGTTCTTGCTCCGCTTGGTGCTGATGTCAGCGCAAGTCAGTTCCTTGAACCTGACGGAATGTTTCCTAATCATATTCCGAATCCGGAAAATAAGGTCGCAATGAAGAGTATCAGTGATGCCACAATAAAGGCTAAGGCAGATCTCGGAATTATTTTTGATACTGACGTTGACAGAGCAGCTTGTGTTGATGAAAACGGAAATGAAATAAACAGAAACCGTTTGGTAGCTCTTGCTTCCTTAATTGCGTTGGAAAATAATGAAGGGGCAACAATTGTAACTGATAGTGTAACTTCAACCGGACTTACGGAATTTATTAACGGCAACTTGGGTGGCGTTCACTATAGATTTAAACGCGGTTATCGCAATGTTATTAACGAACAAATCAGACTTAACGAAGATGGCGTTAACTGTCCTCTTGCCATTGAAACATCGGGACACGCCGCTTTTCGTGAGAACTATTATCTCGATGACGGAGCTTATCTTATAACAAAAATCATTATAAAATTGGCTCAGATGGGAAAAGAAAACAAAAAGCTTGAGTCTTTGATTTCAAATCTCAAAGATCCTGTTGAAGCTTGCGAGCTTCGTCCAAAAATTCTTTGTGAAGACTTCAGAGCATACGGAAACAAAGTGATTGAAAATCTTGAAAAATTCGCTTCAGAACAGAAAGGCTGGAAAATTGCTGACGACAACCGCGAAGGAATAAGAGTCTTCTTAAATGATGACTCAGGAAATGGTTGGTTTTTGCTTCGCCTCAGCGTTCATGATCCTTTAATGCCCCTGAATGCTGAAAGTGATAGTGTTGGCGGAGTTAAAAAAATCATTTCTGAGGCCGAAAGATTTTTAAAAACCTGCAGTCAATTAGACATTTCTATGGTTGAGGAATTTTTAAACAAATAAAAAAGAGGTATTCATGAGAAAATATATTATAACTGTTCTTCTTTTTGGCGTTCTTTCTTTTGTTTTTATTGCAATGTATAAAACTGAGATGCAGCCTGTTGAATCACTTATGCGCCCTCCTGTTTATGAAAATGCACAAGGTGGACTCGGTAAAATTCTTAATGAAACAATTGGTGAGGATTCAGTTTTAAAATCTGTTGCTTATAATGATTCAAAATCTGCCATTATTTATGAAGACATTGACGGCGATACAACCAAAGAAGCAATTGTTTTTGCTCAGAACGATTCTGAAGCAGGGCAAGTAACAATGTATCTCTTTGAAAAGAAAGACGATGAATGGTTTTTGTTTGATAAAACAGACAATACTGCTTTCGATCTTCAAAAGCTTGAAATTGCAGACATGAATTCTGACGGTGTTTGCGAAATAATTATCGGATTTTTTTCGAGGCCTGACAACACAGGAAAAATGCTTAAAATTTTTTCATCTGATAAAGCTTCAAATAAGCTTAACATGCTTTTTCAAAGTGAATACACCGTTTTTAACTGCATTGATATAAATCTTGACGGACGAAAAGATGTTTTTACCATTTCACCGAATGACGTTAATTTTAATACATTTGATGCTTCTTTTTTGGTCTATGACGATATAATTAAAAAGGTTGGCTCTGTTAAGGTCAACACCATGGTTTCATCTGTTTTGTCTGTTAATTACGATAATTTTGGTAATTCCCTCAGAGTGTTTATTGACGGCGTTTCATCAGACGGACTTCTTATTACTGAAGTTCTTCAATGGAAAAAAGAGCTTAAAATCCTTGAGCATATAATGTTTAACAATGATAGTATTTGTCAGCTTTCGAAAAGAGAAAGTAATATTTCATCAACTGATGTTAACGGTGACGGGTTGCTTGAAATACCGTTTCAGATTTCAGCAGATAAAGATTCTGTTCCTGTTATCAACTGGGTTTTTCTTTCTGGAAATGAGATTACAACTGTAGGATATATGCTTGATAACAGTAATCAAGGCTTTTATTTTAAGCTGCCTCAGCTTTGGTTGGATTCCATAACAACAATAATTACTGATAACGGTGCCTCTTTAAAGTTTTATGCTTTGAACAGCAATAAAGAAATCGACATAAGCAGGCCGATATTAGAAATTAAAACTACTGACTCTTCATCCAGGAACCCAACAACTAAATCCTATAAGCTATTGAACAAAGGCTTAAATCACACCTATTACTATAAACTTTTTGATGATGCTCTTATTTTTAATGTAAATGAAAAAACTCTTCAAGATAATATGATATTTGAACTGAAAGGATGTTTTGAATGAAGAAAGTATTAATTGCTGAAGATGAATTTGCAATAAGAGATTTAATTTCTCTTAATCTCAGAAGAAATGGCTATGAGGTTATTGAAGCCGGTAACGGAAATGAAGCAATCAGAGAATATAACGCCAACAGCGACAGTATTGATGTCGTTTTGCTTGATATAATGCTTCCATTTACTGATGGTGTGACCGTTTGTAAGCATATCAGAAGCCTCAACAAAAAGGTTGGAATAATTTTCATAACTGCAAAAACTCAGGAGACCGATAAAATAACCGGACTTATTAACGGCGCAGACGACTATATTACCAAGCCTTTTTCAGTCAGCGAATTGCTTGCAAGAGTCGATGCGTTATATCGTAGAGTTGAAATGAGCAAAGAAACCGTAATCAAAGAAAGCAGAGATGAAATTTTCGTTGGCGACTTTATGCTCAGCACAATTAAGCGCGCTGTTTTTCATAACGAAACCAGAATTGATCTTTCACAAATTGAGTTTCAAATTCTTGAAATGCTTTTTTCAAGGCCCGACGAAACAGTTGAGAGAAACGAAATATTAACAAACGTCTGGGGAACATCCTTTTATGGTGACGACAAAGTAGTTGATGTCAACATCAGACGATTGAGAATAAAGATTGAAGATAAACCTTCAAACCCGAAACATCTTGTAACTGTTTGGGGAAAAGGGTATAAGTGGATACCTTAATTTAATTACGGAGGTCTTGCTGTGAAAAGCGGTATCAGAGTTCGCTGGCGAAAAAATATTTTGTTATTAACGGCAATTGTTATTTTTGCCGCTTGTACAATGATCATCTATTTGCTTGTTAATAAGTATTATAATATTGTTGAATCAACAGTTGAATTCAATAATCACATGATTATTGATACATATTTTAAAAATATAAATATACATGACAATAATGAATTTAAAAAAGCAGCCTATAATTTTCTGGATTATGGAAAAGCGGAAGAAACAAAGGATATCTGGGTCATTGACAAAAACGGTGTGCCAATTGCGTCTTCAAGCGGTTATGATGTCTCCCAATATACTGAAATGCCTGACTATAAAGAAGCTTTAAACAGTGAGGATGGCTCTTATACAATGAAAACTTCAATGCCTTGGGGAGAGCCTGTTATGGCATCAACTTATATTCTTTGTGACAGTAACGGTATTGTTTTTGGCGCTGTCAGAAGTATTATTTCGCTTCAGGATGTCAATCATCAGCTGATTTTTCTTTCGTTCTTTGTTTATGGTGTTTTTCTTTTGCTGGTAATGATAATGTCAAACTCTGGTTCATATTTTGTTTCAACAATTGTCGAACCGGTGAATCAAATCAGCGAAACTGCAAAAAAAATTGCCGAAGGCGACTTATCAGCTCGAATTGATGTTCAGAAATTTAATGATGAAATCAGTTCTCTATGCTCAAACATCAATGAAATGGCTGAGAAACTTGGTGAAACCGACAGAATTAAAAATGAATTTATTTCAACTGTTTCTCATGAAATACGAACACCGCTGACCGCAATTAAAGGTTGGGGCGAAACTTTGATTTCTTTGGATACATGCAATGATGAAATCATAACAAAAGGCTTAAATGTTATTCTCAGCGAAACAACAAGACTTTCTTCAATGGTTGAAGAGCTTCTTGATTTTTCAAGAATCCAAAACGGAAAATTTCACATTAAAGAGGGCGTTGTTGATATAATTGCTGAGGTCAATCAGGCGTTTTTAATCTACGCATCAAAAGCCCAAAATGAAAATAAAGAAATTATTTTAGAATACGATGAAAAGGAATCTTTTATAGTTGACGGTGACAGCGACAGAATTTGTCAGGTTTTTGTTAATATTCTTGATAATGCAGTCAAATATTCTTCTGCTGGTGGAAAAATAAAAGTTTCTGTTGCAAAAAACAAAAAATATGTTAAAATAACATTTCAGGATAATGGTGTTGGAATCAAAAGCAACGACCTTGTCCATATAAAAGAAAAGTTTTTTAAAGCTAACAATGAAGTTCGCGGAACGGGAATCGGTCTTGCTGTTGTTGATGAGATCGTTAAAGCTCACGGAGGAACATTAAACATTGAAAGCGTTGTTAACGAGGGAACAAAAGTCGAGGTTTGCTTTGTTCTCAAAAGTGAGGAGGAATAATTTTGCCTAAAGATAAGGTTATTCATAAAACATCTGTGGGCGGACAGGCTCTTATTGAAGGAATAATGATGCAGGGACCAAAAGGTGCCGCAATGTCTGTCAGAATGCCTGACGGTTCAATAAGCACTGAAGAAAAGCAGGTCAAGCATATCAGAGATAAAATTAAATTTCTCGGTTGGCCAATAATCAGAGGTGTTGTTAATTTTGTTGAATCAATGATTTTCGGATATTCATGCTTGATGGAGTCAGCTGAAAAATCAGGATTTGAGGACTTGGCTGAAAGTGAAGAGAATATGTCTAAGCTTGATAAGTGGCTTAACGACCACATGAATAAAACATTCATGAATATCCTGACGGGAATTGCAAGTGTACTCGGTATTTTGCTTGCCTTTGCTCTTTTTTTCTATCTTCCAACAATAATAACCAATTGGTTTAATAAGCTTTCAGGCGGTGCTCTTGATAATTTCAGAGCATTGATTGAAGGCGTTATGAGAATGATTATTTTTGTTGTCTATATTGCTCTTGTTTCTCTGATGAAAGACATCAGAAGAACATTTATGTATCACGGTGCTGAGCATAAAACAATTTTCTGCTATGAAAACGGTCTTGAGCTGACAGTTGAAAATGTCAGAAAGCAATCACGTTTTCATCCTCGCTGCGGAACCTCTTTTATGTTTGTTATGATTATTCTCAGCGTAATAATTTCTTCTGCTGTTTCAGTTGCTTTCCCTCAGCTGAGAGACATAACTGTTGTCTGGATGGCTGTTAAGCTTCTTATTCTTCCCCTCGTTATGGGTCTTGGATATGAATTTATTAAATATGCCGGAAGACACGATAATTTATTGGTAAGATTTCTTTCGGCACCCGGGTTGTGGATGCAGCGTCTTACCACAAAAGAGCCTGATGATTCTATGATTGAGGTCGCTCTCGAGGCTTTCAAAGCGGTAATAACCGACAACCCTGAAGATGATGCAGTATGACGGTTTTTGATTTATATAAACTTTGTTGTCAGCAACTCAAAATAAACGGCATTGATGAAGCTGAAAGTGATGCGAGAATTTTAACCGAATATGCTTGCAAAATTCCTCACGGAAGATTTCTTTTTGAAAGAGATAGGGAAGCTTCAGAAGAAGAAAAAGAAATTGTCAATTCTGATGTGTTGAAAAGAATAGACGGAATTCCCGTTCAATATATTGTCGGAAAATGGGAATTCATGGGTTTGGATTTTTATGTTGGAGAGGGTGTTTTAATTCCTCGTCCGGAAACAGAAGAGCTTTGTGAATATATAATCAACAAAGCAAAAAGAAATGAAAAAACGGTTGTTTTTGATTTGTGTGCAGGAAGCGGTTGTATCGGACTTTCAATAAAGCATTTTGCCGATAATGCTGATGTTTATTTAATTGAAAAATCACATCAGGCAATATGTTATCTTGAAAAAAATAAAATGGCTTTAGGTATGGGACGTACAGCTGTCAGTATTCAGGGTGACATTCTTGACGGCTATGATGCCTTTTCATTTCTGCCTATGCCTGATATAATAGTTTCTAACCCTCCATACATAAAAACTTCAGATATTGCCGGTCTTCAATCAGAAGTTTTAAAAGAACCGGTTATGGCTCTTGACGGTGGGGAGGACGGCTTGATTTTTTATCATGCGCTAAGTGAAAAATGGTTTTCAAAAATGAAAAAAGGCGGAATTATCGCCGTTGAATGTGGTGAAGACCAAGCCAAAGATATTTCGCAAATTTTCATGAAATATGCCTCTGAGACCGAAATAATCAAAGATTTTAACGATATTGAACGTTTTGTTGTTGCTATCAGACAGTAACAGAAAGGATAAATTATGTTTGGAAGATTTTCATTACTTGAAATACTCTCCAGAGTTTTTGTTTTGTTTTGTATTTTGCCAATCCATGAGTTTGCTCATGCAGCAGTTGCCAATGCATTAGGCGACAAAACTGCCAAGCTTTCAGGAAGACTGACTCCTAACCCCTTGGCTCATCTTGATCTTTTTGGTTCAATTATGATAATTATCGGCGGCTTCGGTTATGCAAAGCCCGTGCCGGTTAATCCCAGAAACTTCAAAAACCCAAAATACGGAATGGCTCTTACTGCGGCGGCAGGTCCGATATCTAATTTAGTTATGGGCTTTATTTTTATTTTTCTTTATTGTTTGGTTTTTGCAAAGACAACAGTTGTTAAGGAAACTATGCCATATTACATTGCAATGTTTTTCAGCTTTACAGCTCAGGTAAATGTCGGTCTGGCTGTTTTTAATCTTATTCCGGTTCCGCCGCTTGACGGCTCAAGAATTCTAAGGCTTATAGTTCCTGATAAAACATATTTTAAGTTCTTGCAGTATGAAAGATATATTTCAATAATCATGCTTGTTTTGGTTGTTGTTGGTGCTTTCAGCCTTCCCATCAGCATAGTTTCTGATTTTATTATCGATAAATATCTTAATATCTGCGCTTCGATTTTCGGCTTGAAGGTTGGTTAATTTAATGGAAAAAATTCAATATAAAATTGATGTATTTGAAGGTCCGCTTGATCTGCTTTTACATCTGATCAGCAAACACAAATTAAATATAAACGATATTCCGATTTTTGAGCTCGTTGAGCAGTATATTGACTATGTTCGCCAAATGAAAGAATCAGACATGGAAGTTGCCAGCGAGTTTATTGAAATGGCGGCGCGCCTTGTTTATATTAAAACCGTTTCTCTTCTTCCGGTTCATGAAGAAGAAAGCGAAGAGCTGAAAAAAGAGCTGACAGGTGAACTTATCGAATATCGCGACTGTAAGATCATGGCTGAAAAGCTTTCTAAACAAACTGACGGTTTCAATCACTTTGAAAGAGAACCAACTGTTCTTGAAAGAGACATGACCTATAAAAGAAAGCATGATCCTTCTGAATTGCTTAAATATTATCTTTCTGTTGTCGGAAAGAAAAAAATTAAAATGCCGGTGCCGCTTGAAGCATTCAGCACAATTATTGCTAAAAAAATTGTTTCTGTTAATTCAAGAATAGTTTTTATATATCGAAGTCTTTTAAAAAAACAAAAAGTAAAATTCAGCGAACTGTTTGTAAAGTCTCAGTCTGTGTCTGAAATGGTCGCAACCTTCCTTGCTGTTCTTGAACTTATTAAGGCAAATAAGGTTTCGGTTGACAGAAAAGACGAGGATGAATTTATATCTTTTTGTAACAGAGGAGAAAAATAAATAATGAATTTAAAAAAAATGGAAAGCATGCTTGAGGCAGTTCTTTTTGCGGCAGGCGAGCCATGTCCTATTGACCGCTTGTCTTTGGCTCTTGAAATAGATGAACTTGTTTTAACACAGGTTCTTGAGAATCTTAAAGCTAAATATGAAGAAAATGAAAGCGGATTAAGACTTCTTAAGCTTGGAACACAATATCAGCTTTGCACTGCCATAGAATATGCTGATGAAATCAGAAAGGTTCTTGAGGTAAAAAAGAATGCACCCTTGTCTCAGGCTGCATTTGAAGTTCTGGCAATCATTGCCTATAATCAACCTGTAACAAAAGCTTTTGTTGAACAAATTCGTGGTGTTGACTGTTCTGGCGTAATTGCAACTTTGTGTCAGAAAAAGCTTATTGAAGAAAAGGGTAGGCTTGAGTTGCCGGGAAGACCCTTGATTTATGCAACAACACCTGATTTTATGCGTTGTTTCGGAATATCTGAGCTTTCAGAGCTTCCCAAAATTCCTGAAAAAGATGAAAATTCCAATGAAAATGAAAAAAATTCAGATAATACTGAAAATGATTTGAAATTAAGTGTTGACGAAAACGAAAATTTAGAGTAACATAATAGAAGGTTAAAAGCGAGGTGATGATGTGACCGGTTTTCAGATTTTTTTGTGTGTTCTTCTTGGAATAGTTTTGTTTTTTGTTTTAATTTTGTCAATTCCGGTTCATGTCAGCCTGAATTATTCTGATAAAATCTATCTTTCTGTAAGGTATCTGTTTATCAAGCTTAAAATTTTGCCTGTCGGAGAGAAAAAAGAAAAGCCTGAAAAAGAAAAACCGCCTAAAAAGCCAAAAGAAAAGCCTCCGAAAGACGATAAGCCAAAAGAAAAGAAGCCAAACCCGTTGCTTGAAATGGTTAAAGCAAACGGATACGACGGAATGATGGAGATTTTGGCAAACCTTAAACACGTTTTCGGACTGTATGGCGGAAAGCTTTTAAAAAGTGTTGTTTTTGATAAAATTGAAATTTACATAACTGTCGGAACAGGTGACTCTGCTTCAACTGCAATAAAATACGGAAAAACTTGTCAAAAGGTTTATCCCTTAGTCAGCTTTTTGTGTAATAACAATGTTGTTAAAAAATATGGTGTAAATATTTCGCCTGATTTTTTGGCTAACAGAAGCGTTGGTGAATTTGAGTTTGATTTTCACATTGTTTTAAGAAAAATTATTAATGCTTCAATTGCCATGGTTGTCAGACTTGTTTTCAAAGTTGTGCTCAAATTCCTTATGGGTGCAAAGAAAAATAAAACTGCTGAGGCTGAAAATACAAACCCTAAGCCTCAACCTCAAAATGCTAATTAAAGAAAGGATGAAATACAAATGTCAGAAAAATCTGCAGCATCAATCTTAAGCTCAACAATCGAAAAAATCCGTGATCTTGTTGACACAAGCACTATTATCGGCGAGGCTATCTATGCCGAAGGCGGTGTTACAATAATTCCCGTTTCAAAAGTTACCTATGGATTTGCTTCAGGCGGAGCTGATTTCCCCTCAAAAAGCAATCAGGAGCTCTTTGGCGGTGGCGGCGGTGCCGGTGTAACAATCACTCCCGTTGCTTTCCTTGTAATCAGCGACGGTGAAGTTACCCTTAAGCATATTACGGCCTATGACAATGCTGCTGAAAGAGTTGTTAATCTTGTTCCTGAAATGTTTGACAAGGTAACAGGACTTGTTAAAAAGACTAAGAAAGAGTCTGCTCCTTCTGAAGTTATTCCTGCTGAATAATTAAAATTTAATAATTTTGAGCCAACCGCCTGCATATCTTAAAATGGCAGGTGGTTGCTTTGTTGATTAAAAAATTTTTAGTATCAGTATTTATAATTTGTTTTTTCACCATTTCAGCCGATGCGCTTAATGAAAAAGATATAAGCGCTCAGAGTGCTGTTGTTTTGAATTCGCAGACTTATGAAGTTATTTTCGAAAAAAACGCTTATGAAAAGCGTTCAATGGCAAGCACGACAAAAATTATGACCGCTGTTTTAGCTGTTGAATCCGGAAAATTAAATCAAATTGTTTCTATTACACCTGAAATGTGCGGAGCTGAGGGAACTTCCATAGGACTTAAAAGCGGATATAAAATCAGCCTTTATAACCTCGTTTGCGCGATGATGCTTGAATCGGGAAATGACGCGGCGAATTCAGTAGCGATTTATCTGGGCGGAAGCTTAGATAAATTTGCTGAAATGATGAATAAAAAGGCAAGCGCTATAGGAATGAAAAACACAAGTTTTGTAACGCCTTCCGGTTTAGACAGCGAAAATCACTATTCAACTGCATATGATATGGCTCTTCTTGGGGCTTACGCGATGAAAAACAGCGTTTTAAAAGAAATCTCTTCAACTAAATCAATGAGAGCAGAGCTTGAAACACCTGATATTGCTTTAAGTTTTTCTAACCACAACAAAATGCTCAGCTATTATGAAGGCAGTTACGGAATAAAAACCGGTTTTACTAAAAAAAGCGGAAGATGTCTTGTCAGCGCTGCAGAAAAAAGTGACGGTAATTTTATAGCTGTTACTCTGAATGCACCAAATGATTGGAAAGACCATAAAATTCTTTTGGATTATGCATTTAAAAGCTCAAAAAAGCAAGAAGCTTTTTTTATTGTTCCTGATAAAATCAGCGTTCAGGGCGGAACTAAAAACTCAGTTGAAATTTCAACTGATAATGAATCATTTACTTTTATGTATTCAGAAGATGTTAAAATCAAACAAAAAATATATATGCCCAAATTTGTTTATGCACCTGTCAGAAAGGGTGAAACATTGGGCTATGTTGAACTTATCTTTAATAATGAGGTAATATATAAAACAAATATTACTGCTAAAACTGACGTTTCACAATGTGAAGAAACATTTTTTCCGAAACAAAATATTTTTACATATCTAAAAAATAAATTCAATGAATTTTTTAATAAATAGGAGATAAAACATGGCAGATAACAAAATCAGATTGCAGAAATTTCTCTCAGAATCGGGAATTGCCTCCAGAAGAAAAAGCGAAGAGTTGATTTTAGCCGGAAAAGTTAAGGTTAACGGTGTTGTAGCTTCAATCGGAGACAAAATTAATCCTAAAAAAGATTCTGTAACAGTTTCAGGCAAAAAGGTTATTAAAAACGATAATCTTAAATATATAATGCTTCATAAACCCAGAGGCTTTATTACAACTATGAGCGACGAAATGAACAGAAAATGTGTTGCTGAGCTGATAAAAGATGTTCCGGTCAGAGTTTATCCGATCGGAAGACTTGACCGTGACAGTGAAGGTATGTTGCTTTTTACAAATGACGGTGAATTTGCCAATGCATTAACCCATCCGTCAAAGCATGTTGCAAAAACATATCGTGTTACTGTACGTCCCGGAATTACCGAAGAACAGTTAACCGCTATTACGCAGGGAATTATTATTGAAGACGTTAAAACAGCTCCTGCGGAGGTCAGGGTAGTAACCAAAGAAGAAAACAGGGTTGTTCTTGAAATCATACTTTATGAAGGCCGAAACCGACAGATCAGAAAAATGTGTGAAGCAATCGGTCTTGAGGTTGCAAGACTAAAAAGAACAGCTGTTGGCTCAGTTAAACTCGGAATGTTAAAACAAGGTGCATGGCGTGAGCTTAACGAGGATGAAGTGAGAAAGCTTATGCTTGCTGCTGGTATGAAAATTAAAAAGAAATAAGCTTGTTAAATTTGACAAAAATATATAAAAGATATATAATAAAAAAGATATGGATAGAAACCAACCTTGGAGGCTATGGTTATGATAAAAAGCATGACTGGGTACGGAAGAGCCCAACAAACAGTTAACGGCGCAAATATCAGCGTTGAAATAAAAAGTGTTAACCACAGATATTTTGAATTTTATTCAAAAACCCCCAGAATTTATGGCTTTCTTGATGAAAAGCTTAAAAACTATATTCAGTCGAGAGTTTCAAGAGGCAAGGTTGAATGTTATGTTTATATTGAAGCTCTTGAAGCTGAGGAATGTACTGTTGCAATCAATCATTCTCTTGCAGGCGGCTATGTTAAGGCTTTTGCTGAATTGAGCGAAAGATATGGAATAGTGAACGACGCTGGCGTAACGGCACTTTCAAGATATAGCGATATTTTCTCAATCCACAAAGAAGAAGCTGATGAAGATAAGGTCTGGGCAGATGTTAAAAGTGTTCTTGATGTTGCCCTTGAGTCCTTTATTTCAATGAGAGAAAGAGAAGGGGAAAAACTTAAGGCTGATATTCTTTCACGCTGCGAAACAATCCTTGAAGAAGTTTCTTTCATTGAGGTTCGCTCACCCCAAACTGTTGTTGAATATAATGCAAAGCTTCTTGAAAGAATGAAAACCGTTCTCGCAGATGTTCATGTTGATGAGCAGCGACTTCTCACCGAAGCAGCAATTTATGCTGATAAAATTGCTGTTGCTGAAGAAACTGTCAGACTGCGCAGCCATATTTCTCAGATGCATGAGTTTATGCAGTCAGATATTGCTATCGGAAGAAAAATGGATTTTCTTGTTCAGGAATTTAATCGCGAAGCCAACACAATCGGTTCAAAAGCTCAGGATGTTGAAATAGCCAAAAAGGTTATCAATATTAAGTCTGAGGTTGAAAAAATCAGAGAACAAGTTCAAAATATTGAATAAATTCGAAGGATAGAATTATGAAGCTAATAAATATCGGATTTGGAAACATGATAAATGCGTCAAGAATGATTGCTGTTGTCAGCCCCGATTCTGCACCAATCAAGCGCATTATTCAAGAATGTAAAGAAAAGGGAACTCTTATTGATGCAACTCAGGGAAGAAGAACAAGAGCTGTCATAATTATGGACAGCGACCACGTTATTCTCTCTTATTTACAATCCGAAACTGTTGCTAACCGCCTTAACAGCGATGATGAAGATTTGTATTCGGAGGAAGAAGAAAATGAATAAAGGTCAGTTGATTGTTGTTTCCGGTCCTTCCGGGTGCGGAAAAGATACCCTCATAACAGCTATTCTTGAAAGAATGGGCGAAGAAGCCTTCCTTTCTGTTTCAATGACCACACGCAATATGCGTGGCGATGAAGTTGACGGAGTTGATTATTTTTTCGTTTCTCCGGAAGAATTTGAAGAAAACATTAAAAATGGCCAAATGCTTGAATACGCAAAATATGGCAATAATTATTACGGAACTCCCTTGGGTCCCATTGAAAAGCTGATTGAAACAGGAAAAACAGTTTTTCTTAATATTGAGGTTCAGGGCGGAGCTTCTGTTAAAAAAATCTATCCTCAGGCCCAAAAAATATTTTTAGTTCCGCCATCGTTGGAGGTTCTTGAAAAGAGATTGACAGCCAGAGGAACCGACAGTGTTCAAGAGGTTGAAACCAGACTTAAAATTGCCATTGATGAGCTTAGAAGAGCAGAGGAATATGACTATATTGTTGTTAACGATGTTCTTGAAGACGCAATTAACGACATAATGTCTATCATCAGAGCAAATCAGCTTAAAACAGATAATATGAAAAATATAATAAGTGAGGTAGTTAATAATGCTTAATCCAGATTTCAGAAATGTTCTTAAAAACCGAACAAGCCGTTATTCACTTGTTACTGCTATTGCAAAAAGAGCAAGAGAAATAACAGATGATAATGAACTCAAAATCAAGTGTGGCGATGTTAAGCCCGTCACCTATGCTCTCACTGAGCTTATTGACGGCGAAATTGAAATTGTTGAGCCTGAAGAAATCAGAAATATCTAAATATTAAAGGATGTGAAATGATATGGGACAATCTCTTGCTTTTGTTGCAATAGAAAATGTTGCATATCATTTTGATATTCTTTATGCTTATCTTATTCCCGATGATATGCTAAATTGCGCTGCTGTTGGTGTCAGAGTTCAGGTACCCTTCGGCCGTAGTACTTCGCAGCGTCAGGGAATAATTTTTTCTTTTGGAAAAGCTGAAAAAAACATTAAATATAAATATCTTACAAAGGTTCTTGACAACAAGCCGCTTTTAACGAAAGAAATGATTAAAATTGCGCTTTTTCTTAAAGACAGAACCTTTTGCACCTATTTTGAAGCGGCAAAAATTCAGCTTCCGGCCGGACTGAATTTTAAATTTAATATAACTTATGTTGCCCTTGAAGCTGATGATAAATCAATGCTTACAAAAAAGGAACTTTCTGTTTATGACTATATGCTTGAAAGAGTAACCTATCTTTCTAAAGAAGAGATATTTTCAGAATGTAACCTTCCTGAAAACAGCGATGTTATTGAAAAGCTCGTCTCAAAAGGGTTTGTTCATCGGAATTATGATGCTAATGCAAAAGTCGGCGATTTAAAGGTAAAAACAGCTTCTCTTTCTCTTGCAGAAGATGAACTTAATATTATTGAAGAAAAACTAAGCGACAAGCAAAAAAGCGTTGTTAGGCTTCTTCGCGATGTCGGCTCTGCAAGTGTTAAAGAAATTTGCTATTTTACCGGTGTGAGCAGTGCTGTTATAGCAACTCTTTCAAAAAGAGAAATTATTAAAATCAGCGATTGCGACGTTTTCAGAATTCCAAAGCATTTTTCAATTAATTCCGATGCCGGAAAACCTATTGAACTGACAGAGTCACAAACAAAAGCCTACAAAAATCTATTAAACAAATATAAAAACGGTGGTGGAGTCTCTCTTTTGTATGGCGTAACAGGAAGCGGAAAAACCTCTGTTTTTATCAAATTAATTGATGAAGTTATTAAAGATGGCAAGCAGGTCATTGTCATGGTTCCTGAAATTGCACTCACCCCACAGCTTATTTCAGTTTTTAAAGGTAGATATGGGTCAGCAGTTGCGGTTTTTCATAGTGCACTTTCTATGGGTGAAAGAAAAGATGAATACAGAAGGGTAAAAGAGGGCAAGGTACAGATTGCCGTGGGTACTCGTTCTGCTGTTTTTGCTCCATTTGATAATATCGGTCTGATTGTTATTGATGAAGAACAGGAACACACCTATAAATCTGAATCTTCACCCAAATTTCATGCAAGAGATGTTGCAAAATTCAGAATTGCCTATCATAAAGGTTTGTTGCTTCTCTCATCAGCAACGCCAAGTATCGAGTCTTATACTCAGGCGAAAAGGGGCGTCTATTCCCTTGAGATTCTTGAAAAACGCTTCGGAAACGCCGTTTTGCCTGATGTAACTGTTGTTGATATGAAAGCCGACAGAAGCGCAGGTAATAAATATATAATCAGTTCATTTCTCCAGGAAATGATTGATAAAAATTTAGAAGAAAAAAAACAAACAATTTTGCTTATGAACAGACGCGGATACAACACATTTGCAACCTGTGAGAGTTGCGGAAATGTTGTTACCTGTCCGAATTGCAGTATTTCGATGACATATCACAGTGCAAACGGAAGATTAATGTGTCATTATTGCGGTCACTCCGTTTCATTTCTTAATGTTTGTCCTTCTTGCGGTGAGGCTGATAAAATCAGATATTCCGGCTACGGTACACAAAAAATTGAAGAAGAGTTGAAAACTCTTTTTCCGAAAGCCAGAATACTGCGGCTTGATGCTGACTCTTCTTCATCGCGCTATGCTTTCGAAACCAAGCTTCTTGATTTTGGCAAAGGTGACTATGACATTATGCTTGGAACCCAGATGGTTGCCAAGGGGCTTAATTTTGAAAATGTTACACTTGTTGGTGTAATTAATTCCGACAGTCAACTCAGCGGCGATGATTTCAGAAGCGAAGAGTTGACCTTTGATCTTCTGACTCAGGTTGTTGGAAGAAGCGGAAGAGGAAAAGAAAAGGGGATAGCTGTTATTCAGACTATGATTCCCGAAAACAACATTATAAACCTTGCTCAAAAACAAGATTATGATTCATTTTATAATAATGAAATAGCAATAAGAAAATGCCTGATTTATCCGCCTTTTTGCGATATTTGCACTGTTACTGCAATTGGCGAAAAAGAATTAAGAGCTTTTTCTGCAGCAAAATATTTTGTTGAAATAGTTTCTAAAGCCATTCAGGAAGAATATAGCGAGCTGAAGTTAATAATTCTTCAGCCAACAGCACCAAGAGTGGCAAAAATTAATAATAAATTCAGATTCCGAATTATAATTAAATGCAAAAATTCAAAGCGTTTCAGAGAGATGATTTCAAAACAGCTTATTCTTGCATCAAAAAATAAAACTTTCTCAGATATCAGCTTTGTTGCTGATATAAATCCATCAACTCTCAGCTAAATTGGAGGTCTTAATATGGCAATCAGAAATATAGTAAAAATCGGTGATCCGATTTTAAGAAAAAAAAGCCGAAAGGTTGAAAAATTCGACCAAAAACTCTGGGATTTACTTGACGACATGAAAGATACCCTTGATCTTGCTCAGGGAGCAGGCCTTGCTGCTGTTCAGGTTGGAATTCTTCGCAGAGTTGTTATTGTTGATATAGACGACGGTAAGGGTCTTATGGAGCTTATTAACCCTGAAATCGTTGAAGTTTCTGATGAAACAGAAGAAAGCGAAGAAGGTTGCCTTTCTCTTCCGGGTCAATGGGGAATTGTTAAAAGACCCAAAACAGTAATCGTCAGAGCTCAGAACAGAGAAGGAAAATGGTGCAAGTTTAAAGGCGAAGGCCTTAGAGCAAGATGTTTCTGCCATGAGCTTGATCATCTTGAAGGCAATGTTTTTACAGACTTCGTTTCAAAAATGCTTACTGAAGATGATATCAGAAGAGCTCGCGACGAACGAATCAGAAAGGATTGATTAAATGAAAATTGCTTTTATGGGAACTCCCGATTTTTCTGTTAATTGTCTAAAAGCTCTCGTTGAAAGCAAACATGAGGTTGTCGGTGTTTTTTGTCAGCCTGATAAACCCGTTGGCAGAAAACAAGAGCTGAAGTTTCCTGATGTTAAAGTCGAGGCACTCAAACATAATTTAAAGGTGTTTCAACCTGTCTCATTAAGAAATGGAAGCGGAATTGAAATTCTCAAAGAAATTAATCCGGATTTAATTGTTGTTGTTGCCTATGGAAAAATTCTTCCCAAAGATGTTCTTGATTTTCCGAAATATGGCTGCATTAACATTCACGCTTCAATACTTCCGAAATACAGAGGGGCTTCTCCGATTCATTGGGCAGTTATAAACGGCGACAAAGAAACAGGAGTAACAGCTCAGCAAATGAATGAAGGCGTTGATACAGGCGATATTCTTCACACAAAAAGGCTTTCGATCGGTGAAAACGACACAACCGAAGAAATGTATGAAAAGCTTTCTCCTTTAGGGGCAGAGGTTCTTATGGAAACCATTGAAATGCTTGAAAATGGTGAGCTTAAGCCAATAAAACAAAATGACGCCGATGCTACACATGTTGGGCTTCTCACTAAAGAACTAAGCGCAATCGACTGGAATGATTCAGCGTTTAATATTCACAACAAAATCAGAGGCCTTTATTCCTGGCCTGGAACACATGCGGTCTTAAATGGCAAAATTTTAAAAATTCACAGTGCTGTTCTTTCAGATAAAAAAGGTAATAATATTCCCGGAGAGGTTGTTGATTCAAACGGAAAGCTGTTAATTTCTTGCGGTGACAATAACTGCATTGAGCTTAAGGTTGTTCAGCTTGAAGGAAAGAAGAGAATGGAGACTTCTCAGTTTATCAATGGCTATAAAATCGAAAAAGGAACAGTACTACACTAAGGAGTTTAAAGATGCCTTATTTTTATTTAGATAAATATTATTTGATTTTAGTTGTTCCGGCAATTATTCTTTCTCTTGTTGCTCAGATGCTTGTTAAAAAAACATACAGCAAATGGAGCAGAGTCCGCAATTCAAGAAATATTACCGGTGCAATGGCTGCTCAACGTGTTTTGAGCTATTACGGAATTAACAATGTTCAGATTGGTCAAAGCAGCGGAAAACTAAGTGATCACTATGACCCTCGCTCAAATATTATCAGACTTTCGCCTGAGGTCTATTCCGGCTCATCAATTGCAGCCGTTGGAATTGCTTGCCACGAAGCCGGACATGCTGCTCAACACGCTGAAAACTATCTTCCTATCAAAATCAGAAACAAGATTCTTCCAATTGCTAACTTAGGTTCCTCATTTGGCGTAATGTTAGCAGTAATTGGTTATTTTCTTGGCTTTGGTATTTTGGTTGATATAGGCATTGTTTTATTTGCAAGTGTTGTGGCTTTTCAACTTATAACACTTCCCGTTGAGTTTAATGCTTCAAGAAGAGCTGTCAATGTAATTTCAGAAACTCAGCTTCTTCTTTCTGAAGAGCAAAGCGGTGCAAAAAAAGTTTTAACTGCCGCTGCTATGACTTATGTTGCTTCATTGCTCGTTTCCGTTGCATCATTGCTAAGATTGATTTTGAGGTTTAATAACCGAAGAAGATAAAAGAAAGGTCCTATTTCTTAATGAATAAAACCGCAAGACAAACGGCTTTTGAAATTCTTTTGAGAATGGAGAAAGACGGTGCTTTTTCAAATTTAACAATCGACAGCGTTCTGTCAACATCAAAACTTGACACAAGGGATAAAGCCTTTGTGTCTGCTTTGGTTTACGGAACAAGCGAAAAAAAGCTGACTCTTGACTATCAGCTCAGTCAATATCTGTTAAACCCAATCAATAAATTAAAAAAAGATGTTTTGGTAATTTTGCGTTTAAGCGCATATCAGATTTTTTTTATGGATAAAGTTCCGTCGTCTGCAGCAGTTAATGAAGGCGTTAATTTAGCCAGAAACAATAAAATGGCTTTTGCGGCTTCAATGATTAATGCTGTTTTGAGAAAGTGTGTTAATAATGGCCTTGTTTATGATGAAGATTTGAATGAAAATGAGCTTCTCAGCGTTAAATATTCAGTTCCTCTGTGGCTTGTTAATAAGTGGATAAAAGAATATGGCTGTTATGAAACTGAAAATCTCCTGATGGCTTTTTCAAAAAAAGCCGAAACCATTATCAGAGTCAATACTCTGAAAACTACTGCTGATGAACTTAAATTAATGCTTGAAAAATTCGGAATTAAATCTGAGTTTTGTTCAGTTGAAAATTCATTGATTTTAAATCTTGGTGGAATGTCAATAGAGGAACTTGATCTTTATAAAAAGGGATATTTTCATGTTCAAGACATCGCTTCTCAGCTCTGTGCCGAAGCAGTTTGTGCAACTGAAAACAAAACTGTTTTTGACTTATGCAGTGCCCCGGGCGGAAAAGCATTTACCATTGCCCAACACATGAAAAACAGCGGAAAAATTTTCTGCTTTGATTTATATGAACACAGAGTCAGGTTAATTGCTGACGGTGCGAAACGTCTCGGAATTGATATAATAAACGCTGTTGTTGGTGATGCTTGTTTATTTAACGATACCCTTCCTGAAGCTGATATTGTTTTGTGTGATGTTCCGTGTTCAGGCTTCGGAATAATAAGAAGAAAACCTGAAATCAGATATAAAGATCCCGATAGCGTTAAAGGCTTACCGTCTCTTCAGCTTGAAATTCTTGAAAACGGCTCAAAGTATGTTAAAGATGGTGGAAGACTCATATATTCTACCTGTACTTTGAATAAAGGTGAAAACGAAAAAGTTTGTCTGAAGTTTCTTGAACGAAATCCTGAGTTTTCATCTGTTAAGCCTCTAAAAAGAATAAGCGATGAAACTATGGTCACTTTAATGCCTCACAAAAATAATTCTGACGGCTTTTTTATAGCTGCTTTTGAAAGAAAAGGTAAACAAAATGCTTAAAGATATTCGCTCAATGAGCTATGATGAAATTCTCAAAGAGATTCTTGAAATGAACGAGAAAAAATTCGTTGCAAACCAGATTTATTCATGGTTACATAAGCATCAGGTCTCATCCTTCGACGAAATGACAAATATTTCAAAGACTCTCAGAGAAAAACTTAAAAAAAATTTTAATACTTTTAATTGCACTATTGAAAAAAAGCTTGTTTCGGTGTATGATGATACGGTTAAGTATTTATTTAAGCTCCATGACGGCGAATTTATTGAAACTGTCGTTATGAAATATAAATACGGCTATACCGTTTGTGTCTCAAGCCAGGTGGGCTGTAAAATGGGGTGTAATTTCTGCGCTTCAGGAATAGCGGGCTTTATCAGAAATCTTGAGGCAGGGGAGATTCTTTCACAGATTTATACCGCGCAGAAGGATCTTGGAATAAAGGTTTCACACGTTGTAATGATGGGTGTTGGAGAGCCGCTTGATAATTTCGATAATGTTATTCGTTTTCTTTCTCTCGTTACTGACGAAAATGGTCAGAACCTCAGCATGAGGAACATTTCACTTTCAACTTGTGGTGTTGTCAGCGGAATTTATAAATTAATGGAAAAAAAGCTTCAGCTGACTCTTTCTATTTCTCTTCACGCTCCGAACGATGAAATCAGAAGCAAAACAATGCCTGTAAACAAAAAATGGAATGTTGATACATTGCTTAAGGCTTGCCGTGATTACACAAAAGAAACTTCACGTCGAATTTCATTTGAATACGCAATGATAAGCGGCGTCAATGATAGTGACGAATGTGCAAAAGAGCTTGCTTCAAAGCTTAAAGGTATGCTTTGTCATGTTAACCTTATTCCTGTTAACAGCGTTAAAGAACGCGATTATACACGAAGTAACGATCAAAGAATTCAAAGCTTTATAAGAATTCTCGAAAAATATTCAATTAATGTTACCGTAAGAAGAACACTTGGAAGCGACATCAATGCTTCTTGCGGCCAGCTCAGGCGAGGAGTTAAATCAGAATAAGAGGTGATTGCATGAAAACTGTTGGTTTTTCTGATATCGGAAACAGACGATCTAAAAATGAAGACGCTTTCAGATTCGGTTCTATTGAAGGCGAAGTTGTTTGGGCTGTTGTCTGTGACGGAATGGGCGGCGCTGCCGGCGGAACTGTTGCCAGCAATTGTGCCGTTGATATAATCAGCGAAAAAATAGAAAAATGCTATAATAAATCAATGGGCGAAAAGTCAATCGAAAATCTTCTTTTATCAGCCATAACAACAGCTAATGTTGCAATTTATGACAGGGCTGATTCTGATATGAATCTTTCAGGCATGGGAACTACGGTAGTTGCCTGCATTATTAGAAATTCTGTTGCTACCATTGCTCACGTTGGAGACAGCCGCGCTTATTTAGTTTCTGACAATAAAATTACTCAGATTACTAAAGACCATTCACTTGTTCAGGAAATGCTCGACAGCGGTGAAATTACCATTGATGAATTTAAAAACCATCCAAATAAAAATATTATAACCAGAGCCTTGGGTGTCGGTGAAAAAATCGATATTGATTTTGATACCCTTGATGTTAAAGAAAATGATGTTATCATTCTTTGCACAGATGGCTTAAGCGGTTGCGTTTCTGAAGAAGAGATGTTTGAAATACTTAAAAATATTGAGTTTGAAAAGCTTGCAACTGCCTACATAAACGAAGCTAACCACCACGGAGGCCCTGATAACATCACAGTTGTTGCGGTGAAGTGTTAATTTAATTATGAAATCAGAAAGGATATGTTCAACAGAGCATAGGTTTTAATATATGGAAAATTATGTTGGAAAAAGACTTGACGGAAGATATGAAATAATCGAAATTATCGGTGTAGGCGGAATGGCTGTTGTTTACAAAGCATTTGATAATATCGACAACAGAATTGTTGCAGTTAAAATTCTTAAGAATGAATATATCGAAAATGAAGAGTTCCGCCACAGATTTAAAAATGAATCCAAAGCTATTGCTGTTCTTTCACATCCGAATATTGTTAAGGTTTATGATGTCAGCTACGGAAATCTTATTCAATACATAGTAATGGAACATGTTGACGGAATCACACTCAAGGAATATATTGAGCAGCAAGGGGTAATCAATATTCGTGAAGCGCTTCATTTCCTGACTCAGATTCTTCACGCTCTTCAGCACGCTCACGACAAAGGAATCATTCACCGTGATATCAAGCCGCAAAACATTCTTCTTCTTTCAGACGGAACGATAAAGGTTACTGATTTCGGAATTGCAAGAATCAGCCGTAGCGAAACAAAAACCATGACCGGAGAAGCAATAGGTTCTGTTCATTATATAAGCCCTGAACAAGTTAAGGGTAGTGTTACAGATGCAAGAAGCGACATCTATTCTGTCGGTGTTGTTTTTTATGAAATGCTCACCGGTAAGCTTCCTTTTGAATCAGACAACACAGCTCAGCTTATTTTTATGCAGATTCAGAATGATCCTGTAATGCCCCATGAAATTAATGCAGATATTCCTGTAGGTCTTGAGCAAATCACTCTTAAAAGTATGCAGAAAAATCAGAACTACAGATATCAGTCTGCATCAGAAATGCTCATGGATATTGAAAAATTCAGAAGAAATCCTAATATTAAATTTGACTTCACATATTTCGTTGATAAACAGCCAACAAAATATATCCCTAAACCTCAGAATATTACCGGTGACCGTGATTCTTCTGAACCCAAGGTTGTTTCTCCGGTTGAAGATGATGATTTTGATGAGGTTGAAAACGAAAGAAAATCAAAGAAAACAATTGCTATTCTTGGCGGTATTTTGGCTGCTTTAATAATTGCGGCAATAATTCTTGTTGCAATATTTGTTCCTAAGAGCAATAAACATGATGTTCCTAATCTTGTTGGCCTTGATTTTACTCAGGATGTTCTTAACAACGAAAAATTCTCAATGTTTAAATTTGAAATTATTGATGATGAAACCAGCGACAAAGAAGACGGAACAATCGTAAGACAAGAACCCTTTAATGGAAAGCTTGAAGAAGGCGAAACAATTGTTGTTTACGTTGCTGCGTCAAGCAAACAAACTGAAGTTCCTGATGTTTACGGATATAATTTAGCTTCAGCTCAGACAATAATAAGAGAAAACAATTTTGATGTCAGAATTGAAAAAGAAGCAAATAAAGATTACACACCCGGAACTGTAATCAGAACTGAACCGGCAAAAGGCGAAATGGCTGACGACGGAAGCGTTGTTGTTATTTTTGTTGCTGATTCAGATGATCCGGAACCGGTTGACGTTCCAAATCTTATGGGTATGACTATTGCTGAAGCTAAAGCTGCTTTAGAAGAGGTCGGACTGAAGCTTGACACTGCCAGAACAGAATACAGAAGCAACGAGGCTGAACGCGGAACAATAATAGGCTATGAATTTCTCGGTGAACAGGTTGAAGAGGGAACTGCGGTTGCTGTTTATGTAAGCACAGGAAAGCTTGTTGAAGAAAAAACAACCGAACCCGAAACAACAACCAAGGAAGAAGCAACAACAGAAAAAGAGACAACAACAAAGCCTAAAGAAGAAACTACCAAGAAACCCGAGGCAACTACTGAAGAAAAAACCACCAAGAAACCCAAAGAAACCAAACCTTCAGAAGTTACAACAGAAAAACCAAAGGAAACAAAGCCTACCGAAGAAAAAACCACAAATAAAGAGGTTGAGGAAACAACCACTAAAAAATTCATAACAACTGTTCCTCGTGATGAATAAGAAGACGGTGAAGCATGAACTATAACGGTTTAATTATTAAAGGAATCGGAGGTTTCTATTATGTAGAAACCTCCGAAGGCATTTTTGAATGCAAAGCCAAGGGCATTTTCAGAAAAAACAAAATAACACCCGTTGCCGGTGACAGAGTCAGAATTTCGGTAAATGTTGCAGCCGAAAACACAATTGACGAAATTTTTGAAAGAAAAAATCTTTTAGTTCGTCCGCCGGTTTCAAATTTAGATGCTCTTTTTATTGTTGTTTCCACTTGTGAACCTGCGCCAAATACGGTTGTTATTGACAAAATGACTGTTCTTGCAGAAAAAAACAACATTGAGCCTGTTTTGATTTTTACAAAAACAGATAAAAAGAGTTCCGAAGATCTGATTGCTGAATATAAAAAAACTAAATATAAGATTTTTTCTGTTTCAATAAACGATCATTCACAATTAGATGAAATTAAAAATTATATTTCAGGAAAGCTTGTTGCTTTCACGGGAAACTCAGGAGCTGGAAAATCAACACTAATTAACGCTTTGTGTCCTGAACTTCAGCTTTCAACGGCTGATATAAGTAATAAACTCGGAAGAGGCAGACACACAACACGGCAAGCAGAGATTTTTCATATAGGAGACGGCTTAGTTATTGATACTGCCGGATTTTCAGCTGTTGATCTTCTAAGCACTGATGTTATTTTAAAAGAAGACCTTCAGTTTTATTTCAGCGAATTTTCAGATTATATTGACCAATGCCGCTTCACCGGCTGCGCTCATTTAAACGATAAAGGCTGTAAAATATGTGAAATGGTTCAATCAGGTTTAATCAGTCAGAGTCGTCATGAAAGCTATAAAATATTATATAATGACGCAAAAGCCATTAAAAAATGGGAGCTTTAATTATTTTTTCACATAAATCCTTCTTCTTCGTATAATGTTATTGAGTCTCGAAGTTACATATACTTCAGATTTTAAAATCAGGTGCGGAGTGATGAAAATGCCTTATTCAAGAAACGGAAATAAGGGGGCTGTTTTTGCCGCCTTCGGAGCCGGACTTCTTCTTGCTCTTTGTTTTCCAACAAAAATAATGCTTTTTATCCTGGCAATTATGCTGGTTATTCTCGGCTTAATTTCTTGCACCAAATAACTTTGGAGGGATACTTATGAAGGTTGTTGTTGTGAAAAGTCCGAAGCTTTTCAGAGGTTTTTTGAAAATCTTATTTAAAATTAAAGATGAATAAAAAGCGGCGATTGATTTCGCCGCTTTTTAAATTTCCAAAAACTTGATTTTTTTAAAGAAATAGTGTAAATTAATAAGGTATGGTAAAAATAACAATTTGTAGTAATGAAATGTGAAAGGATCAATAAATATGGCAAAAAAATCCGATTACAATGATCAGGATATAACTAAACTTGAAGGCCCGGATCAAGTCAGAAAGCGTCCGGCTGTTATTTTCGGCTCAAACGGAATTGAAGGCTGTCAACATTCGATGTTTGAAATTCTTTCAAACTCAATTGACGAAGCCAGAGAAGGCTATGGAAACAAAATTATTGTTACTCGTTATCTTGACGGTTCTGTTGAAATTCAGGACTTCGGCCGCGGGATTCCTGTCGGATTTAACGAAAAATATAATCAGTATAACTGGGAGCTTGTTTTTTGTGAGCTTTACGCCGGCGGAAAGTATAACACTAATTCCGGAGGAAGCTATGAATATTCTCTCGGTATGAACGGTCTCGGTCTCTGTGCTACGCAGTTTGCCAGCGAATATATGGAAGCTGAGATTAAAAGAGACGGTCAAAAACATACATTACGCTTTGAAAAGGGCTTTAATGTTGGGGGACTTCAGAGTGAGCCCTATTCAAAAAGAGATACCGGAAGCCGAATAAAATGGCGTCCTGATCTTGAAGTTTTTACTGATATTGATATTTCTCTTGAATACTTCCAGGAAGTAATCAAAAGACAGTCAATTGTTAACAGTAAGGTTAAATTTGAACTCAGAAACGAAATCAAGGGCGGTTTTGAAACCTTTGAATATTATTATGAAGACGGAATAACCGACTATCTTCGCGAAATCGCCGGTGATACTGCGTTAACCTCAGTTCAGTTCTGGCAAGGTGAAAGAACCGGCAAGGATAGGGAAGACCTTCCCGAATATAAAGTTAAACTCAATGTTGCTGTTGCTTTTTCAAACAAGGTTCAGTTAATTGAGTATTATCATAATTCCAGCTGGCTTGAGTTTGGCGGTGCGCCCGACAAAGCTGTTACCAATGCCTTTGTCTATCAGATTGACTCATACCTCAAAGCAAACGGAAAATATGCAAAAACTGACCCTAAAATTAAATTTCAGGATGTTGCAGACAGCTTGATTTTTGTTTCATCAACATTTTCAACCGAAACATCCTATCTTAATCAGACAAAAAAAGCAATTACCAATAAATTTATTCAGGAAGCAATGACAGACTTCCTCAAGCATCAGATTGAGGTTTATTTCATTGAAAACAAAATGGAAGCAGACAAAATCTGTGACCAGATCCTTATAAACATGAGAAGCCGTGTTAAAGCTGAATCAACGAGACAAAGTCTCAAAAAAACATTATCAGCTTCAAACGATATAACAAACAGAGTTCAGAAATTTGTTGATTGCAGAAGCAGAGATGTTAATGTCAGAGAATTGTTTATCGTGGAGGGTGATTCTGCGCTTGGTGCTTGTAAGCAGGCAAGAGATTCTGAATTCCAGGCTTTGATTCCCGTCAGAGGAAAAATTCTTAACTGCTTAAAATGTGAATATGACAAAATTTTTAAAAGTGAGATTATTGTTGACCTTATAAGAGTTCTCGGCTGCGGAATTGAAGTTAAAACTAAATCTGCTGCCAACAAAAATATGGTAACCTTCGACCTTGATAAGCTTCGTTGGAGCAAGGTAATAATTTGTACTGACGCTGACGTTGACGGTTATCAGATCAGAACCTTGATTTTAACAATGATCTATCGCCTTATGCCGACTCTGATAAAAGCCGGCAAGGTGTTTATTGCCGAATCACCTCTTTATGAAATAACAAGTGGCGATAAAACGTGGTTTGCTTATACTGAAAAGGAAAAAAGCGAAGCACTTGAAGAAATCGGTAATTCAAAATATACAATTCAGCGCTCGAAGGGTCTTGGCGAAAACGAGGCTGAAATGATGAACTTAACAACAATGAATCCTGCAACAAGAAGACTTATTAAGGTTGAACCGGCTGATGTTGAAGCAACGGCAGAGAAATTTGATCTTCTTCTCGGTGATAACCTTGCAGGAAGAAAAGATTATATTGCTAATTTCGGTCATTTATATATTGATATGACCGATGTCAGCTGATAAATGAGGTAAACTATGGCTAAAAAGAAAAAGAATAGCGAAAAGCCCTCAGAGGCCGATATCCTTAAGAACACCTACATTGCTTCAGCAGGTGAAATAATGGAGCAGTCAATAGTTGACACTCTTGAAATCAACTATATGCCCTACGCAATGAGCGTTATTCTCTCAAGAGCGATTCCTGAAATTGATGGCTTTAAACCCTCACACAGAAAACTGCTTTATACAATGTATAAAATGAATCTTCTTACCTCAGGAAGAACAAAATCAGCCAATATTGTTGGTCAGACCATGAGACTCAACCCCCATGGTGATGCTTCAATATATGAAACAATGGTCAGACTTTCTCGCGGTAATGAAGCACTTCTTAATCCTTATGTTGATTCAAAGGGTAACTTCGGTAAGGCATATTCTCGCGATATGCACTATGCTGCGGCAAGATATACCGAAGCCAAATTAGACGTAATTTGCAATGAGCTTTTCAGAGATATCGACAAAGACACAACCGATTTTGTCGATAACTATGACAGCACGATGAAAGAACCTGTTTTGCTTCCTGTAACATTCCCTTCGATTCTTGCTAATGTCAGCCTGGGAATAGCTGTTGGTATGGCTAGCTCCATTTGTTCTTTCAATCTTCGTGAGCTTTGTCAGACAACTATTGAGCTTATTAAGAATCGGGAACACAACGTAATCGAAACGCTTCCTGCTCCTGATTTTATTGGTGGTGGCATAATTCTTTATGACCGTCAGCAAATGGAAGAAATTTATAACACCGGCAGGGGAAGCATCAAAGTCAGAGCTAAATATTCCTATGATAAGTCAGCTAATTGCATTGATATTAAACAAATTCCGCCAACAACAACGGCTGAAGTGATAATTGATAAAATTATTGAACGCATTAAATCCGGTTCTCTCAGAGAAATAAGCGACATCAGAGATGAAACTGACAAAAAGGGTCTTAAAATTACAATTGATTTAAAACGCGGTACTGACCCTGATAAATTAATGCAGAAGCTTTATAAATCAACACCGCTTGAAGACAGCTTTTCATGCAATTTCAATGTTCTTATTGACGGTTATCCCCGCGTTCTCGGTGTAAAAGAGCTTCTTATTGAATGGATAAGATTCAGAGGAAGATGTATTTTCAGAAGAATCAATTTTGATTTAAACAAAGCTAAAGATCGACTTCATCTTCTTAAAGGACTTGAAAAAATCCTTCTTGATATTGATAAAGCAATTAAAATAATCAGAAACACAGAAGAAGAAAGCGAAGTTGTTCCGAATTTGATGGTTGGCTTTGGAATTGATAAGATTCAGGCTGAATATGTTGCTGAAATCAAGCTTCGCCATTTAAACAGAGAACACATTTTAAAGCGTCTTAAAGATATCGAAAACCTTACTAAGCAAATAGCCGATATGGAGGATACTCTTTCCAGTAAAGCAAAAATGAGAAAGGTTATTATCGGAGAATTAGAGCAGGTTATCAGCAAGTATTCGACTGAAAGAAAATCGGAGATTCTTGAAATCAGCAATATTGAAAGCGAAAACGAATCCGAAGATATTCCTGATTATCCCGTAACTCTTTTCTTCACAAGAGACGGATATTTCAAAAAAATTACTGCTCAGTCACTCAGAATGAGTGGAGAACAAAAACTTAAAGAAAACGACAGAATCACTCAGGTTATTGAGGCTTCAAATAACACAAGCTTGCTGTTTTTCACCGATAAATGCCAGGTTTACAAAGCTAAAGCAAATGACTTCCCGGACACAAAGGCCAGCGTGTTAGGCGAATTTGTTGCTTCCAAGCTTGAAATGGAGCCTGAAGAAAACGCTGTTTATGTTTCAACTCTTTCTGATGACGGAAAGGGAAGTATGCTGTTTTTCTTTGAAAACGGAAAGGTTGCAAAAGTTAGTCTTGCTTCTTATCTGACTAAAACAAACAGAAAGAAATTAATAAAAGCATACAGCGATAAATCTCCCCTTGCAGCAATTATCAAAATTGAAGATGATGTTGATATTGTTGTTGAAACAACAGCCGGAAGATATCTTCTCTTTAATACTTCTATTGTCGCTGAAAAAACAACGAAGGACACAATCGGTGTTGCCTGCTTCACCCTTAAAAAAGGCAACAGAATTTCAAATGTTCGCCTTCATAAACCGGGTGAGTTTGTTAAGGATTCAAGATATAAAACAAAATCACTTCCATCAACAGGTGCTCTTTTGTCAACAGAAGATGCTGCTTTAAAAAACAATATGACTTTTGAAGGTTTTGATGAATAATAAAAAATGCAGGTGCATTCCCAATATGCATCTGCATTTTATCTTTTAAATTTTAATCTTTAAATTTCATGCTTTGTTCAACTGCCATCCGGTCGCATCTTTCGTTTTCACTGTGTCCTGCGTGACCTCTGATCCATTCAAAAGAAACTTCATGCTTTTCAATAAGAGAAAGAAGCTCATCCCAAAGCTCAGGATTTAGAGCAGGCTTTCTGTCTTTTTTTCGCCAACCGTTAGCCTTCCATGATTTTGCCCAGCCAAGAGTTATTCCGTTAACAACATATTGCGAATCGGTAACAATTGTTACCTGGCATTTTTCTTTTAATGCCTTCAGTCCTTCAATAACTGCAGTAAGCTCCATCCTGTTGTTTGTTGTCTGAGCCTCACCGCCGCAAAGCTCCTTTCTTTTTCCCATATAGTCAAGTATAGTTCCCCAACCGCCTGCACCGGGATTACCGCTGCAAGCACCGTCAGTATAAATTGTTACCTTTTTCATTGTTCGACCGCAAAACGCATTACCTTTCATAATAATATCTCAGATATTTTAACACAAGTTATTTTTTTTGACAATAGATATTATAATTATATGTCAATAATAGCAAGGCAAAATAATTATCGGACATCTTTTTCTTGACATAACAATAAAAAGATAGTAAAATAATAGAATATTATTATGGGTATTTTGTGTCTATAATTTTTAATGAATAAAAATTCTTCGGTTGATTTAATATATTATTTAATTTATTCATCTGACAAAAAGGAGTGATTTATCTATAATGAGCGAAAAGAAAACTTCCATTACACACAAGGAAAACAAAAATCAAGGAAAAGCCAAAAAGGCTCAAAGATTTTATTATAAAAAGAAAACTAAAAAACAAACGTCTGAAAAAAATTTATCCAAAAAAACTTCCAACACTTCATCAGTCAAAGCAAGTCCCATTAGAATTGCTTTTCTTGGCGGTCTTAACGAAGTCGGCAAAAACATGACTGTTTTTGAATATGAAGACAGCATGATAATCGTTGATTGCGGACTGGCTTTTCCCGATGAAGATATGCTTGGTATTGACCTTGTTATTCCTGATTTCAACTTCATTGAAAAGAATCACGAAAAAATCAAAGGAATTGTTATAACTCACGGTCACGAAGACCATATAGGTGCTCTTGCTTACCTTCTTAAAACAGTCAACGTTCCCGTTTACGGAACAAGACTGACCATCGGACTAATTCAAGGTAAATTAAAAGAACATAACATTTTAAATAAATGTAAGCTTAATACAGTTAATCCCGGAGAAACAGTTAAGCTTGGAAAATTCAACGTTGAATTTATTCATGTCAACCATTCAATTCCCGATGCCGTCGGCTTTGCAATAAAATGCGCAGGTGGAACAATCGTTCACACAGGTGACTTTAAAATCGACAGCACACCAATTGATGGCGGAATGATCGATCTTGCGCGCTTTGCACAGTTGGGAAATGAAGGCGTTCTTTGTTTTCTCGCTGATTCAACCAACGCCGAAAGACCCGGCTATACTGAAAGCGAACGAAAAGTAGGGGAGTCTTTTGAGCTCCTTTTCAGAAAAGCAGGAAACCGAAGAATAATTGTTGCAACCTTTGCTTCAAACATCCATCGTGTTCAGCAGATTATCAATGTAGCTGAGGCTCTCGGAAGAAAAGTTGCCCTTTCGGGAAGAAGTCTTGAAAACGTTGTTGCAATAAGTCGTGAGCTTGGCTATCTTAAGGTTCCTGACGGAATAATTATTGATCTTGATCTTATTAACAAGTATAGTCCTCATGAGCTTGTTATCATAACAACAGGAAGTCAGGGCGAACCAATGTCTGCTTTGACGAGAATGGCGCTTTCAGACCATAGAAAAGTTGCCATTACTCCCAATGATTATGTTATTATTTCAGCAACACCTATTCCCGGAAACGAAAAAACCGTCGGCAAGGTCATTAACGAACTTCTGAAGCTTGGAGCTGAGGTTGTTTATGAAAAAATGTATGATGTTCATGTCTCAGGTCATGCTTGCCGTGAAGAGCTCAAGCTTATGCTCGGTCTTGTTAAACCTAAGTTTTTCATACCGGTTCACGGTGAACAGAAGCATCTTCAAAAACACGCTCAACTCGCTTACTCAATGGGTGTTGACAAAAAGAATGTTGCAATCGTTGATAACGGCTCATATATTGAGCTGACAAACGATAAAATCAAAAAGCTTCCTTCTGTTCAGGCCGGCAAGGTTTTTGTTGACGGAATCGGCGTTGGAGATGTTGGCAGCATTGTTATAAGAGACAGAAAACATCTTGCCGAAGACGGAATTATCATCGTTGTTTTTGCAATTGATTGTGTAACTTGTGATTTGGTTTCAGGTCCGGAGATTTTTTCAAGAGGCTTTGTTTTTGTTAAAGAAGCTGAGGGCTTGATTGAAGAAGCAAGAAAGACGGCCTATGATGCCATTATGAAGACCAATGACAAAAACTGGAATTCAATAAAAAACAGGGTACGCGATGATGTTTCAAAACTCATGTATGAGCGAACCAAGCGCAATCCCATGATATTACCTATTCTTATGGAGATTTAATTTCAATGAAAAAGTTATGGAAAAGGTTTGACGTTTCTTTAATCTCATTTTTTCTGTCGTTTCTATTTGTTATAATCAGCGGTTATTTTAATATATATCTTGCTTTAACAGAGTTCCTGGTTCTTTGTGGCTTAATAGCCTTTAAAACTCTCTATATTAAAAAAACAAAGGAAAAAATGGTTTATCAGGCGAATCAAATTTCTCACTTGCTTGATTACGAAAACGGAAAAGCCTTTAATGATTTAACTGTTGCCTGTTGTGTTATTCAGGAAGAAGGAAACATTCTTTGGTTCAACAACAGCTTTAAAAACAGTTTTGAAATTTCAGATGAAACTTCAACTAACGATATTAAAACTATTCTCAAAAAGAATAAAATTGACAAAATTCTTGAAGGCAGAGGCTTCAGGCTGAAGGTTGATTCAAAATATTTTTCTGTGTATTCCAGCGAAATCGAAACTGAAGACGGAAAGCTTTTTCTTCTCTATTTCTTTGATGAAACAAAGCTGAGACTCACAGAAAAAGAATATTATGATTCCAGACCATCTATAATGCTTACCGTCATTGATAATGCTGATGAAATTTATCAGAATTTCAAAGAAAGTGAATGTGCTGCAATTTTCAGTAAGCTTGAGCAATTAATCGACAGCTGGGCTAATTCTTACGGTGCCCTTTGCCGAAAATATTCAAACGCTCGAATGATGATTTTTGCTGAAGAAAGAGCAATTCAGAAAATGATTGCAGATAAATTCTCAATTCTTGAAAAAATCAGAGAATTTACTTATGAGGAAAAGAGCGCAGATGTAACGCTTTCAATCGGAGTGGGTAAAGAAGCCTCCCTTGAAGATTCAAACAATTCAGCCAAGCAAGCTCTGGATATGGCTCAAAGCCGTGGCGGCGATCAGGTTGCAATAAAGCATCAGGCGCAATATAAATTTTATGGCGGCGTATCTCAGGGTGTTGAAAAGAGAAATAAGGTTAAAACACGTCTTATTGCAAAATCAATTTCAGACTCAATAAAAAACAGCGATAATGTTTTGATAATGGGTCATAGATTTTCTGATTTTGATGCTTTCGGTGCAGCAGTCGGCGTTTATTCAATTGCAAAACATTTTTCAGTTCCTGCAGCAATTGTTATTGATAAAAAAACAACTCTTGCCGGACCCATTGTTGAAAAATATGATTCAATTACAGAAGAAAAGATGTTTATTTCACCTGAAAGCTCGCTGTCTCTTGTTCACGAAAACACACTTCTTGTTGTTGTTGATACCCATAAAAAAGATTTTACAGAGTGTCCCGGTTTGGTTGATGCTGTTGAAAAAATTATCGTTATCGACCATCACAGAAAATCAATTGGATATATTGAAAACACTTCTTTGTTCTTTCATTCACCAAATGCCTCATCGACCTGTGAAATGGTAACCGAATTAGTTCAATATGTTGATGTTAAACCGTTTATAGATTCACTTTGCGCTCAGGCTCTTTTCGCCGGAATAATGCTTGATACAAGAAATTTCGTTATCAGAACCGGAGTCCGCACATTTGAAGCTGCTGCTTATTTAAGGAGCAGGGCAGCTAATACTGTTGAAGCTAAAAAGCTGTTTTCAAACGATATGGATATTTTCAGAATGAGAAATTCAGTAATTGATAATGCTGAAAAATACAGAGAGCAATGCGCAATTTCTGTTGTTGAAAACGATAGCAAGGATATCCGACTGATAACTTCTCAGGCTGCCGATGAAATGTTGAATATTGAAGGAATAAAGGCTTCTTTTGTCTTATACAACAACGGCGATGAGGTTAATATTTCTGCCAGATCATTTGGTGAAATCAATGTTCAGCTGATTATGGAAATGTTAGGCGGCGGTGGACATCAGGCAATGTCTGCTTGTCAACTGAAAAATACAGACTTAACAAAATCAAAACAAAAATTAATTAGCGCAATTGACAAATACCTTGATTCATAATTGCGTTTTAAACGGAGGAATAAAATATGAAAGTAATTTTAAAACAAGATGTTAAAGGACTCGGAAAAAAGGGTGAGCTTGTTAACACCTCAGACGGTTACGCAAGAAACTTCCTTTTCCCCAGAAATCTTGCCGTTGAAGCTAATGCTCAGGCAATGAGTGAGCTTAAAAATAAGCAACAAGCTGAAAAATACAGAATTGCAACAGAAACAAAAGAGGCTCAGGCAAACGCTGAAAGAATTTCAGGAAAAACAATTAAGATTTCTGCAAAGGGCGGAAGCAACGGAAAGCTTTTCGGATCAGTAACCTCTAAGGAAATTGCTGAAAAACTTAAAGAAGAGTTTTCTATTGAGGTTGATAAAAAGAAAATTGTTGTCAGTGATATCAGACAATTCGGAACCTATGAGTTTGAAGTTAAGCTTTATACCGGAATATCTGCTAAACTCTTTGTTATGGTAGGTGAATAATCATGGCGGGCAATTCCGTTTTCATCAGTCTTGATGATGTAAATATGCCCTTCAGCCTTGAAGCAGAACAAGCAGTTTTAGGTTGCATTCTCAGTGAGCCTGATTGCTTGAATCAGGTAAATATTTCCATTAAACCTAATTTTTTCTATCTTCCTCAGCATAAAGCAATTTTTACCGTTATGCAGGAAATTGACTCTTTAGGTGGGAAGGTTGATCCGCTGATTATTCTCGAAAGACTGAAATCTGAAAAGATATATGACGACACCTCGGGTAAAAACTATCTCTATCAATTAGCGCAATCCGTTCCTTCAACTGAAAACATTGAGAGCTATTGCAAAATTATCAGAGAAAAGTTTTATATCAGAACTCTTATCAATGTTTCAAAAGAAATTATTGAAGATTCTGTTGGCGAAGATCGTTCTGCCGATTTACTTCTTGATAATGCTGAACAAAAAATCTATGATATTCGTCAAGGTCGCGTTTCAAAAGGCCCAACACATATCAGAGAAATTATTGTTAATGATGTTTATGAAAAGCTTCAGCTTTTAAATTCCAAAGATAAGGATCAATATAAGGGTGTAACAACCGGATTTGTTGATCTTGATAAAGTTATCACAGGTCTTAACCGTTCAGACCTTCTAATCGTTGGCGCCCGTCCTGCAATGGGTAAAACAAGCTTTGCTCTTAATATGGCTCGAAATGTTGCCATGCTCGGCAAGAAAAAGGTTCTGTTTTTTTCTCTTGAAATGACAAAAGAACAGCTTGCTGAACGTGTTCTTTCAACAGAAGCGCGTGTTCTCAGCACCAAAATGAGAACCGGTGAAATTTCAGATGAGGAATGGCCGAGATTGGCTACGGCAACAGCGCTTCTGAGCAAGTGTGAGCTTTATTTTGATGACACATCAAACATGACTGTTCCTGAAATGAAATCGCGTATTCGCCGTCTTAAAGATGTTGATGCTGTTTTTGTTGACTACCTTCAGCTTATGAAAAGCGGAGGAAGAGTGGAAAGTCGTGTTCAGGAGGTTTCTGAAATTACAAGAAGCCTCAAGCTTATGGCTAAAGACCTTAATATACCTGTTGTTGTTCTCGCCCAGCTTTCAAGAACAACTGAAGGGAGAGGAAAATCACATAAACCACAGCTTGCAGACTTAAGAGAATCAGGTTCAATCGAACAAGACGCTGATATCGTTATCATGCTTTATCGTGATGAGTATTATATTGGCGAAAAAGACGATGAAGAACAGCAGCAGCCACAAGAAAAGAAGCCATCAATCAATAAGGTTGAATTCATTGTTGCCAAAAACCGTCACGGTCCGACAACAACTGTTGAAGCAATGTGGAATGGTGACTATACATTATTCTCTAACCTGGAGACTTTGAGAAATGACATGTAAGATTTTCAAAACCATTGATGATTTTTCAATGCTTGAAAAAGGCGACAGGGTTGCTGTTGGTTTTTCCGGTGGCGCTGATTCGGTTTGTCTTTTGCATTTTTTAAGTAAACTTAGAGATAAAGGTTATATTTATTTAAAAGCAGTTCATGTTAATCATAACATCCGAGGTGAAGAGGCTCTGCGCGACGAAAATTTTGTTCGCGAATTTTGTCGTAAATATAATATTGAGCTATCAGTTTTCAGTGTTGATATTCCTCAAAAATCGAAGGAAATGAAGGTCAGCCTTGAGGAATGCGGAAGAATTGTCAGATATCAATGCTTTAACTCAGTTGATTGCAACAAAATTGCTGTCGCACACACTCTGTCTGACAGCATTGAAACAATAATTTTCAATCTCGCTCGCGGTACCGGTCTCAAAGGTGCTTCAGGAATAGCTCCTGTCAGGGATAATATCATAAGACCTTTGATTGATTGCAGCAGACAGGATATTGAAAGCTACTGCAAAGAAAACAGTTTATCTTACGTAACTGACAGCAGTAATCTAAGTAATGATTATTCCAGAAATACTATAAGACACAACGTTATTCCTGTTCTCAAATCTATTAATTCTTCATTTGAAGAGAACTTTTTAAGGTTTAGCCGAAGTGTGTATGATGATGAGAATTATCTTGAAATCTGTGCTGATGAGCTGATAAAATCAAGTTATGTTGAAGGAAAATATAAGCTTCAGGATTTAGAAAAGACTCACGTTGCTGTTTTAAGAAGAGTAATTGCAAAGATTATTTCTTCATGTTTAAATAAACCTGTTGAGAAAAAACATATTGAGCTTTGCATTGAGCTTGTTAAAAATGGCTACGGTACCGTTGAGCTTTCAAAAAAAGCTGTTTTTTCTGTTAAAGATGGTTTTGCATTTGTTTCTGCTTCTGAAAAAAGACCTATATCGACTGAATGGAAAATTCCGGTTGAAAACGAAATAACAGTAACTCCGGGGGGAGATTTTATTATTAAGCAATCTCCGTTCAACGAATTTTCCGGAGAGAAAATCAATTCATTTGATTTTGACGAAGCTAACGGTAATTTATTTTTCAGATCCAGAGGAGAAAAAGATAAAATCTCTCTTCTTAAAAGAAATTGCTCAAAATCGCTTAAAAAGCTTTTTAACGAAAGTAAAATACCTGCAGAAAAAAGAAGTTTTATTGCTGTTTTGTCTGACTCTGAAAACAATGTTATCTGGGTTGACGGTTTTGGCGTTGATTCGCGTTTCGCTGTTACAGAGAAAACCAAAACAGTTTGTGAAATTATAAAAATTAAAAGAAAGGATAATTCAGACTGATAAAAGGACTGAAAAAACAAAGTTATGAAAAATGTAATGCTTGAGGATATTGAAGAAATCTTTTTTAGTCAAGAGCAAATTGATGAAATCACATCAAGAATAGCTGAAGAAATAAGCAATGATTATAAAGATAAGAATTTAACGCTCATTTGCGTTTTAAAAGGATCTGTTATGTTTATGTCCGATCTTATGAAAAAGATCACTATTCCTTGCATGATTGACTTTCTTGCTGCTGAAAGCTATGGTTCCAGTACCAAGTCAAGCGGTGAAGTTAAAATTACAAAAGATATTTCAGATGACATCAGAAACCGCGATGTAGTTATCATTGAAGATATTCTTGACAGCGGACGAACATTAAAAAAACTTACGGAATTTCTTAACATGAAAGACCCTTCGAGCATCTCTATTTGTACATTGCTTGATAAGCCTTCAAGAAGAGCTGTTGATATTGAGCCCAGATATGTCGGCTCAGAGGTTCAGGACCAGTTTGTTGTCGGTTATGGACTTGATTACGCTCAGCAATATCGCAATCTTCCTTTTATCGGTATTTTGAAAAAAGAAGCAGCTGAAAGAATAGCTAACAATAATAAAGTTTAATGACTTTTCTACATAGTTTTTTGGTTTTAAAGGAGTGTCTGTTTTGAAAAAAGACAATAAAAAGTGGGGGAATCTTCTATATCTGATTTTACCCATTGTTCTTGTTTTAACTTTTGCCTATTTTACTGCAAGTCAGAACGGCAATAATGTTAAATATAGTGACCTTGTTAATCTTTTTAAGCAAAATCAGGTTACTGAATATACTCTCAATCTCAGCAGCGGAGCGATTAAATATAAAGTCAAAGGTGACAACAGCGAACTTTTATACACAGTTCCCAGCGTTGAGATCTTTTTAAACGATATACACAATGATGTTATTGAATATAACGAAAAAAATCCCGATTCGGCAATAAAATACGACTATAAAGCCGGCAGCAATTCATCTGTTTGGGCGAGCCTTCTTCCAATGATGCTCATGTCTGCTTTGCTTGTATTTGCAATGTTTTTCATCTATAGAAAAATGGGTCAGACCATTTCAATGGAAAACAACAAAACTCTCAGCTTTGGAAAAGCAAGAGTCAAAATGGGCAAGGATGAAAAAAGAAAAACAACTTTTGATGATGTTGCCGGAGCAGAGGAAGAAAAGGCAGAGCTTGCTGAAATTGTTGACTTCCTCAGAGACAGAGAAAAGTTTAATGCAATCGGTGCAAGAATTCCTAAGGGCATTTTGCTTGTTGGTCCTCCGGGAACCGGTAAAACTCTTTTGGCAAGAGCAGTTGCAGGTGAAGCAGGGGTACCTTTCTTTTCAATTTCAGGCTCAGATTTTGTTGAAATGTATGTCGGTGTTGGTGCTTCAAGAGTCCGTGACCTTTTTGAACAGGCTAAGAAAAATTCGCCATCAATTTTGTTTATCGATGAAATTGACGCAGTTGGTCGTCATCGCGGTGCCGGAATGGGCGGCGGACATGACGAAAGAGAACAGACTCTCAATCAGCTGCTTGTTGAAATGGATGGCTTTGGAGCAAACGAGGGTGTTATCATCATTGCCGCAACCAACCGCCCCGATATTCTCGATCCGGCACTTCTTCGTCCCGGAAGATTTGACCGTCAGATTACTGTTGGTTATCCCGATGTTAAGGGCAGGGAAGACATTCTTAAGGTTCATTCAAAAGGCAAAGCCCTTGCTCCTGATGTTAACTTCAGAACAATAGCTCAGGGAACATCAGGCTTTACCGGTGCTGATCTTGAAAATCTTTTAAACGAAGCGGCACTTATTGCCGTCAGAAATAAAAAGAAAGCAATAACCATGGAAGATGTGGAAGAAGCAAAAATTAAGGTTATTGTCGGAACAGAAAAGAAATCCCATAAAATGTCTGACAAAGAAAAGAAGCTTACTGCATATCATGAGGCAGGTCATGCTATTTCCCGCCATTTCATACCCGGTCAGGACAAGGTTCACCAGGTTTCAATTATTCCAACAGGAATGGCCGGTGGCTATACTTTGTATCTTCCCGAAGAAGACAAGGCTTATAACCTTAAGAGCGATATGCTTGACGAAATCGTTATTCTTCTTGGAGGTCGCGTTGCTGAGGCTCTTATTCTTGGTGATATTTCAACCGGTGCATCTAACGATATTGAAAGAGCAACTAAGCTTGCAAGAAATATGGTAACACGCTATGGTATGAGCGAAAACATCGGTCCTGTTTCATATACATCTGAAAACCATGAAGTTTTCCTCGGAAGAGATTATGGCAGCGCTAAGAATTATTCCGAAAATATTGCTTTTGAAATTGATAAAGAGATTCACTCAATCGTTTCAAATGCATACAAACGCTGCGAAAAAATTCTGACAGATCACACCGATAAACTTCATATTCTTGCTGATTATCTTATCAAGCATGAAAAAATCGATGCTGAAGGCTTTGAGAAGCTTATGAATGACTGTAATGATTCAGATGCTTCATCTGAAGACGACGAGAATACCACCGAAACAACAAGCGAAGAATAAAAAATTAATCATTCTGTGTAATCTTTAACACAGAATGATTTTTTTCTGCAAATTGTTTGCGATTATTGTTTTTTTATGTTATAATGATAAAATGAAAATTATAGACAAAATCATTATATCTTTTGATTATTATAATTCTTTATTTTGGAGGTTCAATATGTTTGATTATATAAAAATGTTGATAATTGCACTTTTTTCCGGAATTTTTTCTTCAATACCTCTTTCTTCATCCTTGAGTTTTTCATTTCTCAATGACATTCTTAAATTCAGTAATAATTCTTCAGAAATAAGCTTTTATTATGGAATAATATCAATAATTTTTGCAATTGTTTCTGCTTTTTATGTCAGAAAAATTTATCTCAAAGGGATTAAAACTGTTTTTTCTAAGAAGAAAAACAAAAAATCAACTACATATATTTCATACAAGAACATGCTCATCGGAATGTTAGTTTCGTTTTTTACTTCTTTTGCTGTTTTGATTCCAATATCAAAAGAAAGGGCTTTATCTGATATTCTTGTTGACTATATTGCTGACGGAAATCTTATTGTTGGTGCCTTCTGTGCGGTTGCATCGGGAATTATTCTTTTTGTTGCAATATGGTATTGCAGACAAAAAAATGAGTCAAAAAAACGTTCTTCAAAAGCAACTGACTCCTTGAGGCTTGCAATTTATCAGATACCGGTTCATATTTTTCCCGGATTTTCTAATGTTTCCTCTGCTGCAGTCAGCCTTAGTCTCGGCGGTGTTGACGACAGAGTAATAATGCGTGAAGCTTTTATTTATATTTCGCCCTCAATGTTTACTGTTGGAGTAATCAGAATAGTTAAAGCTTTAATTACAGGAATAACTATTGATCCGATAATGCTTGTAATTTGCGTAATTTTTGCTTTAATAGGAAACATTATAATGTTCAGTCTCGTCAGTAAAATAAATATCAGAAAATCATATTTATTTTTTGCCATTTTATCAATAATTTCAGGTTTATTTACAGCAATTGCTGCTTTCATTGTCAGATAAGGAGAAAACATGGCTAACACAAAAAATACTACTAAAAAATCGAACACAAAAAAAGGCTCAACTAAAAAGGCGAACTCAAAGAAAAAAACATCAACAAAAAAGAAATCGAACTCAAAAAAACAAGTCAAATTCTATGAAGATAATAAGAACGCTATTTCTCTCAGTTATATCGGCGCTTCTCTTTTGCTTCTTTGCTTTACTTTTATTCCCGGCTATAACGTTTGGGCAACAATAAGAGGCTCGTTTTTTGCCTTTTTCGGCTTTGGTTTTATCATTCTGAATTTTTCACTTTTAATTATCGGTATAAGGGTTGCTCTTGATAATCTCAAGAAGGGCGTTGTTTTAACAACTTTCTCTGCTTTTATCGTTTCAGTTCTCATCTCTTCAATCGTTCATCTTTCCCTTAATTCTGTTGTTGCGGGAGGAACTGAAGAATGGCTCAGTCAACTTCAGGATGCATCTGCTATCGGATATTATATAAGCGATACAGGCTTCAAACTAACCGGCGGAATTTTGGGTGCGCTCCTTGGTGGCGGAATGCTTCACACCTGCGGAAATATTGCGGCTTTTATTCTTTGCGGAGTTTTACTTTTTATTTTTATGATCCTGTTTCTTAATATTAAATTTTCAGCAGTCGGAAGCATTGTAACAAGATTTATTAACTTCATAAAAGAAAAGCTTTTCTCTCTTTTTGAAGCTATAAGCAACAAAAGAACAGAAAGAAAGAAAATTAACGAAGAAAAAAAGAACGATAAATTCAGAGAACCCCCCATTGATAAAAACAGTGAAAAGGGTAGCAAGAATAAAAACAAAAAAGATTCAGATGAAGAAACCGCTTCATCTGACTATAATGATGATAGTAATTTAGGTTCATATAATGACTTTGACTTCAATTCATCAGATATTGACAATGATTTTTCATCCTATACTCAGGATAATGAAAATATTGACGATGAAAACAGCGATGTTACTGATAATAAAAATGAAAATGAAATTTTTTCAACTGAAATGAGCGATTTGGAAGTTGCTGAAGCTGCATTGGATGAGGAAGAAAAGGCTATTCCTGAAACAAAAGAGGATATAATTCTTGATCCTCCCACATTCAGTAACAGAAAGGGTAGAGACAGAACCAAACAAAGGCACGTTCCATCAAACTCGATTTTTACAAAATATAAACCAAATTCTGAATCTGATGAATCGGCAAATACACCGTCAGACCCGGATAATAGTTCTATGGCTGAGGAAGAATCAGCTTCCGCTGAAAAGGTTAGTTCAAATTTTGAAAATCAACCTGAGAAAAAATCAAAAATCGCCAGTGAATCTGGTCTTACTGATGATGCCAAAAAGATTGTTGAAGATGCGGCAGAAAACGCCGATAAAATAAGAAAACATAACAGAGCAGAGGTTGAAAGCTATGTTCCAAAGAAAGAATATACCTTTCCTCCTATTGAGTGTCTTCGCGAACCTGATTTCAGCCGTGAAAACGACTACGCAAGCGAAATGAAGTTAACTGCAAAAAAATTGGTTGATACTCTTAAGAGCTTCGGAGTTGAAACAACACTTATCGGTGTCAGTCGCGGGCCTTCAGTAACAAGATATGAGCTTCAGCCGGCTCCCGGCGTAAAAATCAGCAAAATTACAAATCTTGCTGATGATATTGCGCTTAACCTCGCTTCTTCAGGAGTCAGAATTGAAGCTCCGATTCCTGACAAATCAGCTGTGGGAATTGAAGTTCCTAACCGTTTAAGAGCAACTGTTACACTTCGTGAAGTTATTTCTGCTTCTGAATTTAAAAATTCAAAAAGCAAATTAAATGTAGCTTTAGGAAAAGATATCACCGGCGGAATTACCTGTGCAGATCTTTCAAAAATGCCCCATCTTTTGATTGCAGGAACAACCGGTTCAGGTAAATCAGTTTGTCTTAACTGCATGATAGTCAGCATTTTGTATAATGCTAAACCAACTGAAGTCAAGCTTATAATGATTGACCCCAAACAAGTTGAGTTCTCCGTTTATAACGGAATTCCTCATCTGATGGTTCCTGTTATTTCCGACGTCAGAAAAGCGGCTGCTTCACTTGCATGGGCTGTCAGCGAAATGGAAAAGAGATATAAAGCTTTTTCAACCTGCGGTGTCAGAGATATTTCCGGCTTCAATCGCTATGTTAAGACTCATCCTGAATATGAATTCATGCCCCAAATTGTTATATTCATCGACGAGTTAAACGATCTTATGATGGTTTCTCCCAAAGAGGTTGAAGACTATATCTGTCGCCTTGCACAGAAGGCAAGAGCTGCCGGTATGCATCTTGTTGTTGCAACTCAGCGTCCCTCAGTGGATGTTATTACCGGTATTATTAAAGCTAATATTCCCAGCAGAATTTCTCTTTCAGTTTCATCACAGGTTGATTCAAGAACAATTCTTGATTCAATTGGTGCTGAAAAGCTTTTGGGAAATGGCGACATGCTGTTTAATCGAACGGGTGTTTACAAGCCGTTCATAATTCAGGGAGCATACCTTTCTGATGAAGAAATTGAAAAAATTGTTACATATATTAAATCTCAGGCTGATGTTGAATATAATAATGATGTTATGAGTGAGATTGAAAAGAATGCAACAATGGATAAAAAGCAAACGGCGGCTTCTGCAGGTGATAGCGTAGATGACGGTACTGATGATATGCTTCTCAGAGCAATGGATATCGGCAGCGAATGTGAAGTAATTTCCGTCAGCCTTCTCCAAAGAAAGCTTAGAATCGGTTATGCCAGAGCTGCAAGAATAGTTGATGAGCTTGATGAAATGGGTCTTGTCGGTCCTGCTGAAGGCGGTGGTAAACCAAGAAAGTTCCTCATGACCAGGGCTCAATATCTTGAACGGATTTCTTCCGCTTCAAGCGGATCAAACGGCAACGGCGATGATGACGGCGGCGCTGATGATTTTGATATTTTTTCAGATTAATAAATAACGAGAGTGGACTATGAATGATTTTTTACCTGTGAGTTATGAAGAAATGAAAAGCCGAGGATGGGATGAGGTTGATTTCGTTTATATCAGCGGAGACGCCTATGTTGATCATCCCAGCTTCGGAGCCTCGATAATAACCCGTGTTCTTGAGGCAGAGGGCTATAGGGTAGGGTTTATTTCACAGCCGGATTGGCATAACTGCAAAGATTTTATGCGTTTCGGAAAGCCAAAATACGCTTTCTTCGTTTCTTCAGGAAATATCGACTCTATGGTTGCTCACTACACCGCGGCTAAAAAGCACCGAAGCGATGACGCCTATACACCCGGTGGGAAATCGGGAAAAAGACCCGATAGGGCAGTTATCGTCTATTCTAACAGAATTCGTGAAGCTTATGGAAATATTCCAATAATAATTGGTGGCCTTGAGGCTTCTCTCAGAAGATTTGCTCATTATGATTATTGGGATGATAAAATTCGTCGTTCAATTATTTTTGACTCTCAGGCCGATCTGATTTCCTACGGTATGGGCGAGAAACAAACTGTTGAAATTGCAAACAGACTTGCAAATGGTGAACCAATTTCACAACTAAGAGACATTAAGGGCACTTGTTATGTGTGCGATGTTACTGAAACACCTCTTGAAGGCGCCGAATGTCCTTCTTTTGAAAGTGTTTGCGAAAGCAAAAAGCAATATGCTGTTTCCTGCAAGATTCAACAAGATGAACAAGATCATATCAGAGGAAAGCTCATTAAACAGCGTCACGGCAAAAAAATGCTTGTTCAGAATCCGCCCATGCCTCCTCTGACTACCGAAGAGCTTGACAAAGTATATGCTTTGCCTTATATGAGAACATATCACCCATCATACGAGGATTTAGGCGGTGTTCCCGGAATTGAAGAAGTCAGATTTTCAATTACTCATAATAGAGGCTGTTTTGGCGCTTGTAATTTTTGTTCAATTGCTTTGCATCAAGGAAGATTTATAACCTGTCGAAGCAAAGAATCAATTATTAATGAAGCAAAGCTTTTGACAACCTTGCCAGACTTTAAAGGTTATATTCACGACATTGGCGGACCAACAGCTAATTTTCGAAAAACTTCTTGCAACAAACAGCTTAAAAGTGGTTTATGTAAAGGAAAAAAATGTCAGGCACCAAAGGCTTGTTCGGCTCTTCAGGTTGACCATAGTGAATACATTGATATTTTAAGAGAATTACGTAAGCTTCCAAAAATTAAAAAGGTTTTTATTCGCTCCGGAATCAGATATGACTATATGCTCAAAGATAAAGACGAAACCTTCTTTAAAGAGCTTGTTAAACATCATGTAAGCGGTCAGCTTAAAGTTGCACCCGAGCATTGCAGCGCATCTGTATTGGATAAGATGGGAAAACCGCATATTGAAGCTTATATTGAGTTTTCCAAAAGATATTTTCAGCTTTCAAGTAATAGCGGTAAAGAGCAATATCTTGTTCCTTATCTCATGTCTTCTCATCCCGGATCACGCCTTGAAGACGCCGTTGAATTAGCGCTTTTTCTTAAAAAAAGAAAAATACGACCCGAGCAGGTTCAGGATTTTTATCCAACTCCGGGAACGATTTCAACCTGTATGTTTTACACAGAACTTGACCCGTATTCAATGGAGACAGTTTATGTTGCAAAAACTCCTGAAGAAAAAGCTATGCAACGAGCCTTGCTTCAATATTATAATCCTAAGAATTCTCAGCTTGTTGAAAAAGCTCTGAAAATCATCGGCAGATATGACCTGATTGGTTATGATCAGAAATGCCTTGTAAAGCCCTGCGCTTTAAATAAAAGGCAACCAACAAAAAATAAAATTAAAGGAAAAAGCACCTATGGCAAAACGAAAAAGAAAAACAGCAGGTAAAAAGCTTGTTGGAACAATTGTTTTATTAGTTGCAATAATAAGTGTTATTCTTGGCAGGTTTAACGATAGTTTTGAAACTACACCCAATATAAACATTAACAAAGAAACTGATGACAGCGTTGTTAAAGTTCATGTTATTGATGTTGATAATGCATCTGCCACACTGGTTCAACATGGTGAAACCGGTGTTTTGATTGATGCAGGTGAAAAGAAAACAGCAAATGAGCTGGTGTCATATATTAAAAACACAGGTGTTAAAAAACTTTCATACGTAATTGCTTCTCATCCTCATTCTGATCATATCGGCGGAATACCGACTGTTCTTGATTCTTTCGAAGTCGGAACTGTTATTATGCCAAAGCTTTCCGAAATCAATATTCCGACAACTCGCGTATATGAAAATCTTTTAACTTCTATTTCTGAAAAACAAATTAAAACTATTGCCGCAAAATATAATTATGAGTTTTCTTTGGGAAGTGCTATTTTTAAAATACTCGGACCGTTGGAACAAGACGAAGAGCTTAACAATATGTCTGTAGTTTTAAGAATGTCTTGTTTTGATACAGATGTTGTTCTTCCCGGTGACGCAGAAAGCGAAGCTCTTGAAAAAATTTTATCTAAAAAGCCTTCTCTAAAAAGCGAAATTTTGATTATGCCTCATCATGGAAGCGACACATCTTATAATGTAAATTTTTATAAATCCGTTTCACCGTCTATTGCTGCAATTTCATGCGGAAAAGACAACAGTTACGGACACCCACACAAAAAGGTTACTGATTATCTCGATAGAAATAACATTGAATATTACAGAACAGATACAGCAGGAAACATAATTTTTACTATATCTCCCGAGGGTTATAGTGTAGAATCGGTTTATTAAAAGGAGGAAGAATGGAGAAACTTATTATTGACAGAATAGAAGGAAATTTTGCTATTTGCGAAAATGAAAAATGCGATATAATAAACATTTCTTTAGATGATTTGCCTGAAGGTGCAAAAGAGGGTAGAGTTTTGATTTTAAAAAGTGATCAAACATATATCTTTGATGTTGAAGAAGAAAATAAGCGCAGAGAACGGATTTTAAAGCTACAAAACAGTATTTTTTCCGATTAATTAAATTTTTTTGAAAAAAGACTTGCATTTATGAATTTAATTTGATATAATGCCACAGATAACGCACGCATGGAATTTATTGCTTTGTTCACCTTAAGGTGTTGCAATATTTGAACATGCGGAGGTTAATAAACTAAAGGAGGACATTAAAATGTCAGTAGTATCAATGAAACAGCTTCTTGAAGCCGGTGTTCACTTTGGCCACCAAACAAGAAGATGGAACCCCAAGATGAGTGAATACATCTTCACAGAAAGAAACGGTATTTACATCATCGACCTTCAGAAAACCGTTAAGAAACTTGAAGAAGCATATTCTTTTATTCGTGAAGTTTCAGAAAACGGCGGCGAAGTTCTCTTCGTTGGAACCAAGAAGCAGGCTATGGATTCAGTTCGTGAAGAAGCAATCCGTTGCGGTATGCCCTTTGTTAACGCTCGTTGGCTCGGTGGTATGCTCACAAACTTCAATACAATCAAAACAAGGATCAGAAGACTTGCTCAGCTCAAAGAGATGGAAGCTAACGGAACATTCGCTCTTCTTCCCAAGAAGGAAGTAATCAAGCTTAACCTCGAAATCGAAAAGCTTGAAAAATTCATGGGTGGAATCACCGAAATGAAAGGTCAGCCCGCTGCTCTTTTCATCGTTGACCCCAGAAAAGAAAGAATTGCTGTTGCTGAAGCTCACAAGCTCGGTATCCCCATCGTTGCAATTGTTGACACAAACTGCGACCCCGATGAAGTTGACTATGTAATTCCCGGTAACGACGACGCTATCCGCGCTGTAAGACTTATTGCCGGTGCTATGGCTGACGCTATCATCGAAGGCAGACAGGGCGAATCTAATGCTCCTGCAGCTGTTGAAGCTGAGGAAGCAGAAGAAGTTGCTGAATAATTTTACTAAATCAAGCCCGTATAATAAACGAATTATGCGGGCTGTTTTAAAATTAATACTTGGAGGAATTTTATTATGGCATTTACAGCTAAAGACGTTCAGGCTCTTCGTGAGAAGACAGGCGTTGGTATGATGGATTGTAAGAAAGCTCTTGTTGAAACAGACGGTGATATCGACAAGGCTATTGATGTTCTTAGAGAAAAAGGTCTTGCTTCAGCAGCTAAGAAAGCAAGCCGTGTTGCAGCTGAAGGTGTTGTTGCAGCATATAACGATGCTAATGCAGGTGCTCTTGTTGAAATTAACTGTGAAACAGACTTCGTTGCTAAGGGTGCTCCCTTTGTAGAGCTTGCAGCTAAAGTTGTTAAAACTGTTGCAATTGCAAAGCCTGCTGATGTTGAGGCTCTTCTTGCAACAAAGGCAGTTGATTCAGACAAGACAGTTGACGAAGAAGTTCAGGAGGTATTCCTTGCTCTTCGTGAGAACATGAAGGTTCGCAGATTTGCTCTTATTGAAGGTCACACTGTATCATATATCCACGCCGGCGGTTCTGTTGGTGTTCTTGTTGCATTTGATGTTGATGATGCAACAGCAGCAAACGAAGAATTCGTTGCAATGGGTAAGAACGTAGCAATGCAGATTGCTGCTATGAGCCCCGAATATTTAGGTAAGGCTGACATTTCAACTGAAGAACTTGCTAAGATGAAGTCTATCACTGTTGATAGCGCTCTCAATAAGCCCGAATCACTTCCCATGCCCATTCTTAACAGCATTATTGAAGAAGCAATCAATGAAAAGAAATGGAGCGACGAGGACACAGAAATCTATAAGGGACTTGATCAGAAACAGAGAAAGAATTTCCCCAACTTCATTTCAAAGGAAGCTATGGCTACTCTTGCTGAAATCGCAGTTTCACATAAGGCTGAAATTTCTGAAAACAAGATCTTTGGTGGTCTTGTTCAGGGCCGTCTTGCAAAGCAGATCAAGGAAGTTTGTCTCCTTGAACAGGCCTTTGTTCGTTCAGACCTCTTTGAAGGTGATGTTAACGGCTATGTTAACTCAGTTGCTAAGTCACTTGGCGCTGACATCAAGATTAAGAGCTTTGTTCGTTATGCAAAAGGCGAAGGCATTGAAAAGAAGGAAGAAAACTTTGCTGCTGAAATCGCAAGCATGATTAAATAATTTAACATATAAAAGCACCTCAGAAGAGGTGCTTTTATAGTTTTAAAAGTTACTAACATACTTAACAGCAGCAATAGAAGTATCCGAAACAATCATATATTCCATAATGCTATCTCTTAGTTTAATGATATTATATCATTTTTTTGTGATCAAACCAAGGCGAAACCTTGTATATCATCAACACGCAGTGTTGTGCGTTATCAAGTCGCAAGTAATACGGCCTTTGGCTGATGATATGCGCCTACGGCGATGATATACACGCTGACGCGTGATGTGATATGCTAAGCCTGCAGATTGGATAAAAAAAGAGGTAACTTTTAACAGACAAAAGTTACTTCTTTTTTGCGAAAGAGCGACCAAACGGTGTATAAGTGGGGATAAAAACTACCAAAAGTATGGCGTCTATACGTTCGACCAATCAAAGTTTGATAGCTTTGTTTACACTAAAGAAGGCTATCGTGATTTTCGGTATTGTGATACTTCTCAAAACTAAATTCTTTAAATCGTCCAAATAATATGGGTCTTGCTAAAAGCCGATTGATTGCAAAAGCGGGCACATCAAATAACAAACAGATTCCAACAGTAAGCCATGCAACGAATTTTGCAGAAAACAATCCGAACGCAAAAAGCAAGGAAATAATCAAATATAGCGCAAGACAGAACCAACCGACTTTTTGATAGATTATCATGCCGTTGCAAAACTTGATTGCATGGCGGCAATTCTCCTTGAAATGGAGTAACCGTATTCTTTGCAAAAAGGTATATTCTTTCTTGAGCTTTTTAACGGCAGATTTGCTTCTGTGCATTTTCAATAAAGAATCCAGCAGTAGGTAGTTTGTTAAAAAGCTGAACAGAAAGATAATCACCGAAAGAACAATGCATGCAGCGGGTTGTTTGGATAGATTTTCAATAATTTGTAGCATCATCTCACCTCACCTGTTAACCGAATTATTTATTGTCTAACTGAGTATACCATAAAACGATAAATTGTTCAACTGGACGCAAACAGCCGTACCAACAATCGCTCTAGCCGCCGAGGGCGGTATGAGCAGAAGAAAAACCTCTCTTGTCTTAGTAGACAAAAGAGGTTTCTTTTCTGGTGCCGGTGGTGGGACTCGAACCCACACGGTATCGCTACCAACGGATTTTGAGTCCGTCACGTCTGCCAATTCCATCACACCGGCTTTTGCCTTGGTATTATATAATATTTAAAAAAACTTGTCAAGGTTATTTGTAATTATTTATTGAATTTCATTATTTAGTATGTTATGATTATTAAAATCAATTCAGGAGAAATCAAATGTCAGATGTAATAGAAATCAAACCCATTGGCTATATAAAAACTCCTTTTCCTTCGAAGTTCGGAATTCCTCGCCAAAGCGGAATTTTAAACAGCATTGAAGGAATAATAGTTTTTGAAAGAGAGTTCAGAGACATAAATGCTTTTCGTGAACTTGAAAAATCTCTCATATCTGGCTTATCTGGGGCTTTTCCCATAATGACGGAAAACCGTGGTCACCATCTGTCAGACCCCCAAAATTAGGCGGAAATAAAAGGGTAGGTGTATTCGCTTCACGATCTCCCTTCAGACCGAATCCACTTGGTCTTTCTTGTGTTCAACTTAAAAAAATTGAAATTTCGAAAAATAATGGACCGATTTTACATATTTGCGGAGCTGATCTTGCCGATAATACTCCCATTTATGATATAAAACCTTATGTTGCCTATTCTGATTCGCACCCTGATGCTGTCAGCGGCTTTTCGGTGAATTCAGACGATGCAAGAATTGATGTTGAAATTTCTGATGATGCAAAAACAGATATTCCTGAAAGCGATCTTGAAAAAGTTTTTGAAATTCTTGCTCAAGACCCACGACCTTCATATAAAAAGGGCAGCGACAGAGTTTATGCACTTGAATTTTCTGATTATGAAGTCTTTTTTGTTTATGATTCTGAAAAAATAATAATTAAAAAAATTGAAAAAATAAGGAGTTAGTTTCATGAAAAAAACAAAAATATTTTCAACAGCAGCTTCTGTAGCAACTGCCGGCGTTGGTGTTTTCGCCGCCGGAAAAGCTGCTAAAACGATTAAAGACAAAAAATTTTGTCCTGTTTGCTCAGCAAAAAAACTTATTAATAAGGCTTTTTTAAATCAAACAGCAACCAATGCCTATAACAACGGCGTTGCTTTAACACCTCCTATGGGATGGTCAAGCTGGAATCTTTTCAGAAACAAAATCAATGAAGATTTAATTAAAGAAATTGCCGATGCAATGATAAAAAGCGGTCTCTCAGATGTTGGATATACCTATGTTAATATTGACGATTGCTGGCAAGCTTCAGAGCGTGATAGCGCCGGCAGACTTCAATGGGACAAAATCAATTTCAGAAGCGGAATCCCTGCTCTTGCTCAATATGTAAATTCACTGGGATTGAAACTTGGAATTTATTCCTCTAACGGAACATTAACCTGTGAAGATTATCCTGCAAGCTTAAGACACGAAGCAATAGATGCCGATACATTTGCTGAATGGGGTATAGAATATTTCAAATATGATTTTTGCCATAACAAAAAAATTCCTTGTGATGCACCCAAAATTTGTAGTGTATCCTTGGGAGTCAATGATGCCACCGAAATATATTATGCAAAAGACTTTTCATTAAGCGGTATGGCCAGGTTAGTAAGCGATAACGACGTTGACGGCGGTTGCTATGTTGACGGATTGGACAGCAGAAACGGTTCTTTCTCAATCTCCTACACCGCCGACAAAGAAACAGACTGTGCTCTTTGTCTTACCGTCAGAAAAACCGGCATTAAAGAAAAATTTGTTACAATAACAGTTAACGGAAAAGACGAATATCATGTTTATGTTCCGGGAACAAAAGGGTGGACCCCGGAAGGAAAAGCCCTAACAACAATCAAGCTTTATGAAGGTGAAAACAATATTGTTTTTTCAAATCCTGTTGGCTCAGCAAAGGATAGCGCCGCAATTCAATATAAATTAATGGGGAGAGAACTTAAAAGAGCAACAAAAGAATTTGCAGAAAGAAACAATATTCCTGAGAAACCTATTGTATATTCAATTTGTGAATGGGGTCTTAATAATCCTTGGAAATGGGGCAGTGAAGCCGGAAACCTTTGGAGAACAACGCCAGACATCAAAGCAATCTGGGGTTCGGTTTTAGGAATATATGAATTAACTGTTCGACTTGCTAAATATGCTTCATGCGGCGGTTGGAATGATCCCGATATGCTTGAGGTCGGTAATGGTTCTCTCACTTATGAAGAAAATAAAAGTCATTTCTCTTTGTGGTGTATGATGTGTGCTCCTCTTATTCTCGGAAATGATATCAGAAAATTCATTAAAGAAGACGGAACAATTGACACAGAAAATAACGTGTATAAAATTCTGACTAACAAGGCAATGATTTCAATAAATCAGGACAAGCTTGGTGTTCAATGTAAAAGAATTAAAACAGGCGTTATTGATATTTTGGTCAAACCTCTTGAAAACAACAAGGCTGCAATATGTGTTTTCAATAAAGGAAACAGCGAAAAGGAAGTTGCTGTAGACTTTAATAAAATCGCCAACGAGGGCAATTTAAACATCGCTGACAAAAAATGTTTCAATGTTTATGATGTTTGGGAAGATATTTATCTTGATAAAATTTCTTCATTAACAGCAAAAACACAAAAACATGGCGTAAAGGTCTATGTTGTTGAGTAAATCTAACTAAAAACGGGCTAAAACAGCCCGTTTTTTTGATGTTTAGTTTAAATATTGAACTAATCGAAGAAAAAAGCAATTTTTTTAAAAAAAACTGTTGGAATTTTCTCTGATTTATATTATAATATATCGGTATAATTATGCTCATGTGGAGGTGTGTTATGGCAACATCATATACAGTACCCTTAGCGAAAATCATTAAAGAAATTCAACTTGAAACCCTTTATCTTCCAAAGTCTGCAGATGAAATTCAGATTTCTGCTCAAGAAGTTAACCGTCCGGGCTTAATATTTTCCGGCTTTGACAGTTTTTTTGATAATTCAAGAATAAACTTTTTGGGTAAATCAGAATATGAGTATATTAACAGTCTTGAAGATTCTCTCAGACTTCAAAGAATAGAGCTTTTCATGTCTAAAAAGCCTGTTGTTTTAATCGTAACAAGAGGATTGCCATGTCCAAAAGAAATTCTTGACCTTGCACCAAAATACGCTGTTGCTATTTTAACAACAACCGAGGCAACTTCAAGCTGCATGGCTGCAACAATTGCTTATCTCAATGTTCAGCTTGCAGAAAGAATAACAAGACACGGCGTTTTTGTTGAGGTTTACGGTGAAGGTGTTCTCATTCTTGGTGACAGCGGCGTGGGAAAAAGTGAAACTGCTGTTGAACTTATCAAAAGAGGGCATCGGCTTATTGCTGACGATGCAGTTGAAATTAAAAAGACTGGTGCTAAAACTCTTGTGGGCACAGCTCCTGATAATATCAGGCATTTCATTGAGGTCAGAGGTGTTGGAATCATAAATGCAAGACGAATCTTCGGTATGGGTTCTGTTAAGCTTTCTGAAAGAATTAATATGGTTGTAATGCTCGAGCCTTGGGACAGCAACAAGGTTTATGACAGAATGGGTGCTGAAAGCGAATACATTGAAATTTTAGGAGTTAAAATCCCATATACTGTTGTTCCGATTCATCCTGGAAGAAACCTTGCAATTATTATTGAGGTTGCAGCAATGAACAACAGACAGAAAAAAATGGGTTATAACGCTGCGAGAGAACTTATGCATAACCTTGGCATGATTGATGACGTTACACCGCAAGACGGCGAACTTCAAATCTGGGGAAATTTTTAAGGAGTGATTATTATGTATAAAATAGGTGTAGATCTTGGCGGAACAAATATTGTCGCCGGAGTAATTAACAGTGAATACAAAATTATTGGCAGGGGAAAAATGAAAACAAATGCACCAAGACCTGCTGAAGAAATATTTGCAGACATAGCAAAATGCGTTGAAATGGCTTGTGCTGATGCAGGAATTTCAGTTTCAGAAGTTGAATCAGTCGGAATCGGAACTCCCGGTTCAGTAGTTAAAGAAACAGGCTATATCGACTTTGCAAATAATCTCTATTTCACTAATGTTCCTGCTGTTGAAATTTTTCATAAGTATCTTCCTGACATCAGAGTTTATCTTGAAAACGATGCTAATTGCGCTGCCTTGGGCGAAGCCATAGCCGGAACCGGTGTTGGAAGAAAAAGTTTTGTTGCCGTTACTCTCGGAACCGGTGTTGGAAGCGGATATATTTTAGATGGAAAAGTTGTCAGCGGTTGCAATGATGCCGGCGGCGAATTCGGACACATGTGTATTAAGTTTGACGGCGAAGAATGCAATTGCGGAAGACGAGGCTGCTGGGAAAGATATGCAGCTGCAACTGCCCTCATAAGACAAACCAAAGCTGCTATGGAAGCTGACAAACAAAGCTTAATGTGGGAGCTTTGCTCTGGTGATATTAATAAAGCAAGCGGAAGAACTGCCTTTGACGCAATGAGAGCAGGGGACGAAACCGGCAAAAACGTTGTTGAAACATATCTTCAATATGTTGCTATCGGAACAGTTGATATCGTTAACGCTTTACAACCTGAAATGATTTGTTTCGGCGGCGGCATTTCTAACGAAGGCGAAACACTTCTTGAACCAATCAGAAAATATGTTGAGAAATACCGTTATACAAAATATGCAAAAATTCAAACAGAAATCCGTTGTGCTTCTCTCGGAAATGATGCCGGAATCATTGGTGCGGCTTTGGTTGAATATTAATTTGGAGGTTTTTTTGTGAAGTTAATAGTTGATTTTTTGAAAGATAATAAAATTGAATATCGTTTAAATGAGCCTATGAATCTTCACACAACTTTCAGAATAGGCGGTAATGCCTCTGTTTTTGCCATTTTAAAAAGCAAAGATCAGCTAAAATCACTTTTAGCCTTTTGCGGTAAAAATGGCGTTAAACCTTTTATTTTAGGCAATGGAAGCAATCTGCTTGTAAACGACAAAGGAATTGATAATCTTGTTATTACTTTGGACGGCGACTTTTCAAAGATTGATCTTATTGATGAAACTACTATTGAAGTCGGAGCCGCTGTTCAACTTTCTGCTCTGTGTCGTTTCGCATTAAAAAATAAACTCAGCGGACTTGAGTTTGCCTATGGAATTCCCGGAAGTGTAGGCGGAGCAGTATATATGAATGCCGGTGCATACGGCGGAGAAATGAAAAATGTTGTTTCTTTTGTTTCTCATGTTGATTATTTTGGCAATGAAGATTCATTTTCTCAGAATCAACTTTCTTTTGGCTATAGAAAAAGTGCCTACAGCAACGATAAATATGTTATTACATCTGCAATAATAAAGCTCACTAAAGGCGAAGAGGAAACAATTAAGGCTTCAATGAACGACCTTATTCAAAGAAGAAAAGACAAACAGCCTCTTGATTATCCAAGCGCAGGAAGCACTTTTAAGCGCCCCGAGGGATATTTTGCAGGAGCCTTGATTGAGCAAAGCGGACTTAAAGGAAAGCAGATAGGCGGTGCTCAGGTCAGCGAAAAACACGCTGGTTTTGTTATCAATAAAAACAACGCTTCTTGTGAAGATGTTTTAAATCTGATTGAACATTGCCGTAAAACCGTTAAAGAAAAGTTTGGGGTAACACTTGAAACGGAAGTTAAAATTATTTAAGAAAGGAATTTTGTCGGTAAGATTATGGAACTTATTATTGTAACCGGAATGTCCGGCGCAGGAAAATCATGTGTTGTAAATGCACTTGAAGATGTTGGTTTTTTCTGTGTAGATAATTTGCCGGCAACCTTGATTCCGGTTTTTGTAAACCTTATTAAAAACACAGGTGAACACGAAAGGGTAGCTTGTGTTATTGATGGCAGAGCAGGAACCTTTTTTTCTGATATCTTCTCATCGTTTGACACTCTTTGCGAGCTTGAAATTCCATATAAAATTATGTTTATTGATGCTTCTGACAAGGTTTTAATAAACAGATATAAAGAAACAAGAAGAAGGCATCCTCTGACTCACAGCGGATATGAAGCAGTTGAGGAACTTGTAAAAAAAGAAAGAGATATGCTTTCTCCTCTCAGAGAGCGTTCTCACAGATATTTAGATACATCAAACCTTTCTGCGATTCAATGCAGAGTCAGAGTTCTCAGTATGTTCAGCGAAATTCCTGAGAAAAAAATTCATCTTCATTGTATGTCTTTCGGCTTTAAAAACGGAATACCTAATGATGCCGATTTTATTTTTGATGTCAGATTTTTACCAAATCCTTTTTATATTCCGGAAATGAAAGCATTAACAGGTCTTGATAAGGCTGTTTACGACTATGTTATGAGCTTTGAAAACGCACAGAAATATAAAGACAAAATTTTTGATTTTTTGGATTTTATTATTCCGCAGCTTATTGAAGAAGGCAGGACTCAAGCTATTATTGCTTTCGGCTGCACAGGCGGTCACCACAGATCCGTTGCTTTTGCTCAAAGCTTATATGAACATTTTAGCGATATGAAACTAAGCTCGAGTGTCAGCCACAGAGATATTTTGAAATGAGGTAAAATATGTCTTTTTCATCCGATGTAAAACAAGAGTTAACTGCCATAAAAGATATTCCGTCTTGTTGTTTGCATGCAATGACCTACGGTATGTTATTATTCGGCAGAGCCTTTAATTCTCGAAATATTTCAATTATGACTGAGCATGAGTGTGTCGCTCAGATGTATTGTTCTCTCATTAATAAAGATATTGGAGTTTCAGTTAAAATTAATCAGTCGAGCGCAGGAAAATACAGTATAAATATTGAAAACAAAGAGACTATTAACAAAATTCTTTCTTCATTTTCAGTTAACGGAAATGAATCTGTTACTCGTATAAACCGAGGTAATCTTTTAAACGAGCATGAAGACGATTCATTGGAAATTCTGAATTGCTGTAACAGTGCTTTTTTAAGAGGAGCGTTTCTTTCCTGCGGAACAATAACTGACCCGAACAAAGGATATCACCTTGAATTTGTTGTTCCTTTTAAAATTTTGAGCATGGATCTTATGAAGATTCTTACGGAATACGGAATTTCTGCCAAACACATGCTCAGAAGAGGAGTCAATGTAATTTACATAAAAGAAAGCGAAAGTATTGAAGATTTATTGAACATAATCGGCGCAAAGCTTTCAGCTTTTGAAATAATGAATATTAAAATATATAAAGACATAAGAAACACAGTTAACCGCCAGACTAATTTTAGCTTCGCCAATATTTCAAGAACAGCAGGCGCCGCTTGCAAACAAATTGACGAAATTGAAAAACTGAAAGAGAAGGGTTGGTTCAGCCGATTAGATGAAGATCTTCAGTCTTTTGCTGAGCTTAGAATAGAGAACCCTGAAGCAAGTCTGAGAGAACTTGGAGAAATGTGTGATCCTCCGATATCACGCTCAGCGGTTAATCATAAACTGAAAAAAATCTCAAATTTTTTACAGCAATGTTTAGCAGGTAATATTGAATAACAAAAACAAAGGAGCAATATTTTGACTAGCAAAGATTTCACTATTCCTATTGAGGAACTGAACAAACAAAAAGAATATTCATCTCTTGTTCAAACTGTTCTCTCTTCCCGTTTCTCCGATTCAAAGCCTAAAGCCTTTGTTCACACCTATGGTTGTCAGGGAAATGTTGCTGACGGCGAAAAATTAAAGGGTATGCTTGAAGAAATGGGCTATTGCTTTACTGAAAAAGTAGAAGAAGCTGATTTGGTTTTATATAACACCTGTGCTATCAGGGAACACGCTCAGGATCGTGTTTATGGAAATGTTGGAGCATTAAAACAGATTAAAGAAAAAAATCCTGATCTGATTATTGCTCTTTGCGGCTGTATGATGCAGCAGGAATATGTTGCCGAAAGAATTAAAAAAAGCTTCAGATATGTTGACCTTGTTTTTGGAACTCATGTTATATATAAGTTGCCGGAATTTATTTATAAGTGTCTTTGCACAAGTCAGAGAGTGTTTGAGATAACAGACAGCGACGGAAATATTGTTGAAGGCCTTCCGATTCATAGAGATGGAAAGTTTAAAGCATGGATTCCCATAATGTATGGTTGCAATAATTTTTGTTCATATTGCGTCGTTCCTTATGTTAGAGGAAGAGAAAGAAGCCGCGATTTTAACGCTGTTTTGAATGAAGCAAGGGAACTTATCAAAAAGGGTTATAAAGAAATTACACTTCTCGGTCAGAATGTTAACTCATATAACAAAGACCTTGACGATAAATATTCTTTCCCTGCTTTGTTGAGAGCAATTAACGATATTGAAGGAGATTTCATTATTCGTTTTATGACTTCTCATCCGAGAGATTGTACTTTTGAATTGTTAAACGCCATGGCTGAATGCAAAAAGGTTGCCAAACATCTTCATTTGCCTTTTCAGTCAGGCAACGACAGAGTTCTTAATGAAATGAATCGCCATTATGACAGAGAAAAATACCTTTCTTTAATTGATTATGCATATAAACTCATGCCGGATCTTTCAATTACCAGTGATGTTATAGTTGGCTTTCCCGGTGAAACCTATGAAGAATTCTGTGACACACTCAGTTTAATTGAAAAGGTAAGATACACTTCTCTTTTCACCTTTATTTTTTCATCGCGCCCCGGAACAAAAGCCGCTTCAATGGAAGATAAGATTTCACGAAAAGAAAAGGGCGAATGGTTTAATGAGCTTATTGGGCTTCAAGAAAAAATTGCCGGTGAACGAACCGCTTCAATGAAAAACAAAATCTATAGAGTTCTTGTTGAAGAAGAAAAAGAAAACGGCGTTTTAACGGGAAGAACCGAAGGCAATATAATTATTGAATTTTTCGGCGATAAATCACTTATCGGAAGTTTTTGTAACGTAAAAGTTACCGAGCCTAAAACATGGATTTTAAAAGGCGAAATTGTTGGATAAAACACTATTTGTGTATATCATAAAATATTATTTCTAAGGAGTATTTAAAATGGATGTAATCAAACTCACAAGAGAATTGGGTGCAGCTATTCAGAAAGATGAAAGATATCTTAAATTTGCTGCTATCCGTGAAGAAAATGAAAAAAATGAAGAACTTCTTGACCTTATGGGACAGATTCAGCTTCTTCAGATGAACTATCAGCGTGAAGCTTCATCAGAAGCTCCTGATCACGCAAAAATGAGCGAATATGAACAGCAGTTCAATGACCTCTATGGCAAATTCATGTCTAACGATAAAATGATTGCTTATGAAAACGCCAGAGTTGAAATTGATGGTTTAATGAACTACATTATGCAAATTCTCGGCCTTTGCGTTAACGGCGCAGACCCTGAAACTTGCGAACCTGAACCTGAATGCGATCACAACTGCGATGGTTCATGTTGCAGTGACTGCGGCGGTTCTTGCCACTAAAAAATTTAAATTGACTTCGAGGAGGTAATAAAATGGCAGAATTAACACCAATGATGAAACAATATTTTGAAATCAAAGAAAAATATCCCGATGCTATTTTATTTTACCGCCTCGGAGATTTTTATGAAATGTTTTTTGACGATGCAAAAAAAGCAGTTAAAGAACTTGATCTCACTCTCACAGCAAGAAATTGCGGTGATGGAGAAAAAGCGCCTATGTGCGGCGTACCGTTTCATAGCGCTGACGGATACATAGCAAAGCTCGTTGAAAGAGGATATAAAGTTGCAATCTGTGAGCAAACTGAAGATCCTGAAACAGCGAAGGGGCTTGTTAGCCGCGATGTTATCAGGGTTATTACTAAAGGAAGCATTATTGAAAACACTATGCTCGATGAGGGCAAAAACAATTATCTCACATCTCTTTATTACGAAAACTTAACAGCCGGAATCTGCTTTGCAGATGTTTCTACCGGAACATTAAATTTAACAACATTTGAAGGCAAAAAACTTGAAAACAAAATCATCAATGAATTAGGTGTTTTTTCACCAAGTGAAATAATTCTCAACAGAAGCTGCGCTGAGAATTCCTCAATTTCAAATTTTATAAACAAGCGTATAGAAGCTGCTTGTGAAATTCCTGATGATGACTTTTTCTCTTATGATAATTGTCTGAAGGAATGCATTTCTCACTTTGGTGAAGAAAAATTAAGAGAAACATCAGTTTTAGACAATACTGCTGCAATTATAACTGTAGGCAGTGCAATCAGATATTTAAAAGAAGTGCAAAAAAACAATGTTGAGAGCATTGTTGACATAAATTTTTATTCTGAAAATCAATTTATGAAAATTGATTTTTCAACAAAACGAAATCTTGAAATAGTTGAAACCATGAGAAACAGAGATAAAAAAGGGACTCTTCTCTGGGTTCTTGACAAAACCAAGACTTCAATGGGCAAAAGACTTCTTCGTTCGTGGCTTGAAAAGCCACTTACAAGCTATGCCCAGATTTCAAAAAGACAGAATGCTGTTGAAGACTTTTTCAATAACAGCATTATTCGCTCTGAGCTTAGTCAATCACTTTCTTATATCTATGATATTGAACGTCTGATTACCAGAATAGTTTATGAAAGTGCAAACGCTAAGGAATTAAATTCACTTAAACAAACAATTGAAAATCTTCCGGTAATTAAAGGTCTTCTTTCTAAAATGAACAGCTCATATCTCAAGAAGCTGAATGATGAAATTGACCTTCTTGATGATATCTATAATTTAATAGATGCTTCTATCGACCCTGAGGCGCCATTCAGTTTAAGAGAGGGCGGAATTATCAGAGAGGGCTTTAACGCTGAGCTTGATGAACTCAGAGACATTGAAAAGAACGGAAAAAAATATATCGCTGATATTGAAAACAGAGAAAAAGAAAAAACCGGAATTCCTAAGCTTAGAATTGGTTATAACCGCGTTTTTGGTTATTATATTGAAGTAACAAATTCATATAAATCACTTGTTCCTGAAACCTACATAAGAAAGCAAACACTTACCAACTGTGAAAGATTCATAACTCAGGAATTAAAAGAGCTTGAAAGCAAGGTTTTGGGTGCTCAGGAGCGCAGCGTTAAGCTTGAATATGAAATATTTACTCAGGTCAGGAAAAAAATTGCAAATGAGTATAACAGAATTTCATTAACTGCTTCAGCAATAGCAGCAACGGATGTTTTATGCTCACTTGCAGTTGTTGCCGTTGAGAACAATTATGTTTGTCCTAATATGTGTGATAACACAGTAATTGAAATTATTGAAGGTCGCCATCCTGTTGTTGAAAAGGTACTCGGTTCAACACCCTTTGTTCCCAATGATACCTATATGGATTGTGAAGATAACCGTTGCTCAATCATCACCGGACCTAATATGGCAGGTAAATCAACATATATGCGACAGGTTGCTCTGATTTGTTTGATGGCTCAAATTGGCTCTTTCGTTCCGGCAAAGGTAGCTAATTTATCAATTATCGACAGCATATTCACAAGAGTCGGCGCTTCAGATGACCTTGCTTCCGGTCAGTCAACCTTTATGGTTGAAATGAGCGAAGTTTCTTCAATTCTTAAATCCGCCGGCAAAAGAAGCCTTGTGATTCTGGATGAAGTGGGTAGGGGAACCTCCACCTTTGACGGAATGAGCATTGCAAGAGCTGTTCTTGAATATATTGCCAACAAGAAAAAAATCGGTGCAAAAACGCTGTTTTCCACCCATTATCATGAACTAACGGAACTTGAAGGTGTTGTTGACGGTGTCAAAAACTATAATATTTCCGTCAAGAAGCGTGGTGACACAATAACTTTCCTGAGAAGAATTGTCAGAGGTAAAGCTGACGGAAGTTACGGAATTGAAGTTGCAAAGCTTGCCGGTATTCCTTCAAGCGTTGTTTCCAGAGCAAGAGACATCCTTCAAGAGCTTGTTGACGGTGCTATTAATTTTTCACCGGCTTCGTTTGCTGATTTTGAAAACATATCCGCTGAAGAGAAACCGCTTCAGATTTCAATGAAATCAAATATTGACGATGAAATTATTGATAATTTAAAAAATATTGATACCGATACATTGACACCTTTGGAAGCTTTAACACTCTTAAGCAAATTAGCTGAAAAAGCAAGAAACGGTGTTTAATTTAAAAGAAAGGAAGTGTCGCCATGTCCAGAATTAATGTTTTGCCAAAAAACATCGCTGAGCTCATTGCTGCCGGTGAAGTAGTTGAAAGACCGGCAAGTGTTGTAAAAGAACTTGTTGAAAACTCAATTGATGCCGGAGCAACAACAATAACAGTTGAAATTAAAAATGGCGGCATTACCTATATCAGAATAACAGATAACGGACATGGAATTTTTCATGAAGATGTTCCAAAAGCTTTTTTAAGTCACGCAACGAGCAAGCTTACAACCGCTGATGATTTAAATGAAATATTCACATTAGGCTTCAGAGGGGAAGCTCTGGCATCAGTTGCCGCAGTTTCGAAAGTTGAAATATTAACAAAATCGCCTGATGAAAGCTTTGGTACTTCATATTCTGTTGCAGGCGGTGAAGAGCTTTATTATGAACAAGCCGGCTGTCCTGACGGAACAACAATTGTTGTTCGAGATATATTTTTTAACACTCCGGCTCGAATGAAATTTTTGAAAAGAGATGTTTCTGAAGCAAATGCTGTCGCTGATATTGTTGATAAGCTTGCAATTTCTCATCCGGAAATCAGCT